>NZ_JALIGG010000011.1:0-409 GCF_024764965.1 Scandinavium tedordense | reverse complement strand
AGTAATGCGCCACCAGTACCGCGTTCTGCGCCTTCAGTTCGGCCGCGATCGCCGCGCGATGCTCGGCGCTCTCCTGCTCGCTCAACACGCGGGGTTGCTTGGCGGCCAGGTGGGCCTGGACCAGGAGTCGTTCGGAAATGTGCGTCATAGTCGCTACACCTGAAGGCGCAACAGCGCGTCTCTCGATTTTATACCCGGCGGCAGGCTGGACCGCCGGGAGCTGACGATTGCAGGTTTCGGGCACGGCACCCGCGACACCCTCGAGCGAAGCTCGGGGTATCCGCCTGCAAGGCCGCGGATTCTAACCGCATAGGTCGCGCCAGGGCCATCCCGGCGTCCGTACCGGCCTGGCCGGTGGCTACGCTAACAAAAGACATAGGTTTCGGTCGTTAGACCTACGCGACATAAT
>NZ_JALIGG010000012.1:0-413 GCF_024764965.1 Scandinavium tedordense | reverse complement strand
AAAGTCACAAGCCGCTGCCCAGGCTCGCGTAGCCGCTCGCAAGGCCCGCGATCTGGCCCGTAACCGGAAAGGCCTGCTGGGGTCGACGTCACTGCCCGGCAAACTCAAGGACTGCTCCTCAACCAGCCCGGAAGAGTGCGAGATCTTCATTGTGGAGGGCGACTCCGCTGGTGGTTCGGCCTCTCAGGGCCGTGATCCACGTATTCAGGCGATCCTGCCGTTGCGAGGAAAGATCCTCAATGTTGAAAAAGCCCGCCTCGACCGCGCGTTGGGTTCGGAAACTATTGAGTCGATCATTAACGCGTTAGGAACCGGCGTCCACGAGGACTTCGATCTGGACAAACTGCGTTACCACAAGATCATCCTCATGGCGGACGCCGACGTTGACGGCGCTCATATCCGCACCCTGCTAC
>NZ_JALIGG010000013.1:0-416 GCF_024764965.1 Scandinavium tedordense | reverse complement strand
AAAGAAAAGACTCCGTTAGGAGTCTTTTCTTTTTTACACTTAAAAAGCTTTATCAGTTTTCTCTGATAAAGCTTTTGTTTTATTCAGTTTCTTCTTCTGATTCAAGTTCTTGGATTTGAACCTTAAGCTTGGTGACACGACCATTTTTTACCTTGTCATTTGTCAAGGTGATATGCTTATTTCCACTATCTAACTCATAGCTGAGTTTCTCAGATGTTGGAATAGTTCCCACACCTGTCAAATAATAACCAGCAATAGTATCTACATTGTCACTTTCAAGCTCGACATCAAAATAATCATTGAAATCGTTCAAATTCATTGTCCCTTGGACAATATGAGTGTCCTCGCCGATAGTATGAACATAGACTTCAGCACGGTCAGTTTCATCATCAATCTCACCAACAATCTCTTCAAGG
>NZ_JALIGG010000014.1:0-420 GCF_024764965.1 Scandinavium tedordense | reverse complement strand
GCGATGACGGTGAACGAGATCGCCGACCGCCTCGGCTTCAGCGAGCCGGCCTACTTCACCCGTTTCTTCAAGCGCCTGAGCGGCGTCTCGCCGAGCGTTTTCCGTAAGGGCGACTAGTGTTCGCGGCGCAACTGGACGATCTCCAGCGCGCGCCCCTCGTCGTCGCGCGGGCGTCGGCCGCTCTCGACGAAGCCGCAGCGCGCGTAGAACCCCAGCGCCTCGCGGTTGGCGGCGTAGACCTCGACCTCCAGCGCGCCCTTCAGGGTTGCCGCGTGCTCCACCAGTTGCCGGCCGATCCCGCGCCCGTGGGCCGTCGGGGCGACGAACAGGCCGCCGATGAAGGCATCGAGCAGGCCGATGAAGCCCAGCGGCGTATCGCCGTCCAGCGCCAGCCAGGTTTCCGAGGCATCCAGATAATGA
>NZ_JALIGG010000015.1:0-430 GCF_024764965.1 Scandinavium tedordense | reverse complement strand
AAATCATACCGATGCGATCCGCGGCAAGGTCTGATGCCCGGCGCGCCTGTACGGGGGCCTACGCCTGTCACGGAAAAGGCTGGCAGCCAGAGGCGACACGCCTGGCTGAATGGAGACTGCGGTGCCGCTACGCTGGCATCCGACACCACAGGAAGCGAGGGGCGGAAGGTGAGCGAGATCTGGCGACAGTGCAAGGGTGAGCGGCATGTCCGACCGCTCCAGGGGCGGCTGGTGCGGTTGGTGGAGAGCCAGGAGCAGGTGGCGACCCTGCAATTGGTCGACACCCTGGAAGAACAGGCGTTGCTCGAGGAACTGCTCGAGTCGAGCAAGCCGCCGGTGCCGGCGGATGCCGAGCCATTGCATTACCTGTTGAAGACCCCGTTCCGTTATCCGCCCTTGCGTTGGGGGTCGCGGTTTGGCCGTCGTCACG
>NZ_JALIGG010000016.1:0-434 GCF_024764965.1 Scandinavium tedordense | reverse complement strand
CAATTCTCTTGTTCGGTGTTCGGCATGACGCGTCGCTCTATAGTGCACCGGCACCGGTGCGTCTGTCTGTTATCGGATTGTCGGTGCTGGCGAGAGTTCAGCCAGCCCCCCGCCGGTCAGCGGATCGGCGGCGCATAGTGCAGGCCGCCGAGATTCCATTGCGCGTTGAGGCCGCGCGGCATCTTCAGCGGGCTGCCGTCGCCGACGTTGCGGGCGAAGATCTCGCCATAGTTGCCGACCTGGCGCACCATCTGCACCACCCAGTCGCGCGGCAGTTGCAAGTCCTTGCCGGCGTCGCCCTCGCTGCCGAGCAGGCGGGCGACGTCCGGGTTGCGGCTGTCCCTGGCCTGGCGCTCGACGTTGCTCGAGGTGACCCCCAGCTCCTCCGCGTTGAGCAGGCCGTACAGGGTCCAGCGGACGATGTTGAACCAGGC
>NZ_JALIGG010000017.1:0-435 GCF_024764965.1 Scandinavium tedordense | reverse complement strand
CCTACCTGCTGCCCGACGTGGTCTGCGACTTCACCGAGGTGCGCCTGCGCCAGGCCGGTCCCGACCGGGTCGCGGTGGAAGGCGCGCGCGGCCTGCCGCCCACCGACCGGTACAAGGTCAGCGCCACCTATCCGGACGGTTTCCGCTGCACCGCCAGTTGCCTGATCGCCGGCATCGATGCGCTGAAGAAGGCCGAGCGGGTCAGCCAGGCGATCATCGCCAGGACCGAGGAAATCTTCGCCGAGCGCGGCTGGGAGCCCTACCGCGAGGTCAATGTCGAACTGCTCGGCAGCGAAGCCACCTATGGTCCCCATGGGCGACGGCAGGACAGCCGCGAAGTGGTGGTCAAGCTGGCCGTCCGGCATCCGCGCAAGGAAGCCCTGGTGCTGTTCTCCCGCGAGATCGCCCAGGCCGCCACCGGGATGGCGCCCGGCC
>NZ_JALIGG010000018.1:0-443 GCF_024764965.1 Scandinavium tedordense | reverse complement strand
CCCCTAAGCAGTGGCAGGTATGGCGTTTGGGCGGTGGATAGAGAGCAAAAAAGCTATTTGACTTTTACAGGGGCAGACAATGAGATACCGAACGATTTGAATGATTTTATGTGTGATAGATATTTATTTCTCTATCAAAATAACGTCTATAAAATTGAAGTACACATACAAAAAATTTAGGGAAAATTAGCGATATATAAAGCTAATACTTTCAAGCCAAAGCCCAATTTCGATGAACAAGAATTAGAAACGTTTTCTAGGAATTTAGACCAGGCTTTTACAGTGTTTAAATCAAGCGGTGATATCAAACTAGATATGAAAACAAATGATTTAGATTGTCATATCATGATTGACTAACAACCGATCCATGCGTTTTGTGTGCTGCTTGAAAAATATAAAAATAGAATAATAATCTATTTAAAATAAATTTAGCAGCACATAAA
>NZ_JALIGG010000019.1:0-444 GCF_024764965.1 Scandinavium tedordense | reverse complement strand
CAGGAACACAGCAATGCGGTGTTCCTGCAGGTAGTAGGGGTAGAACTCGGCGAAACTGTGGAAACGCTCGTCGTCAGGGCTGCTCATGGAATGCCTCCTCTCGTTGTGTCCGCGCAGTGTAGTGCGGGCCGCACGATGTCGCGGATGACATACAGGGCCAGTTTAGTATCCTTGGGCCGCCAGGCCGGTCGACGGTCGGCGTGCCTCCCGCCAGAACAAGAAGAGACCGATGCCGGAACGTACAACCTTGTCCAGCTGGGTCCAGGGCATCGTCCTCGCCCTGGAGCTGGAAGGCCTCGACGGACGCCAGCTGTTCGCCGAGCTGGGCCTCGACTACCAGGCCTTGCAGGACCCCGACGCGCGCTTCCCGCAGGATGCGATGAGCCGTCTGTGGCAGCGTGCGGTGGCGCTCAGCGGCAACCCGGCGATCGCCCTGAACATCGC
>NZ_JALIGG010000020.1:0-445 GCF_024764965.1 Scandinavium tedordense | reverse complement strand
CCGTGATCACCGTGACCTGGGCGACCATCCTGCTGGGCTGATCTACGCGGACATGAAAAAGCCGGAGGCAGCGATGCCTCCGGCTTTTTCTTGCGTGCGAGGGCGGCGGCTCAGGCCGCCGCGTCGAAGCTGTCGGCCCGCGCCATGTTCCACATGCGCTCGTAGAACTCGCCCTCGATCTTGCCGGAAAGCAGTTCGCCCGGCTTGAGGAAGTAGTGCAGCTGCGAGAACAGGCGGATCTCGGTGTCGGTGATGCGTCGCACCAGGTGCTTGGCTTCGAGCTGCGAGGGATGTTCCAGGCCCGCCGCGGCGAGCATCTCGGCCAGGCCCTTGAGGGTGTTGCGATGGAAGTTGCGCACCCGCTCGGCCTTGTCCGGCACCACCAGCGCGCGCGGGCGCAGCGGGTCCTGGGTGGCGACGCCGGTCGGGCACTTGTTGGTATGGC
>NZ_JALIGG010000056.1:0-584172 GCF_024764965.1 Scandinavium tedordense | reverse complement strand
CTTTGTTGTAATTGCGCCAGTTAGTGACTTTAAACTTCTGTTTTGCCATGGGACGACCCGTGTTGCCGGATGATGCGTGATCTGATCCTTTAACTCAGCAAAAGTTCGATTTATTCAACAAAGCCGCGGCGCGCTTACGATCGTAAAACTCATCTTCAGCAGCAATAATTTCATCAACCAGTGAATCCATATCCACATCATGATCCTCTTCGACGAACAGGCCGGTCAGTGGCGTTTCTGGAGTTAATTTTCCGTCTTCATATAACGCCCAGATTTCTTTCGCATAACGTGTTTGCAGTAATTGTGGGTCGAATTGACCATAGTAGGCGGTGATGTTATTCACATCGCGTTCAAACATCGACTCAGCATGGTTGTTTGCGGCAGCATCCACCGCTTGTGGCAAATCGATGATGACCGGCCCGTTTGCATCAAGTAGCACGTTAAATTCCGATAAGTCCCCATGCACCAGGCCTGCACACAGCATGCGCACGATGTTGCGGATCATCGTATCGAAATCAGTAACAGCCATTTCTTTGGTCAAGGTCACATCGCTAAGGCGTGGAGCAACCGCGCCATCAGCATCAGTTACCAGTTCCATCAATAACACGCCGTCGATACACATATAGGGCTGCGGAACACGCACTCCGGCATCTGCGAGACGGAACAAAGCATCAACCTCAGCCATTTGCCAGGTCTCTTCCTGCTGCTTGCGCCCGAATTTGGAGCCTTTTTGCATGGCGCGGGTACTACGCGAGTTACGAACTTTTCGACCTTCCTGATAATGCACTGCCTGCTTAAAACTACGTTGTGCGGCCTCTTTGTAGACTTTTGCACATTGGATTTTGCCACCGCATAAAACAGTGTACACGTCAGCTTCTTTACCGCTCTTCAGGCGCTGGAGGACAGCGTCAACCGCGCCATCATCGACCAGAGGCTGGATTCTGTTTGGAATTTTCATGCGGCTTTATACCTTATTTCTGCGGTATTTCGTACCCACAATCCCGACGTTAACGCGCAAAATTTCTTCAACTTATTGGTAAATAAAAGATATATAAAAGGCCACATGCGCAGCTGTCACTGCGGATTAATCGTTCTGCCTACTGACGAGACATGAATTGTAACCGGCATAAGTAAACCATTAACGGACTGCCCGACCATCAATATTGCGGGAATGAAAGCCAGAAAGGGTCGCCCAACAGTTTCCCCAGCCGGAGCGCAGCGTCACGCACCGCGCCTCCCCAACAAGCAATCAACTCATCACTCAACTCTTCACGAGGGATCGCCAGACCAAAGCCGTAACGTTGTCCGCTATTTGGATCGCACACCGCGGCGGAGATCCCCGCGATACCCTGGACATACTCTCCACGCGAAAGCGCCCAGCCCGTTTTTTTGATCTCTGCGATACGGATATGCACTTCTTCCAGTGATTGTGGTTCATTCCCCAAACGCTGCGTAAAGTGGCCTGGCAACAGGGTGGCCAGTTCATCTCCGGGCAGAGTGGCCAGTAGCGCACGCCCCGCGGCACTCGCCCAGGCCGGAGCCCGTGTTCCTGGAGGGGTATAAACCTGCAATGTGCGCGTGCCGGGGCGCATATTGATCACGATAACATCGGTACCATCGAGCACGTTGAGATAGCCGGTATAACCGGAACCACCCACCAGCGATTCCAGCTCTTCCTCCACCAAAGAGGAGGCGGTATGTGAGGCACGGAACTGCCACGAGGCTTCCATGATCACAGAACCTGGGCGATAAGCCCGAGTCGTCAAATCCCGCTCCAGAAAACCATACTGCGCCATGGAACTGAGTGTGCGGGAGGCTGAACTTTTCGCCAGGCCTAACTCATTTGTGACATCAGTTACCGTGACGCTTCTTTGCAACCGGGCAATTAGTTGCAGAACATCTCTTGCATTCGCCAACGTGCTCATCGCTTTCCTTTCATCGGGCCATGCCTACTTGCATTTAGTGTGCTTGACAATGCAACAGAAGGGCAACATATTATTTATCCAAATATAAGAACATAGTTCCATATAATGGAACAACTTCACAACAACAAACACGCTTGCAGGGATAATGTCGATTTTTACCTGCTTGCCGGAGCAACACGACAATGACTCACCCAATGATCTCTCCAACGAAAGAGAGTGGTGCGGAGGAGCTTCCCTGCGCCCATCCCAGAGCACTGGCACCGACGAATCTGATCCTGGTCGTGATTCTCAGCATCTTTGGGGCGGTGATCGGAATACAGATGCTGGCAAGTCTGGGTATCACGCCCAGTACATCTCTGATCGGTGCGCTGGCTGCGATGTCACTCTCCCGACTACCGCTGCGCCTGTTCCGTGGTTTCCGTTCTGTGCATGTGCAAAACCTGGCGCAAACCAGTATCTCTTCAGCCACTTTTGGTGCGGCCAACAGCTTGTTTCTGCCCATAGGTATCCCATGGTTGTTTGGTTTGCCTGAGATGGTGACGCCGATGCTCGTGGGGATTAGCCTGGCGATGCTGCTGGACGCCTGGCTGCTTTACCGGATGTATGACACGCCCGCTTTTCCGGCCAGCAACCCCTGGCCGCCCGGAGTGGCCGCAGCAGAAGCCATTCGGGCAGGTGATGAAGGCGGAAAACAGGCGTGGACTCTGCTGGGCGGATTAGCCACCGGTGCTGCTGGCGCACTTTTCCATTTACCGATGTCGGCATTTGGTGTGGCGCTGATTGGTGGTTTCGGCGCGATGGTTGCCTTCGGCGCTGGCTTACTGATCCGTGGATATTCGCTGACCTACTTTGGGGTGGATATTGAAAGCCTCTATTTACCTCATGGCATGATGATTGGTGCGGGCCTGGTGGCGTTATTGCAAGTCTCAAAGATCGTTCTGAGCAAGAAGAAAAGTCGTTCAGATAATGGTCAGGCCCGGTTGGGTCAGGCGCTGCGTCTTGGCGGGATAGGCTATTTGCTGATCATGATCTTACTGACGCTCAGTACCGGCTTGTATATGCATATGAGCGTGACCATGCTGCTGTGCTTTGTGATTTATGGCGCTGCTGTGGCCTTCGTTCATGAGCTTATTGTCGGTATCGCGGCAATGCACTCCGGCTGGTTTCCGGCGTTTGCTGTGGCGCTGATCACTTTACTTATCGGGATGTTAATTGGTTTCCCACCGGAGGCGCTGGTCGTTCTGGCGGGCTTCTCTACTGCCACGGGACCGGCATTTGCTGACATGGGATTCGACCTGAAAGCGGGCACTATCCTGCGGACCGGAAGCAGTCCGCAGTTCGAGCAGGCAGGGCGACGGGAACAGTTGCTTGCAGCGATGATTGGCTTCGGGGTCGCCATTGTGGTGGTGGCCATCAGTCACCGCCTTTACTTCAATAACCATCAATTCGCTCCGATTGACGCCGCCTATGTCGCGACGATCAAAGCAGGAATCTCCACCAATGTTGCTCACCAACTGATGTTATGGGCCATTCCTGGAGCTCTGCTGCAATTTTTAGGCGGATCCCGACGCCAGCTTGGGGTGCTTTTTGCCACTGGCTTGCTGATCGCCAGTCCACTGGCAGGCTGGATGGTTGCACTTGGGATACTGCTACGTGTGGTGGTAGCCCGGTGCCTAAAACCGGAACAACGTGAAGGACTTGAAGTCTTTGCCGGTGGTGTTATTGCCGGTGATGCCCTGCTCAGTTTCTTCAGTAGCGCCGTAGGTGCGTTGCGTAAATAGCCCTTTAGCTGACAAGAGACCTCTTATATGAAACGTAAAATAACAACCGATGATATTCAGGCCGCTGTCTATGGTGGGGCTATCCTCGGCGGAGGTGGTGGTGGATTGATCGCTGCCGGAGAAAAAGCCGCGACATTTGCGCTGGCGGTAGGAGAGGTATCGTTGTGGAGTACCGACGAATTCTCACCTGACAACCTGACTGCGACCGTTGCGCTTGTCGGCGCACCTGCAGCGCCCAATCCCTGCCTTAAACCGGTTCATTTGATCCGTACCATCGAACTCCTGCGTGAGGCGTTGCCTAAAAATCAACAACTGGTCGCCCTGAACACCAATGAAAACGGCGCGGAAACAACCTCTAATGGCTGGTTTCATGCCGCGATGTGCGGTTTACCGGTTATAGATTTGGCATGCAACGGTCGGGCGCACCCTAGCGGCATGATGGGCTCACTCGGACTGCATCGTGAAGAAGGCTATCGCTCTGTTCAGGCCTGGGCAGGTGGCGATGCTGATCATTACGTAGAAGGGATGGCACAGGGCGGCCTTGAACAAGCTTCCGGCGTGGTGCGTCGTGCGTCCGTCGAAGCCGGGGGTATAGTTGCCGTCGCGCGTAATCCTGTCACGGTTGACTATGCCAGTCGCCACGGTGCACCCGGCGCGATTAGCCAGGCAATCAAACTGGGGCATGCCTGGCTGGATAGCGGTTATGACGGCGCGGTGCGCTTTTTACAGGGGCGAGAAATTGCGCGTGGGACGGTCAGTCAGTATCGCTGTGAACAGCAGGGCGGCCTGGATCTCGGCTGTGTTGTATTAAATGACACTGCAAAAACAAGCCTGAGTTTTGTTAATGAATACATGACATTAGAGCAAGATAATCAAACCATTGCCTGTTTCCCTGATCTGCTCATGACATTCAGCGATGAGGGTAAACCTTTGGTTTCTGCCCATGTGCGCGAAGGGATGGAGATCCGTGTGGTGCGTGTACCTGCGCAAAATCTGTTGCTCTCCCGCACGATGTTTATGCCTGAACTCTACCGTCCCTTCGAAGAGATGCTGGGTCGCAAATTTGCGCCTGACTCTGCGGTGTAACACTAAAAATTAAAAGATCAGTACTAAAAGGAAATCCGATGTCATCCCGCAGTAAACAGGTTATCGCGCTCGCCGTACTCTCGTTGTCCTCTGTCTCGATACAAGCTATGGCAGAAGAGTTTATTGGTTTCGGCCAGGCGGGTAAGCCAGGCTCCTGGGCGCTTGAAGAGTACCCTGAATTCACGCACACCGCGCCTGACTCAAATTCGATAGCAACCTATAACGAACTCAGTTATTTCACCGAAACCGGGGCCACGGGTACGACCCGTGATCAGTATGAGTTCTGGGTTGGCGTGAATACAGGCTACGCCAACACCCACGATGCTCCTGGAGCAAATGGCGGAGGGATTTCAGCCCCTGGTGTTGGCTTTGAATATTACTATCAGGTTGTGACGCCAGACAATGGAAAACACCCTGGAGATCCAGGATACCGGACATTCTGGACCAGCCCGACCCTGACGATGAACTTCCCTAATGGCAGCAGCAAAACGGCCGGGTATGGTGCCGGGGCTAACCAATACTCTTACAGCTTGAGTTGGGCTAACTGGATCCAGATAGATAAAATAGGCATCACGGCTAACCCGGTTGAACTGTTCTATGCGTCGCATAACCAGAATCAAACTGAAACAGACGAAGGGCAGTACGAAAAACTGCGCGGAGGACTGAGTGTCACGTTGATGGATATCGCTGCGGGTTATCAGGTTCGTCCTGATCTGTTTGCCGGCATCCATCATGCATACAGTATGAATGCATGGCGAAAGTCGGATTATGCAGAATCACGGGAAGGAAAAATTGGGCCGAGTGTCACATATCTGGGATTGGCTGACTACGGTCTATTTATCTGTGGCAATGTGGATTTCGATTACTACACCTCATCGAATTTAAAAAAATCTGAGTCGATCAGTATGTCGATAGTTAAAAACCTCTGAGGTATATCCCCAGTCCAACTATAGGGCAGGATCGTCTATTGGGGTGAGGTCAGTCCAAACGTCAAAACCATTCGCCACAAATTACAGCCATGATAATAATTTAGTAAAAAGATGCCGGCGGAATGCCGTAATGCCGATCCAGTGGTTGTGTAAGAATCCGGAAATGCTTACCCGTTTCCGGATTTTTTTATGCACATTGAACAGGCAGTTGATCTCGTTTCACACTACCACTCTTTACGTAACCCACTGACTTCTCTCGGGGATTACCTCGACCCTGAGCCCATCTCCCGTTGCCTTGCCGAATCCGGCACTGTCACTGTGCGTAAACGCCGCCTGCTGCTGGAAATGATGGTCTGGTGCGTCGTCGGGATGGGGTACAGCGTGAAGAAGCGAGACCCGATAGGGCGGGCTTGCAACAGCAAGCAACTTCCCCTAAGCTGGCAAAAAGTAAGCTAATTTGTAGTAAATGACTCGGGGTGCCCTTCTTTGTGAAGGCTGAGAAATACCCGTACCACCTGATCTGGATAATGCCAGCGTAGGGAAGTCAGAGACCCTCGCAGGGTATCGCTTCTTACCGACTGGCAGGAGCGTACCATGCAACCTAAACTGCTAAGTTCCGCGCAGCTTGCGCACACTTCACATCATTTTCGCGACCGTTCGCCACTCGTTCACTGTATGACTAATGACGTGGTGCAAACCTTCACGGCCAATGTTTTGCTGGCGCTGGGTGCATCTCCGGCGATGGTGATTGATGCCCAGGAAGCCCCACAGTTTGCCGCTCTCGCTGATGCACTGCTGATTAATGTCGGTACGCTGACGCAGGAACGCGCGCACGCAATGCGTTTAGCCGTAGACAGTGCCAACGCCAATAACACGCCCTGGACGCTGGACCCGGTAGCGGTTGGTGCGCTGAGTTTGCGGACTGAATTTTGTCAGCAGCTGTTGGCGCTGCGTCCGGCGGCTATTCGGGGCAATGCCTCTGAAATCATGGCGCTGGCAGGTATGAGCCACGGCGGACGCGGGGTCGATGCCACCGACACTGCCGCCGCCGCATTACCGGCGGCTCAGGCGCTGGCGCGTCAATATTCAACTCTGGTTGCGGTCACCGGTGAAGTGGATTACGTCACTGACGGGCGCCGGACGCTGATGATAACCGGCGGTGATGCGTTAATGACGCGGGTGGTTGGCACCGGCTGTGCGCTTTCGGCCGTGGTCGCCGCGTGCTGTGTGCTGCCGGGCGATGCACTGGATAACGTGGCTGCCGCCTGCGGCATGATGAAACGCGCCGGACGTGTGGCGACGGAAAACAGCCACGGGCCAGGCAGTTTTGTCGCCGCCTTCCTCGACGCGCTTAACGCGGAGGGTCAGCCATGAAACGGATTAACGCGCTCACCATCGCCGGAACAGACCCGAGCGGTGGGGCAGGGATTCAGGCAGACCTGAAAACTTTCTCGGCGCTTGGCGCTTACGGCTGTTCGGTCATCACCGCGCTGGTGGCGCAGAATACGCGCGGCGTGCAATCGGTTTATCGGATCGAACCCGATTTTGTCGCAGCCCAGCTGGATTCGGTGTTCAGCGACGTGCGCATTGACACCACTAAAATTGGGATGCTGGCGGAAACGGATATCGTGGAAGCCGTTGCGGAACGCCTGGCGCGCTATCGCATCGAAAACGTGGTGCTCGACACCGTCATGCTGGCGAAAAGCGGCGATCCACTTTTGTCTGCCTCAGCGGTCGCTACATTGCGCAGCCGACTGCTACCGCAGGTTTCATTGATTACGCCAAATTTGCCGGAGGCCGCCGCGCTGCTGGATACGCCGCACGCGCAAAACGAACGCGAAATGATCGAGCAGGGCCGCGCGCTGCGGGCGCTGGGCTGCGAAGCGGTACTGATGAAGGGCGGTCATCTGGATGATGCTGAAAGCCCGGACTGGCTGTTTACCGCTGATGGAGAAACGCGGTTCACCGCGCCGCGCGTGCAGACCAAAAATACCCACGGCACCGGCTGCACGCTGTCGGCGGCGTTAGCGGCGCTGCGTCCTCGCCACGCAAACTGGCTGGAAACAGTGCCTGAAGCCAAGCGCTGGTTGTCGGCGGCGCTTTCCGCGGCGGATTCTCTGGAGGTCGGTCACGGAATTGGCCCGGTGCATCATTTTCACGCGTGGTGGTAGTATACTGGCTGAAACAGTCTGTCAGGAAAACCAGAGATGGAACAAGCGCATACCCGGCTTCTCGCCCAACTGAACGAGCGCATCGCCGCCGCCGATAACACGCCGCTGTACCTGAAATTTGCCGAAACGGTGAAGAACGCGGTGCGTAGCGGTTGGCTTGAGCACGGCAATATTCTGCCCGGCGAGCGCGACCTCAGCCAGCTGACCGGTGTATCGCGCATTACCGTGCGAAAGGCGATGCAAACGCTGGAAGACGAAGGTGTGGTGACGCGCGCCCGAGGCTACGGGACGCAAATCAACAACATCTTTGAATACTCGCTGAAAGAAGCGCGGGGGTTTTCTCAGCAGGTGGTGCTACGCGGCAAAAAACCGGACACGCTGTGGGTCAATAAACGGGTAGTTGAATGCCCGCCGGAAGTGGCCGAGCAGCTGGCGCTGGCACCGAAAAGCGAGGTGTTTTTGCTCAAGCGCATTCGCTACGTGGATGAAGAAGCGGTGTCGATTGAAGAGTCGTGGGTACCATCGCACCTGATTGCGGACGCCGATGACATCGGTATTTCGCTGTATGACTACTTTCGCAGCCAGCATATTTTCCCGCAGCGGACTCGCTCGCGAGTCAGCGCCCGGATGCCGGACGCTGAGTTTCAGTCGCACATCAAAATGGATGACAAAATCCCGGTGCTGGTGATCAAACAGGTGGCGCTGGATCAGCAGCAGCGGCCGATTGAGTACAGCATCAGCTACTGCCGCAGCGATTTATACGTGTTTGTGTGCGAGGAGTAATTCCTCGCGCGTAGGTGCGCAGTCGCCGCCCCGGTGGCTGACCACCCACGACGCCACCGCGTTACCAAGCGTCACAGCGTCGGCCAGCGACCAGCCTGCGGATAAACCCGCCAGCACGCCGCCCGCATGGCTGTCGCCGGCGCCGATGGTGTCGACCACCGTCGTTGGAAATGCTTTCGCTTGCCCACATTTTTCGGCACTGAAATGCCATGCCCCGTCTTTATCCTGACGCACAATCAATGGCGCATTCCAGCGTGTAAGCCAGGCTGTGCCCAATTCGCTGATGTCCTTCGACAGCTGCTGCTGTTCGGCGACGATCTCCGCTTCCTGACGGTTGAGCGTAATTATGGGCTGACAGGCCATGATCCGCGCGAACAGCGCAGGTGGCACATCGGCAATGCGCGGCCCGAAATCAATCAGTGCCGTTACACCGGGCGTCGTTTCCAGCCAGCTAATCAGCAGCTCAGCGCAGGGTGCGGTGAGCTGATAACCGGAAAGATACACCAGCCCGTTTGTGTCACGCGGCAGACGCGCCAGCCAGTCGTCATTCCAGGCGTTTTCCACCCCGGTGAACGACATAAACGTGCGTTCTCCGTCCGGCTCGACCAGCGCCAGACACCAGCCGTTATCGCCTTTGTCGGTGTCGATAATGCTGCTAATACCCTGGCGGGAAAGATTGTTGCGTACGATGTCAGCCCATACGCCTTGGCCGAGCGGCAGGGCGTTGCAGGCATCAATGCCCAGACGTTTCAGCGCCACGGCGACGTTCAGCGCGCAGCCGCCAATATTGACGCTTTGCTGTTGTAATTCGATATCGCAGCCGCGCCACGGCAGGGCATAGGCGTCGGCGATGACGTCAATCACCGCCGAGCCAATGACCGTCACCGGGCGTTTCTGACGAAGCTCGCTCAGGGTGTCGCTCAGCATGTCTCCTCCCGCCGTTGACGGTAGCCCAGCAGGGCCGTGGCGTAGCCGCCAAAGTCCAGTTGATTCACATCGTCGAGTTCCTGCTTCAGCGCCGGGTCGATACCGTCAATGCCGTGCAGCGCGCCGCAAATTGCCGTCGCCATCGCACCGATAGTGTCGGTGTCGCCGCCGAGGTTGGCGCATAACATGGCGCAGCGGTTCGGGTCCGTCTGTGCCAGTTCGACCATCGCTACCGCACAGGCGACCGATTCGAGGGTGCTGGTGCCCGCCCCGACCAGTTGATAAAGCTGTTCGCTGGCCGATTCCACGCCGTGTGCTTCACGAACGGTTTTCAGCGCCAGTTCGATACGCATGGCCAGCGACGCGTTGAAGGTGGTGACGCGTTTTTCCTGTGCCTGACGCGCGACGGCGGGCAGGGCATCGACAATGTTTTGCCAGCTTTCACCGTCCACTGCGCGGGAAACAGCCCAGCCGATCACCGTCGCTCCGGCAATCGCCAAATCGGATTTATGTGTCGGGCTTGAGGCCAGCGCAATCGCATCAATAAAGGTGTCGAGACAGGTGGTGGGTAACACGCAGCCGAGCGGCGAAACGCGCATTGCCGCACCGTTGGTCACGCCGTTGTTTTCCAGTTCACTGACCGGTTTGCCGTCACGAATGGCGTTCAGCGCGATTTTTGAGGTTGGGCCGAGCACGTTTTTGTTGAAGGCGTCAAAGCCTTCCGCCCATGCCAGAATGTGGCGGCCAATCACGTCCGGGACGATGTCGCCGTCGCATTCGATCAGCGCATCCGCCAGACACAGCGCCATCGACGTGTCGTCGGTAAACTCCGCGCGTTTGAAATAACAGGCGGCGTTGTTCTCCGCCGGGCCATCGAGAAAACGATCGATCCAGCCGAAGTGCGCTTTCACGCGGGAGCGAGGCCACAGTTCAGAGGGCATCCCCATCGCATCGCCTAACGCCTGACCGTACAGGGCACCGAGAATTCGTTGGTGTTTCATTTCACTTCCTCATGTGTCATCGCCATGTCGCGTTCGTCGTTGTCGACGTGGATGGCGGTAATGTCTTTATCCGATTCGCGGAAGAACAGCATAAACAGCACGGCAATCACCGCTATCATTATTGCGCCGAAAGTCCACATGCCTGCCCAGTTAAAGGTCAGTCCATTAACGGGCGTCTTGTAGGCGAACATTTTTTCCATCATCACGCCGCCGAGACGGTAGCCGAGCAGGCTGCCGAATCCCTGGCAGCAGAGGGTAATCAAACCCTGCGCGGCGGTGCGCATGTGAACCGGGGTTTTTTTGTCGACGTAGATATACGCGGTGACGTAGTAAAAATCGTAGCTCACGCCGTGCAGCAGAATCCCAAGGAAAAGCAGGCCATAGGTAAAGTATTGTTCTGCGCCGCCGTAGACAAAGAAGCCGTAGCGAATTGCCGCTGTTACCAGACCAAGCAATAATACCTTTTTAATACCAAAACGCTTTATGAAGAACGGCAGCGCCAGCATAAAGAAGATTTCGGAAAACTGGCCGAGCGTCATCCAGCCGGTGGCGTTGTGCATCCCGACTTCGGTCAGATAACCGTTGGCGAAGATGTAATAGAACGCCAGCGGCATCGCGAACAGGAACGAGCAGAAGAAAAAGACGAGGAAATTTTTGTCGCGCAGCAGCACCAGCGCATCTAATCCGAGCATCACTTTCAGGCTCATTTTTCCGGTGCTTTTCGGTGGCGTATTCGGCAGGAATAGCGCGAAAACACCCAGTAACGCAGAGCTGGCGGCGGTGATCAGCAGCGGAATGCTGGTCGGTGAAATGTCGTTGTAGCCCATCATCTGCGGCAGGAAACCGCACACCAGGCCGGAGGCAATCCAGCCGATGGTGCCCATCACGCGAATGCGTGGGAAGTCGCGTTCGACGTCCGGCACGTGAGAAAACGCGATGCTGTTGGTCAGGGCGATGGTTGGCATATAGGTCAGCGAGTACGCCAGCAGTAGCGGGAAGAAGCCGCTGAACGTTGTTTGCTGCGCGGCGAAGAACATCAAAATCGCCCCGGCGAACATCAGCACCGCCAGCACTTTTTGCGCCGGGAAGAAGCGGTCCGTCAGCGAGCCGACGAGAATAGGTGAGAGGATCGCGGCGATGGCGGTACAGGCGTAGGACCAGCCGATTTCTCCGGCGCTAAAGCCGTTTTTGCTCAGCCATAGCCACAGCGGCACAAACCACGCGCCCCAGATAAACCACTCCACGAACATCATGAACGACAGCTTTACTGTAGTTTTCATCTTTAAATCCTTCATGACAGGTAAGGTACGCCTGAACACTACCATTTAATAATACCTTTTAAATACCTTTGAGGTGATTCTTTGAGCGACTTAACACTTTCCCTCTCCTGAATCGATCCAGCGGAATGTGCTTAAAAGGCACGAATACGCTGGAAAAATCTGCCTCGGGAGACCAGGCTTAGTGTTGCCTGAAAAACAGGCACAGGACATTCATTGCCAGCCTGGCTGGCACTTACGGGAGTTATCGCTATGACTGATATTGCGCATTTGCTTGGCAAAGACGCCGACAGCCTTTTACAGCATCGTTGTATGACCATTCCGTCCGGGCAGCTCCATCTTCCCGGTTCCGATTATGTCGATCGCGTGATGATTGACAACAACCGTCCCCCAGCCGTACTGCGAAACATGCAGACCCTGTATAACACCGGGCGTCTGGCGGGCACCGGCTATCTCTCTATCTTACCGGTAGACCAGGGTGTTGAGCACTCAGCGGGCGCATCGTTTGCTGCAAATCCACTCTATTTCGACCCAAAAAACATTGTTGAGCTGGCGATTGAAGCGGGTTGTAACTGTGTGGCCTCAACGTATGGCGTGCTGGCGAGCGTGTCGCGGCGTTACGCACACCGGATCCCGTTCCTCGTGAAGCTGAATCACAACGAGACGCTGAGCTACCCGAATACCTTCGACCAGACGCTATATGCCAGCGTAGAGCAGGCGTTCAACATGGGCGCAGTGGCGGTAGGGGCGACGATTTATTTCGGTTCGGAAGAGTCACGTCGACAGATTGAAGAGATTTCTGCGGCCTTCGAGCGTGCGCATGAACTTGGCATGGTGACCGTGCTGTGGGCGTATCTGCGTAATTCAGGTTTCAAAAAAGATGGCGTGGATTACCACGTTTCTGCGGATTTAACCGGTCAGGCCAACCATCTGGCGGCCACCATCGGCGCGGATATCGTGAAGCAGAAAATGGCGGAAAATAACGGCGGCTACAAAGCGGTGAATTTCGGCTATACCGACGAGCGTGTGTACAGCAAACTCACCACCGACAACCCAATCGATCTGGTGCGTTACCAGCTGGTGAACTGCTATATGGGCCGCGCGGGCCTGATTAACTCCGGCGGTGCCGCAGGCGATAACGATCAGGTCGATGCCGTTCGTACTGCGGTTATCAACAAACGCGCGGGCGGGATGGGGCTGATCCTCGGTCGTAAAGCTTTCAAGAAATCGATGGCTGACGGCGTGAAGTTGATTAACTCCGTGCAGGATGTCTATCTCGACGAAAAAGTGACGATTGCCTGATTAAGCAGGACCGGCCACTCTTTACAAGGCCACTATTTTTCCGTTCACCAGGGTTGGGCTTCCGCAAGCCCTTACCCGCGGTGAACGGAAATCACGAAACCTTCCTTCGAATTCCCCTCTGTTACCCCCATCACAACTCCATAACATTTTGTGAAAAATGTCACATCACTTTGTGCATATGTCCAAAAAATCATGCCTATTTAGGCCCCTTTTGACGAGGCGACGGTGAATTTTTACACATACAGTATCTGTTGAAACGCTGTTTTAAATTTAAACAAGGATAATAACAGTCGTGAAAATAGAATCTGTAAACGTCACCGTTTTTACGTATCCGACCCGCCGAGTCTCTGATAGCGCAGGGCACTCTCATCCTGGCGCTGAGAGCCTCGCAAAAATGGCTATGTTGACCATTACCACCGACCAAGGGGATTGTGGCTACTCTTTCGCCCCCCCTGAAGTGGTCCGCCCGTATGTGGTGAATGCTTTCTTTCGCAAAGTTCTGGTCGGGCAAGATCCGTTTAACCGTGAACGCATCTGGCAAGACCTGGTGCATTGGCAACGTGGCAGCGCCCATCAGCTAACCGAACGTGCACTGTCGTTTGTTGAACAAGCGTTGTGGGATTTGATTGGCCGTAAACTGAAAGTACCGGTCTACAAGTTACTTGGCGGTTTCCGCGACAAAGTTCCGGCCTATGGCAGCACTATGTGCGGTGATGAACTGGAAGGCGGTTTATCCACACCAGATGAATTCGGCCAGTTCGCTGAAAAACTGGTGGCGCGCGGTTATAAGGCGATAAAACTCCATACCTGGATGCCACCTGTTGCGTTCGCACCAGACCCAAAAATGGATGTAAAAGCCTGCGCTGCGGTGCGTGAAGCCGTTGGTCCTGACATCGACTTAATGCTTGATGGTTACCACTGGTATAGCCGCAGCCAGGCGTTGTACATCGGTAAGGCGCTGGAAAAACTCAACTTTGCATGGTTCGAAGAACCGATGGAAGAAGAGAGCATGGCGTCCTACGTCTGGCTTTCCGAGAACTTATCCATTGATGTTGTTGGGCCTGAAAGCCTCGGCGGCAAGCACCACAGCCGTGCCGATTGGGCGAAAGCGGGTGCCTGCGACATTCTGCGTGCCGGGGCTAATGGCGTCGGCGGGATTTCGCCAACCATGAAAGTGGCGGCGCTGGCAGAATCGTTCGGCATGGATTGTGAAATCCATGGCAACGGGGCTGCAAGCCTGGCAGCAGTCGGCGCGATTCGTAACTGCCGCTGGTATGAACGCGGCTTGCTTCACCCATTCCTTGAATATGATGAGCCAGCAGCCTACTTGAACAGCATTGTTGATCCGATGGATGCCGACGGTTTTGTGCATTTGCCACAGCGTCCGGGTCTGGGCGAAGACATTAATTTTGACTATATCGAGATGAACACAGTTAGCCGAGATTGACCTGCAACAACCCTAAAAATAATAAGCCCAGGCGCATAGCGCCTGAGTAATCTCTACCCTACAAAACGGTATCTATCATGAATCGAAGCTCCCGACTTGGCGCGTGCCTGCTCACGCTCTTGTTCATGTTCGGCAGCGGCTCGGCGGTGGCGAAAACGCCACCTGACCAGCTGATTATCGGCATGAATATGAACAACCTGCTGACCCTCGACCCGGCTGCAATGACCGGTAACGAAGTGGTTGGGCTGGTGGTAAATCTCTATGACTCGCTGGTGGAGTTAGACCCGGTAAAACTCACTAACGTGCGCCCGGCGCTGGCGAAATCCTGGGAAATCTCGGATGACGGCAATCGCCTGACTTTCCACTTGCGCGAGGGTGTGCGATTCCACTCGGGCAATGCGCTTACCGCCGACGACGTGGTGTGGTCGATGCGCCGCGTGTTGCATCTGAATCTCGCTCAGGCATCAGTATGGAAATCCTACGGTTTCAGTAAAACGAACGTTGATGAACAGGTGAAAGCGCTGGACGCCTCAACGGTAGAAATTACGTTACCAAAGGCCAACGATCCGCAGTTGGTGATTTACTCACTGGCGGCATTGGGCAGCGTGGTGGTGCTGGACAAAAAGACGGTTGAGCAGCATGTGCAAAACGATGACTGGGGCAACCGATGGCTGACCACCAACGAAGCGGGTTCCGGCCCATTCAGCCTTGAAGTGTGGCAGGCAAAAGACGTGCTGCGCATGAAGCGTTACCCTGATTACTGGCGCGGCGAACCAACACTCTCCCGCGTGGTTTTCCGTCATTTTCAGGAATCGCAAACCTTGCGCCTGATGATTGCCAAAGGGGACCTGGATATCGCCAGCAACATGGCGGTATCGGATGTTAATGCGCTACGAAAAGACCCAAATATGACGGTCGATGCGGTCAAAAAAGGTACCCTTTATTACGTCGCCATGAGCATGAAAGAGCCGCATTTTGCCAATCCAAAGGTGCGCGAAGCGGTGCGTTATCTGATTGATTATCAAGGCATCAACAAAGCGCTGATGCCGGGCTATGGCGTGCTGCACCAGCGTCCAATCCAGTCTGGAATGCCTGCCACGCTGCCAGACCCGGGCTACGCGCTGGATATCCCCCGCGCTAAAGCGCTGCTCACCGAAGCGGGCTACCCGGATGGTTTCGATACCACTCTACGGGTGCTGGCAGATCAGCCGTTCCTGAATATTGCGATTTCGGTGCAGTCCACGCTGTTGCAGGCGGGGATCAACGCCAAAATTGTGACGGGAACTGGCAATCAGATTTACGGCGCAATGCGCGAGCGTAAATTCGACATGCTGGTTGGGCGCGGCGGGAGTGGCGTGGAACCGCATCCGCATTCCAGTTTGCGCTCGCTGGTCTATAACCCTGACAACAGTGACGCGGCACGTTTGACCAACTTCCAGGGCTGGCGCACCGGTTTCTACGACAAACAGATTAATCAGCAAATCGATAAGGCACTGGTTGAACGCGACCCGGCGAAACAGCGAGAGGAATATCAGGCCATTCAGACGCGTTATGACCAGCTTATCCCGGCATTGCTCCCGCTTTCACAAATGGTCGACTCGGTGGTAGTACGCAACGACGTGCAGAATTACCAGCCGCACCCGTCTGCCACCACTTTCCTGCGCGATGTTTATAAAACGCCCGCTGAAAATGGGGAGAACAAAGGATGAGCATGATTCTGTTAGCGCCGGGTGGCGGCGCCCGGCGATTTACAAAACGTGTAAGCCAGGTGTTAGTCACCCTTTTGGGCTTGCTGCTTCTGACGTTCTTTATTGGTCGCGTGATGCCCATCGACCCGGTGCTGGCGATTGTCGGCCCGGACGCCGATCAAAGCACCTATCAGCAAGTTTACCATCAACTCGGTTTCGATAAATCGCTGGCAACACAGTTCTGGATTTACCTCGGCGGCCTGTTGCACGGCGATTTAGGCAACGCGCTGCTAACCGGGAAACCGGTGGTGGACGACATTCTGCGCGTGTTTCCGGCTACGCTCGAACTGGCGACGGTGGCGATCATCGTCGGCGCGGGTGTAGGGATCCCTCTTGGCGTGTGGGCAGCGGCTCGCCGTAACAGCGTGGTGGATTACGCGGTGCGCATTATCAGCCTGGCCGGCTATTCGACGCCAATTTTCTGGGTCGGGATGATGGGGCTGCTGCTGTTTTACGCGTGGCTCGGTTGGGTCGGCGGTGCAGGGCGCATAGATTTAGGGCTGGATGGCGTGGTGCCGCGCCGCAGCGGTTTGCTGCTGGTGGATGCGCTACTGGCGGGTAACAGCGCCGTATTTTTTAACGCGCTGAACCACCTGATTCTGCCTGCATCACTGCTCGGCTTCCATTCGCTAGCCTACATCAGCCGAATGACGCGCAGCTTTATGCTGGCGCAGCTCTCGCAGGAATTCATTATTACCGCGCGCGTGAAAGGGTTGACCGAGCGCCAGGTTATCTGGAACCACGCGTTCCGCAACATTCTGGTGCAGTTGCTGACGGTGGTCGCGCTGGCGTACGGATCGTTGCTCGAAGGCGCGGTATTGATAGAAACCGTGTTCTCATGGCCTGGCTTTGGTTCGTATCTCACCGGCAGCCTGTTGCTCGGCGACATGAATGCGGTGATGGGCTGCGTGCTGGTAGTAGGCGTGATTTTTGTGTTGCTGAACCTGCTGTCCGACATGCTCTATCAACTCTTTGATCCGAGGACAAAATCATGACGGTTTCCTTTGGAACACCCCAACTTACCGCCGGCGACGAGCGTTCACTACGCGTAAAACGCGCCGGGCTGCGGGCGGTGGGGTTTATCGGAAAAATGGCGCGCAATCCGCTGACGGCGATTGGCGGTGGTATCGTCTTTTTACTGTTGATGGTGGCCATTTTTGCCCCGTGGATTGCGCCGTATAATCCGCTGGTGCAGGATCTCAACCGCGCGCTGACCGCACCAAGCGCCACATATTGGTTCGGCACAGATGAATTTGGTCGGGATATTTTTAGCCGCCTTGTTTACGGCTCGCGCATCACGCTCTACATCGTGCTGCTGGTATCGGTTACGGTAGGCCCGCTTGGCCTATTGCTCGGCGTCGCCGCCGGATATTTTGGCGGTAAAGTCGATATGGTACTGATGCGCATCACCGATATTTTCATCTCGTTCCCAAGCCTGGTACTGGCGTTGGCGTTTGTAGCGGCACTCGGCCCCGGCCTTGAGCACGTCGTGATTGCGATTACGCTCACCGCCTGGCCGCCGATTGCGCGTCTGGCGCGCGCCGAAACCCTCTCGTTACGGCAGGCCGATTTTATCTCTGCGGTGCGTCTGCAAGGTGCATCTCCTGTGCGTGTATTGTGTCGTCACATCGTCCCGCTGTGCATGCCGTCGGTGATTATTCGTATCACCATGAACATGGCGGGCATCATCCTGACCGCCGCTGGTTTGGGCTTTTTAGGCCTTGGCGCACAGCCCCCAGAGCCGGAATGGGGGGCGATGATCTCCAGCGGACGCACCTACATGATGGAGTGCTGGTGGGTCGTAACGATTCCGGGGCTGGCGATTTTGATCAATAGTCTGGCATTCAACTTCTTGGGAGATGGCCTACGTGACATCCTCGATCCTCGCAGTGAATAATTCGCCGCACCTGCTTGATGTACGCGACCTGAACGTCACGTTTGTGAATGGTCGCCAGCAAACCCACGCGGTGCGTGGCGTTTCCTTCCAGCTCGGACGCGAAAAGCTGGCGATAGTGGGCGAATCTGGTTCAGGAAAATCCACCGTGGGGCGCGCTCTGCTGCAGCTACACCCCAAAAAGGCGCAAATCACCGCCGACCGTATACAGTTTAGCGATATAGATTTGCTCAGCGCCACGGATGCTCAAATGCGAAATGTGCGCGGCAAGCGTATTTCAATGATCATGCAGGACCCGAAATACTCACTCAATCCAGTGATGTGCGTAGGCGATCAAATTGCAGAAGCGTGGCTGACGCACCATCGTGTCGGCCATAAAGAGGCCAAACAGAAAGTGCTGGAGATGCTCGATGTAGTGCGCATTCGCCAGCCGGAACGCGTCTATAACCTCTATCCTCACGAAGTGTCCGGTGGCCAGGGCCAGCGCATCATGATTGCCATGATGCTGATTACCGATCCGGAAATGGTGATTGCCGATGAACCGACTTCCGCACTTGATGTTTCAGTGCGATTGCAGGTGCTGGCGCTGCTTGATGATTTGGTGCAGTCGCGCGGCCTGGGGCTGATTTTTATCAGCCACGACATCAATCTGGTGCGCAGTTTCTGCGACCGTGTGCTAGTGATGTATGCCGGGCGCGTGGTGGAATCCATCGCCGCTAAAGATCTGGATAACGCGCAGCATCCCTATACCCAAGGGTTGATTAGCGCCTTGCCGGATATGGACAAACCCCGCGCGCATCTGCCGGTACTGCAACGCCAGTCCAGTTGGCGAACCGAATAAAAGGAGCAACGCATGTCATCCATGATTGCAGTCAGTCAGCTCAACTTAGCCTTTGGCGAAGGGGCGAAAACCAACCAGGTGCTGTTTGATGTGAACTTTACCGTTGGCCACGGCGAAATCTTCGGTCTGGTGGGGGAGTCTGGTTCCGGGAAAACCACAGTGCTGAAATGCCTCGCCGGGCTGTTCACGCACTGGCAGGGAAAGCTGACGATCGACGGCACTGAGCTTGAGCGCAGAATCAGCCGCGAGCGCTGCCGCATGGTGCAAATGGTGTTTCAGGACCCGTATGGTTCTTTGCACCCGCGCCACACCATCGGCGATATTCTGGAAGAACCGCTGCAAATTCAAGGCTACACCGACCGCGACCGGCGCATCAATATGATGCTCGATAAAGTCGGTTTAAATCGTGCGTTTCGCAGTCGTTATCCGCACCAGCTTTCCGGCGGGCAGCGTCAGCGCGTGGCAATTGCCCGCGCGTTAGTGCTTGAGCCGCAGGTGCTGTTACTCGATGAACCGACTTCCGCGCTGGATGTTTCGGTGCAGGCGGAAATTCTCAACCTGCTGGCAGATTTGCAGCAGGAATCGAAACTTACCTACTTAATGGTGACGCATGATTTGGGGGTGATCGCGCACTTATGCCATCGCGTTGGCGTGATGCAACACGGGCGTATTCTGGAGTCGCTCAGTACCGATGATTTAATCAGCGGGGGCGCGCAGGTTCCGTATACGCAAATGTTGGTTAACGCCAGCCGCCAGTACAGTCGTGAAATGGCACAGCAAGTGGCGAAATTTTGACGCTTAAAATTCACCCGCCGCTGCTAACCCAGTAGCGGGCAGTTTGGCGGAAGACGGCATTCCAGGGCGTGTGGCAAAATTTCTATGCGGAAATCGCGGCCCGTTTTGGGTTCGCCGTCGAGATTAAAGGTGATGTCATGCGGCGCGGTGATTTCAAACCACGACGACACGCCGTCAATCAGGTTCGGATTTTCTTCCGGGCGCGAGAGGGTGGAGAACAGCGCGGGCAGCAGTTCCTCGCCGGTGAAAATGCGCAGGTGCAGCAGACCGTCGTTGATTAACGCTTCCGGGCAAAGCTGTTGCCCGCCACCGGCCTGACGCCCGTTGCCAATGCCAATGACCAGCGCGTCGCCCTGCCAGTAAAAACCTTCGCCACGAATTTCACAGCGGTCGGCCTTCAGGGTATCCATTCGCATCAAACCGTGGATCAAATACGACACGCCGCCGAGCGCGGCTTTCAGTCTTTCAGGCGTTTCGCTGGTAATCCGCGTGCCAAAACCGCCGGTCGCCATATTGATAAAGCAGGTTTTATCATTGACCTGGGCGATATCTATTTCGGTTGCGTTCCCGGCGATAGCCAGTTTGAGGGCTTTGCTCAATTCTTCGGGCACGCCAACGCTGGTGGCAAAATCGTTGGCGGTGCCGAGCGGCAGAAGGCCAAGCGCCGGAATGTGGCTGTGTTTGCAATGGATAATCGCGGTCGCGACTTCATTAATGGTGCCGTCGCCACCCCCCGCGATGACTGTCGCCACGCCTAACTGGCAGGCTTCTTCCAGATAGCGTGCCGCATCGCCTTTCTCCCAGGTGACGCGGACATGGATTTCCACGCCTTCGTCGCGCAGCTGGGTGATGGCTTCGCGCAGCTGCGGGTTTCCGGCTCCTTTGCCATTTAAGATCAACACGCTGGGTGGAAAGTCAGTCATCCGTTTTATCCAAATTATTCAACATGATAAAAGTGTACCTTATGAACTGAACTTGTGCATGAGACCTGGCTGAATTACGTGGCAAATCTGCATTATGTTGTCGGGCAAACAGTGCCTTCTTGTGCACGTCATCCTCGTATTCGATCAGGGTTTCAGCGAAGCGGTCACCACAGTCAGCCAGATCGGTAAAATCTGTTGAGGCGGTAAAAGGGAAGGTCAGTAAATCGCTGTCCGGGGAAAGAGTGGTTGACATAGGTTGGACTCAACTCCGCTAGGGGAAATCTTTAAAGACGCTAACGCGCCATTGTGGCTTCGGTGAGTTTAATTTAGGCACCTGATTTTGCAGATGCCGGGCGACAATACTGCGGTTAGTGTAAGCACACAAATGTTTATCCGGAGTGTAGGTATCCGGCCTGGAATAGCGGGGTGAACGCGTGTTCCATATGATTAAACATTTTAACTCCAGGAGTATAAGTGTTGTTTTCTATGGCCCGGTATTCGCCATCGTTATTCCTTGTATGATGAGTTCATTCACATGATGAACCCTTTAATCCCAGGAGCACCCCATGAAAGCTATCGCTATTACTCAGGCCGCGCAGGCTGGCAACAATCTGGAATTTTTAAGTGAGATTACTATTCCTGAGCCTGTTGCCGCAGGGCATGATTTGCTGGTGGAAGTAAAAGCTATATCGGTAAACCCGGTGGATACTAAAGTCCGCGTCGGTTTTAACGCTGAACAACCTCGCATTCTGGGTTGGGATGCCGTTGGCATAGTGGTAGCAACGGGGGAAGCCGTCACGCTGTTTAAGCCAGGTGATGAAGTGTGGTATGCCGGTTCGTTGACTCGACCTGGAAGCAACAGTGAATTCCAGCTTGTGGATGAACGTATTGCGGCGCTGAAACCGACCTCCATCGACAACGCTTCCGCAGCGGCACTGCCTTTAACGGCAATTACTGCCTGGGAGATGCTGTTCGACCGTCTGGGTATTGCTGAAAAGGGTAATGAAAATGATATCTTGCTGATTGTCGGCGCAGCGGGTGGCGTGGGTTCGATCCTGACGCAGTTAGCGCGCAAGCTCACCAATATCACCGTTATCGGTACCGCATCGCGCCCGCAAAGTCAGAAATGGGTTACAGAATTAGGTGCACACCATGTTATCGACCATAGCAAACCTTTGGCAGAGGAGCTGGCGCGCGTGGGGGTGAAAAATGTCACTCATGTCGCCAGCCTGAATCACACTGAACAGCATTATAGCCAATTGATTGACGTGCTGGCCCCGCAGGGAAAACTGGCACTGATTGACGATCCTGAAACGCTGGATGCGCGTCCGTTGAAAGTGAAGAGTATCTCTCTGCACTGGGAGTTTATGTTTACGCGTTCCATGTTTGAAACCAGCGATATCATTGAGCAGAACCGTTTGTTAACTCGCGTAGCCACGTTGATTGACCAGGGCGTACTGAAAACGACCCTCGGGGAGCATTTCGGCACTATTAACGCGGCAAACCTGAAGCGTGCTCATGAATTAATTGAAACCAACCGTGCGGTCGGAAAAATCGTGCTTGAAGGCTTCTGATCACATAAAAAATTCTAGAGAAATCGCCATGGGCAACTCGCTCGCGCCTTGAGTTAAGTGAAATTTTAACGGAATGCTAACCATGTTTGATAATACGCTGTCGATCATTGCAGTGCTAAAAGCAAAAGAGGGTAAAAGCGAGGATCTGAAGTCTGCGTTGCAGGCATTGATTTTACCCACCCGCAAGGAAGAGGGCTGTCTGGATTATGCCTTGTTTCAGCTCCAGGAAACGCCGGATGTATTTTACATGCGTGAGTCCTGGAAAGGGCAGGAAGCACTTGATGCCCATGTTGGACTGCCACATTTTCAGATGTTTGTGCAGCAGATGGATCAGCTGTTGGCCGAGCCATTGCAACTGGTGCGTCTAAATACAGTTGAACCGGCATAATTAACCGAAACGGATCGAGGCGGTCTCTGCTATCGCCTCATCCTGTCCTCTTCTGCATGGTGGATTACCACGCCAGTAAGGCGATAGTTTTTCCTTTCTCATCACTAAACGCCACTTCATAAGCCAGCTATGGTGAAGTATATAGGTCCAGCACAACGCCAGCTTGACCTTCATCGTAAAGTCTATCGTATTGATGGCGGGGCTTGCGTTTGTAGCCAGTAGCGGAAAATCGATGGTGATGACCCTGTTTTCTGTCTGGGGCTTGTTGAGGATTGAGAGAACGTGTGTATTTGCTGTAAGCGAGTCCATAGTAAATCGCGGATCTTGCCAGCGCCTTATCCGGCGTCAGAATGAATTGAATATACTCCGGTGTAAGGTAGAGCTTTGCATCCCATCGCGCATATAACGTGAACATCATGTTCTGACCTTAATCCATTAAGTATATGTGGATTACCATCAAAACCTGGCGAGAAATCAAACAATATGAACGTATAGGGTCAGCATCTTTAATTTATGCAAAAAAATAAGCCCGCGTAAGGGAGATTACGCAGGCTAAGGAGGTGGTATCTGGTACAGCTAGCATTTATGGGTTATGTTTTTCAGCGCTTTGGATAATACCCGTATCAAGCGAAGCGGTATGTGATCCGTTTCTAAGATTTTTCCATACTGAAAAAATAACCGTTCTGAACTACTTCAGCATCGGATTACGCGTGTTCTGTCCGTCAAAATTACGCATCAGCAGTGCATAATCCAGCGCGATTTCCTCTGGCACCGGGATCCACACGGTGTGACCATCGCCAGGCGCGACGTCGGTCGGCTGCCCTTTGTTGGTTTCCATGTGCTCGAGGGTGAAATTGATGTTGCCCTGCGGCGTCATCAGCTCAAGGTTGTCGTCTTTGAGGAACTTGTTTTTCACCGCGATGGCCGCGAGACTGCCTTTGCGCTCCCCGGTAAATTCACCGACAAACTGCTGGCGTTCGGAGACGGAGAAACCGTATTCGTAATTCTGGTAGCTATCGTGGGTGTGACGACGCAGGAAGCCTTCGGTATAACCGCGATGCGCCAGCCCTTCAAGGGTTTCCAGCAGCGAGGCGTCGAACGGTTTGCCTGCGGCGGCATCGTCGATGGCTTTGCGATACACCTGCGCGGTGCGGGCGCAGTAGTAATAGGATTTAGTGCGGCCTTCAATTTTCAGAGAATGCACGCCCATTTGCGTCAGACGTTCCACGTGCGCGACGGCACGCAGGTCTTTGGAATTCATAATATACGTGCCGTGTTCGTCTTCGAACGCGGTCATGTATTCGCCCGGACGCTGCGCTTCTTCCAGCATAAATACGCTGTCGGTTGGCTGGCCTTCGCCAAGCGTTGGCTCGACATTTTTCACCGGAATAGGCTCGTGCTTATGCACGATATTGCCGATGTCGTCCTCTTTGCCTTCCTGAACGTTATATTCCCAGCGGCAGGCGTTGGTGCAGGTGCCCTGGTTCGGGTCGCGCTTGTTAATGTAACCCGACAGCAGGCAGCGGCCGGAATAGGCCATGCACAACGCGCCGTGAACGAAAATTTCGAGTTCCATTTCTGGAACCTGTGAGCGAATTTCTTCGATTTCTTCCAGCGACAGTTCGCGGGAAAGGATCACGCGGGTTAGACCCATCTGCTTCCAGAATTTGACCGTCGCCCAGTTAACGGCGTTGGCCTGCACGGAAAGGTGCACGTCCATCTGCGGGAAATGCTCACGTACCAGCATAATCAGGCCAGGATCGGACATGATCAGCGCGTCCGGCCCCATATCCACAACAGGCTGCAAATCGCGAATGAAGGTTTTCAGCTTGGCGTTGTGCGGCGCAATGTTGACCACCACGTAGAATTTTTTGCCGAGCTCATGGGCTTCGTTGATGCCCTGCTGCAAATTCTCGTGATTAAATTCGTTATTGCGCACACGCAGTGAGTAGCGCGGCTGGCCGGCGTAGACCGCATCGGCACCATAGGCGAAAGCGTAACGCATATTTTTAAGCGTTCCCGCCGGGGAAAGGAGTTCCGGTTTAAACATGATTTTCTCGTTCTGATGACAGGTCAGACTCGCTTCGTGAGAAAGCGATCGGGGAGGTTCCCCTACATTAAGGGCGGGAATTGTAGCGCTGCGGGGGAGGGGAGTAAACCTTTGCGTGTCAGGGAATGGCGCGTGGCGCTTCGCTTGTACTGGCCCTGACGGTCGGTCAGCTCAGGCGAGGCGCCATAGATTTGCGTTACGTCAGGCGGCAGGAATCTGCTTCCCAACGGTAACCCACACCATACACCGCGCGAATGAATGACTGCTCGGCGTCCTGCGCTTCGAGCTTACGACGCAGGTTTTTGATGTGGCTGTCGATGGTGCGGTCGGTGACCACGCGGTAATCATCATACAGATGGTTCAGCAGCTGCTCGCGCGAGAACACTTTGCCCGGCTCCTGCGACAACGTTTTCAGCAGGCGGAACTCGGCGGGCGTGAGGTCCAGCAGCTTGTTGCGCCAGGATGCCTGAAAGCGGCTTTCATCGACAATCAACGGGCTTTCGGCGTCCATCGCCTGCAGTTCGCGGTGCGGACGGCAGCGGCGAAGGATCGTTTTCACACGCGCCACCACTTCACGCGGGCTGTATGGTTTGCAGATGTAATCATCTGCGCCGATTTCCAGCCCCAGCAGCCGGTCGATTTCTTCGATTTTGGCGGTGACCATCACAATGGGCACTTCGGAGAAACGGCGGATTTCGCGGCACAGCGTCAGGCCGTCAGTGCCCGGCAGCATCAAATCCAGCAGAATCAGATCCGGTGGGGTCTGATGTACATAGCTTAGCACCTTGTCACCGTGATTAATCAGCGTCGGCGCGTAGTTGGCCGCCAGCAGATAATCAATCAGCAGCTGTCCCAGCTTGGGTTCGTCCTCGACAATCAGGATGCGTGGGGTTTTATCATCAATCGGTAATTCGGTCATACGGCTCCTGGTAAATCGCGGTCCAGAGGGAGTTCTACTTTAATGCTTACCCCGCCAAAAGGCGAATGCCCGGCGCTCAGCGTGCCGCCGTGCGCAGCGACGATATTGACGCAAATCGCCAGGCCTAATCCTGAGCCACCGCTGGCCCGGTTACGCGAGCCTTCAGTGCGGTAGAAGCGTTCGCAGAGCATCGTCAGCTGGTCGTCGGTGACGCCCGGCGCGCTGTCGGCAAAGGCCAGCGTCAGGTTATGTGCGGATTTTTCGGCTGAAATGTGCAGCTGGCCGCCGCTGTCGGTATAGCGCAGGCTGTTTTCCAGCAGGTTGTTAAACAGCTGCATCAGTCGGTCGCGGTCGCCGAATACGGTGGCGCTTTCCGGCAGCTTGAGACTGATTTTCAGACCACGGCTGGCGAAGCGTTCGCGGAAGGCTCCCGCGGCCATTTCCAACAGAGAGATAATATCGACGGAGGTTTTCTGGTAGGCCAGCGCGCCTTCGTCGGACATCGATAACTGATGCAAATCGTCCACCAGTTTGGTCAGCGTGCCGACTTCTGCCTGCAACGAGGCCACGGATTCCGGGGTGAATTTGCGCACGCCGTCCTGAATCGCCTCCAGCTCGCCGCGTAACACCGCCAGTGGGGTGCGCAGCTCGTGGGAAATATCAGCCATAAAGTCACGGCGCATCTGCTGATTGCGCTCCAGAGTGCTGGCAAGCTGGTTAAAGTCCTGCCCAAGACGGCCCAGTTCATCCGAACCGGTGGCGGTTACGCGGGTCGAGAAATCCCCGGCGGCCAGCTTGTGCGTGCCTTCCACCAGACGTTTGACCGGGGCCAGTAAACCGCGCGCCAGCGGGAACGTCGCCAGTGCCGCCAGCAGCGCCGACAGCACCACAATCATCCAGCTTGAACGCCGCTGTTGGCGGTCGAAGTTGATGTCGGTATTGCGGGTCAGACGTTCAACAGGGGAGGCGATGACCGCGCCCACTTCTACGCCGTTTACCAGAATGCCACGCCGGGTACCGTCCGGCGGCACAGGGGAACGCGGGCCGACCATCACTTTTGCATGCTGATCAATCACCCAAAACTGCGTGCGCCAACCGTGCGGCGGCATGTCTGGCGGGCCATGACGGCCATCAGGGCCAGGACCGCGTTTGTCGTCAGGCGTATCGTGTTCAAACGAGCGCAAAATTTGAAACACAAAACGGTCGTTGCCGCGCAGGAAGCGCCAGTTGTTATCGTGCGTGGCATATTGCTCTGCCAGGGCATCGCTCAAAAGTTGCAACCGCTGCTCGTTGCCGCGTTTGATGTAGTCGATAAAGCCGTGCTCAAAGCTCAGTCGCACCGCCCAGTGCATGCTGATCAGCAGCACGATGCAGGTGGTGAGGATGGCGAGGAACAGTTTTCCAGTAATGCCGGGGCGCCAGACTTTCACGGCTCGCTCCTTTTGCGTCGTGCAATAGTTGTGTTTTTGCTGATGTCGTCAGGCACGCGGGCAAAAATCAACGCCGGAAGCGCGATGATGACCGCCATGCTGAGGTAGGTATACAAAAAGACCTGATGGGAACCCGCGCTGTCGATGCTGATATGGTTCTGGCCGTACATCCCAAGCAGCAGGCCCGCCACCGTGACCCCAATACTCATCGACAGCTGCATCACCATAGACAACATGCTGTTCCCGCTACTGGCGAGGTCATCCGGCAGATCTTTCAGCGTCATCGTATTCATGGACGAGAAGCGGCTGGAGTTAATCATTCCTTGCAGAAACAGCACCAGCGGCAGCAGCCAGTACCAACCCATCAGTGCGACCGTCATAAACAGCAGGCTGATGAGCGCAAGGCCCAGCGTGGCGTAGGTCAGTACCCGGCGATAGCCAAAGCGGTTCACCACCTGGACCACTATGCGCTTCATGCCCATGCTGCCGAGCACCATCGGGATCATCATCAGCCCGGCGTGGAACGGTGAAAAACCAAGACCAATTTGCAAAAAGACCGGGGTGATAAACGGCAACATCCCGCTGCCGATGCGTCCGGCGAAACTGCCCGTCAGCCCGAGCGAGAAGGTGCGAGTGTTGAATAAATTGAGGCTGAACAGTGCATTGTCATTTTTGCGTGCGTGCCAGAGGTAAAACAGCAGCGACAGCGCACCGACGGCGATAAGCCCGACCAAAGCAAGCGATGAAATGCCCAGCCCGCGTTGCCCATCAAGCGCCAGGGTTAGCGCCGCCATTGCCAACGCCAGCATGATAAAACCTGAAATGTCAAAACGCCGGGTCTGCATGGTGTAGTTTGGCATCAGCCATAACGTGGCTATCGCCCCGACAATGCCGACCGGAATGTTAATCAGGAAAATCCAGTGCCAGGAGGCGTACTCCACCAGGATCCCGCCGAGCGCCGGGCCAAGTAATGGCCCGACCTGGCCGGGAATCGTCACAAACGTCATCGCTGCCATGTACTGCGAGCGGGGGACGATTTTCATCACTGTCAGCCTGCCGACCGGCACCATCATTGCGCCGCCGACGCCCTGCAATACACGCGCCATGACCAGTTCGTTAAGCGTGTTGGCGCTGGCACAAAATACCGAACCTGCGGTGAACAGCACGATGGCAATACAGAAGATATTGCGCACGCCGACCCGGTCCGCCAGCCAGCCGCTGGCGGGCAGCATTACCGCCACCGTCAGCACGTAGGCGACCACCACCATGTGCATGTGCAGGGGGCTTTCCCCGAGGCTTTTTGCCATAGAGGGCAGGGCGGTGTTGACGATGGTGGTGTCCAGCGCCTGCATAAAGAAGCCGAACGCCACAATCCACAGTTGCCAGCGCACGCTGGCAGGCAGTTCTTCCATAGTGACTCTGTTATCGGTTAACGAGAATGAGATCCTGGCCCATTCGGGCTATTTTATTTGCCATTTTGAACCACGGCCTGGCTCTTACGCGTAAAACGTAGCCGCAGGCGGTCGAAGAACAGATACACCACCGGTGTGGTGTACAGCGTTAATAGCTGACTCACTACCAGACCGCCGACGATGGTGATCCCCAGCGGCTGGCGCAATTCCGAGCCATCACCGCCCGAAAGTACCAGCGGCAGTGCGCCAAATAGCGCCGCCAGCGTGGTCATCATTATCGGTCTGAAACGCAGCAAACAGGCCTGGAAAATGGCTTCTTCCGGCGACAGATTGCCGTTGCGCTGCGCCTCAAGGGCGAAGTCGACCATCATGATGGCATTTTTCTTCACGATGCCAATTAAGAGCATGATACCGATTAACGCAATCAGGCTGAATGGCGCGCCGAATAATTCCAGCGCCAGCAGCGCACCTACTCCGGCGGAAGGCAGCGTCGACAGAATAGTCAGCGGGTGAACGTAACTCTCATACAAAATCCCGAGAACGATGTAGACCGTAGCGATGGCCGCCAGAATCAGGATCACCTGCGAATTCATGGTCTGCTGGAACACCTGCGCCGTACCGGCAAAGCTGCCGCGAACGGTCGGCGGTACGCCAAGCTGGGTCATGGTTTTGTCGATAACGTCGCTGGCTTCCGACAACGATTTACCGGTCGGCAGGTTGAAGGACACCGTCGAGGCCGCCGACAGTCCTTGATGGTTCACTGACAACGGCGCGTTGGCGGGCTGCCATTTGGCAAAGTAAGAGAGCGGAATGGCTTTGCCGTCGCTGTTAATCACGAACATCTGATCCAGCGCGCTGATGTCCTGGGTGTACACCGGATCGACTTCCATCACCACTTTGTACTGGTTCAGCGGCTGATAAATAGTGGAAATCTGTCGCTGGCCAAAGGCGTTATTCAGCAGGCTGTTGGCATCTTCAACGCTTATGCCGAGCCGTGACATGGTCTCACGGTCGTAAACTAAATCCATTTCGGCGCCGCTATCCTGCTGATCGGAGTTTACGTCCGCCAGCTGATCGGGCAGTTTCGCCAGCGCGGCGGTGATTTTAGGTGTCCACTCCCGCAGGTCGGCGAGATTATCCGACAGTAGGGTGTACTGATAACCGGCATTAGCCTGACGTCCGCCGACGCGAATATCCTGTACCGCCATCAAAAACAGATTAGCCCCGGGCTCTTTGGCGAGTTTTTTCCGCAGACGGTCGATGACCTGCTGCGCCGTTTCGTTGCGCTCGCCACGTGGCTTGAGGGTGATAAACATCATCCCGCTGTTGACGCGTGAACCGCCGGTAAAGCCGGTGACATTATCCACGGCTTTGTCTTCACGAATGATTTTCATGAAGTCCTGCAATTTGCCGCGCATCGCCTGGAACGAAATGCTCTGGTCTGCCTGAATGTTACCCATTACCACGCCGGTGTCCTGCTCCGGGAAGAAGGTTTTCGGAATGGAGATATACAGCCAGACGTTCAGCGCGATGGTGGCGAGCAGCACCACGCCAACCAGCCGAGCATGATTCAGCACCCACTTCAGGGATTTGCCGTAACCGCGCTGCATGGCGACCAGCAGACGACCAAAGCCGCGATCGCGGGTGGGTTCGTGCCGACGGGACGCTTTCAGCATCCAGCCGCACATCATCGGCGTGAGCGTCAGCGATACCGCCAGCGAAATACCAATCGCCACCGACAGCGTGACCGCAAACTCGCGCAGCAGGCGGCCAGGCAGCCCGCCCATCAGCAACAGCGGCAGGAATACCGCCACCAGTGACAGACTCATCGACAGCACGGTGAAGCCGACTTCGCGGCTGCCCTGAAGTGCGGCCTGCAACGGCTTCATGCCTGCTTCCAGATGGCGTGAAATATTTTCCAGCACCACGATGGCGTCATCGACCACAAACCCGGTGGCAATGGTCAGCGCCATCAGCGACAGGTTGTTGAGGCTGAAGCCACACAAATACATGGCGGCGAAGGTGCCTATCAGCGAAACCGGTACCGCCACAGCGGGAATAAGCGTGGCGCGGCCCGAACGCAGGAACAGGAAGACCACCAGAATCACCAGCCCAACGGAAATCACCAGCGTTTGCTCAACTTCTTCGAGCGAAGCGCGAATGGTCGGTGAGCGGTCCTGGGCAATTTGCAGATCGATAGCCGCCGGAATAGTCTCTTTCAGCTCCGGCAGCTGGGCGCGGATCGCGTCCACGGTCTGAATAATATTGGCTTCCGGCAGTTTGCGGATCATCAGCAAAATCGCCGGTTTGGCGTTGGTCATCCCGGCGTTACGTACATCCTGCACCGAGTCCGAGACGTTGGCCACGTCGCTTAACCGCACCGCAGAGCCGTTGTTGTAGTGAATGATCAGCGGCTTGTATTCTTCCGCCGTTTTCAGCTCGTCGTTGGTCGCCAGCTGCCAGCGTTGGCCCTGGCTTTCAATCGCCCCCTGCGGGTTACGCACGTTGGCGTCGCTGATGGCGGAACGCACGTCGTCCAGCGACACACCCTGGTTAAACAGCGCCTGTGGATTGAGGTCAACACGCACTGCGGGCAGGGAGCTGCCGCCAATATCCACATCGCCCACACCGTCGATTTGTGAGATGGTCTGCGCCAGCTGCGTGGAAGCGTAGTCGTACAGCTGGCCCTGGGAATAGGTATCCGAGGTCAGCGTCAAAATCATGATTGGCGCATCCGACGGGTTTGCTTTGCGATAGGTCGGGCGGCTCGGCATTCCGGTGGGCAGCAGGCTTTGCGCAGCGTTGATGGCGGCCTGCACGTCACGCGCCGCACCGTTGATGTCGCGGTCAAAATCAAACTGCAAAATAATACGCGTGCTGCCAAGCGAACTCATGGAGGTCATTTCATTGACCCCGGCGATGCGTCCGAGTGAGCGCTCAAGCGGTGTTGCCACCGACGAGGCCATGGTTTCAGGCGCGGCACCGGGCAGCGAGGCGCTGATCATGATCACCGGGTAATCAACCTGCGGCAGCGGGGCGACCGGCAGTAGCTGGAAGCCGAGCACGCCGCACAGGGTGATGGCGAGCGAAATCAAAATCGTCGCCACTGGGCGGTAAATGAAGAGGGCGAAAAACTTCACTTACGCCTCCTCTTCACGGGTCGGAAAACGGCTTTTCAGGTACAGCGACAGGCGGTCAAACAGCAGGTAAATCACCGGTGTGGTAAACAGCGTCAGTACCTGGCTGACCAGCAAACCACCGACCATGCCAATCCCCAGCGGACGACGCAGCTCTGCGCCGACGCCGGTGCTGAGCATCAGTGGCAGCGCGCCGAGCAGTGCGGCAAGCGTCGTCATCAGGATCGGGCGGAAACGCAGCAGACAAGCCTGGTAAATGGCTTCGCGCGGTGGCATTCCCTGCTCACGTTCGGCGGCCAGCGCAAAGTCGATCATCATGATCGCATTCTTCTTCACGATGCCGATCAGCAGGATTATCCCGATGATGGCGATGACGTCGAGCTCGCTGCCCGATACCCACAGCGCCAGCAGCGCACCCACGCCCGCGGTCGGCAGGGTCGAGAGAATGGTAATCGGGTGGATGAAGCTCTCATACAAAATGCCGAGCACGATGTACATTGCGACCACCGCCGCCAGCACCAGCCACACGGTGCTGCCCAGCGCGGCCTGGAAGGCGAGGGAGCTACCCTGGAATTCGGTGCGGATATCGGTCGGTAGGTTCAGCGTTTTTTCAGCATCGGTTATGGCCTGTACCGCGTCACCCAGCGAGGAATCCTGCGCCACGTTGAAGGAAATTGTGGTCACAGGGAACTGGTCGAGGTGGTTAATCGACAGCGGTGCAAAACGCTCTTCAACTTTGGCAATGGTATTCAGCGGCACAACGCCACCGCTGCTGCTGGTGATACGGATATTATTCAGCGCCGACAACCCCGGCGTGTCGCTGATGTCGTGTTCAAGCACCACGCGATACTGGTTGGACTGGGTGTAAATGGTGGAAATCAGTCGTTGCCCAAATGCGTTATACAGCGCGTTATCGACATCCGCCATGCTGATCCCCAGACGGCTGGCGCTGTCGCGGTCAACGTTCACGTACGCCGATAAACCTTTGTCCTGCCAGTCGCTGCTGACGTCTTCCAGTTGCGGCAAGGTCTGAAGTTTCGTCATCAGCTGCGGCACCCATTCACTGAGCGCATCGAGCGAGTTGGCCTGCAGGCTAAACTGGTACTGCGTGCGGCTGACGGTGGTATCGATGGTGAGATCCTGCGTCGGCTGTAAATAAAGCGCGATGCCCGGCACGCGATCAATAGAGTGTTGCAGGCGGCGGATAACCTTCTGCACGCGATCGTCACGGTCAGCGAGCGGCTTAAGGTTAATTTGCAGACGCGCACTGTTCAGCGCCGGGTTGGTGCCGTCGACGCCCACGAACGACGTCAGACTTTCCACCGCAGGGTCTTTAAGAATGATGTCAGAAACCTGCTCCTGCCGCTGCGCCATGCTGGCAAACGACGCGGACTGCGGGGCCTGCAAGGTGCCCTGAATAATGCCGTTATCCTGAATCGGGAAGAAGCCCTTGGGGATAAACACCCACAGCAGAATCGACAGCGCCAGGGTACTGAGCGCCACGCCGAGCGTCAGCCACGGGTGGTTGAGCACTTTGGCGAGCATCCGTCCGTAAGCGGCAATTACCCGCTCAAAGAAACGTTCGCTGGCCTGAGAAAAACGGTTCTGCTTGCGCAGGGATTCGTGGCTCAGCATGCGCGCGCACATCATCGGCGTCAGCGTCAGTGAAACGATGGCAGAAATTAATATCGCAACGGCAAGCGTGACGGCAAATTCGCGGAACAGACGTCCAACGATATCGCCCATAAACAGCAGCGGGATAAGCACCGCAATCAGCGAGAAGGTCAGGGAGATAATGGTAAAGCCGATTTCACCTGCGCCCTTCAGCGCGGCGGCCATCGGGTTTTCGCCTTTCTCGATATAGCGTGAGATGTTCTCGATAACCACGATCGCATCATCGACTACGAACCCGGTGGCGATGGTCAGCGCCATCAGCGTCAGGTTATTGATTGAGAAATCGAGGAACACCATCACCGCGAAGGTGCCGATCAGCGACAGCGGCACCGCCACGGCGGGAATAATGGTCGCCGGAACGTTGCGCAGGAACAGATAGATGATCATCACCACCAGGGCGATGGCCAGCATCAGCTCGAACTGAGTGTCATTGACCGACGCGCGAATGTTGTTGGTGCGGTCAGACAGAACTTTCACCTGCACCGATTTCGGCAGGCTGCTGGTGAGTTGTGGCAGCATCTGGCGGATACTGTCGGCGGTAGAAATAATGTTCGCGCCCGGCTGACGCTGGACGTTCATCACAATCGCCTGCTGCTTATTGGCCCACGCGCCGAGCCAGGTGTTTTCTGCCCCTTGCTCAATGGTCGCCACATCGCCCAGGCGCACTGGCGCACCGTTTTGGTAGGCGATAATCAGCTTGCGATACTCTTCAGCGGACTGCATTTGGTCGTTGGCTGAAAGCGTTACCGCGCGGGTTGGGCCGTCGAGGCTACCTTTCGCCGAGTTGACGTTAGCGCCAGTGATGGCGGTACGCACGGTTTCGCTGGTCAGCCCAAGAGCCGCAATAGCCTGAGCATTTAGCTTCACGCGCACGGCCGGACGCTGGCCGCCCGCGAGGGTCACCAGACCGACGCCGGACACTTGGGAAATTTTCTGCGCGACGCGGGTTTCCACCATGTCTTCAACCTGCGTCATCGGCAGAGCTGATGAGGTGACGGCCAGGGTCATGATCGGCGGATCCGCCGGGTTGACCTTGCTGTACACTGGCGGGTTAGGCAAATCGCTCGGCAGTAGGTTAGTGGCGGCGTTGATGGCGGCCTGCACTTCCTGTTCAGCGACGTCCAGCGACAGTTCCAGCTGGAACTGCAGCGTCACTACTGACGCCCCGCCTGCGCTCTGGGAGGACATCTGTTTCAGGCCGGACATCTGCCCGAACTGGCGCTCAAGCGGGGCGGTGATAGACGAGGTGACGACATCCGGGCTGGCGCCAGGGTACAGCGTGACCACCTGGATGGTCGGATAATCAACTTCAGGCAGGGCGGAGACCGGCAAAAAACGGTAGCCGATAATCCCCGCGAGCAGAATAGCCACCATCATCAGCGTGGTGGCGACCGGGCGCAGGATAAACAGGCGGGAAGGCCCGCCCGTATTGCCAGGAGGTAAAACGTGCATCAGGAGCGAGCTCCTTTTTTACCGCTTTGCTCAGCCGCTGGTTTTTGCTCTGTGGTTGCGCTGTGGGCTTCAACCACTTCGACTTTCGCGCCTTCGGTCAGACGGTCAATTCCGTCGGTGACGACGTTATCGCCCGCAGAAAGCCCTGCCGTGATAACCACTTTTTGGCTGTCCTGAATGCCCGGCACCACGATGTGTTTACTGACTTTGTTGTCATCGTTCAGCACCCACACGAAGTTGCCTTCGTTGCCCATTTGCAGCGCAGCGGCAGGAATGACGACCGCGTTCTGCTCGGTATCCACCAACAGACGTGCGTTAACGAACTGATTCGGGAACAGCGCGTCGTCCATGTTGTTGAAGCGTGCTTTCAGCTTGATGGTGCCAGTGGTGGCATCAATCTGGTTATCCAGACTGAGCAGCGAACCGCTGCTCAGCTTCTGCTTATTGGTCCGGTCCCAGGCTTCAACGGTCAGGTTTTGCCCGGCTTTTTGCGCTTTCACTACCGTGGCGATGTCGTTTTCCGGCAGGGTGAAAATCAGGTCAATCGGATGGGTTTGCGTCAGCACCACGATCCCGGTGGTATCGCTGGTGGAAATCTGGTTGCCAATATCGACCTGTTTCAGGCCCACGCGGCCATCAATCGGCGCAGTGATGCGCGTCCAGTCGAGCTGTAATTGCGCGCTGGCGACGGCGGCTTCATCCGCTTTCACTGTACCTAAGCTTTCGGTGACTAACGATTGTTGGGTATCGAGTTCCTGACGAGACACGAGATTGGTTTTGACCAGCTGCTGATAGCGAGCCAGATCGCGGCGAGCATTGGACAGCGTGGCGTTATCTTTTGCCAGCTGGCCCTGAGCCTGTGCGAGAGCAACGTTGAACTGGCTCGGATCGATTTCCGCCAGCAGATCACCGGCTTTCACCTGTTGACCTTCCTGAAAGTGAAGCGCCAGCAGCTGGCCGTTGACCCGGCTGTGGACCGTCACCGTGTTTGCTGCGGTGATAGTGCCGAGCCCGGTCAGGTAGCGAGGCACGGCTTCGCTGGTGGCCGTTGCCGCCTGAACCGGAGCCAGGGCGCCGCTGAAGCGCCCGCCGTGGCGACCACCACCGGCTTTCTGGCCCTGGGCTGCTGTTGGCGATGCGGAGTCAGACGACCCGCTGTTGTGCCAGAAATACACGGCGACACCTGCAATCACCACCACACCCAGCGCGACTAACCAACGCGATTTATTGCTGCCTTTCATCGTTATACGTATCTCGTCCTGAAAACTTTCACGGAATGATACTAGTTTAGTAATGGAACACCCCGGAAAGATGGAGGAAATATGAAGTACTGTCTGGAAACGTCTGAATGACGGGGTTTTACGAGGCTGCTCGCAGGGTTGAACAAAAATTGTGCAGAGCGAATGACGCGCACGCTACAGTCGTCGGCGGCCGCATTTGAGTTTAATTGAGGCTGATAAGGACGTTAGCACGGGGCTAAAACGGGAAAGCCCCAACCGAAGCTGGGGCTTTGTAAAAGGAAAGGGATATGATGAAGGTAGTCATCATACTGGTCGTGCTCTTAGTCATTAGCTTGCCAGCATACTAAGAGACCAGAGGGGGGAGTAATCCTCCCTCGCCCTTTGCCTTCCAAATTAGGTCGAAAAAGCAACGGAGTCAACCCGCGCTTTTCCGACGCTGCTCGCAAACTCAGGAAAAAATGACCTGAGCCCAGCGCGCCAGACCGGCCGTGACCGAGCCGAAATCATCGCCGCCGGCAATTTCAATCCCAGGCAGCTGCTGCGCCAGCGCTTTTTTGATCAGCGGTGAACGGGCGCTACCGCCGGTCAAATAGATAACGTCAGGTTTTTCATTGCCGTTTTCCAGTGCCAGCTGAACCTGCTCCAGAATGCGGTTTAACGGCTGATTCAGCGCAGCTTCCAGACCCATCTGGTTGATGTCCGCGGCGAGTTCCGGGCTCAGGAACGACAGCGCGGTGGTGATATCTTCTTTGTCGGAAAGGGCGATTTTGCTCTCTTCGGCGCTACGCACCAGACGATAGCTCAGGCGCTGTTGCCAGGTTTTCAACAGCAGATTGACTTTGTCCGAATCGCGCGCGTCACGCACCAGGTCACGCAGCATGCGCCCATTGGCGGCGCTGTAAAAATCGGTCTGTGCCGGAACGTCGTTGATAGCGACGGCGTTCCACCAGGGCAGAACCGGCAGGGCGATACCTTTTTCAGTGTCGCCCCCCATGCCGAGCAGTGGCATTAGGCATTTAAACGCCAGCGCGATATCCAGATCGTTACCGCCCACGCGGCAACCACTGTGGCCGAGCAGGCTGTCCTGACGCTCACGACGGGCGCGCCACTGCGGCCCCATCAGCAGCAGGGAACAGTCGGTGGTACCGCCGCCGATATCAACAACCAGCACGCGTTTTTCGGCGGTCAGCGTGGCTTCAAAATCCAGACCCGCAGCAACCGGCTCATACTGGAATACCACGTCGGCGAAACCGGCACGCTGCGCGGCACGTTCCAGAATGCCCTGGGCCTGTTCGTTAGCGTCACCGCCACCGAGCCCCTGGAAGTTAATCGGACGGCCAATCACCGCCTGAGTAATGTTTTCTGACAGTTGCGATTCTGCCTGCTGCTTAATGTGCAGCATCATGGAGCACACAAGGTCTTCAAACAGCGCAACCTGCTGCGGCTTGAGCCCGCTGGCGCCCAGGAATGATTTCGGCGATTTGACGAAGTACACTTCTTCGGGATCATCGATGTACTGCTTCAGCGATGCGAGACCGAACTGGACGCTATTGGCCTGAACCTCAATATCTTCTTCGCGGTTGTAGCGGATAGCCCGGCGCAGCAGCGCTTCGGTTTCCGTGCCGGTCGCGGGAATGTCGTGCTGGCGGTACAGCCATTCGCTGACCGATTCACGCGTTGGCGCGCAGAGCATCGAGGGCAGCAGCGTGCTCCCGTTTTCGAGAGTTAAAAGCTGCGGCGAATCACCGCGCATGACGGCCACTGAACAGTTTGCCGTACCGTAATCAAAACCAATAAACACTGTGTAAATTCCCCATGCCGGTGAAGAAAGGGCGAAGACTTTAGCGGAATGTCGTGCTGGCGACAACCGGAATATGAAAGCAAGGCGCGAATGGCGCTTAGCCGCTATGCTCTGGAAACTTATTGAGGAGAAACAATGTTCATTTTACCCTGGCAAGCACCTTATGACTGGGCCTGGATGTTTGGCTTTCTGGCAGGGCGTACCGTAGAGGGCGTTGAGCGCTTTGACTGCCAAACCTATACCCGCAGTTTTTCGCTGGACGGCCATCATGGGCTGATGCGCGCCACGCCCGATCTTACCACTCAGACGCTGGTGGTCACTCTTTCCGATGGGCTGTTGCCGGTTAAAGAGCGGTGTTTGCAACGCCTTGAGCAACTTTTCGATTTGCGCTGCGAGCCACAGCAGGTGTCGGCGGCATTGGGTGAACTGGCCGCTGCACGGCCGGGCCTGCGTCTGCCGGGGTGTGTTGATGCGTTTGAACAAGGGGTACGCGCGATTCTCGGGCAGTTAGTGAGCGTGGCGATGGCCGCAAAGCTCACCAGTCGGGTAGCGAAAGCCTATGGCACGCCGCTTGAAGAGGCACCGGAATTTACCTGTTTCCCGACGCCCCAGCAGCTGGTGGTTGCCGATCCGCTGGCGTTAAAAGCGCTGGGAATGCCGGTAAAACGCGCCGAAGCCTTGATACATCTGGCGCAGGCTGCCATTTCGGGTGAGCTACCGTTATTGCCACCTCACGATGTGGAAGCGGCAATGAAAATGCTGCAAACGTTTCCCGGGATTGGCCGCTGGACCGCCAATTACTATGCGCTGCGAGGCTGGCAGGCGAAGGACGTTTTCCTGCCAGATGACTACCTGATTAAACAGCGTTTTCCTGGCATGACGCCTGCCCAAATCCGCCGATATGCACAGCGCTGGAAGCCCTGGCGCTCTTACGCGCTGCTGCACATTTGGTACAGCGACGGCTTTCAGCCGGGCTAATGGGTGTGCTGCTCGCGGCGAGTGGTCCCTTCAGGCTGATGACCGGAAATCACTACCCCGCGCGTTTCCCGACCAAAGGCGACAAACAGGCAGATAAGAATGGCGACCGTCCCGGCGACCAGCGCCATCGCCATACCGTAGTTACCGCCGTTGGCTTCGGCGATGCGCGCCTGTAGTGTGGCGTTCACCGAGGCCAGCAAATTCCCCAGCTGGTAGACAAACCCTGGCAGCACCGCACGGGCATTCGCAGGAACCAGTTCGTTGAGATAGGTTGGCACCACGCCCCATGCGCCCTGAACCATAAATTGCATCAGGAATGCGCCAAGCCCAATGTTGAACGATCCGGTTGAAAAGGCCCACAGCGGTAGCACCGGTAGCGCCAGAAATGCCGCGATGATCATCGCTTTCTTACGCCCAATTTTTTCCGACACCGAGCCGAAGAAGATCCCGCCGAGCATCGCTGCGATGTTGTAACCGATGGCGATCAGGCTGACGGTGTGTGGATCAAAACCATGCTGCACTTTCAGGAACGTCGGATACAGATCCTGCGTGCCGTGGCTGAAGAAGTTAAAGCAGGCCATCAGCAGCACCAGATACAGGCACAGCTTCCATTGGCTGCGTAAAATGGGCAGCAGTGCCGTGCTCTCTTTGCGTTCGCGCGCCGCCTGCCATACCGGCGATTCAGGCACTTTGAACCAGATATACGGCAGCAGGAAAATCGGCAGGGCGCCAATCAGGAACATGCCGCGCCAGCCCACAGTGCTGTAGAACAGGCCGAAGATAATCGACGCCAGCAGGTAACCGCACGGATAGCCCGCCTGGAAAATCCCGGACATCAGGCCACGTGAGCGATCGGGAATGGTTTCCATCGCCAGCGACGATGCGACGCCCCAAATCCCGCCCATCGCGATGCCATACAGTAACCGCAGCACCAGGAAAGTAGTGAAGGTCGGCGACCACGCAGACAGCAGTTCAAAGATGCTGAAGAATAAAATATTGAGCATCAGGATTGGACGGCGACCATATTTTTCCGCCATCCGGCCAAAAATAAGTGCGCCGATAGGACGGACCGCCAGGGTCAGCATGATGGCAATCGAGACTTCTGAAACCGATGAATGAAACCAGCTGGCGAGATCGCTCAGCACGAATACGAGGATGAAGAAGTCAAAGGCGTCCAGCGTCCAGCTTGAGAAGCTGGCGAAAGCGACGTGCTTTTGAGTCGTGCTCCAGTTGAAAAGTGTAGGCATGTTCGGTGTCCTGAAATTGGCTGTGCGGGGACAGCGTAGGGCAGGCAGGGCATTGTGCGGGCAAGATGTCGACAGGACCTGTCACCGGGATTCTTTTGTTAATCATTTGTATATTACATGTAAAGAATAATTAGTTAGCAGGTTAATCGTTAGATTTTGTAAATATTCGAAGCGCAACGAAAATGAAAAAGCCCGCGGCAGCTGCGGCGGGCGAGAAGATGCATAACGGGGATCAGTTGATGGCGAAATAGCTGGTGTTCAGTACCACGTCCAGCGGCTGGTTGGCGGCAATCGAATCGCCGTAAATCAGGTCCACGCCAATTCCGGAAAGCGTGTCCATCATCAGCGCCTGATTGGTTGGCCCGGCAATGGTTTTCATCCCCAGACGCTGGGCGTGGCCTTGCACGATGGTAACCATCATTTCATCCATCAGACTGGTGTGAACGTTGATAATCAGTTCAGGATCCAGCATCACGTAATCAGCGACACCCGCTTTCATCTGTTCGAACAAATCGAGATCCTGACCAACCTGACTGATGATGATTTTGCAACCCGCGTGGCGCAGTTGATCTAACCTTTCTTGAACGCCAGACTGCGCCAGACTGCTGGCGTTGAACACCAGATGCAGCAACCGGGCAGGCATGGCACTGAGTTTAAGTCCGTCGAGAATTTCGTTAATGAGCACTGGCCCGGTCAGACCTGCCACCGACAGCGGCAGGGTTACGCTTATCCCGCGGGCGGCAACTTTATGCGCCCAGATGCGGAAGAACTCCTGGAAAATGCGTCTGTCGAGAGCATGGATCAGTTCCTGATCCGCCAGCCCTTTACGGAACGCCTGTTCCTCTACCATTTCACCTTCGGGGGTCCACAGCCGCATCGACAGCAGCCAGAAGTTGCTACTTTCTGGAATGCGCGGCGACGCCACGCTCCGGGCCATCAGCACCAGATGGTTGTCGCGTACCATGTGCCACTGCTCGTCGAGCGACATCATGCTGCGCTGCTGATGCAACCGGTCCTGCTGCGGTTCATAGACGCTGGCAATACCGCGTCCGTTATTTTTCGAGGTGTAGCAGGCAATATCGGCCTGCGACATCACTTCGGACGCCAGACAGTTATGCTCGTCGATAAGGGTAATCCCGGCGCTGGCACCGACGCGGTGCAGGCGGCCTTCCCACAGGAAGTGATAATCGTTGATGGCCTGAATGATGCGCCCGGAAATATACCGCGCGCTTTCGATGTTGCAGTCCGGCAGCAGCAGGCCAAATTCGTCGCCACCGAGACGGGCGAGCACATCGCTGGTGCGCAACATACTGAGCACCATCGAAGAGAGTTCGCGCAGCAGCGCATCGCCCGCGGCGTGACCGGCGGTATCGTTTACCGCTTTAAAGCGATCAAGGTCGATAAACACCAGCGCGTGACGCTGATGCGTTTCCTGAACGGTTTGCAGTAGACGTTTGAGGTGATTCTCAAAACTGACGCGGTTAGCCAGATGGGTGAGAGCATCATGCGACGCGCTGTAACTTAGCTGGCGGAGCATTTTCCGCGATTCGGTGACGTCCTGAATAACCAGCACTGAACCGATGTTTTGCCCGTCGAGTGTGCTCAATGGGGTGATGCTGTAGTGGATGTCGTAACTGCCGCCGTCCCGGCGGTGCAGCACCACATCCTGTTCGATATCGTTGCGAGACATATCACCGCTGTGAATATTTTCCATCAGCGGGCCGTTGTCGCCGAAGGTAATGCGCAGCACGTTAAGCAGCGGCTGCTTCATGGCTTCGTCCTGACTCCAGCCACTTATTTTTTCGGCAACCGGGTTCATAAAGATGACATTCATATCGACGTCGGTACACAGCACCGCTTCGCCGATAGAATCCAGGGTAATGTGCAGGCGCTCCTTTTCCTGGAACAGCGCTTCGTTCAGCTGTTTCACCTCGGTCATGTCCATATTAATGCCGAGCAGGCGCTCCACTTCGCCCTGTTTATTCAGCACGCGGTTAGCCAGCGAGCGAATATGGCGGATGCCTTCTTTGACGTGGATACGGAATTCCAGCTTGAACGGCGAACGGGCCGTCAGCGCATTGCGAATAATACGTTCGGCCTGCTCGCGATCCTCTTCCACCAGGCAGTTATGCCACAGTTGCCAGGTCGGTTTGAGATGCGACGGGATTTCATACATCTCGAACATTCGCTTGTCCCAGGAAATCAGGTCAGATTCCAGCTCCCATTCCCAGATGCCAATCCCGCCCGCTTCGTTGGCGAGCGTGATGCGCTCCATCAGTCGTTTATTGACCCATTCGGTGTGCTTCAGATCATTGATGTCTTCAATCTGGGCGATGAAATAGAGCGGCGTACCGTCCGCATGACGCACTAGCGACACCGCCAATAGCGCCCAGACTACGTCGCCTTTACGCGTGTAGTAGCGCTTTTCCATGGTGTAAGTGTTGATTTCGCCGCTGACCAGGAGTTCTAGCTGCGACAAATCATTGTCGAGATCTTCCGGCAAGGTCAACTGCTGGAAAGTCATCGCCCGCAGTTCGTTCTGGCTGTACCCAAGGAATTTGCACAGTGCTTTGTTAGCCTGCAGCCACTGACCTTCGGTGCCGACCAGCGCCATACCGATGGCGGAATATTCCATCGCGTTGCGGAAGCGTTCTTCGCTCTCGGTAATGTGTTTGCGTTCGGCGCGAAAGGCATACATCACCATCGTCATCACGTTGACGGGCAGCAGGATCATCAAGAACGGCAGCCACGGCGTGTTGTTCATCACATAAACGTGAGGGGTTTGCAGGCTCAGCGGATTAGTCGCCATCATCAACGACACCATCATGATGGTAACGAGGAAAATGGTGAACGCTTCCATGCGCGGCAGGCGCACGGCGCTCCACATCAACAACACAATAATGCAGGTAAACGGCCACGGCAGCCACAGCATCGCTATCACGCTTAGCGCAAGCGTAACCGCCAGCGTCAGCAGCGTTTCCAGTAACAGACGCGGGTTGCGATGACGCAATAAATAATGGTTTTTATACAGCAAACCGAGCGGGACCAGCGCCAGTGCGCCAATCGATTCGGACAACACCCACACCAGGAACGTGTGCAGCGGATGTTCGGCCGGGGCGAACAGCAGCATCAGCAGTCCGCCCACCAGCGGCGGCACTACCGCACTCGAGATGGCCAAACGAACCCAGTCATGTAGGTTTTGCAGTGGATTATAGCCGGGCAAAAATTTGCGTAGCAGCAGCGCACCCAACGCCGCTTCAATAGCATTGATGGCGGGATAAATTATATTCATGGTGCTGGGCGGAAACAGCACCCACGAGGCCAACAGGCTGCCGAGCGTGCATACGGCGGCTATCGCGGGCCAGAATTTCCCGGCGTGCCGATAAAAGGCCACCATCATAATGGCGGTTGGGAACCATAATGGCGCGAGCGCAGTGCCAAAACGCGTCAGTTCGAGTGAGAAAAGGGTAAAAATGAACGTCAGCAACCCGAGGCATAGCATATTTAGCCATGGGTGAGGGGGCGTAACATGCACTTGTTGTTCAGATATTTTCATTTACCGCTTTCCGCCATGGCTTTCCGGCCGCGACTTTTCACGAGGAATTGGCCTAAATTCATTAGGATGATAAATGGAGTCATGCTAGTACAAACAATTTACATTTCCTATGGTATCTGCTCAATATTTAACAGCATTGAGAGATAAAGAAGTGGCGGTGAACAAAAAGTGTCTAACACGTTGGAAAATTGAACATATTAATTTGAGAATAGTCGCTTTTAAGCCCCGCTGGGGGGAAAATCGTTTTCGACTGGTATCGACGGGCTGAAATCCCTATAATTGCCGCGTTTGGCGCTCCGACGCCACCCTTCCTATCATCCAGGTTAATCAGGTCGCAAAAACTTATGACTGATAAGTCTCATCAGTGCGTCATTATAGGCATCGCCGGCGCATCGGCTTCAGGTAAAAGCCTCATCTCCAGCACCCTCTATCGTGAATTGCGTGAACAGGTTGGCGATGAACATATCGGCGTGATCCCTGAAGACAGCTATTACAAAGACCAGAGTCATCTGTCGATGGAAGATCGCGTCAAAACTAACTATGACCATCCAAGCGCGATGGATCACAGTCTGTTGTATCAGCATCTGCAAACGCTTAAACGCGGTGAAGCAATTGAACTCCCGGTGTACAGCTATGTGGAACATACTCGCATGCCACAGACCGTGCATATCAAGCCGAAGAAGGTCATTATCCTCGAAGGGATTTTGCTGCTGACCGACGCCCGTCTGCGCGAAGAAATGAACTTCTCCATTTTTGTCGACACCCCGCTGGATATCTGCCTGATGCGTCGCATTAAGCGTGATGTTAACGAGCGCGGCCGTTCGATGGATTCGGTGATGGCACAGTATCAAAAAACGGTCCGCCCGATGTTCCTGCAGTTTATCGAGCCGTCCAAACAGTACGCCGACATTATCGTGCCGCGTGGCGGGAAAAACCGCATCGCCATCGATATTCTAAAGGCCAAAATCAGTCAGTTTTTTGAATAATTCCCTCGAATTATGTACTGTGCTAAATGACCCGGTAGATGCCGGGCATAATGCATTAAAGGAGATAGCGCATGCGTCTGTGTGACCGAGATATTGAAGCCTGGCTGGATGACGGCCGTTTGGGTATTTCTCCACGACCGCCGGTTGAACGCATTAATGGTGCGACGGTGGACGTTCGCCTCGGCAATAAATTCCGTACGTTTAGCGGACACACGGCGGCATTCATCGACCTGAGCGGGCCGAAAGCGGAAGTCAGCGCGGCGCTTGATCGCGTGATGAGCGACGAAATCGTGCTGGTGGAAGGCGAAGCGTTTTACCTGCATCCCGGTGAACTGGCGCTGGCCGTGACTCTGGAGTCCGTTACCCTTCCGGCTGATTTGGTCGGCTGGCTCGACGGGCGTTCCTCTTTGGCGCGACTGGGCCTGATGGTTCACGTTACTGCGCACCGCATCGATCCCGGCTGGTCCGGCTGCATCGTGCTTGAATTCTACAACTCGGGCAAACTGCCGCTGGCGCTGCGTCCGGGTATGCTTATTGGTGCCTTGAGCTTTGAGCCACTGTCTGGTCCGGCCGCTCGTCCTTACAACCGCCGTGAAGACGCGAAGTATCGCGATCAGCAGGGTGCGGTTGCCAGTCGCATCGATAAAGACTGAGCGTGACTGACACGTCGGAGAGAGCATGAGAAGAATTCTGACAACGCTGATGATATTGCTGGTGGTGATTGTCGCCGGCCTTTCGGCGCTGGTACTGCTGGTTAATCCGAATGATTTTCGCGACTATCTGGTGCGCCAGGTGGAATCGCGCAGCGGTTATCAACTGAAACTGGACGGCCCGCTGCGCTGGCACGTCTGGCCTCAGCTCAGCATTCTCTCCGGCCGCATGACGCTGACCGAACCGGGTGCCAGCGGCCCGTTAGTCAAAGCCGATAATATGCGCCTTGATGTGGCGCTGTTCCCGCTACTTTCTCACCAGCTGCAGGTCAATCAAGTGATGCTGAAAGGCGCGGTGATTGAGCTGACGCCGAAAACGGAATCGGTGAAAAATAGCAAAGCGCCGGTCGCCCCGCGTGAAAATACGCTCCCTCAAGCACCGGAAGACCGGGGCTGGTCGTTTGATATTGCTAAACTGCAGGTGGCTGACAGCGTGCTGGTGTTCCAGCATGAAGGCGGCGAACAAATCACCGTCCGTGACATCAAAATGCAGCTGGAACAGGACGCTCATTATCTGGCCAATGTTGATTTTTCCGGGCGGGTAAACCGCGATCAGCGTGACCTCAATCTCTCTTTTAGCGCGAAGGTGAATGCCGGTGATTATCCGCATGCGCTGACCGCCACGCTGGGCCAGATCAACTGGCATCTCCAGGGTGCAGACTTACCGCCGCAGGGGATTGGTGGGCAGGGCTCTGTGCAGGCCGAATGGCAGGAAGAGCAGAAGCGCATCAGTTTCAGCCAGCTGCAGCTGACTGCCAACGATAGCTCTCTCGGCGGCGAAGGCAGTGTGGTTCTCGGCGATAAGCCGCAGTGGACGCTGAATCTGCACTCCGACAAACTGAATCTCGATAACCTGCTTTCCCAGAGCAATCCGTCTGCAAATTCCAGCGTGAACCAGCAGGGGCAAAGCCAGCAACGGCAGCAGCGCCCGGTGATTGCAGAAAGCGCTAATCAGCCTGATTACAGCGGTCTGCGTGGATTCAGCGCAGCGGTGCAACTTAAGGCTGGCCAGGTGATGTGGCGCGGTATGAATTTTGCCGACGTTGACGTGCAGGCTGACAACCAGTTCGGCTTACTCAACGTCAGCGGCTTGCAGGGCAAACTGGACGGCGGCACCCTGTCGCTACCGGGCAGCCTCGACGCTCGCCGAAATACACCGAAATCGTCCTTCCAGCCGAAGCTTGAAAATATTCAGATTGGTACGCTGCTAAAAGCGTTTGATTATCCTATCAATCTCACCGGTAAACTTTCCCTCGATGGCGAATTTAGCGGCGATAAAATTGATGCAGATAACTTCCGTCGCAGCTGGCAAGGAAAGGCGAAGCTGTCGTTGCTTGACTCCCGGGCAGAAGGACTGAACTTCCAGCAGCTGGTTCAGCAGGCCGTGGAACGCAGCACGCATGTGAAAGCGAAAGAGAACCTTGAGAGCGCAACCCGTCTGGATGAGTTTTCCAGCGACCTGACGTTAAACAACGGACAGATGTCCTTCAATGACATTGTCGGTAAATCGTCGTTAATGACGATGGACGGAAAAGGCTCTCTGGACCTGGTCAAAGAAGAAGGCGACATGCTCTTTAATGTGCGCGTGCTGGATGGCTGGCAGGGCGAGGGCAAGGTAGTGGATATGCTGAAGGAAACGGCAATCCCGCTGCGCGTTTACGGCAAATGGACCGAACTCAACTACAGTCTGCAGGTCGATCAGGTTCTGCGTAAGCAGCTGCAAAGCGAAGCCCGCGATCGTCTGAAAGACTGGGCTGATAAGAATCAGGACAGCCAGTCGGGAAAAGACCTGAAGAAGTTTCTCGATAAACTGTAATCCCCTTCAGGCTGCAGAGGCGTTGGCGGCTTTCATGAACCCAGTCACTTACTTATGTAAGCTCCTGGGGATTCACTATCTTGCCGCGTGATTCGGTTTCGGGGCCAGCGCAAGCACTGTTCAACATGCCACAGGCATGTTGTCCTGCAACTCGAATTATTTAGGGGATTTTGACTGTCATGTATAAAAAAGGCCTGCTAAAAATGACGGCCTCTTTTATTCACATTGCTCAGACCTCGTAATCGAGTTCCGGGTGCGCGGGCGGGAAAATCTGTACCCGCTGGACGCGATGATTTTCTACTTGCAGCGTTTTGAGGGTAAAGCCTTCGATGTCGACGCTTTCACCGGTGGTCGGCACGCGCTGTAAATGCTCCATCAGCAGGCCGGCGATGGTGTGGTACTCGCGTTTATCATCGAGCGGCAACGGCACATACTGCACCAGATCTTCCAGAGGCATATGGCCGTTCGCGGTCCAGCTGCCGTCAGCATTTTTCTGGATATCGTGGCGGGCGTCGATCTCCTGCACTTCATTCGGCAGGTTCCCGGCAATGGTTTCCATCACGTCGCTTAACGTCACCAGCCCTTCAACGGAGCCAAACTCATCCACTACGAAGGCGAAGTGAGTGCGGGCGTTGCGGAACTGTTCGAGCGCGGGCAGGAGCGGCAGTGTTTCCGGGAACACCAGTGGCTGGCGGATCAGCGCGCGTATATCCAGTGGCTCTCCGCGCAGCGATTGTGCCAGCAGGTCAATGACGTGCACCACCCCGAGCTGCTCTTCGTCATTATTTCCGCCAGTCACCACCAGACGGGTGTGCTGGTTTTTCTCCAGCAGCGCGCGGACGTCGGCTTCCGGCGCGCTGAGGTCGATGTGCTCAATATCATGGCGCGAGGTCATGATGCTGCTAACGGTGCGCTGATTAAGATTTAGCACCCGCTCAATCATTCGTCGCTCCTGCGGGTCAAAGACCGGCTCGTCTTTGCTGTCCGCCACAAGGGAGGCGGTTTGTGCATCCAGCTCGGCATCTTCTTTCTGCCCGCTTAGCAGGCGCAGCACGGCTTCTGTAGTGCGATTACGCAGGCTTTGATTAGCCGACAAAAAACGGCGACGGTTAAAGTTTGCCAATTGGTTGAGCGACTCAATCATCACCGAGAAACCAATCGCCGCGTACAGATAACCTTTCGGAATGTAGAAACCAAAGCCTTCGGCGACCAGACTGAAGCCAATCATCAGCAAGAAGCTCAGGCAGAGAATGACGATGGTTGGATGGCTGTTCACGAAGCGCGTCAGCGCCTTGCTGGCGAGCATCATCATGCTGATGGCAATCACCACTGCCGCCATCATCACCAGTAAATGGTCGACCATCCCGACGGCGGTGATCACCGAGTCGAGGGAAAATACGGCGTCGAGCACCACAATTTGCGCCACCACGGCCCAGAATTTTGCCCCTCGTCGCTGAGTAGGCCCTTCGTTGTCCTTACCTTCCAGCCGCTCATTGAGTTCGACCGTGGCTTTAAACAGCAGGAATAAACCACCCCCGAGCATAATTAAATCACGCGCGCTGAAACTGAGATCGCGAATCGTGAACAGCGGGCGGGTGAGGGTGACCAGCCACGAAATTGACGCCAGCAGCAGCAGACGCATCAGCATCGCCAGAATCAGCCCGGTGATGCGCGCCCGGTTGCGCTGCTCGGGTGGCAGCTTTTCCGCGAGGATCGCGATAAACACCAGGTTATCAATCCCGAGCACCAGTTCGATGACCACCAGGGTGATAAGCCCTGCCCAAATAGAGGGGTCGGCAATCCATTCCATACGTTGTTTAACACCTTCTGTGACAAGACATTAGGATCATGGTTAACGGTGACCCAAATTGCAATATCCCCGTCATACTTCAAGTTGCATGTGCGTTGGCTGCGTCCGCTCACCCCAGACACTGACTTAAGTAAGCTCCTGGGGACTTGCAGCCTTGTCGCCTTCCTGCAACTCGAATTATTTGGGTATATACCCTGAGTTTATTCTTAAATATGAATTATTGTTGGTTAATAATATAACCCTACTGTTTCTGTTATTAACTAATTTAATTTCTTATTAATCGGTCAATTTCCCAAGAGTTGCAGGGGAGGGGTTAATGTCAATATAAAGATAATCCTAAAAGTCAGCGGCAATTCTTAATATTTATCCTAAAAGCAATGGCGTTAGGAGTTGTTACCTTGTCGGAAATTGGCATTGCTGTAACAATCGAAATGTATAAATGAATATTAGATTTCATCCGCGCTTTATTCCCGGCGGTGAAAGAAAATGTTTGCTGTTTTATACACTGTCTCTCTGTTTCGGTCTGCTTTATCGCCGTAACTGCTTATAACCTTATGATTGAACAGTAGATTGGTAACTGAAAGCCAAGGGCGGTAGCGTGCCTGATGGCTGCTAAATCAGCCTCGATTATTCTGTCAACTGCTTGCGGATAGATAACGTTTTTTTAGGAATGATGCCAGTTATATTTCGTTTCGGTTAACGGCATGCTCAATGCAAATGACCTGAATGAAATCTGGTTTGTTTTATTCGCACAGGATAATTTCTCTGCCAAAGTGATAAATAATCAATGATGAAATCCCAACTGAAATTGATGCCATTATTGGTGTCTGCAATCCTGATGAGTGGTTGCACGGTCCTTCCCGGCAGCAATATGTCGACCTTCGGAAAAGATGTCGTTAAACAGCAAGACGCTGATTTTGATATCGACCGGATGGTGAATGTTTATCCGCTGACCCCGCGACTGATTGAACAACTGCGACCGCGTCCAAACGTGGCGCAGCCAAACATGTCCCTGGATCAGGAGTTAAGCAATTATCAGTATCGCGTGGGCGCAGGTGATGTGCTCAGCGTAACCGTCTGGGATCACCCGGAGTTAACGACGCCGGCCGGCCAGTATCGTAGCTCGAGCGATACCGGTAACTGGGTTCAGCCTGATGGCTCCATTTTCTATCCTTATATTGGCCGCGTACAGGTCGTCGGTAAAACGCTGTCGGAAATCCGCGATATGATTACCGGCCGTCTGGCGACGTACATCACCGACCCACAGGTTGATGTGAATGTGGCGGCATTCCGTTCGCAAAAAGCCTACGTGTCCGGCCAGGTGAATAAATCTGGCCAGCAGGCCATTACCAACGTGCCATTGACCGTGCTGGATGCGATCAACTCCGCGGGTGGGATGACCGACCTCGCCGACTGGCGCAACGTGGTGCTGACGCACAACGGTAAAGAAGAACGCATATCCCTTCAGGCGCTGATGCAAAACGGCGACCTCAGCCAAAACCGTCTGCTGTACCCGGGCGATATTCTGTTCGTGCCGCGTAACGATGACCTCAAAGTCTTCGTGATGGGCGAAGTGAAGAAACAGAGCACCCTCAAAATGGACTTCAGCGGTATGACGCTGACCGAAGCGCTGGGCCAGGCGGAAGGTATCGATATGACCGCCTCCAACGCCAGCGGCATCTTCGTGATTCGTCCGCTGAAAAACGACAAGAGCGGCAAAATTGCCAACGTTTATCAGCTCGATATGTCCGATGCGACGTCGCTGGTAATGGCAACCAACTTCACGCTGCAGCCGTATGACGTGGTGTATGTCACCACCGCACCGATCACGCGCTGGAACCGTCTCATCAACCAATTGCTGCCGACCATCAGTGGCGTACGCTACATGACGGACGCGGCGAAAGATATTCATACCTGGTAACCATTATGTTCAACAAAATTCTGGTGGTATGCGTCGGCAATATCTGCCGTTCCCCTACGGGGGAGCGGTTGCTGAAAAATTATCTTCCGTCGCTGGACGTGGATTCCGCCGGGCTCGGCGCACTGGTAGGTAAGGGTGCCGATGACAGTGCGGCACGCGTCGCGGCTGTCCACAACATTTCCCTGGACGGGCACTGCGCCCGTCAAATTTCCGGAAAGATGTGCCGCGAATACGATCTCATTCTGACCATGGAAAAACGCCACATTGCCCGGCTGTGCGAAATCGCGCCGGAAATGCGCGGCAAAGTGATGCTGTTTGGCCACTGGGACGATGAACGTGAGATCCCCGATCCTTATCGCAAAAGTCGCGACGCTTTTGAAGCGGTTTACCACTTACTCGATCAGTCTGCTCTTCAATGGGCGCAGGCACTGAAAGTACAGCAGGGATAACAATGACAGATAACGTAAAACACGCACCGCCGCAGGCTTCGGGCAGTGATGAAATCGATATTGGCCGCCTGGTCGGTACGGTGGTGGAGGCCAAATGGTGGGTGCTCGGCATCACCGCCGTGTTTGCCGCTGCCGCAGTGGTGTACACCCTTTTTGCGACGCCAATCTACAGCGCCGACGCGCTGGTGCAGATTGAGCAGGATACCAGCAGTTCGCTGGTACAGGATTTAAACTCGGCGCTCAGCAATAAGCCGCCTGCGTCTGACGCTGAAATTCAGCTGATTCAGTCGCGTATGGTGCTCGGCAAAACGGTGGACGACCTTAATCTGGACATCGCCGTAACCAAAAACACGATGCCGATTTTTGGTGCCGGTTGGGAACGCCTGATGGGCCGCGCCAACGAGAGCGTTAACGTTGAAACCTTTACCGTGCCTGCGGGCATGCGTGAACAAACCTTCACCCTGGAAGTGCTGGGGAAAAACAGCTACCAGTTGACCAGCGATGGCGGCTTCAGTGCACGCGGGACCGTTGGCCAGCCGCTGACGAAATCCGGTCTGACCTTGCTGGTGAGCGCCATCCATGCGCAGGAGGGCGGTGAATTTACCGTCACCAAATACTCCACGCTCGGGATGATCAACACCCTGCAAAACAGCCTGACGGTAACGGAAAACGGCAAGGACACCGGTGTGCTGAGCCTGACATACACCGGCGAAGATAAAGATCAAATCCGCGTGATCCTCGACAGCATCGCGGATAACTATCTGGCGCAAAACGTCGAGCGTAAATCGGAAGAAGCATCCCGCAGCCTGCGATTCCTTGCCAAACAGCTGCCGGAAGTGCGAACGCGTCTGGACGATGCGGAAAACAAACTCAACGCTTATCGCCAGCAGAAAGACTCGGTAGATATGTCGCTTGAAGCTAAGTCGGTGCTGGATTCGGTGGTTAACATTGATTCGCAGCTCAACCAGCTGACCTTCAGCGAGGCCGAGATTTCCAAGCTCTACACTAAGCGCCACCCGGCTTACCGCACGCTGCTGGAAAAACGCAAAACGCTGGAAGACGAGAAGGCTAATCTCAACAAACGCATCACTGCGATGCCGGAAACCCAGCAGGAAATCGTGCGTCTGACGCGTGATGTGGAATCCGGGCAGCAGGTGTACATGCAACTGCTGAACAAACAGCAGGAGTTGAAAATCCAGGAAGCGAGTACCGTCGGTGACGTGCGTATCGTGGATTCCGCCATCACTCAGCCGGGCGTCCTGAAGCCGAAAAAAGCATTGATTGTCTTCGGCGGGATCATTCTGGGTCTGATGCTTTCTATTCTTGGCGTGCTGCTGCGTTCACTGTTTAACCGCGGGATTGAAAGTCCTCAGGTCCTGGAAGACCACGGCATCAACGTTTACGCCAGCATTCCGCTGTCTGAGTGGCAGAAGAAGCGCGACCACGTCAAAACCGTCAAAGGCATCAAGCGCTACAAGCAAAGCCAGTTGCTGGCTGTAGGTAACCCGACTGACCTCGCTATCGAAGCGGTGCGCAGTCTGCGAACCAGCCTGCACTTCGCCATGATGCAGGCCAGCAACAACGTACTGATGCTGACCGGGGTCAGCCCGTCGATCGGTAAAACGTTCGTCTGCGCCAACCTGGCGGCAGTGATTAGCCAGACCGGCAAGCGCGTGCTGCTGATTGACTGCGATATGCGTAAAGGCTACACCCACGAATTGCTCGGTACTACCAATGACAACGGCCTTTCCGAAGTGCTGGTCGGTAAAACCGAGATCGCAAACTGTGCCAAACGCACCTCGGTGACCAACTTCGACCTGGTCACCCGTGGTCAGGTACCGCCGAATCCGTCCGAGCTGTTAATGGGCGAACGTTTTGCGGAACTGGTGAAATGGGCCAGCAGCCAGTATGACCTGGTGCTTATCGATACCCCGCCAATTCTGGCCGTGACCGATGCCGGTATCATCGGTCGCCACGCAGGCACCACGCTGATGGTGGCACGTTATGCGGTTAACACCCTGAAAGAGGTGGAAACCAGCCTCAGCCGCTTCGAGCAGAATGGTATTCACGTCAAAGGTGTCATCCTCAACTCCATCTTCCGTCGGGCCTCCGGTTATCAGGACTACGGCTACTACGAGTACGAGTACAAGTCAGACAGTAAATAACGTGCTTTGCCTCTCACCCTGACCCTCTCCCCCAAGGGGTGAGGGGCAAAGTTCAACGCCATTCGGGGAACAAAATGACGACACATAACCCATTAATTTCCATTTATATGCCAACCTGGAATCGGCAACAGCTGGCGATTCGCGCCATTAAATCGGTGCTTCGCCAGGATTATCCACACTGGGAAATGATGATTGTCGACGACTGCTCCTCTTCCTTTGAACAGCTGCAGCAGTTTGTCGACGGCCTGAACGATGCGCGCGTGAAATATACTCGCAACGACTTTAACTCTGGAGCCTGTGCGGTGCGTAATCAGGCGATTGTGCAGGCCAAAGGCCAGTTCATTACCGGTATCGATGACGATGACGAATGGACGCCAAACCGCCTGTCGGTGTTCCTTGAACATAAGCATCAGCTGACGACCCACGCGTTTCTGTATGCCAACGACTATGTCTGCGAAGGCGAGGTTTACTCCCAGCCCGCGAGCCTGCCGTTGTACCCGAAATCACCATATTCCCGCACGCTATTTTTCAAGCGCAATATCATCGGCAACCAGGTATTCAGCTGGGCCTGGCGCTTCAAAGAGAGCCTGTTCGATACCGAACTGAAAGCGGCGCAGGATTACGACATTTTCCTGCGCATGGTGACCGAATACGGCGAGCCGTGGAAAGTGGAAGACGCCACGCAAATTCTGCACATCAACCACGGTGAAATGCAGATTACGTCGTCGCCGAAAAAATTCTCCGGCTACTTCCATTTCTACCGTAAGCACAAAGACAAATTCGACCGCGCCAGCAAAAAGTACCAGCTGTTCACGCTGTATCAGATCCGCAACAAGCGCATGAACTGGCGCACGCTGCTGACACTGCTGTCAGTGCGTAACGGCAAACGTCTGGCCGATGGCCTGCGGGGGAAATAATGCTGCTGGAAGACTTACGTGCAAACAGCTGGAGCCTGCGCCCATGCTGCATGGTTACCGCGTACCGTATCGCGCATTTCTGCTCGGTGTGGCGCAAAAAAAGCGTCATTAACAACCTCTGGGCAGCCCCGATGCTGCTGATATACCGATTCATCACCGAATGTGTGTTCGGTTACGAAATTCAGGCCGCGGCCACTATTGGCCGTCGTTTCACCATTCACCACGGTTATGCCGTGGTGATCAACAAATTCGTGGTGGCGGGGGATGATTTCACCATCCGGCACGGCGTCACCATTGGCAATCGTGGCCCACAAAGCCTGGCCTGCCCGGTGATTGGCAACGGCGTTGAGCTTGGCGCGAACGTGGTGATGATTGGTGAGATACGCATCGGCAATAACGTCACCGTCGGCGCAGGTAGCGTCGTCCTCGACGACGTGCCGGACAACGCGCTAGTGGTGGGTGAAAAAGCGCGGGTAAAGGTCATCAAATGAATATTATGCAATTTAACGTTCGTCTCGCGGAAGGCGGGGCGGCAGGCGTGGCGCTCGATCTGCATCAGCGCGCGCTGCAACAGGGCATGGCATCTCGCTTTGTCTACGGTTACGGCAAAGGCGGCAAGAAAAGCGTCAGCCACGACGACTATCCGAACGTCATCAAACACACCGCACGCGTCACCTCGATAGCAAACCTGGCGCTGTTTCGTCTGTTTAACCGCGACGTTTTCGGCAATCTGAATAATCTGTATCGCACCGTGACCCGCACATCCGGGCCGGTGGTGCTGCACTTCCACGTGTTGCACAGCTATTGGCTGAACCTCGAAGAAGTAGTGGAGTTTTGCCACAAACTGAAAGAGCACAAGCGCGACGTGCGTTTCGTCTGGACGCTGCACGATCACTGGAGCGTCACTGGCCGCTGTGCGTTTCTCGACGGCTGCGAAGAGTGGAAAAACGGCTGCGGCAAATGCCCGACCCTGACCAACTATCCGCCGGTGAAAATTGACCGTGCCAGCCAGCTGGTGAGTGGAAAACGTGAGCTGTTCCGCGAAATGATTACGTTGGGCTGCCAGTTTATCTCCCCAAGCCAACACGTGGCCGATGCGTTTAATCGTCTCTACGGGGAAGGGCACTGCCAGATTATCAACAACGGTATCGATGTCGCGACCGAAGCCATCCTGGCGGAACTGGCACCGCAGAGTGTGACCGGCAGCAAACCGAAAATTGCGGTTGTGGCCCATGACCTGCGCTACGACGGTAAAACCAATCAGCAGCTGGTGCGCGACATTATTGCACTGGGTGACGCAGTTGAAGTGCATACCTTCGGCAAGTTCTCACCGTTTGAAGGCAGCAACGTCATTAATCACGGTTTTCTGACCAATAAGCGCCAGTTAATGAGTGAGCTCAATCAGTTGGATGCGCTGCTGTTCAGCTCGCGCGTTGATAACTATCCGCTGATCCTGTGTGAAGCGTTGTCCATCGGCGTGCCGGTGATTGCGACTCCAAGCGAAGCGGCCCAGGAAGTGCTGGAGAAATCCGGCGGGCGCACGGTAAACGTCGATGAAGTGCTGGCGCTGGTTCAGCAGCCAAAAGCGCAGATTGCCGAAGCAATTTTTGCGACCACGCTCGATGCGTTTCGCGCCCGCAGCCGCCAGGCGTACAGCGGAAAACAGATGCTGGAGGAATATGTCTCGTTCTATCAGAATCTGTAGCTACCTGCTGCTGCCGTTAATCTACCTGCTGGTTAACGTCAAAATCGTCCAGCTCGGCGAAAGTTTTCCGATAACCATTGTGACGTTTTTACCCGTGCTGTTGCTGCTCTATGTGGACCGCATCAGCCTGAAAAAACTGATGATTGCGCTGGGTGCCGGTGCCGGACTGACGCTGTTTAACTACGTATTTGGTCAGTCGCTTGATGCCAGCAAATACGTCACCTCCACGATGCTGTTCGTTTACATCGTTATCATTATCGGCATGGTGTGGGCCATTCGTTTTAAAACGATTTCGCCGCACAATCACCGTAAAATCCTGCGCTTCTTTTATGTTGTCGTCGGGCTGGTAGTGATGCTCGCCGCGCTGGAAATGGCGCAGATTATCCTGACCGGCGGCAGCAGTTTGATGGAGATAATTTCGAAATATCTTATTTACAGTAATAGCTACGTTCTGAACTTTATCAAGTTCGGTGGCAAGCGAACTACTGCTTTATATTTCGAGCCAGCCTTCTTCGCCCTGGCATTAATCTCAATTTGGCTCAGTATCAAACAGTTCGGTATCAAAACGCCTAAGACCGATGCTATGATTCTGGCAGGGATAGTGCTTTCAGGATCGTTTTCCGGCGTAATGACATTTATCCTGTTTTATTTGCTGGAATGGGCATTCCAGTATCTGAATAAGGAAGCAATCAGTAAGAAACTACCCCTGGCAATCATTTCCTTGGCAGTCTTTTTAGTCGGTCTGGTATTTGCTTATCCGTATATTTCGGAACGCCTTGGCGATCTCGGAACGGAGGGCTCATCCTCTTATTACCGAATTATTGGTCCGCTGGTGATGGTCGGGTATTCCCTTACCCACATTGATGGTGTGGTTCGTTTTGGTTCTCTTTACGAATATGTTGCATCATTCGGAATCTTTAACGGTGCGGACGTCGGGAAAACAATAGACAATGGGTTGTATCTGCTGATTATTTATTTCTCCTGGTTCGCGGTGTTACTGACAGCCTGGTATATGTCGAAAGTCGGAAAAATGATGATTAACGCGTTTGGTAATAACCAAAACTATCGCGTGCAGTTGTTTCTGTTTTTTCCGGTTTCTCTGTTTTTCACCGGTTCGATTTTTAGCCCGGAATATGCGTTTTTAATTGTATGTCCATTTATTTTGCGTAAAGCGCTGAAACTGACGGACAGCTAATAAGGAGTCGAATAAATGCTGCTAAGTGTGATTACCGTTGCATTTCGAAATTATGAAGGCGTGGTGAAAACTTGGGCGTCATTGGCTCATTTGGCGCACGATCCGGGTATCGAATTTGAGTGGATTGTCGTCGATGGTGGCTCCGCAGACGGTACCGCAGAATTCCTGGAAAACCTGAGCGGTGAGTATAACTTACGTTATATCAGCGAGAAGGATAAGGGCATCTACGACGCGATGAACAAAGGCATTGAGATGTCGCAAGGTCGCTTCGCTATCTTCCTGAACTCCGGCGATGTGTTCCATACCGAAGTGGCAACCAGCGTCCGCCAGCTCGTTGCGCAAAAAGATAATGCGATGTATATCGGCGATGCCATGCTCGATTTCGGTGATGGCCATCAGGTGCGCCGCAGTGCCAAACCAGGCTGGTATATTTATCACAGCCTCCCGGCGAGCCATCAGGCTATTTTCTTCCCGGTGAGTGGGCTGCAGCGTTATCCGTATGATTTGCAATATCGCGTATCATCCGATTATGCGCTGGCGGCGAAAATGTATAAGGAAGGTTATTCCTTTAAACGGATTAAGGGCCTGGTGTCAGAATTTTCGATGGGCGGCGTGTCAACCTCGAATAATCTGGAATTATGCCGTGATGCCAAAAATGTTCAGCGTCAGATATTACGCGTACCGGGCTTTTGGGCAGAATTCTCTCATTTATTACGCCTGCGTACTACGGGCAAGACCAAAGCCTTATATAACAAATAGTCAATATAAGGAAAATCAATGCAGGAATTAAACGGATTCTCGGTGCCAAAAGGTTTCCGGGGGGCGGGCGGAGTTAAGGTTCAATTATGGTGGGCCGTCCAGGCAACCTTATTTGCCTGGTCGCCACAAATACTCTACCGCTGGCGTGCATTTTTATTACGCCTGTTTGGCGCAAAAATCGGAAAAAACGTAGTGATTCGCCCCTCGGTAAAAATTACGTACCCGTGGAAATTAACGCTCGGAGATAACGCCTGGGTGGGTGATGACGCGGTGCTATATACCCTTGGCGACATTACCATCGGTGCTAATTCAGTAGTATCGCAGAAGTGCTATTTATGTACCGGCAGTCACGATTATATGAGCGCGCATTTTGATATTAACGCGACCCCGATTGTGATTGGCGAGAAATGCTGGCTGGCAACGGATGTCTTCGTGGCACCCGGCGTGACGATAGGTGATGGCACCGTCGTTGGCGCACGCAGCAGCGTATTTAAATCGCTTGCGGCAAACATGATTTGCCGAGGCAATCCAGCAGTATCGATACGCTCCCGAGCGTGAGTGCTTTCACCCTCACCCTAACCCTCTCCCTTTAAGGGAGAGGGGAGTTACTCCCTCGCCCCCTCGGGGAGAGGGCTGGGGTGAGGGGCAAGGGCGAACCCAAAATGTATATAGAGGAAAAAGTATTATGACTAAAGTCGCACTCATCACCGGCGTTACCGGGCAGGACGGTTCCTATCTGGCAGAACTGCTGTTGGAAAAAGGCTATGAAGTTCACGGTATTAAGCGTCGTGCGTCTTCATTCAACACCGAGCGCGTGGATCACATTTATCAGGATCCTCATGCTGCAAATCCGAAATTCCACCTGCACTACGGTGATCTGACCGATTCCTCCAACCTGACCCGTATTCTGCAGGAAGTACAGCCGGACGAAGTGTATAACCTGGGCGCAATGAGCCACGTGGCTGTTTCCTTCGAGTCTCCGGAATACACCGCTGACGTTGATGCGATGGGCACTCTGCGTCTGCTGGAAGCGATTCGTTTCCTCGGCCTTGAGAAGAAAACCCGTTTCTATCAGGCGTCCACGTCTGAGCTGTACGGCCTGGTGCAGGAAACCCCGCAGAAAGAGACCACGCCGTTCTACCCGCGCTCTCCGTATGCTGTCGCCAAACTGTACGCCTACTGGATCACCGTCAACTACCGTGAATCTTATGGCATGTTCGCTTGTAACGGCATTCTGTTTAACCACGAGTCCCCACGCCGTGGCGAAACCTTCGTGACCCGCAAAATTACCCGCGCGATTGCCAATATCGCTCAGGGCCTGGAGAAGTGCCTGTACCTCGGCAACATGGATTCCCTGCGTGACTGGGGCCATGCGAAAGACTACGTAAAAATGCAGTGGATGATGCTGCAGCAGGACAACCCGGAAGACTTCGTGATCGCTACCGGCGTGCAGTACTCCGTGCGTCAGTTCGTCGAAATGGCCGCGGCACAGCTGGGCATCAAACTGCGCTTTGAAGGCACTGGCGTAGAAGAGAAAGGCATCGTGGTTTCTGTCACTGGTCACGACGCACCGGGCGTGAAACCAGGCGATGTAATGATTGCCGTTGACCCGCGCTACTTCCGTCCTGCTGAAGTGGAAACCCTGCTCGGCGACCCAACCAAAGCGCACGAAAAACTGGGCTGGAAACCGGAAATCACCCTGCAGGAAATGGTCTCCGAAATGGTTGCCAACGATCTGGAAGCGGCGAAGAAACACTCCCTGCTTAAAGCTCACGGTTACGAGGTAGCCATCGCGCTGGAGTCCTGAGTCATGACCAGACAACGTATTTTCGTGGCGGGCCACCGCGGGATGGTGGGCTCAGCCATCGTCCGCCAGCTGGAACAGCGCGGTGATGTGGAGCTGGTGCTACGCACCCGCGACCAGCTGAACCTGCTCGACGGTAAAGCGGTTAATGATTTCTTTGCTGAAGAGCGCATTGATCAGGTGTATCTGGCAGCGGCGAAAGTGGGCGGGATTGTCGCCAACAACAGCTTCCCGGCGGATTTCATCTACGAAAACATGATGATCGAAAGCAACATCATTCACGCCGCGCATCTGCACAACGTGAATAAGCTGTTGTTCCTCGGTTCATCCTGTATTTACCCGAAGATGGCCAAACAGCCGATGCCGGAAAGCGAGCTGCTGCAGGGCACGCTTGAAGCGACTAACGAGCCGTATGCTATCGCCAAAATTGCCGGTATTAAGCTGTGCGAATCGTACAACCGTCAGTACAACCGCGACTATCGTTCGGTGATGCCGACCAACCTGTACGGCCCGAATGACAACTTTCATCCGAGCAACTCGCACGTGATCCCGGCGCTGCTGCGCCGTTTCCACGAAGCGACGCAGGACAACGCGCCTGACGTAGTGGTGTGGGGCAGCGGCACGCCGATGCGCGAATTCCTGCACGTGGATGACATGGCTGCGGCCAGTATTCACGTGATGGAACTCGACCGCGAGGTGTGGCAGGAAAACACTGAACCGATGCTGTCGCATATCAATGTCGGCACCGGTGTGGACTGCACCATTCGCGAACTGGCGCAAACTCTCGCCAAAGTGATCGGTTACAAGGGTCGCGTGGTGTTCGACGCCAGCAAACCCGACGGTACGCCGCGCAAGCTGCTGGACGTTTCGCGTCTGCATCAGCTCGGCTGGTATCACGAGGTGACGCTGGAAGCGGGTCTGGCCAGTACTTACCAGTGGTTCCTTGAGAACCAGCACCGCTTCCGGGGGTAAACCATGTTTCTGAAGCCAGAAGATTTTGCCACCGTGGTGCGTTCGACACCGCTCATCTCGATTGATTTGGTCGTGGAGAATGCCCAGGGCGAATTTCTGCTCGGGAAACGTAATAACCGTCCGGCACAGGGCTACTGGTTCGTGCCGGGCGGGCGAGTGCAGAAAGATGAAACGCTTAGCCATGCCTTTATGCGCCTGACCGAAGCGGAGTTGGGTCTGCGCCTGCCGATGTCGGCAGGCCAGTTTTACGGCGTCTGGCAGCATTTCTATGACGACAATTTTTCCGGCACCGATTTCAGCACCCATTACGTGGTGCTGGGATTTCGCCTGAAGGTTGACGTTGATGACCTGCAACTGCCGACAGCGCAGCACAACGACTATCGCTGGCTGACGCAGGACGCACTGCTGGCGGCGGACAACGTCCACGACAACAGTCGCGCTTACTTCCTCGAAGAGAAACGCGCAGAGGCACCGGGTTTATGAAAATCCTCGTCTACGGAATCAACTACTCGCCTGAACTCACCGGTATCGGCAAATACACCGGTGAAATGGTGGAGTGGATGGCGCAGGAAGGGCACGACGTGCGCGTGATAACGGCGCCACCGTACTATCCAGAATGGAAAATTGGCGAGCGCTACTCCGCGTGGCGCTATCGCCGCGAAGAGGGGGCCGCCACCGTCTGGCGCTGCCCGCTGTACGTACCGAAACAGCCTTCAACGCTCAAGCGCCTGATTCACCTCGGCAGCTTTGCATTGAGCAGTTTTTTCCCGCTGATGGCGCAACGTCGCTGGAAGCCGGATCGCATTATCGGTGTCGTGCCGACGCTGTTTTGCACCCCTGGCATGCGCCTGCTGGCGAAACTCTCCGGCGCGCGCACCCTGCTGCACATTCAGGATTATGAAGTGGATGCGATGCTCGGTCTGGGCATGGCTGGAAAAGGCGAAGGCGGCACCGTGGCGAAACTCGCCAGCCGTTTTGAGCGTAGCGGCCTGCATAACGTCGATAACGTGTCCACGATTTCGCGCTCAATGATGAACAAAGCGCAGGAAAAAGGCGTAGCGGAGGAGAAAGTCATTTTCTTCCCAAACTGGTCCGAAGTGGCGCGCTTTCGTGATGTGAATCCGACTCAGGTCGTTGTCCTGCGTGAGCAGCTGGGCCTGCCCGCAGACCGCAAAATTATTCTTTACTCCGGCAACATCGGCGAGAAGCAGGGGCTGGAAAACGTCGTTGCCGCTGCCGAGGCGTTGCAGGACAAACCATGGCTGTTCGTGATTGTGGGGCAGGGCGGGGGCAAAGCACGCCTGGAAAAACGTGTCGCCGAACGCGGCCTGAACAATGTGCGCTTCTTCCCGCTGCAGTCCTACGAAGCGCTGCCCGCGCTGTTGAAAATGGCCGACTGCCATCTGGTTATCCAGAAACGCGGCGCGGCGGACGCGGTACTGCCGTCGAAACTGACCAATATTTTGGCGGTAGGCGGTAATGCGGTGATCACCGCCGAAGCCACCACCGAGCTCGGCCAGCTGTGCGATGTACATCCAGGTATTGCGGTGTGCGTGGCGCCCGAGTCGGTTCCGGCGCTGGTCGACGGTATCGAACAGGCGCTATTGATGCCACACCACAACGTGATTGCAGGCGATTACGCCGAACGCACGCTCGAAAAGACGAACGTGCTGAAACAATTTATTGCTGATATTTCCTCTCAAGACGTCGGGGTTAAATGATGAGTCAGACACAACTCTTTCCGGTAGTGATGGCCGGTGGCTCCGGCAGCCGTTTATGGCCGCTGTCCCGGGTACTTTATCCCAAGCAGTTCCTGTGCCTGAAAGGCGACTTGACCATGCTGCAGTCCACGGTTAACCGCCTGAATGGCGTGGAGTGCGAAAGCCCGGTGGTTATCTGTAACGAACAGCACCGTTTTATTGTCGCTGAACAGCTGCGCAAACTGGATAAGCTGACCGAGAACATAATTCTCGAACCGGCAGGACGCAACACCGCGCCCGCCATTGCCCTGGCGGCGCTGGCGGCAAAACGCAGCTGCCCGAATGGCGACCCGCTGATGCTGGTGCTGGCGGCTGACCATGTGATTCAGAATGAAGATGCGTTCCGCGATGCGGTACGTGATGCGGTGCCTTACGCCGAAAGCGGCAAACTGGTGACCTTCGGCATCGTGCCCGATCAGCCGGAAACTGGCTACGGCTACATCCGTCGCGGCGACGTTTGCCCAGGCGAAAAAGATGCCGTGGCGTTTAACGTGGCACAGTTTGTTGAAAAACCAAATCTCGACACCGCGCAGGCTTACGTTTCCAGCGGCGAATACTACTGGAACAGCGGCATGTTCCTGTTCCGCGCCGGACGTTATCTCGAAGAGCTGAGCAAATTCCGTCCGGACATCATGCAGGCCTGTGAAAAAGCGATGAGCGTGGTTGACCCGGATCTCGATTTTATTCGTGTCGACGAAGCGGCATTCCTGGCCTGTCCGGAAGAGTCCATCGACTACGCGGTAATGGAACGCACTGCCGATGCCGTCGTGGTGCCAATGGACGCGGGCTGGAGCGACGTCGGTTCATGGTCTTCCTTGTGGGAAATCAGTAACCGCACCGCCGAAGGCAATGTGCATCATGGCGACGTTATCAGCCATAAAACTGAAAACAGCTACGTGTATGCCGAATCCGGCCTGGTGACGACAGTGGGCGTCAAAGATTTGGTGGTTGTGCAGACCAAAGACGCCGTGCTAATCGCCGACCGCAATTCAGTTCAGGATGTGAAGAAAGTTGTCGAGCGCATCAAGGCCGACGGCCGCCACGAGCACCACATTCACCGCGAAGTTTACCGCCCGTGGGGTAAATATGACTCCATCGATTCCGGCGAACGCTACCAGGTGAAACGCATCACCGTGAAGGCAGGCGAAGGACTGTCGGTACAGATGCACCATCACCGCGCCGAACACTGGATTGTGGTGGCGGGCACCGCGAAAGTAACCATCAATGACGACGTGAAGCTGCTTGGCGAAAACGAGTCCATCTACATTCCGCTAGGGGCCACGCACTGCCTGGAAAACCCCGGCAAGATCCCACTCGACCTGATTGAAGTCCGCTCCGGTTCGTACCTCGAAGAGGACGATATTGTGCGGTTCCAGGATCGCTACGGAAGGGTCTAACCATCATCTTTCACGTTGCAGATGCGTTGGCTTCCTTTGCGCACACCGGTCACTTAGTTTACTAAGCATCCCGGCGATGCACGCAGTTGCCGCCTTCCTGCAACGCGAAATCTAATGGTTATACATTTTACTAAATAATTTTCTCCGTACTGGAGAGGGTTAACTGTTGCCTGAAAAGGGTAAAAACATGACCACATTAACCTGTTTTAAAGCCTACGATATTCGCGGCAAGCTGGGCGAAGAGCTGAACGAAGACATCGCCTGGCGCATCGGCCGCGCGTACGGCGAATTCCTCAAACCGAAAACTATCGTCCTCGGCGGCGATGTGCGTCTGACCAGCGAAACGCTGAAAATGGCGCTGGCGAAAGGCCTGCGCGATGCGGGCGTCGACGTGCTGGATATCGGTCTGTCCGGGACCGAAGAGATCTATTTTGCCACCTTCCACCTCGGTGTGGACGGCGGTATCGAAGTGACGGCCAGCCATAACCCAATGGATTACAACGGCATGAAGCTGGTGCGTGAAGGCGCGCGTCCAATCAGCGGCGACACTGGCCTGCGCGACGTGCAGCGTCTGGCGGAAGCCAATGATTTCCCGCCGGTGGTTGAATCCAGGCGCGGCAGCTATCAGAAAATCGACCTGCAAAAAGCGTATATCGACCATCTGATGGGCTACATCGATACGGCGAACCTTAAGCCGCTGAAGCTGGTAATCAACTCCGGTAACGGCGCCGCTGGCCCGGTAATTGATGCGCTGGAAGCCCGCTTCCAGGCCATGAACCTGCCGGTGACGTTCATTAAAGTTCACAACACCCCGGACGGTAATTTCCCGAATGGTATCCCGAACCCGCTGCTGCCGGAGTGTCGCGATGACACCCGCAACGCGGTTATCGAACACGACGCAGACATGGGTATTGCCTTTGACGGTGATTTCGATCGCTGCTTCCTGTTCGACGAAAACGGTCAGTTTATCGAGGGCTACTACATCGTCGGCCTGCTGGCGGAGGCGTTCCTCGAGAAACAGCCTGGCGAGCGCATTATTCACGACCCGCGCCTGTCCTGGAACACCGTGGATGTGGTGAATCTGGCGGGCGGCACGCCGGTGATGTCGAAAACCGGTCACGCCTTTATCAAAGAGCGCATGCGCCAGGAAGACGCCATCTACGGCGGCGAAATGAGCGCCCATCACTACTTCCGCGATTTTGCCTACTGCGACAGCGGGATGATCCCGTGGCTGCTGGTGACCGAGCTGCTGTGCCTGAAGGGCAAAACGCTCGGCGAACTGGTGCGTGACCGCATGGCGGCGTTCCCGGCGAGCGGTGAAATCAACAGCAAGCTGGCCGAACCGGTTAGCGCCATCGCCCGCGTGGAGCAGCATTTCGCGCAGCACGCGCTGGAAATTGACCGCACCGATGGCATCAGCCTGGCGTTCGAAGACTGGCGTTTCAATCTGCGTTCGTCCAACACTGAGCCAGTGGTGCGTCTGAACGTCGAGTCACGCGGTGATACGACGCTGATGGAAGCCAAAACAAAGGACATTCTGGCGCTGCTGAACCAATAAGCCCATACCCTCTCCCGGACGGGGGGAGGGACACTTTTAACAGGAACAACGATGACGACTCTAAGAAAGCGCGAGCGAGCCAAAACGAATGCATCGTTAATTTCAATGGTGCAGCGATTCTCCGACATTACCATTATGTTTGGTGGGCTGTGGGTGGTCTGTAAAGGCGCAGCATTGCCGTTTTCCTACATGCATCTGATGATGGCGCTGGTCACCCTGGTGGCGTTTCAGATGATTGGCGGTATGACTGATTTTTACCGCTCGTGGCGCGGCGTGCGCATGACCACTGAGCTGCTGTTACTCCTGCAAAACTGGACTCTGGCGCTGATCCTCTGTGCCGGTGTGCTGGCCTTCAATGATGATTTCAATAACAGCCTGGCTGTGTGGCTGGCCTGGTATTTGCTGAGCACCTGCGGCATGGTGGCCTGCCGGGCGTTTATCCGCTTCGGCGTGGGCTGGCTGCGTAACCGCGGCTATAACATTCGTCAGGTAGCCGTCGCGGGTGATATGCCTGCGGGGCAGGTGCTGCTGGATAGCTTCCGCAATCAGCCATGGCTGGGCTTTGACGTGGTGGGCAGCTATCACGATCCGAAACCGGGAGGTGTGAATGCCGACTGGGCGGGCAACTATCAGCAGCTGCTGGAAGATGCACGTGCGGGCAAAATTCATAACGTCTACATCGCGCTGACCATGCAAGACGAAGCCTGCATTAAAGACCTGGTGCGCGAGCTGGCTGACACCACCTGTTCTGTCATCCTCATTCCCGACGTTTTCACCTTTAACATTCTGCATTCCCGTATCGATGAAGTGAACGGCGTGCCGGTGGTGCCTCTGTATGACACGCCGCTGTCCGGCCTGAATCGCGTGATTAAACGTGTGGAAGACATTGTGCTGGCCACGATGATCTTGTTGCTGATTTCCCCTGTGCTGGCCTGCATCGCGCTGGCGGTCAAAATCACGTCGCCGGGACCGATTATCTTCCGCCAGACTCGCTACGGCATGGACGGTAAGGCGATCAAAGTGTGGAAATTCCGCTCTATGCGCGTCATGGAAAACGACGCCGTGGTGACCCAGGCAACGCAAAACGATCCGCGCGTCACACGCGTGGGTAACTTCCTGCGTCGCACTTCCCTCGACGAACTACCGCAGTTCATCAATGTGCTGACCGGCGGGATGTCTATCGTCGGTCCACGTCCGCACGCGGTGGCTCATAACGAACAGTATCGTCAGCTCATTGAAGGCTACATGCTTCGCCACAAGGTTAAACCGGGCATTACCGGCTGGGCGCAGATTAACGGCTGGCGCGGGGAAACCGACACCCTGGAAAAAATGGAAAAACGTATCGAGTTCGACCTGGAATACATCCGTGAATGGAGCTTGTGGTTCGATATCCGTATCGTTTTCCTGACGATTTTCAAAGGCTTTGTCAACAAAGCAGCATATTGAGGTAGTGACATGAGCCTGAGAGAGAAAACCATCAGCGGCGCGAAATGGTCCGCCATGGCCACGGTGGTTATCATCGGTCTGGGACTGGTGCAGATGACTGTGCTGGCGCGGATAATCGACAATCATCAGTTCGGCCTGCTGACGGTTTCGCTGGTCATTATCGCCCTGGCGGACACGCTGTCGGATTTCGGTATCGCCAACTCCATTATTCAGCGCAAAGAAATCAGTCATCTCGAACTGACCACGCTTTATTGGCTGAACGTGGGACTGGGGATTGTGGTGTTTGCGCTGGTCTTTTCCCTGAGTGGTGTGATTGCTGGGGTCCTGCGTAACCCGGATCTGGCACCGCTGATGCGTACGCTGTCGTTTGCCTTTGTCGTTATCCCGCACGGACAGCAGTTCCGGGCGCTGATGCAAAAAGAGCTCGAATTTAGCAAGATCGGCATGATTGAAACCTCCGCGGTTCTGGCCGGTTTCACCTTCACCGTGGTCAGTGCCCATTTCTGGCCGCTGGCATTAACGGCGATCCTCGGCTATCTGGTGAACAGCGCCGTGCGTACGCTGCTGTTCGGCTGGTTTGGCCGTCGTATTTATCGTCCGGGGCTGCATTTTTCGCTGGCTTCTGTTTCATCGAACCTGCGCTTTGGCGCATGGCTGACCGCCGACAGCATCATTAACTACGTCAATACCAACCTGTCTACATTGGTGTTGGCGCGTATTCTTGGCGCGAGCGTGGCGGGCGGATATAACCTGGCCTACAACGTCGCGGTTGTGCCACCGATGAAGCTCAACCCGATTATCACCCGTGTGCTGTTCCCGGCCTTTGCCAAAATTCAGGACGACACCGCCAAGCTGCGCGTCAACTTTTACAAGCTGCTGTCGGTTGTCGGCATCATCAACTTCCCTGTGCTGCTGGGTCTGATGGTGGTCAGCAACAACGTAGTGCCCCTGGTGTTCGGCGAGAAGTGGGTCAGCATTGTGCCTGTTCTGCAACTGCTGTGCGTGGTGGGTTTACTGCGCTCCATCGGTAACCCGATTGGCTCGTTGCTGATGGCGAAAGCCCGCGTCGATATCAGTTTTAAATTCAACGTGTTCAAAACATTCCTGTTCATCCCGGCGATTATCATCGGCGGCCACGTGGCTGGCGCGCTTGGCGTGACGCTCGGCTTCCTGCTGGTGCAGGTGGTGAATACTGTTCTGAGCTACTTCGTGATGATCAAACCGGTGCTGGGCTCGAGCTATCGCCAGTACATCCTGAGTTTATGGCTGCCGTTTTACCTGTCGCTGCCGACACTGGCGGTGAGCTATGGCCTCGGCGTGGCGTTCAATGGCGCGTTATCGCTGCCGCTGCTGTTGGTGATTCAGATTGCCGCCGGTGTGCTGGCGTTCGCCCTGATGATTCTGTTTTCACGCCATCCGTTGGTGGTGGAAATGAAGCGTCAGCTGTGTCGCAGCGAAAAAATGAAAATGCTTTTGCGTGCGGGCTGAGTGAATCAACCCCACCCGATGGATTAAGAACCCCGATTAAGAGGTCACACATGAAATTATTGATCCTTGGCAACCACACCTGCGGCAACCGTGGCGACAGTGCCATTTTGCGCGGCCTACTGGACGCCATCAACACCCTGAATCCAGACGCCGAAGTGGACGTCATGAGCCGTTATCCGGTGAGTTCTTCCTGGCTGCTCAACCGCCCGGTGATGGGCGATCCGCTTTATACGCAGATGAAACAGCACAACAGCGCGGCGGGCGTAATGGGACGCGTGAAAAAAGTCCTGCGTCGTCGCTATCAGCACCAGGTCCTGCTTTCACGTGTGACTGACAGCGGCAAATTGCGCAATATCGCCATCGCTCAGGGCTTTACCGACTTTGTCCGTCTGCTCAGCAATTACGATGCGATTATTCAGGTTGGCGGCTCGTTCTTCGTTGACCTGTACGGCGCGCCGCAGTTCGAACACGCGCTCTGTACCTTTATGGCGAAAAAGCCGTTGTACATGATTGGTCACAGCGTCGGCCCGTTCCAGGATCCACAGTTTAACCAGCTGGCGAATTACGTTTTCGGTCAGTGTGACGCGCTGATCCTGCGTGAGTCCGTCAGCCTGAATCTGATGCAACGCAGTGAAATCAGCACCGCCAAAGTGGAGCAGGGCGTTGATACCGCCTGGCTGGTCGATCATCACGACGAGGATTACACCGCCAGCTATGCCGTGGAGCACTGGCTGAACAAAATCGGTCAGCAAAAAACGGTGGCCGTCACCCTGCGCGAACTGGCGCCGTTCGATAAGCGCCTCGGCACCACGCAGCAGGCCTATGAAGAAGCGTTTGCGGGCGTAGTGAACCGGATCATTGACGCCGGTTATCAGGTAGTTGCGCTCTCAACCTGTACCGGGATCGACAGCTACAACAAAGACGATCGCATGGTGGCGCTGAACCTGCATAAACACATCAGCGACCCGTCGCGCTATCACGTGGTGATGGATGAACTTAACGATCTGGAAATGGGCAAAATTCTTGGCGCCTGTGATTTGACCGTCGGCACGCGACTGCACTCCGCGATTATCTCGATGAACTTCGATACCCCGGCGATTGCCATCAATTACGAACACAAATCTGCCGGCATCATGCAGCAGCTCGGGATGCCGGAAATGGCGATGGACATTCGTCATCTGCTGGATGGCAGTCTTGGCGCGATGGTAGCGGATACCCTCGGTCAGCTTCCGGCGATCAATGAACGCCTGCGCGTGGCGGTTAAAGCTGAACGCCAGAACGGTATTACGATGGTAAAATCCGTCCTCGACCGTATCGGGGAGGGGAAATGAAGGTTGGTTTCTTCCTGTTAAAATTCCCGCTGTCGTCAGAAACCTTCGTCTTAAATCAGATCGTCGCGTTTATCGAAATGGGTTATGAAGTGGAAATTGTCGCGCTGTTGAAGGGCGACATGACCAATACCCATGAGGCTTACACGCGCTACGGTCTGGCGCAGAAAACTCGCTGGTTGCAGGATGAGCCGGTGGGAAAACTGGCCAAACTGCGTTATCGCGCGCTCAACACCCTGAAAGGCTTGCATCGCGGGGCCACGTGGAAGGCGCTGAACGCTAGCCGCTACGGTGACGAGGCGCGTAACCTGATCCTTTCTTCCATCACGGCGCAAAATACCGCGCCGTTCAATGCCGATGTGTTTATCGCCCACTTTGGCCCTGCGGGCGTCACCGCCGCAAAACTGCGTGAGCTCGGCGTGCTGAGCGGCAAAATTGCGACCGTGTTCCACGGAATCGACGTCTCGAGCCGGGACGTACTCACCCATTACACCCCTGAATACCAGCAGCTGTTCCGTCGTGGTGATTTGATGCTACCGATAAGCGACCTGTGGGCTGAGCGCCTGCAAGGCATGGGCTGCCCGGCAGATAAAATCGTGGTGTCGAGAATGGGCGTCAACATGGAGCGCTTTGCCTTGCGTCCGGTTAAAGCGCCGGATGAAACGCTGCAAATTATCTCGGTTGCGCGTCTGACCGAGAAAAAAGGGCTGCACGTGGCGATCGAAGCCTGCCGTCAACTCAAGCAGCGCGGCGTGCGTTTCCACTATCGCATTCTCGGCATTGGCCCGTGGGAGCGTCGCCTTCGCACGCTCATCGAGCAATATCAGCTCGAGGATGTGATTGAGATGCCGGGCTTCAAGCCGAGCCACGAAGTGAAAGCGATGCTCGATGAAGCCGATGTATTCCTGCTGCCTTCCGTCACCGGAGCCGATGGCGATATGGAAGGCATTCCGGTCGCGCTGATGGAAGCGATGGCTGTGGGGATTCCGGTGGTGTCCACGGTTCACAGCGGTATTCCGGAACTCATTGATGCCGGAGAGTCCGGCTGGCTGGTGCCAGAGAACGACGCGGCATCCCTGGCTGACCGACTCAGCGCGTTCGGCGCGTTTGATCAACAAGCGTTGCAGCCGGTCGTCACCAAAGCACGGGCAAAAGTCGAAACTGAATTCAACCAGCAGGTGATTAATCAACAGTTAGCCAGCCTGCTGCAGACGCTGTAAAAGAGGTCGCATGACGGAAAAAAAGTTTACCCTATCACGCCGCTCCTTCCTTGGGGCCAGTTCCGCGCTGGCCGCACTGCCACTCATCAATAGCCCCGCAGCCCTAGCGCTGGGGCGTAACGATGCCGCTGATATCCGCAATTACAATCCCGGCAATGACTGGATCCGCGCCTTCAACGATGCGTTCAAAGACAGCGACGTGGTTGAAGTGCCGGAGGGCGTGGTGTGTGACAACATCAATACCGGCATCATCATCCCACCGGGCAAAACGCTGCAGGTTGGCGGGGTGCTGAAGGGCAATGGCCGTGGGCGCTTTGCACTACAGGACGGCTGCAAAATCATCGGTAAAAAGGGCAGCCTGAATAACATCTGCCTCGATGTACGCGGTTCTGATTGCGTGATTCAGGGCGTGACACTGAGCGGGTATGGGCCCGTGGCGCAGATTTACATCGGCGGCAAAGACAAGCGCACCATGCGTAACCTGCTCATCGACAACATGGTGATTACCAAAGCTAATTACGGCATTCTGCGCCAGGGTTTCCATAACCAGTTTGATGGCGTGAAGATAACTAATTGCCATTTCACCCATTTGCAGGGCGACGCCATCGAATGGAACGTGGCGATTAACGATAAAAACATCCTGATTTCTGATCACGTTATCGACAACATCAACTGCACCAACGGTAAAATCAACTGGGGCATCGGCATCGGCCTGGCGGGAAGCACATACGACAACGGCTATCCGGAAGAGCAGGCAGTGAAGAACTTTGTCGTCGCCAATATCACCGGAAGCAACTGTCGACAGCTGGTTCACGTCGAGAACGGCAAACACTTTATTATCCGTAATGTGAAAGCCAAAAATATTACCCCGGAGTTCAGCAAGAAGGCGGGAATTGATAATGCCACCGTGGCAATTTACGGTTGTGATAATTTCATAATTGATAATGTCACTATGGAAAATAGTGCCGGTATGCTGATCGGCTATGGCGTCATCAAAGGCAACTACCTCTCGATCCCGCAGAACTTCAAACTCAATGACATTCATATGGACAATACCAAGCTGGCCACCAAGCTGCGTGGGATCCAGATTTCTTCAGGTAATGCTCAGTCATTTGTGTCGATAACCAACCTCGACCTTAAACGTGCCTCGCTGGAGCTGCACAACAAGCCGCAGCACCTCTTCATGCGCAATATCAATGTGATGCAAGATGCTGACCGGGGTCCTGCGCTGTCGATGAATTTTGACCTGCGCAAAGACGTTCGTGGCAAGTTTATGGCCCGCCAGGACACGCTGCTGTCACTGGCAAACATAAAGGCTGTGAATGAAAAAGGGCAGGGCTCGGTAGACATCGACCGGGTGGATCAGCACACCGTGAACGCCACCGGGATAAATTTTAGACTGCCGGGGAAATAAAATACGACGATTCCTGGGATATTGCCGCAACTATCGGATTAACCCCGAGGTTTTATCAAATATTGCCGGGTATCATCAAAAAAACATGCTGGATAAAACGTTCTGACTGGCTATAATTCTCCAACCATTCATAGGTGGACATGATAATGATTAATTTGAAAGCAGTTATTCCGGTAGCTGGCCTCGGGATGCACATGCTTCCTGCCACGAAGGCTATTCCGAAAGAAATGCTACCGATCGTCGATAAGCCAATGATTCAGTACATTGTCGACGAGATTGTTGCTGCAGGGATCAAAGAAATCGTTCTGGTCACTCACGCCTCTAAAAATGCGGTAGAAAACCACTTCGACACCTCGTACGAACTTGAGTCACTGCTTGAGCAGCGCGTTAAGCGTCAGCTGCTGGCAGAAGTACAGGCCATTTGCCCACCGGGCGTGACCATCATGAATGTGCGTCAGGCACAGCCGCTGGGTCTGGGCCACTCTATCCTTTGTGCTCGCCCGATTGTCGGTGATAACCCGTTCGTGGTGGTACTGCCGGATATCGTACTGGACAATGCGACCGCCGATCCGATGCGTTATAACCTCGCGGCAATGGTGGCGCGTTTCACTGAAACAGGTCGTAGCCAGGTGCTGGCAAAACACATGGAAGGCGATCTGAGTGAATACTCGCTGATTAAGACCAAAGAGCCGTTGGAAGTTTCAGGAAAAATCAGCCGTATCGTTGATTTCATTGAAAAACCAGAACAGAAACAGATCATGGATTCCGACTTAATGGCCGTTGGCCGTTATGTGCTGTCCGCAGACGTCTGGGCAGAACTGGAAAAAACCGAACCAGGCGCATGGGGGCGCGTGCAGCTGACCGATGCGATTGCCGAACTGGCGAAAAAACAGTCTGTTGATGCAGTGCTGATGACCGGCGACAGCTTCGACTGCGGTAAGAAAATGGGCTACATGCAGGCCTTCGTCAAGTATGGGCTGCGCAACCTGAATGAAGGCGCGAAGTTCAGAGAGAGCATTAAGAAGTTACTGGTAGACTAATTTGTAAAGCACGCAGAGTTTGACTAAACGGCAGGAGAGGTCGTGATGCGATAATACGCTATCATGACATCACTGCCGTTTTTTGCGTTTAAAATCAATGACTAAATTTGGTAGTCCACCATACAATTTTGTACCGGATTGCTGGGATTTCCCCTTGTTTTGAGGCGTAATTAAGACCACAATATTGGATTCGATTGATGGCGCTTATGGCTGAAATTTAGCCATGGAACCAAATTACATACTGACTTTTCGTCCAGTGCACTGGTAGCTGTTGAGCCAGGGGCGGTAGCGTGTTTAAACATGCGAATAAGTGCCTTTGCCGCAAAATGTATAGTCCTTACTTTCTCTAATAATAGATCAAGAGCGAAATATAAACGTGAAAATTCTGGTTACTGGCGGTGCGGGATTTATTGGTTCTGCGGTTGTCCGACATATTATAAGTAATACCCAGGATGCTGTCGTGAATGTTGATAAATTAACTTACGCTGGCAACCTCGAATCTCTGGCTGAGATTGAAAACAACAAACGCTACGCATTTGAGCAGGCAGATATATGTGATGCTGACGCGATGGCGCGTATTTTTGCTGAACATCAACCTGATGCTGTCATGCATCTTGCGGCAGAGAGCCATGTGGATCGCTCGATTACAGGGCCTGCTGCGTTTGTTGAAACGAATATCGTCGGTACCTATGTCTTACTGGAAGCTGCACGTAAATATTGGTCAGAATTGAGTGCGGACAAAAAAGCGGCATTCCGTTTCCACCACATTTCGACAGACGAGGTTTACGGCGATCTTCCTCATCCGGATGAAGTTGCAATAGGGAGTGAACTCCCTTTGTTTACAGAAACGACGGCTTACGAGCCGAGCAGCCCATATTCTGCTTCCAAAGCATCAAGTGATCATTTAGTTAGGGCATGGCTTCGCACTTATGGCTTGCCAACGATAGTGACTAATTGTTCGAACAATTATGGCCCATACCACTTCCCCGAGAAGCTGATCCCCCTGGTCATCCTCAACGCACTGGACGGTAAGCCCCTGCCAATTTACGGCAAAGGAGACCAGATACGTGACTGGCTATATGTAGAGGATCATGCTCGCGCACTCTATGCCGTCGTGACACAGGGCAAGAAGGGCGAAACGTATAATATCGGTGGCCACAATGAGAAGAAGAATCTCGATGTGGTTCATACCATCTGTGACTTGCTGGATGAAATTATGCCGAAAGAAGGCTCATATCGTGATCAGATTACCTATGTTACTGATCGTCCTGGTCATGATCGCCGTTATGCGATTGATGCAGAAAAGATTAGCCGCGACTTGGGATGGAAGCCTGAAGAAACATTTGAAAGCGGTATACGTAAAACGGTCGAGTGGTACCTGGGCAACACCAGTTGGGTCGAAAATGTTAAAAGCGGGGCTTATAAGACGTGGATCGAACAGAACTACCAGGAACGTAAATAATGAATATCTTACTTTTTGGCAAAACAGGGCAGGTAGGCTGGGAACTTCAGCGGTCATTGGCTCCACTGGGTAACATCATTGCACTTGATGTCCAGTCTAAAGACTATTGTGGCGATTTCAGTAATCCAGAAGGGATCGCGGCCACCGTACGTGCGATTAAGCCGGACGTTATCGTTAATGCGGCTGCGCATACTGCTGTTGATAAAGCAGAATCTGAACCTGATTTTGCGCAGCTGCTCAATGCCACCAGTGTTGAAGCGATAGCCAAAGAAGCGGCCAAGATTGGTGCATGGGTTGTTCATTACTCAACAGATTACGTATTCCCAGGTGATGGCGAAACGCCATGGCACGAAGATGATGCTACTTCTCCGTTGAATGTGTACGGCCAAACTAAACTAGATGGTGAAAAAGCATTACAGCAGCATTGCCCTAAGCATCTGATTTTCCGTACCAGTTGGGTCTATGCAGGAAAAGGTAATAATTTTGCGAAGACCATGCTGCGCCTGGCGAAAGATCGTTCTGAGCTTTCGGTGATAAACGACCAGTTCGGTGCGCCCACTGGGGCAGAACTTCTGGCGGACTGCACTGCACACGCTATTCGTGTCGCGCTCAAGAAACCTGAAGTTGCGGGCTTGTATCATCTTGTGGCGTCAGGAACAACAACATGGCATGACTATGCTGCTCTGGTGTTTGACGAAGCGCGTAAAGCAGGAATCGAGCTGGCACTGAATAAATTAAATGCTGTAGAGACAACTGCATTTCCGACGCCGGCCATCAGACCCAATAATTCACGATTAGATACCCGTAAATTCCAGCAAAGTTTTAATTTGGTACTCCCACACTGGGAAATGGGTGTCAAACGTATGCTCGCAGAACTGCTTGCAGCGACGGCTATTTAAAATATTTCAATAATGCCCGGATTCGGGCATTTTCTGCTTAATGAGATGATGAAATGAAAACGCGTAAGGGAATTATTCTGGCTGGTGGCTCTGGAACTCGGCTGTATCCAGTGACGATGGCGGTAAGTAAGCAATTATTACCTATTTATGATAAGCCGATGATTTATTATCCATTGTCAACGCTGATGCTGGCTGGTATTAAAGATATTCTTATCATCAGTACACCGCAGGATACACCTCGCTTTGAGCAACTGCTCGGTGATGGCAGCCAATGGGGTCTAAACCTTCAGTATAAAGTCCAGCCAAGTCCGGATGGGTTAGCCCAGGCCTTTATCCTCGGTGAAGAGTTTATCGGTAGTGATGATTGCGCGTTAGTGTTAGGTGACAATATTTTCTACGGCCATGATTTACCGAAATTGATGGACTCAGCCGTTAATCAGGAAAATGGCGCAACAGTATTTGCATACCACGTCAATGATCCTGAGCGTTATGGTGTCGTCGAGTTTGATAAAAATGGCACAGCGATCAGCCTGGAAGAAAAGCCGCTTAAGCCGAAGAGTGATTATGCAGTGACTGGCCTTTATTTCTATGACAACAGCGTCGTTGAAATGGCAAAAAATCTGGAACCTTCTGCGCGTGGCGAACTGGAAATCACTGATATTAACCGTATCTATATGGAGCAGGGGCGTCTGTCTGTTGCCATGATGGGCCGTGGTTATGCGTGGCTGGATACCGGTACTCACCAGAGCTTAATTGAGGCAAGTAACTTTATCGCGACTATTGAAGAGCGTCAGGGACTGAAGGTTGCTTGTCCAGAAGAGATTTCATACCGCAAAGGGTTTATTGATGCAGAGCAAGTTAGAATTCTTGCACAGCCGCTACAAAAAAACCAATATGGGCAGTATCTTTTAAATCTAATACGTGACATTAACTAACTTATTTTGGCAGGGGAATATATCTCTGCCAATTTTTACTTGCGGAATTTGATTTTATGAAAAAAGTAATTACCTTTGGTACATTTGATGTCTTCCACGTAGGGCATATTAATATTCTTGAGCGTGCGCGAGCAATGGGTGATTATCTTATTGTTGGCGTTTCTTCAGATGAACTTAATTTTAGCAAAAAAAATAGATATCCTATTTATAATGAAGCGGATCGAGTCAAAATAATATCAGCAATGCGATTCGTTGATGAGGTTTTCATTGAGGAAAGTTTGGACCTGAAACTAGAATATATTAATAAGCATAATGCAACAATTCTAGTGATGGGTGATGACTGGAAGGGGCGTTTTGATTGGGTGAAGCCTGCCTGTGAGGTTCTTTATTTACCAAGAACCCCGTCAATATCAACCACTGAAATAATTGAAATTGTGAAATCCATTTAATGGGACTCCTTTGTGGCCAAAAACATTGTCGTTGAGAATATCGTTTTTTTGACGATAATTCAGTTTTCAAATTATCTGGCACCATTGTTGGTATTGCCATTGCTAAGTAGAACCTTAGGCATTGAAGGGTTCGGCCTCATAATGATCGCATTTTCAGCATGCACGTTATGTTATATTCTGACAGATTTTGGGTTTAATTTGTCTGCGCCATATTGGATTGCCAGGAACTCTATTTATAAAAATAGAGTGTCGCGCGTGGTCGGTGCGGTTTTTCTTATCAAAGCAGCTATTTTAATTGTTATTGGCATTGTATTAACTCTATATGTACTCTTTTTTTCGGCTAACACAGTGCATATTAAAATAATATACTCTTTGATTTATTGCATTGCAATTGTTCAGGCATATCAGCCAGTATGGTTTTTTCAAGGGATCGAGAAAATGAAGAATGTGACCATGTTTATGGTTACTGCAAAATTATCATATTTGATATTTATTTTTGCGTTTGTTAAAGATAAAGAAGATGATATTATTGTTCTCTTCTGTTTTTTGGCTAGTAATATAATGGCAACCATTATCGGTGTGGTACTTATTTGGGTGTCAGGTTATACAGTTAGGATGCCAAATAAAAAAATCTTCGTTGATACGTTCATGTCAAGCACATCATTTTTTCTTTCACGATTAGCTGTAGGTGCATATACAAGTGCCAGTACACTTATTGTTGGTTCAGTATCAGGAGTCATTCAGGCTGGCTTATATTCAAGCGCCGAAAAATTATATCAAGCGGGACAAAATCTAACATCGCCAGTAAGTCAGGCTTTATATCCTTATGTGGCTAGAACTGGAAATAAAAATATTCTCATCAAAACGACGTTAGTACTTTTGATACCAATGATTATTGGCTGTTCAGTTTGTTATATTTATGCTTCTGATATTATAAAATTAATATATGGTGCTGGATTTGTTGATGCCCAATATGTACTAAAAGTATTCTTGATAATTTCGGTAGTCACGTTTGTTAGCGTTAATTTTGGCTATCCGGCTTTTGCTGCGATAGGGAAGATAAATATTGCTAATTATACCGTGATGGTTGGTGGTGCTATGCAAGTTTTTTTACTAGTAATACTATTTGTGACTAAAAACGTCAGTGCAATGAATGTCTCACTCTCAGTACTCGCGACAGAGACAATCGTTTTAGCCATAAGAATTATCTTTCTTATGAAACTAAATATGAACAGATCATGATGAATTTTATACTTAAAATAGCAAAGCTGATAACAATCTGTTTTCGGTTAACGTCAGTAACTATTGCATGCCTAATCCCGAAAGAAAAGAAACTATGGGTTTTTGGCGGGTGGTATGGGCAAAGGATCTCTGATAATCCAAAGTATTTATTGCAATATATAAATAATTACCAGTCGCATAATACTCGTGCCGTTTGGATTTATAAAGACAATAATGTTAAGAACGAAGCCTTGAGGCTAAAAATAGAAGCATATTCTTACAGAAGTTTTAAAGGGATTCTTATACAACTTCGTGCAAGTATAGTTTTTTATACTCATACAATTCATACCGATCTTAATTCAAATTATATTTCGTGGAATACTAAGCGTGTTCAGATGTGGCATGGTATTCCATTAAAAAAAATAGGTTATGATGATGAATTTAGTTTTTCTAAATTTAGAAAAAACAAACTATATAGGCTAACAATTAATAATGTTAATACTTACGTACTTAGTACGGGGAAAAATGTCTCTAAAATTTTCCAGTCTGCTTTTGATGAACCGCCTGAAAAAATATTAAATTCCGGTTTCCCAAGAAATGATGTTTTTTTTATTAAGTCGAAAAAGAAAGCTGAAGATAAATACAATGTATTGTATATGCCGACTTTACGATCTGGTTATGATACAACATTTAATTTACTGGAAGAGAGATATAATTTCAATTTAGCTGCCATTGATGAATTCCTACGTGAAAAAAACATTAAATTAACGTTAAGAATACATCCTGCAAATAAGCCCGATGAGCAAATGGTTAAAGCTATAGAGATTAGTGATAATATCTATATGTCTTCTTCTGACGATATCTATAATGAGATAGGAGAATATGATTGTCTGATTACTGATTACTCAAGTGTAATGTTTGATTTTGCATTGTCGGGTAAACAAATTATTTTCGCAGCGTTTGATCTAAAAGAGTATTTATTAGATGAACGAGGTATGTACTTTGACTATCGAATCATTGCGGGCGAAAGCATCGCTTATAGTTGGGTGGAGGTATTATCATTGCTAAATAATGGCTTAAATAATAAAGGTACTTATAATTACCCGTCTCTTCTGAGATTTCATGATGATGTCAATGACAAAGATGAGGAGCATTATTATTCACGGAAGCTTTATTATTCCTTGATGAAAGAAATAAACAGGTCGTTTCCAATAAAATGATTGATTATTTTTTAAATGGCTGTCTGGAGATGATTTTATAATGATGTACTTTCTATTGGTGCCAGTTTTTACTTTGTTAGGCCTCATTCCATTAAATAAGCGATCAACATTATTTCTTGGATTAGTAGTCATAAGTGCATATATAATATTTTGTTGTCTGGAATATAAGGTTGGTGTTGATTGGTTTTTGTATAAAAGTAAGTATGATAATTATGATAGTTATGATGGAATAACAGTAGAGTTTGGTTTTGGAATTCTTATGAGATTTTTTTCTTATCTCAATATCAGTTTTTTTGCTTTTTATTTTTTACTGAAAATAATTGCAGCTGTAGCTATATTTGATTTTATAAAAAAAGTCACACCAGAATGTAATGTGTTGTTATTTGTCCTTTTTATCGCATTGACTACACAGTTAATGATTGAGAATTTGCGGCAGCAGTTCGCGCTAATTTTTTTATTGTATGCAGTGTCAGCTTTAGTTGCAAATAAAAAAAACCTATTTTTATTATTGATCCTATGTGGTTCAACGTTCCATATTACGTTACTTGTTACGTTGCCGCTATACTTTATATATAGAAGTTGGTTTCTACAATCTATTTTAGTCGTGCTCGCTATCATTACCTTTGCATTAAGTATTTCTCATTTCGATATATTAACCGGGATTTTAAGTATAGGGAAAATGATTGCTCCAAACTCTATAGCTGTAACTAAGTTAGAAGTCTATCTTTCTTATGGTGGCGGAAGTCCACTAACGATAAAACATGTTTTCAGAAATATTTTTGTATTGGTTGTGTTTTATTTATACATGAAAGTAAAAGCAAAGTTTTCGCGTGAAGGTTGTGGCGATCATGCTTACCTGAACATGTTATCTATCTCTTTTTCAGCCTTTTTGTTACAGGTGCTATATGAAAATCTATTTTATAGTTCTGAAACAATGTGGGTACGTATCTCGCTTTATTTTGTTTTATTTATGCTCCTGTCAGTATTTCTGTCACTAAAGGTAATTGAAAATAAGGGCGTATCATACATAATAATATTCGTTGTTATAATCTATTCCTTACATACTATGGTTGATGCTTTAACTACGGATTCAGCAATCGAAAATATAATACCGGCAAAAAACTACCTTTCTTATATTGTTACTGATGACCATGCCTATGACATTAGGCGAAATAAAACGGTTGCTTATTTTTGGGACACATGGGAGCCAGCAGGGGCTAGCAATTAAATGTATAAAAAAAAGGTTTCAATATTACTCGCCACTTATAATGGTTCAAAGTATGTCCATCAACAAATTGATTCCATTGCTCTGGGGATTCGTTCATTAACTAACGAATACGATTTTAATGTTTTCATTTCAGACGATGCTTCCTCAGATAATACGGTAGAAATTATCAAAGGTCTGTCTGAAAAACATAAATTTTTAAATTTGATAGATAGTGAACGTAAGGGTGGTGTAAAGAATAACTTTCTTTTTTTGGTGAATAATATCCCAGACGATAGTGATTACATGTTTTTTTGTGACCAGGATGATTTTTGGCTACCAAATAAATTAAAACTTTTCCTTGATGAGTTTATAGAACGCGATAGCAATGTACCTTTATTATTGCATTCTGATTTGACAGTTGTTGACGAGTGTTTATTCCCTAATTATTTGTCGATGTTTGACAGTCAAAAGCTAAATAAAAACGCAACATTCAATGAGTTGATAACGCAAAATAATGTTACTGGTTGTGTTATGGCAATCAATAAATCGGCTTTTAAGTTGATAAAGGATGTGGATTTCACTTACAGCATAATGCATGACTGGTATATAGCGCTATATGTCAGTTTTTATGGTGAAATCTACTTCATCGATAAGCCTACGATTTTATACAGACAGCATTCAAATAATCAGGTTGGAGCAAAACAATTAAATATATCATCACTTTTGCAGTCATTTAGAAATTTCCCTTTGCTTTTTGAAAGCGCCAGAGATTCTGTTAATAAAACAAAAGCTCAAGCGAAATTATTTTATACTCATAATAGTGGTGAAAATAGCCACAGGTTAAAAGAGCTTAAATCGTTTATTGACTCGTTTGAGCAAAGTTGGATTAAAAGATTGCGCTGTTTTTTTGTTTATGGATTCCGAAAACATTCTATTATTAGGAATTTTGTTTTCTTTTTTGTCTATGTGTTTTGGAATTTTGAGGGTGAGTGATGAAGTCTAAGGTAACTATTGTAGTGCCTGTTTATAATGGTGGCGTAATTTGGACGGAGTGTGCATCACGAATAAAAAACAACTTTTTAGGACAAGTGATCGTAATAGATTCTTCATCCGCGGATGATTCAGCACAAATCGCATTAGATAACGGTTTTAAATTGCATGTAATACCTTCATCGGAGTTTAATCACGGTAAAACAAGAAACGATGGCATTAGCTTGGCTAATGATGACACTGATATTATCATTTTTCTTACCCAGGATTGTTTACTGGAAGGTACAGATAGCATTTTAAATATTATCTCCTTCCTGGAGTCTGATTCAGAGCTAGCAGCTGTATACGGGCGTCAATTACCGCATGATGATGCTAACCCGATATCCCGACATGCAAGATATTATAATTACCCTTCAAAAAGTTACGTTACCAGTTTCTCGGATAGTAATGTTGTAGGAATAAAAAAAGCATTTCTTTCAAACTCATTTTCAGCGTATAAAATTAACGCGCTAAAAACAATTGGTTTCTTCCCTGTGAATACTATTTTATGTGAAGATATGTTTTTTGCCGCCAGATCACTACAGAATGGTTATAAAATTGGTTACGCGGCCAGTGCCTTGGCTAAACATTCACATAACTATTCTGCAGTAGAAGAGTTTAAACGGTATTTTGATATTGGTGTCTTCCATGCGACTGAATCGTGGATTTCTGAAAATTTTGGCGGTGCTAGTGGTGAAGGAAAACGCTTTATTAAATCAGAGCTTAAATATCTTCTAAAACATGCGCCATTGTGGATTCCCGTATCTATGGTTAATAATTTCGCCAAAATTTGCGGCTATAAATTGGGGAAAAAATATAAATCGCTTCCTTCTCGATGGGTCAAGTGTTGTAGCATGCACAGAAAATATTGGGAATAACCAATTGTTGTGAGATCAAAATGAGTATCAATATAAAATTGACCATCGCTAAATTTACATTTGCCTTGGTAGATTTGTTTTTGTTAATAGTTTCTTTTGGTTTGTCAATATATTTAGTTGATATTTTATTCCAAAATCTTCCGGCGTTCATTCCGCAAGATGAGTTTGACGATAAGCTGATTATGCATGTGTCGTTATCTGTTATTTGTATCGGTTGGTTTTGGGTACGCTTACGACATTACACTTACCGTAAACCTTTTTGGTTTGAATTGAAAGAAATTCTCCGAACCCTCTTTATATTCGCTATTATTGAACTTGCTATTAATGCCTTTTCTAAATGGCATTTCTCGAGATATATTTGGGTGTTTACATGGGTGTTGGCTTTTGTTTTGGTGCCTGTTGGACGTTCCTTAGTCAGACAACTTCTTCAAAAGGTGCGTATCTGGAAGCGTGAAGCTATTATCATTGGATGCGGAAAAAATGCCATCGATGCTTATCTTGCTATCAATAGTGAGAAGAATTTAGGTTATGACGTCCGTTTTTTTGTTGGCAAAAGTGATAATGAAAATAGTCAACTTTTTGGCTGTCCCATTCTGAATACTACTGTTGAGGAACTTAAAAATACAATTGATAAAACAACTCAATTTATTATCGCCGTTGAATCTGAGCAACTGGATGTAAGAAATAGTTGGATAAAAAAACTCTCAAAATACAAGTTTAGACATGTTTCTGTTATTCCTACTATTCGTGGGTTACCACTGTATGGTACAGATATGGCATTTATATTTAGCCATGAAGTATTGATTTTGAGAGTGAATAATAACCTCGCAACCAGGACTTCCAGGTTCGCAAAGCGTACCTTTGATATCGTGGGGGCATTAGCAATAATTCTCGTGGCGTCACCTCTTCTTATCTATTTATATTGGCAGGTAAAAAAGGATGGTGGTCCAGCAATCTATGGGCATAAGCGTGTCGGCAGGAATGGCAAACATTTTAAATGTTTAAAATTCAGATCGATGGTTTTAGATTCTCAAGAGGTGTTGGCAAAATTACTTGCTGAAGATGAGAATGCTCGGTGTGAGTGGGAAAAAGACTTTAAATTAAGAAATGATCCACGAATTACCAAAATAGGACATTTTATAAGAAAGTCGAGCCTTGACGAACTACCTCAGTTATTCAATGTATTAAAAGGTGAAATGAGCCTCGTAGGTCCACGACCTATAATTGATGATGAGCTTGTTCGTTATTGTGATGATGTTGACTATTATTTGATGGCAAAACCTGGTATGACCGGCCTTTGGCAGGTAAGTGGTCGCAACGATATTGATTATGAAACTCGGGTTTATTTTGATTCGTGGTATGTTAAAAATTGGTCGTTATGGAATGATATCGCCATTCTTTTCAAAACGATAAATGTTGTCCTTAAACGTGATGGCGCTTATTAAGCTGTGAGATAATATGAAAGTTATTGATACGAAAATTCATGATGTTAAAATAATTGAACCGAAAGTATTCGGTGACAACAGAGGTTTTTTCCTGGAGACCTTTCAGCAAAATAGATATCAAAGTGAACTTAATATAGGTCATGACTTTGTGCAGGATAATCACTCCCGGTCTTCAAAGGGAGTATTGAGAGGCCTTCATTTCCAAACTGAAAACCCGCAAGGGAAACTTGTTCGAGTTGTTAGAGGCGAAGTTCTGGATGTTGCCGTTGACATCCGTAAAGATTCACCGACCTTTGGTGTTTGGGAAAGTGTGATTTTAAGTGAAGATAACAAGAAACAATTTTGGATCCCACCTGGGTTAGCACATGGTTTTATCGTGCTGTCAGATATTGCAGACTTCGAATATAAATGCACACAATATTATGACCCGACCTCAGAGCAGTGTTTATTATGGAACGACCCGTTTTTAAATATAGACTGGTTACTTGATCATCCAATCCTATCTGAAAAAGATAAAGTTGGGAAAAAGTTTAGTGAACTATTTTCTTAAAATATAATTATCTTATGCTCAGATAACTTTCGATGAAAGTGCTGTTTACATTATGACCTGAGATATTTATCTCATCTGTTTCTTACTACCGGTTTGTCAAATTCTGAGTTAACATTCTCTAAACACTAAAACCGTGCATAAGTCACGGTGACCACACCAGACAGGAGTATGTAATGTCCAAGCAACAGATCGGCGTCGTCGGTATGGCAGTGATGGGGCGCAACCTGGCGCTCAACATCGAAAGCCGTGGTTATACCGTATCCATCTTCAACCGCTCCCGTGAAAAAACTGAAGAAGTGATTGCCGAGAACCCTGGCAAGAAACTGGCTCCTTTCTACACGGTGCAGGAATTCGTCGAGTCTCTGGAAACGCCACGCCGCATCCTGTTAATGGTGAAGGCGGGCGAGGGCACGGACAAAGCCATCGAATCTTTGAAGCCTTACCTGGAAAAAGGCGACATCATCATTGAAGGCGGTAACTCCTACTTCCCGGACACCGTGCGTCGCAACCGCGAACTGTCTGCAGAAGGCTTCAACTTCATCGGTACCGGCGTTTCCGGCGGTGAAGAAGGCGCGCTGAAAGGCCCCTCTATCATGCCTGGCGGTCAGAAAGAAGCTTATGAGCTGGTTGCCCCAATCCTGACCAAAATCGCAGCCGTGGCCGAAGATGGCGAACCATGTGTGACCTATATTGGTCCAGATGGTGCGGGTCATTATGTGAAGATGGTCCACAACGGCATCGAGTATGGCGACATGCAGCTTATCGCTGAAGCCTATTCTCTGCTGAAAGGCGGCCTGAAGCTCTCCAACGAAGAGCTGGCACAGGTCTTCACCGAGTGGAACGACGGCGAGCTGAACAGCTACCTGATTGACATCACCAAAGACATCTTCACTAAAAAAGATGAAGAAGGGATTTACCTGGTTGATGTGATTCTGGATGAAGCGGCGAACAAAGGTACCGGTAAGTGGACCAGTCAAAGCTCTCTGGATCTCGGTGAGCCGCTGTCACTGATTACCGAATCTGTCTTCGCACGTTATATCTCTTCTCTGAAAGATCAGCGTGTTGCGGCTTCTAAAGTACTGAGCGGTCCACAGGCAAAACCTGCCGCTGATAAAGCTGAATTCGTTGAGAAAGTTCGTCGCGCACTGTATCTGGGTAAAATTGTTTCTTATGCGCAGGGTTTCTCCCAGCTGCGTGCTGCTTCCAACGAGAATAACTGGGATCTGAACTACGGCGAAATCGCGAAGATCTTCCGCGCGGGCTGCATTATTCGTGCCCAGTTCCTGCAGAAAATCACCGATGCGTATGTTGAGAATGCAGACATCGCGAACCTGCTGTTGGCGCCGTACTTCAAGAAGATTGCTGACGACTACCAGCAGGCGCTGCGTGACGTTGTGGCGTATGCGGTGCAGAATGGTATTCCAGTTCCAACCTTCTCCGCTGCCATTGCCTACTACGACAGCTACCGTGCAGAAGTTCTGCCGGCAAACCTGATCCAGGCTCAGCGTGACTACTTCGGCGCGCACACCTACAAGCGCACTGATAAAGAAGGCGTATTCCATACCGAGTGGATGGAATAATCTGAATTAAGCAGCAAATGACATCAAACCCGGAGCCTTGTCTCCGGGTTTTTTTTAACCAAAAATCGCGTGTTTATTCGAAGTAGTCTGAATGTCGCTGCAACATCAGGTGAATTGAAAGGCTTCGCCTTGACAGTGCCTCCGAGTAAGGGGTAAAACCCCCAACAGCTATTGTTTATCGTGATGGCCAGGTGCCATCTTCACCGTTAACTGAATAAAGTTGCGTTCTAATGAAAATTACAATTTCCGGTACAGGTTATGTTGGCCTCTCAAACGGCATTCTGATTGCACAGAACCACGAAGTGGTGGCTCTGGATATCGTGCAGGCCAAAGTGGACATGCTCAATCAGAAGAAATCGCCGATTGCAGATAAAGAGATTGAAGAATACCTGGCAACCAAAACGCTTAACTTCCGCGCCACGACCGACAAGCAGGATGCCTATCGTGATGCGGATTACGTGATAATCGCGACCCCAACCGATTACGACCCTAAGACCAACTACTTCAATACTTCAAGCGTTGAAGCAGTCATTCGTGATGTGGTGGAATTCAACCCAAACGCGGTGATGATCATCAAATCGACCATTCCGGTGGGTTTTACTCAGTCCATTAAAGATGAACTGGGTATCGATAATGTGTTCTTCTCGCCAGAGTTTCTGCGCGAAGGCCGCGCGTTGTACGACAACCTGCATCCATCACGTATCGTGATCGGCGAGCGTTCCGAACGTGCAGAGCGCTTTGCCGCGCTGTTGCAGGAAGGTGCTATTAAAGAAAATATTCCGACGTTATTCACTGATTCAACTGAAGCCGAAGCCATCAAGCTGTTCGCCAATACCTATCTGGCAATGCGCGTGGCCTACTTCAATGAGTTGGACAGCTATGCCGAAAGCTTAGGGCTCGACAGTCGTCAGATCATCGAAGGCGTATGTCTGGACCCGCGTATCGGCAATCATTACAACAACCCGTCATTTGGCTACGGCGGCTACTGTCTACCGAAAGACACCAAACAGTTGCTGGCTAACTACCAGTCGGTGCCGAATAACCTGATTTCGGCTATCGTCGATGCCAACCGCACGCGTAAAGATTTTGTCGCAGACTCCATTTTGTCGCGTAAACCGAAAGTCGTTGGTGTGTATCGTCTGATCATGAAAAGTGGTTCTGATAACTTCCGAGCCTCTTCAATTCAGGGGATCATGAAGCGCATCAAAGCTAAAGGCGTGCAGGTCATCATCTATGAACCGGTGATGGAGGAAGACGAGTTCTTCCACTCACGTGTGGTTCGCGACCTGGAAGCGTTTAAGCAGGAGGCTGATGTGATTGTCTCCAACCGCATGGCAGAAGAGCTCGCTGATGTGGCTGACAAAGTGTATACCCGCGATTTGTTCGGTAACGACTAAACCAGAGCTGCTCTGATATCAAAAGGCCCTCAATTGAGGGCCTTTTTGTTATTGGCATTAAGCTTAACGGAATTAAACGTTATAAAAGCCGCGATACCAGTCTACGAAGTTTTTCACACCGTCTTTAACCGTGGTTTCGGGTTTAAAGCCGGTCACTTCTTGCAAAGGTTGAGTATCCGCGCTGGTTTCCAGCACATCACCCGGCTGAACTGGCATCATATTCTTCTCAGCTTCAATACCGAGCGCTTCTTCAAGCGCCGTGATGTAATCCATCAATTCAACCGGTGAGCTGTTCCCGATGTTATAGACGCGGTACGGTGCGGAGCTGCTAGCCGCAGAACCCGTTTCGACCGTCCAGTTGGCATCCGGCTGAGGGATAACATCTTGCAGACGAATAATCGCCTCAGCAATATCATCGATATAGGTGAAGTCGCGTTTCATCTTGCCGTAGTTATAAACGTCGATGCTTTTGTCTTCGAGCATGGCTTTGGTGAATTTAAACAGCGCCATATCCGGGCGACCCCATGGGCCATAGACGGTGAAGAAACGCAGACCGGTGGTTGGCAAACCATACAGATGAGCATAGGTATGCGACATCAGTTCGTTGGCTTTTTTGGTCGCCGCATACAGGGATACCGGATGGTCGACAGAATCATCGGTCGAGAACGGCATCTTGCGATTCAGGCCGTAGACAGAGCTGGAGGAGGCATACAGAAGGTGCTGCACCTTGTTATGGCGGCAGCCTTCAAGCACGTTCAAGTGACCAATCAGGTTGGCATCCGCGTAGGCGTGTGGGTTTTCCAGCGAATAACGAACCCCGGCCTGTGCGGCAAGGTGAATCACACGATCAAATTTCTCGCCCGCAAAAAGGTCTGCCATCGCGACGCGGTCAGCCAAATCGATTTTATGGAAGCTGAAACCAGGCTTTTGCAGCAGGCCCAGACGTGCCTGCTTCAGGTTAACGTCGTAGTAGTCGTTGAGATTGTCAATTCCCACCACCTGATGGCCAGCCTGCAGCAGACGCTCGCTGACATGGAAGCCGATAAAACCGGCGGCGCCGGTAACCAGGTATTTCATCTTTTTTCCTCAAATTTTGACCAGAAATGCATCAGTTGGATGCTGGCATAACTGAAAGCAAAATCATACCGTTAGCGGATGCAAAAAGATAATCGTTATCTACAATTAGGGTAGCCTGGTTTTTTGGTCAATTCTCAGGACTTCGGGCACTATTCTTATAGTAATTCTTATACGCGTGGGTAGACTATTCGCCCTTGTGGGCTTTTCTTAAATTGTGCAGTTAAGGTTTGTATGACTCAGGACAACAATAAAAGTTTTACCGGCCACAGCAGCGAGCCGGAGCAGATTGATCTCATTGATTTGATGATACAAATTTGGCGTGATAAGGTCATTGTTGCCGTATGTGTGATTGTCGCCATTCTTCTTGCCGTAGGTTATATTTTGATTGCAAAAGAGAAATGGACCTCTACTGCAATTCTCACACAGCCTGATTCTGGTCAAATTTCTAGCTATTCTAATGCTATGAATATCTTGTATGGCAATAGTGCACCTTCAATTGGCGCTATTCAGCAAGATCTCATCTCCCGCTTTGATGCTTCATTTTCAGCTCTCTCTGAGACATTAGATAACCAAGAGGAGCCGGAGATTCTGAGTGTTGAGTCTGTTGTTAAGGGGCAAAACCTGCCACTTCGTGTGTCTTATACAGGGCGCACGGCTGAAGATGCACGACAGACATTGGCAAATTATATCCAACAAATTGATGTAGAGATTTCTAAAGCGGTAGAGGGCGATCTTAAGGCTAATATTATCTCCCGCAAAATCGATCTTGCTCAATCCCTTGCTACTCAAGAAAAAGTCGCTATCGAGCAGAAAGCGCTGCGTATCGCGCAAATTACTCAGGCTTTGGCCGTTGCGGAACAGTCAAATCTCAAATTGCCGCAAGTGCAGCAGGCAGAGCAAGTTTCACAGGACACCATGTTTATGTTGGGTAGCGATGCGCTGAGTGCGATGGTGAAAAACGAATCTACGCGCCCGTTGACATTCCCTGATAGCTATTATCAAACCCGACAGGCATTATTTAATGTGAATAGTCTATTGTCAGGAGACAAGAACGACCAGCCAAAAAACACGAATGTTCACGCTTATCGTTACGTGATGAAGCCAACGCTGCCGTTCCGTCGTGATAGCCCGAAACGTGCTATCATCCTGATCCTGTCCGTGCTATTAGGCGGTATGGTTGGTGCCGGTGTGGTGCTGGGTCGTAACGCACTGCGTAACTATCAGCCGAAAGCCTAAGCTTTCAGTTCAGTAATAAAAAACCGGGCATTTCTTCGCCCGGTTTTTTATCGACTGAAAAAGACTACTGATGACGTTTGCGCAGGTTCTCAATGACCGTCGTCAAATCTAACTCCTGATCCTGCAGCAGAACCAGCAGGTGATACATCAGGTCAGAGGCTTCGTTGGTCAGTTCATGACGGTCATTAACGGTGGCTGCCAGCGCGGTTTCCACGCCTTCCTCACCGACTTTTTGTGCGATGCGCTTAGTCCCGCTGGCGTACAGTTTCGCGGTGTAGGAACCTTCAGGGTCCGCCGTTTTGCGTTCAGCCAGCAGTTGTTCGAGCTGATACAGGAACAGCCATTGGTGACCGGTCTCACCAAAGCAGCTAGAAGTGCCTTTATGGCAGGTCGGGCCAATGGGGTTAACCAGCACCAGCAGGGTGTCGTTATCGCAGTCCGGAGTGATGCTGACCACATTGAGGAAATGGCCGGACGTTTCACCTTTAGTCCATAAGCGCTGTTTGGTGCGCGAGTAAAACGTCACTTTGCCGTTCTGCTCAGTGGCGGCCAGGGCATCCTGATTCATATAGCCCAGCATCAATACTTCACCGGATACCGCATGTTGCACGATGGCAGGCATCAGTCCGTCGGTTTTTTCCCAGTCCAGTTGTTCCGTTAACATACTCTGATCTCCACGCCCTGAGTCGCCAGGTACGCTTTTAATTCGCCAATATTGATAATTTGCTTGTGGAACACCGACGCGGCCAGCGCGCCATCGACGTCTGCATCACGGAAGGCTTCGAGGAAATGCGCCATCGTACCCGCGCCACCGGAGGCAATCATTGGTACGCGACAAACGTCACGCACTTTTTTGAGTTGCGCAAGGTCATAACCGTTGCGCACGCCGTCCTGGTTCATCATGTTCAGGACGATTTCACCCGCGCCGCGCTTTTGCACTTCCTGCACCCAGTCGAGCGTTTCCCATTGCGTTACCCGGGTGCGGTTTTCGTCACCGGTGTATTGATTGACGTGATACTTGCCGGTATCCGCGTCGAACCAGGTATCGATCCCGACGACAATGCACTGCACGCCAAAGCGATCCGCCAGGCGGGTAATCAGCTCAGGCTCAGCGAGAGCAGGGGAGTTCACCGATATTTTGTCCGCGCCGAACGACAGAATTTTGGCCGCGTCGTCTACCGATTTGATACCACCGGCCACGCAGAAGGGAATATCGATGACTTCTGCGACCCGTGACACCCAGCTTTTATCCACCACGCGTCCATCGCTGGAGGCGGTAATATCATAGAACACCAGTTCATCTGCACCTTCTTCGGCGTAGCGTTTTGCCAGTGGGACGATATCGCCAATAATTTCATGATTGCGGAACTGTACGCCTTTCACTACCTGACCATCACGCACGTCAAGACAAGGTATTATCCGTTTTGCCAGCATTGGATGGCCTCCGTTACGTTGAATTTACCTTCCAGCAACGCGCGTCCGACAATCACTCCGCGAACGCCAGTCCCGCGTAGCGCGGCGATGTCTTCGAGGCCGCCAATACCGCCGGAAGACTGGAATGCCACCTGCGGATAGCGGGCGCACACTTCGTCATACAGAGAAACGTTGGAGCCCGCCAGCGTGCCATCACGGGAAATATCGGTGCACAGTACGTGCGTGAGCCCGACGGGCAAATAGGTTTCGACCAATTCTTCCAGCGTCACGCCGGAGTTTTCCTGCCAGCCGCTGACTGCAACCTGTTTGGTACCCTGGTCATCAATACGGACATCCAGTGCAAGCACCAGTTTTTCCTCACCAAAACGCGTAAACCAGGTTTTCACAATTTCAGGCGATTTTACTGCGGTCGATCCAATCACCACGCGAGCGACGCCTGCGTCTAACAGGGCCGCGACGTCTTCTTCCGTTCGAATTCCACCGCCCACCTGCACCGGAACCTTCACGCCTGCCACCAGAGTTTTAATCAGTGGGATCTGACGTTTCGTCGGGTCTTTTGCACCGGTGAGATCGACAAGATGCAGTACTTCAGCGCCCTGCGCAGCATATTCTTGCAAACGTGGAAGCGGGTCACTGCCGTAATCACGCTGCTGGCCGTAATCGCCCTGATGGAGACGGACCACGGTGCCGTCAATTAAATCTAAAGCTGGAATGATCATTACATCTCCAGGAAGTTTTTCAGCAGCTGCGCGCCCGCGGCGCCAGAGCGCTCGGGGTGAAACTGCACGCCGAAGAAGTTGTCTTTTTGCACTGCGGCGGTAAATGCTTCGCCGTAGTTGCACTGGGCAATGGTCCACGGATTGACCGGCATCGCGTAGCTGTGCACGAAATAGAAGTACGCGCCATCTTCGATATCCCGGAACAAACGATCACCGGCTTTCGGATAAACGCGGTTCCAGCCCATGTGCGGCAAAGGTAGGCCGAAATCGGTCATTTTCGGGATATCCTGCTCAATGATGCCAATCATGTCGACGCCGTTCGACTCTTCGCTACGACGGCCCAGCAGTTGCATTCCGAGACAAATGCCCAGCACCGGCTGGGTACAGGCTTTGACCAGTTCGATAAGCTCGCGCTCACGCAGCTGATCCATTGCCGATTGCGCGGTGCCGACACCCGGCAGAAACAGTTTATCGGCGCGCAGCACAATATCCGGGTCGCGGCTGACCACCGGCTCGTAGCCGTGACGGATAATCGCCGAACGCACCGAGTTCAGGTTGGCGCAGCCGGTATCAAGGATAACCACGTTCATCACAGCACTCCTTTCGAGGAGGGAAGGGTGTCGCCCTCCACGCGAATCGCCTGACGCAGAGTACGGCCAAAAGCTTTAAACAGACTTTCCACGCGGTGGTGATCGTTTTTGCCTTTGGTTTTCAGGTGTAGCGTGACGCCCATGGTGTAGGAGAGTGAGCGGAAGAAGTGCTCGATCATCTCAGTGCTGAGGTCACCCACGCGCTGATAGGTAAATTCGGCGCGGTATTCGAGGTGTGGGCGGCCGGAAATATCCAGAGCACAACGGGCCAGGCATTCGTCCATTGGCAGCACGAAGCCGAAACGGTTAATGCCACGCTTGTCGCCGAGCGCCAGCTTCAGCGCTTCGCCGAGCGCCAGACCAGTGTCTTCCACGGTGTGGTGATCGTCGATATACAAATCACCTTTAACGGTGATTTCGGTGCGAAAGCCGCCGTGGGTCGCAATCTGATCGAGCATGTGGTCGAAGAAGCCAACGCCGGTGTTAATTTTGCTGCCGCCTTCGCGATCGAGCCATACTTTGACGTCAATCTGCGTTTCGCGGGTATTGCGCTCCACGTGCGCGTAGCGGTCGCGCTTCGTCAGCTGCTCAGTGATTTTCAACCAGTTGAGGTCATCGCGGCTGTAGCGCAGGCCGACAATCCCCATATTTTGCGCCAGGGTGACGTCAGTTGCGCGGTCGCCAATCACATAGCTGTTGGCTACGTCCATCACGCCGTCATTCAGCCACGCTGCCACCATTTTGGTCTTCGGTTTACGGCAATCGCAGTTGTCGGTTTCGACATGCGGGCAAATCAGCACGTCATCAAACTGCACGCCCTGAGAAGTGAACACCTGCATCATCAGGTTGTGCGGGCCGTCGAACTCCGCTTGGGGGAAACTGTCGGTGCCCAGTCCGTCCTGGTTGGTGATCATCACCAGCTTGTAACCGGCTTTTTGCAGCTTTAATAGCGAAGGAATGACATCCGCTTCAAACGCCAGTTTGTCGAACCGGTCGACCTGATAATCACTCGGCGGCTCGCTAATGAGGGTGCCGTCACGATCGATAAAGAGGAACTTCTGGGTCATACTTTCTCCGCACGAAGGGCGTCAATGACGCGCTGGCTCTCGTCGCGGGTGCCAATGGTGATACGCAGGCAGCCGCTTAAAGAAGGTTGTTTATTCTGATCACGTAAGATAATGCCCTGATCCCACAAAGATTTGAAGACCGCGCTTGATGCGGTAAGACGCACCAGAATGTAGTTAGTCTCCGAGTCGAAAACCTGTTCAACGCAGGCGATGTCACGCAACTGCGTTATCAGATACTGACGTTCTTCGAGGATCTGTGCCACGCGGTCGCGCATTGCATTGATACCCAACGGGCTCAGCGCCTGGGCCGCAATATCGGCAACTGGGGTGGAAAGCGGGTACGGCGCAATCACTTTCATCAGCAGGGCAATCACGTCTTCGCTGGCGAGCGTAAAGCCGCAGCGTAGTCCCGCGAGGGCGAAGGCTTTTGACAGCGTGCGCAGCACCACTAAATTCGGGTACTCGGCAATCCAGCCGGTCAGCGTCGCCTGCGGGCAAAACTCGATATACGCTTCATCGGCCACGACCAGCGCCTTGCCGCGGGTCATCTCCAGCAGCACGCGAAAATCCTGAGGATTGATAATCTGCCCGGTCGGGTTATTGGGGCTGCACACGTACACGACTTTTACGCCATCAAGTTTGTCGGCGATGGCTTGCAGATCGAGCTGCCAGTTTTCCAGCGTGGGTACCGTCCGGTATTCCACACCGAAGGTCTCGGCGCTGACGCTGTACATGCCATAAGTAGGTGGGCAGAACAGAATGGCGTCTTTGCCCGGTTCGCAAAATGCGCGGATCAGCAGTTCAATCCCTTCATCGGCCCCGCGACTCACCAGAACTTGTTCTGGTTTCAACCCAGCATATTGCGCGTAGTTTTCGATAACGGCTTTGGGCTGGCACTCCGGATAACGGTTCAGCGTTTGCTGCGAAAGGTCGAAGGAGACCGCTGTCGGAAATTCATTGGCATTCAGCCAGACGTCACCCTTGCCGCCGAGGCGACGGGCAGACTGATAAGGTGTCAGATCGCGGACGTTTTTACGGGCTAACTCTTCAATGCTCATTTCATCTCCTTGAGTGCGGCCACACGTAAGGTAACGGCGTTTTTATGTGCGGTCAGACGTTCGGCGGCGGCCAGTGTCTCAATCGTGGAAGCCAGCGCGGAGAAGCCTTCTTTCGAGAGTTCCTGCACGGTCATGCGTTTCTGGAAATCGGCCAGTCCCAGGCTTGAACAGGTGGCGGTGTAACCGTAGGTCGGCAGTACGTGGTTGGTGCCTGAGGCGTAATCGCCTGCCGATTCCGGGGACCAGTCGCCTAAAAATACTGAACCGGCACTGGTGATGCTGTCGACCAGGGAGCGCGCCTCGCGGGTCTGGATAATCAAGTGCTCCGGACCGTACTGATTAGAAATTTCGACGCATTGTGCAAGGTCGCGGGCGACAATCAGCCGGCTGGCGGATAACGCCTGACGCGCGGTATCGGCACGTGGTAATTCAGCCAACTGGCGTTCAACGGCCTTCGCGACGCGAGCGGCCATATCAGCATCCGGTGTCAGCAGAATCACCTGGGAATCTGGGCCGTGTTCTGCCTGAGACAGCAAATCGGAGGCCACGAAATCCGGCGTTGCACCGCTGTCGGCGATCACCAACACTTCGGACGGGCCAGCTGGCATATCAATGGCGGCCCCATCCAGACGCTGGCTGACCTGGCGTTTTGCCTCGGTAACAAACGCATTGCCTGGGCCAAAAATTTTATCCACTTTCGGCACCGATTCGGTACCCAATGCCAGCGCAGCAATAGCCTGCGCGCCGCCGACGTTAAAGATATCCTTCACGCCGCACAGTTTGGCCGCATACAGAATTTCATCGGCAATTGGCGGCGGGGAGCACAACACCACTTTTTTACAGCCCGCGATACGAGCAGGCGTGGCGAGCATTAATACGGTGGAAAACAGCGGCGCAGAGCCGCCGGGAATATACAAACCGACGGACGCGATAGGGCGCGTCACCTGCTGGCAGCGAACACCTGGCAGAGTTTCTACATCAACCGGCTGTAACATCTGCGCGACGTGAAACGTCTCGACGTTTTTCACCGCTACCGCCATCGCCTGTTTCAGTTCATCGCTCAGACGACTGCTTGCGGCGTCAATTTGCTCCTCGCTGACCTTCAGCGCGGCGACGTCGGTTTTATCAAACTTCGCACTGTATTCACGCAGTGCCTGGTCGCCATTGGTTTTTACGTTGTCGAGAATTTCCGCCACGGTAAGGCTGATGCTTTCTGATGCAGAGATCGCCGGGCGCATCAGCAAATCACGCTGTTGCTCGGGGCTGATGCTGTTCCAGTCGATGACAGTATTAAAGCTCATGGTCGGTTACTCCATCATCTTCTCAATTGGCAGCACCAGAATTGAACTGGCACCCAGCGCTTTCAGTTTTTCCATGGTTTCCCAGAACAGAGTTTCGCTGCTCACCATGTGCATCGCTACGCGCTGCTTATCGCCTGCCAGCGGCAGAATCGTAGGGCGTTCAGCGCCCGGCAGCAGGGCAATCACTTCCTCCAGGCACTCAGTCGGGGCATGCATCATGATGTATTTCGATTCGCGGGCCTGAATCACGCCCTGAATACGGGTCAACAGTTTGTCGATCAGCTGCTGCTTAGCTTCCGGCATTTCGCCGTCGCGCTGGATCAGGCAGGCTTTGGAGCGGTAAATGACTTCGACTTCGCGCAGGCCATTGGCTTCAAGTGTCGCGCCGGTAGACACTAGGTCGCAAATCGCATCGGCCAGACCGGCACGCGGCGCGACTTCAACAGAGCCGTTCAATAAGCAGGATTTAAACTGAACGCCTTTACCATCGAGGTAACGTTTGAGCAGGTGCGGATACGAGGTCGCGATACGTTTATTATTGAGACTGATTGGGCCATCCCACGGGTCGTCAACGGAAACAGCCAGTGAGAAACGGCAGCCGCCGAAATCAAGGCGACGCAGGGTGAAGTAACGCGGGTCTTCGCCCTGTGCGCGACGGCTCAACAGCTCTTCTTCCAGCACGTTTTCGCCAATAATGCCGAGGTCAACTACACCGTCCATGATCAGGCCCGGGATATCGTCGTCACGTACGCGCAGAATATCGATAGGCATATTTTCAGCCAGCGCGATCAGGCGCTGAGAGTGCATATTAATTTTTATGCCACAACGGGCGAGTAATTCGCGTGAATCATCGCTTAAACGACCGGATTTCTGCATGGCTATGCGTAAACGTGTGTTGTCTAACATTTTTATATCCTCGTAGTCCTGTCTGAATTACTCGAAACTCGCGCCCAAAAAAAAGCCCCCGGAAGTGCAATCTTCCGGGGGCTTTCTCTTGCGTTCTGCACCACTGGAAGATCTAACTGTCTTCCAGCACACATCGCCTGAAAGACTAGTCAGGGTGATGATGATGATGGTGATTTTTAAATTGAATGCTGTTCATAAAATTTCTCGTTGAATGCTTATGCATTTGATGCCTTTTAACCTAAACCAGTTCATCGCTATAAAGCAAGGGCTTTTTTACATCTTTAATTCATTTCATATTCATCAGATATACTCTAGATAATTCGAGTCGCAGGCAGGCGGCAAGTCTGTGAACCCTTGGGAACATAGATAACTCTGTGGCCAGGATGAACAGATGTGGCCAACGACCCTGCGGCGTGAAGTATGGCGAGTATAAATTGTCAGTTGGCGAGGGCTGGCGTAGCCTTATAAAAGGAACGCGAACGAGTCAGGAGAGCACAGATGAAAAAGGTCGCAATCGTAGGTTTGGGCTGGCTGGGTATGCCACTGGCACTGTCGTTGAACGCGCGAGGCTGGCAGGTGTCCGGCAGTAAAACCACCGAAGATGGGATAGAGGCCGCGAGAATGTGTGGCATCGACAGCTATTTATTGCGCCTGGATCCGCAGCTGGTCTGCGAGTCGGACGATTTGGATGCGTTGATGAACGTCGACGCGCTGGTTATCACGCTTCCTGCGCGTCGCAGCGGTCCCGGCGAAGAGTTTTATTTGCAGGCGGTGCAGGAGATTGTCGACAGTGCGCTGGCGTATCACATCCCGCGCATTGTGTTCACCAGCTCGACGTCGGTGTATGGCAAAGGGCAGGGCACGATTAAAGAGAATGCCCCGCGTGACCCGATAACCTCCAGCGGCCGTGTGCTGAAAGAGCTGGAAGACTGGCTGCACAATCTGCCTGGGACGTCCGTCGATATTCTACGCCTTGCGGGCCTGGTCGGGCCGGAGCGTCATCCGGGTCGATTCTTTGCCGGGAAATCCGCGCCGGATGGGCAACAGGGTGTCAACCTGGTGCATCTGGAAGACGTGATTTCCGCGATAACACTGCTGCTTCAGGCACCGAAGGGCGGGCACATCTATAATTTATGTGCGCCCGGACATCCGTCTCGGTCAACGTTTTACCCGCAGATGGCCCGCGAGCTTGGCCTGGAGCCGCCTGTATTCAGCGATAGCGCTGAGAAAGGACGCATTATTGATGGTAACCGCATCTGTTCTGAGCTGGGGTTTGAGTACCAGCATCCCGATCCGCTGGTGATGCCGCTGGAGTAAACGACCCGCGGTGACATCGCGTACCGACTGGGGGCGACGATGAAACCATTACTGGAAGTTCTCATCATTCTTGATGCGCTCGATAAAGAAGGGAGCTTTGCTGCGGCATCGGCAAAGCTCTTCAAAACGCCTTCCGCCCTGAGCTACACCGTTCACAAACTGGAAAGCGATCTCAGTATTCAACTTCTCGACCGTAGTGGACACCGCGCGAAGTTCACCCGCACTGGGCAAATGCTGCTGGAAAAGGGGCGGGAAGTCCTGCATACCGTGCGCGAACTCGAAAAGCAGGCGGTCAAACTGCACGAAGGCTGGGAAAACGATCTGGTTATTGGCGTGGACGACACTTTTCCTTTCTCATTGCTTGCTCCCCTCATTGAACAGTTCTACCAAAGGCACAGCGTGACCCGGCTGAAGTTTATCAACGGCGTTCTCGGCGGTTCCTGGGATGCGTTGGTACAAGGCCGGGCCGATATTGTCATCGGCGCGCTGCACGACCCGCCGCCGCTCAGTGATTTTGGTTTCGCGCCATTAGGCGAACTGGAGCAGATTTTCGTTGTGGCAGCCCACCATCCGTTGGCGGAAGTGGCCGAACCGTTGAACCGCAAAACCATCAAACACCATCGGGCGATTATCGTCGGCGACGGCACGACTCCCGATTGCCCTGCATTTCAACAATTGCTTGAAGATCAGGACGCAATCACTGTTTTTGATTTTAAAACTAAGCTGGAACTGCAAATTAGCGGCCTGGGCTGCGGTTATCTCCCGCGTTATCTGGCGCAGCGGTTTCTTGAAAGCGGCGCTTTAGTCGAAAAACAGGTCGCGGCTCACGTTCCGTTTGATGCGGTGTGGATCGGCTGGAATGAACAGACCGCGGGCCTGGCGAGCGCCTGGTGGCGGGAGGCAGTTTTGGCAAATAGTGCTATCGCGGCAGTCTATAACCGCGCCCTTGGTGAATAATCAGGCATTTAAGGAAAAGTTTTCTTTGATGAGCCTCTGGTTCTCTTGTTTTTATGGGGGGAAGGGGGCAAAATACGCGCCAGCAAAAAAGAGACTAACCGACGCAATTTTATGGCGTCGGTTATTTTTTTGCTTTCGAGACACACTCATTCATACAAGAGGCCGGGCTTCGTACCGGATAGATACTTACTTAAAAATCGACAGTTGTTGTCGCCGAGGATATATAAAAAATGGGGCAATTTTTTGCTTACGCGACGGTTTTCACCGTAAAGGGGAATAACCATGTCGCATAATGCTACTCCAAACACCTCTCGCGTGGAATTACGTAAGACGCTTACGTTGATTCCGGTTGTTATGATGGGTCTTGCCTATATGCAGCCTATGACGCTGTTCGATACTTTCGGTATCGTATCTGGAATGACCGATGGTCATGTCCCGACAGCCTATGCATTCGCTCTGGTAGCCATCCTGTTTACTGCGTTAAGTTACGGTAAGCTGGTTCGCCGCTATCCGTCCGCAGGATCAGCCTATACCTACGCCCAAAAATCCATTAGCCCGACGGTTGGCTTTATGGTGGGTTGGTCTTCGCTGCTTGATTATCTCTTTATGCCGATGATCAATATCCTGTTGGCAAAAATCTACTTTGAAGCGCTGGTACCTTCGGTTCCCTCGTGGATATTTGTTGTCGGGTTAGTGGCCTTTATGACCATTTCCAACCTGCGCAGCATTAAAACCGTGGCTAACTTCAACACCCTGATTGTGGTGCTGCAGATGGGTATCGTTGCCGTTATTGTCGGCATGATCATCTGGGGCGTTCACAACGGTACGGGTGCAGGTACGCTGACCAGTAGCCGCCCGTTCTGGTCTGATGGCGCGCATATCACGCCGATGATCACCGGTGCGACTATTCTGTGCTTCTCGTTCCTGGGCTTCGACGGTATCTCTTCTCTGTCTGAAGAAACCAAAGATGCCGAGCGCGTTATCCCGAAAGCAATTGTCCTGACAGCGCTGATTGGCGGTGGGGTCTTTATCGTTGCATCTTACTTCCTGCAACTGTATTTCCCTGACATCTCTCGCTTCAAGGATCCAGATGCGTCACAGCCAGAAATCATGCTGTACGTGGCGGGTACAACCTTCCAGTGGTGCGTGCTTATCTTCTCAAGCGTGACCGTGCTGGCATCTGGCATGGCAGCACACGCAGGCGTTTCTCGTCTGATGTACGTGATGGGCCGCGATGGCGTGTTCCCGAAAAGCTTCTTCGGTTACGTGCATCCGAAATGGCGTACCCCAGCATGGAACGTGCTACTGGTGGGCGCGATTGCTCTGTTGGCGATTAAATTCGACCTGGTAACAGCCACGGCGTTGATTAACTTTGGTGCGTTGGTGGCCTTCACCTTCGTTAACCTGTCGGTAATCTCGCAGTTCTGGATCCGCGAAAAGCGCAACAAAACGCTGAAAGATCACTTTAACTACCTGTTTATGCCGGTATGTGGTGCGTTGACCGTCGGTGCGCTGTGGATTAACCTGGAACAAAGCTCGATGGTTCTCGGTCTGATTTGGGGTGCAGTTGGCCTGATTTATCTGGCCTGTGTGACTCGCAGCTTCCGTAACCCGGTGCCGCAGTACGAAGACATCGCGTAATCTCGACGTGCGATAGTCAAAAAAAACCGGAGACACTGTCTCCGGTTTTTTTATGCCGGTCATTCTGACTTAAACAATCTCTTGTGCGTATTGATACAGTGTTTTCAGCAGGGCGAGTTTCTCGTCATTCCCTTCATACTGAACGTAAAGCTGCTGCAGTTCATCGGCATAAGCCTGAAGGAATTCCTGGGTAAAGACGTTACGACGGTGCTGCAACCAGCGCTGCTGCTCTGATTCATCCAGCGTGCCAGGGAAGTTACGCGCCCGATAGTTGAACAGCAGTTTTTCGATGCGCTTATCGGCAAATGTGAGATCCAGCGCGGGCAGATTACGCGGCTCGGTCTCCAGAAGAATTTTCATCGCTGCGCGGTCTGCATCACTAAAGAAACCGTTGTAGAGCTGGGTGTCGACGTTTTCCGAGGGTACAAAAGGCTCCGCTTCAGCAAATATCGCCACTACTTTATCGCGCACCTGCGGGTTATCGCGCAGCACCTTCAGATTATCCAGGCACTGCTGGCGGTTGATGCCTAGCCTGTCGGCATCTTCCGGGCGTAATGTATTGCCCTGCGCGAGAATAGGGCATTTATTCAGATGCACCAGTTTCACCGGAACCGCCGACAGTTCGCCGAGATCGGCTTTCGGCGTGTATAAGCGCTCACGCAGTTCATCGGCGTTCAGTTCGAGCAACGGAGACATATCGCCCGCCAGGTCGACCATAATCACCGCGTTACGGTTGTCCGGATGCCAGGCCAGCGGTGCCACCCAACTGGTGTTTCCGCGCCATGCCCCGAACATACCGGAAATATGCACCAGCGGTTTCATCTGCGGCACATCGATCAGCGTCGCCAGTTTATTCTTTCCGCGGAAGGTATACAGATAATCGAATAAGCGTGGCTGACGCGCTTTCACCAGTTTAGCCATCGCGATGGTGGCGTATACATCGGCCATCGCATCGTGGGCGTTACTGTGCTCGATTCCGTTGGCTTTGGTCAGATGTTCCAGGCGAAAGCTCGGCAAACCGTCTTCATTTTCTGGCCAGTTGATGCCTTCCGGACGCAGGGCGTAGCAGGCGCGCATCACATCGAGCAGATCCCAGCGCGAGTTATGGTTCTGCCAGCTCCAGGCGTAGGGGTCGAAGAAATTACGGTAGAAAATGTTACGCGTCACTTCATCATCGAAACGCACGTTGTTGTAGCCAACCACGCAGGTTTTCGGCACGGTAAACAGATCATGGATCCGTCTCGCAAACGCCGCTTCATTTTCGCCTTTGGCCAGCGCTTCCTGCGGCGTGATACCGGTAATCATTACTGCCTGAGGCTGCGGCAGATAATCATCAGCAGGCTTGCAGTAGAAGACTTCAGGTTCGCCAATGATATTGAAATCAGCGTCGGTTCGAATGGCCGCGAACTGAGCGGGGCGGTCCAGCTGCGGGTGGGTGCCGAAGGTTTCGTAGTCGTGAATCAGGAATCCGGCTTGCGGTTGCGTTTCTTGCATGGGCTGTCTGTGATCCGTAGGCGCGTTAGCCGGTAATGGTAAACGATTTGCCCGATCATCAGAAGCTCGGCGGGGCGATCCCTCGGCGTCGCTCCCAGTAAATGTCATACTTTCTTGCAATTTAACGCTGTCAGCAAAGCGTAACTACCGTAAAAAGAACGGGAATACGAAAAGTTGAGGATATGCTGTTGAAAGGCCGTTTTTTTATTGCTGTTTCTTTGCTCGCTTCGAGCATTTCTTGCGCAGTTGCTGCAGATTATATTCCCGCACCGGTACAACCTCCTGCGATCCAGGCCGCATCCTGGGTGCTGATGGATTACACCACCGGCCAGGTACTCACCGCTGGTAACGAACACCAGCAGCGCAACCCAGCCAGTCTCACGAAGCTGATGACCGGCTACGTGGTTGACCGCGCGATCGACAGTCATCGCATTACCGGAGATGACATGGTCACCGTGGGTCGCGATGCTTGGGCAAAGGGCAATCCTGTTTTTGACGGATCCTCTCTAATGTTCCTCAAGGCGGGCGATCGTCTGAGCGTGCATGACTTAAGCCGCGGACTGATTGTCGATTCCGGGAACGACGCTTGTGTAGCATTGGCTGACTACGTCGCAGGTGGCCAGCCACAGTTCGTCAAAATGATGAATGATTACGTGAGCAAACTGGGCCTGAAAGATACCCATTTCGAAACCGTGCACGGTCTTGATGCGCCAGGACAGCACAGTTCGGCGTTCGACCTCGCGGTATTATCCCGGGCGATTATTCATGGTGAGCCTGACTTCTATCATATGTATAGCGAGAAGAGCCTGACCTGGAACGGCATCACCCAAAACAACCGTAACGGCTTGCTGTGGGATAAAAACCTGAACGTTGATGGACTGAAAACGGGCCACACGGCTACCGCCGGGTTTAACATCATTGCGTCTGCGGTGGATGGCAAGCGCCGTCTGATTGCGGTGGTAATGGGCGCTGAGAGCTCGAAAGGGCGTGAAGACCAGGCGCGTAAGCTGCTGCACTGGGGCCAGCAGAATTTCGATACCGTTCAGATCCTGCATACCGGCAAAAAAGTCGGCACTGAACGCATCTGGTACGGCGATAAAGAACACATCGACCTGGGCACCGATCAGGACTTCTGGCTGGCCTTACCTAAAGCCGAAGTGCCGAAAATCAAAGCCAAATACGTGATGGACAAAAAAGAGCTGGATGCGCCAGTCGCGGCCCATCAGCGCGTCGGTGAAATTGAACTCTACGACGGCGATAAGATTGTTGCTCACTGGCCACTGGTGACGCTGGAAAGCGTGGGCAAAGGAGGCATGTTCTCGCGCTTGAGCGACTGGATGCACCATAAATCCTGAGCCAATCCCGTTTGACCAAACGCCCTCTTCGGAGGGCGTTTTACTTCCCCTATTTGTGAAACATCGCACATACTCCTTCAGGTCTGTTTGCTAGATTTTAACTGTATATTTGTCCAGCAGCTATGTTAGCGGAGGCAATATGGATTACAGCATTACTCAGGAAAATCGTCGCGTCATCGCCGGTTTTCATATGGTTGGCCCATGGGAACAGACCATCAAACAGGGCTTTGAGCAGTTGGCGATGTGGGTGAACGGGCACAAAATCCACGCCAAAGAGTGGGTGGCGGTTTACTACGATAACCCAGATGAGGTGTCGGCGGAAAAGCTGCGGGCTGACACCGTGGTCACCGTGGAAGACGGATTCACGATACCGGCCAATAGTGAAGGGGTGATTGTCACCGAAATCGCGGCAGGAATGTACGCCAAAGCCGCTACACGCGTGGTCAATCATGATTTCTCCACCCCGTGGTATCAGTTCTTCAACAGTGTGCTGGAGGACAAAGACTACGAGTTAGAAGCAAAACCCTGCTTCGAGCTTTATCTCAATGACGGTAATCAGGAAGGTCACTGGGATATCGAAATGTATGTACCTGTTAAAAAACGCGCTATTTAAAGTAAACAAGCCTGCTTTTTAAAAGGTTATTTACGCTTCCGTGATGCCAGGGGCAGAAAAACAGATACAATTGTGTTTTCTGCCCTAGCCGGAGTGCGGGTGTGCGCGCTGATAAATCACTGAGTCCTTTTGAAATTCGTTTATACCGCAACTACCGTGTTGTTCACGGGGTGCGTATCGCTCTCGCGTTTGTACTGACGTTTCTGTTGGTGCGTCTTTTTCACGTGCCTGAGGGGACCTGGCCGCTCATTACGCTAGTCGTTATTATGGGGCCCATCTCTTTCTGGGGAAACGTGGTCCCGCGTGCGTTTGAGCGTATCGGCGGCACAGTTTTCGGCTCCGTACTGGGGCTGGTGGCACTGAAGCTGGAGCTGATGTCGCTGCCGTTGATGCTACTCTGGTGCGCGGCGGCGATGTTCCTCTGCGGCTGGCTAGCTCTGGGCAATAAACCGTATCAGGCGCTGCTGATTGGCATCACGCTGGCAGTGGTTATCGGTGCGCCGTCAGGCGATATGCACATGGCGCTATGGCGAAGCGGGGATGTGATTATCGGTTCGCTGCTGGCGATGCTGTTTACCGGGATTTGGCCGCAGCGAGCGTTTCTCCACTGGCGTATCCAGATGGCAAACTACGTCACTGAATTTAACCGTCTTTATCAAACTGGGTTCTCGCCGAACTTACTCGAACGCCCGCGTCTTGAACGCCGACTGCAAAAAGTCCTGAACGACGTGGTAAAGATGCGTGGCCTGATAACACCCGCCAGTAAAGAGACCCACATTCAGAAATCGATTTTTGAAGGTATTCAGACGGTGAATCGTAATCTGGTCTGTATGCTTGAACTGCAAATCAATGCCTGGTGGGCCTCGCGCGACAGCCACTATCTGATGCTCAACGCCCACACCCTGCGAGACATGCAGCAGATGACCCAGCAGACATTGCTCACCATTGCGCATGCGCTTTATGAAGGCAATCCGCAACCGATTCTGGCTAACAACGAAAAGCTGAACGATATCGTCATCGAGTTGCGTCAGTTGGTGAATGACTATAAAGGCAAAGACCTGGCCGAAACGCCGATGCATGGATATGTCTGGTTAAGCATGGAACTGGCGCGACAGCTGGAACTACTGTCACACCTGATCTGTCGGGCGTTGCGCAAATAACGCCCACCCGGTCACGGTTTGCCGCGTGCTTGTTTCGATTCAGCTACGTTTAGGGTTATGATTGAGGCAGAGCAAAAACCATTGTCATTCGCGGCCGCTAGCAGTTATGTTTACCCGTAGCGGCTGTTTTACGAATCCGAATCTCAATTATCAGGGGTGTAAAAATGGAAACAACCAAACCTTCGTTTCAGGACGTTTTGGAGTTTGTTCGTCTGTTCCGTCGTAAAAACAAACTGCAGCGCGAAATTCAGGACGTTGAGAAAAAGGTCCGTGACAACCAGAAGCGTGTACTGCTGCTTGATAACCTCAGTGACTACATCAAACCAGGCATGAGCGTTGAAGCTATTCAGGGCATCATCGCCAGCATGAAAACCGACTACGAAGATCGCGTGGACGATTACATCATCAAAAATGCTGAGCTGTCTAAAGAGCGTCGCGAGATCTCTAAAAAGCTGAAAGTGATGGGCGAGCTGAAATCAGCTGAAAGCAAAACCGAGTAAGTTTGCACGTCGCAAAAGCCTGAATCTGAAAACCCCGCCGATGCGGGGTTTTTTTATGGCTGCAATAAACTGAGTCATTTGCTGGTGTCCGGCGATCGGGTGAAGGCCAACCCAACGCCACGCAGGGCGCTGGCGATGCCGGTTATTGCGCTCTCGATGTAGAGAGCTATATTTAGCCTATAGCCATCATGTCAATAATAGGGAAATTATGATTCGTACACTCTCGCTTGCCTTGGGGCTAGCCGCCGTTATTCATAGTGCCCAGGCGGTCACCTATCCACTTCCTCCCGAAGGGAGTCGGCTGATAGGTGCGCCCTTAATTGTTACCGTTCCGGAGGGGAATACCCAGCCGCTGGAATATTTTGCCGCACAGTATGGGCAGGGGTTCAGCAACATGCTGGAGGCCAATCCAGGCGTTGACCCGTTCCTGCCGAAAGTGGGGACTGCGTTGACCATTCCGCAGCAGCTGATCCTGCCGGACACGGTACGCGAGGGCATTGTAATTAACGTCGCCGAAATGCGACTTTATTATTATCCGGCAGGAAGCGGGACGGTGGAGGTTTTACCGATAGGAATTGGTCAGGCCGGGCGTGAAACACCGCGTAACTGGGTGACGAAAGTGGAGCGCAAGCAGGAAGCCCCGGGCTGGACACCGACGGCAAATACCCGGCGAGAGTATGCGAAAGAGGGGAAGACCTTGCCTGCGTTCGTACCGCCGGGCGAGGATAACCCGATGGGGTTGTACGCAATCTACATCGGTAAGCTGTACGCCATCCACGGCACTAACGCCAACTTTGGTATCGGCCTGCGCGTCAGTCAGGGATGTATCCGCTTGCGCAAAGACGACATTAAATACCTGTTTGATAACGTGCCGGAAGGAACGCGGGTACAGCTTATCGACAGGCCAGTAAAAACCACCGTCGAACCCGGCGGGCTGCGTTGGCTGGAGGTGCATGAGCCGCTGTCCCGTAACCGGACGGAGTTTGAATCAGACAAGAAAGTCCCACTGCCGATGACTCCGGCATTGAACGCCGCAACTCGGGGCGCTGAAGTGGATGCCAGCGTGGTCAGCGCTGCGTTAACGCGCCGTTCCGGGATGCCGGTTATGGTGAGTATGGGGGCCGCAAACACCGGGCAGCTGTAAATTCTCGGTGAGAAGATAAAGCAAAAAGCCCGCGTAGTTACCTAAGCGGGCTTTTCTAAATATGGCTCCTCTGACTGGACTCGAACCAGTGACATACGGATTAACAGTCCGCCGTTCTACCGACTGAACTACAGAGGAATCGGTTGGAGGCTTATCTTAGCGGCGAAAAAATTTTTGTCAAACCTCTATTCAAACCTTTCGTCACGACTGACGGTTCCGTCAACAATCTGTTGTATTTACCCACAATTTAAACGTAATTCAACGTTGCAGGTTTGGCATTTCTGCCTCATCATTTAAAACGAGGTTTCAACTTTCTCTCTAAGGCCCCCTTTGAACGTCTCTGCCACAGTACGCCAGGCCGTCACCCGCACCACCTGGTACAAAAATCGCAAAACCTATCGTGTTCTGTTCTGGCGTGAAATCACCCCCCTTGCTGTGCCTATCTTTCTGGAAAATACCTGCGTTCTGTTAATGGGCGTGTTGAGTACGTTCCTCGTGAGCTGGCTCGGAGCGGACGCAATGGCCGGGGTTGGGCTGGCAGACAGTTTTAACATGGTGATCATGGCGTTCTTTGCCGCTATCGATCTCGGGACAACGGTGGTCGTTGCCTTTAGTCTCGGTAAGCGTAACCGCAAGCAGGCAAGGGCAGCGGCCCGTCAGTCGTTGGTCATCATGACCCTGTTCGCGATTATTCTCGCCGTAGTCATTCATTTGTTTGGGCGGGAAATTATTGAAGTGGTGGCCGGCGCCGCGTCGCCGCACGTCAAAGAACTGGCGCTTACTTATCTTGAACTGACGGCGTTGAGCTATCCGGCAGCGGCAATTGCGCTGATCGGCAGCGGGGCGCTGCGCGGTGCGGGTAACACCAAAATTCCGCTGCTGATTAACGGCGGGATGAACATCCTTAACATTATTATCAGTAGCGTCCTGATTTACGGGGCGTTCTCCTGGCAGGGTATGGGGTTTGTCGGTGCCGGTCTGGGGCTGACGATTTCCCGCTATATCGGTGCGATTGGGATTGTCGCGGTGCTGGCGGTCGGCTTTAATCCGGCACTTCGTCTTCCGCTCAAAAGTTATATCAAGCCGCTTAACTTCGCCATTATCTGGGAAGTGATGGGGATTGGCATTCCGGCGAGTATTGAATCAGTGCTTTTTAACAGCGGCAAACTGCTGACGCAGATGTTTGTTGCCGGGATGGGCACCGACGTTATCGCCGGGAACTTTATCGCCTTTTCGGTGGCGTCATTGATAAACCTGCCGGGGAACGCGCTGGGCTCGGCGTCGACCATCATTACCGGCAAGCGACTCGGCAAAGGGCAAATTGGGCAGGCGGAAAAACAGCTGCGCCATGTGTTCTGGATGTCGACCATTGTGCTGACCGCCATTGCCTGGGGCACCGCACCGTTCGCCGGCTTGTTCGCTTCTTTCTATACCCACGAAGCGGATGTCAAAGAGGTGGTGAAAGAGTTGTTGTGGCTGAACGCCGCGTTTATGCCGATTTGGTCTGCATCGTGGGTGTTACCGGCCGGACTGAAGGGCGCGCGTGATGCGCGTTACGCCATGTGGGTATCGATGTTCAGCATGTGGGGCGCCCGCGTGGTTGCCGGTTACTTCCTCGGGATTGTACTGGGATGGGGCGTGGTCGGCGTGTGGCTCGGCATGTTCCTCGACTGGGCAGTGCGCGGCGTGGCGTTCTACTGGCGGATGATCAGCGGTCGCTGGTTGTGGAAATACCCTCGCGTGAGAAGCCAATAAAAAACGCACAGAAGGGATCTCTCTGTGCGTTGGGCTATTTCAATCAGTGCTCAACATAATTCGCGCTACAGGGGGGAGCGAATGCAGCTCACACCCCTGTAGCGTGAAGTATGAAGAGCATTACACCCCAAGGCGATCGCGAAGACTGTAATACGCCGCACCCATCGCGGTGAACGGAATGCGCAGCGTACGGCCACCCGGGAACGGGTAGTGCGGCAGTTTGGCAAACGCATCAAAGCGTTCTGCATCGCCACGCAGTAATTCTGAAATCAATCTTCCCGCCAGATGCGTACAGGTCACACCGTGACCGCTGTAGCCCTGCATGTAGTAAATGTTGTTATCCAGCCGCCCGAACTGCGGCATTCGTGACAGCGTGAGCAGGAAGTTGCCGGTCCAGCTGTAGTCAATCTTCACGCCTTTCAGCTGCGGGAATGTTTTCAGTAGGTTCGGCATTACCAGGCGCTCGATATCTGCCGGGTCACGCGCACCGTACACCACGCCGCCGCCATACAGCAGACGGTTATCGCCGGTCAGGCGGTAATAATCCAGCAGATAGTTACAGTCTTCCACGCAGTAATTGTTCGGAATCAGCGAACGTGCGACGTCTTCGCTCAGCGGTTCTGTGGTTAACACCTGGGTGCCGCACGGCATGCTACGCTTTGCCAGTTCCGGCTCCAGTTTGTCGCCCAGATAGGCGTTGCCCGCGACAATCACGTACTTCGCCGTCACCTGGCCTTTTGCAGTGCTGACCACAGGCGGGTTGCTGTGCTGAATATTCGTCACCGGTGATTGCTCATACACGCGGCCACCGTTCAGGCGAATGGCATTAGCTTCACCGATCGCCAGATTGAGCGGATGAATATGACCGCCGCTGTGGTCGAGCAGGGCACCGACGTAGCGATCGCTGTTTACTTCACGCTTCAGCTCGTTGGCGTCCAGCATTTCCAGCTGGGTGTTGCCGTAGCGTTCCCAGCTGGCTTTTTGTTCTTCCAGCGTTTCGAGCTGTTTATGATTCATCGCCACGAACAGGCCGCCCGGACGATAATCGCAATCAATCTGATAGCGCTTGATGCGCTCCCGGATAATCTTGCCGCCTTCAAACATCATGCTGCCGAGTATTTTGGCCGAACCGGGGCCGTAAGTGCGCTCGATAACGTCGATATCGCGGCTGTAAGAGTTGACCAGCTGACCGCCGTTGCGACCGCTGGCACCGAAACCGATGCGTGCCGATTCCAGTAGCACCACGTCGTAACCCATTTCGGCAAGATGCAGCGCGGAGGAAAGCCCGGTGTAACCTCCACCGACCACGCATACGTCACAGGTGACGGACTCGCTCAGAGTCGGAAACGGTTCATACTGATTGGCGCTTGCGGCGTAATAGCTGGTGGTATGTTCAGTCATGAAGAGGCTCCAGGGCAATCCAGATAGTTTTCAGTTCACTAAATTTTTCCAGGGCGTGCAGGGACTTATCGCGCCCGTTACCGCTCTGCTTATAACCACCGAACGGTACGGTCATGTCGCCATCGTTATAGTTGTTAACGAACACAGAACCGGCTTTCAGACGGCGGCTCATGCGGTGTGCGCGCGACAAATCATTGGTCCACACGGCAGCGCCGAGCCCGTATTCGCTGTCGTTGGCAAGTTCCAGCGCCTGCGCTTCGGTTTTAAAGCGGGTGACAACCAGCACCGGGCCGAAGATTTCATCGCGGCTGACGTGCGCCGTCGGAGCGGTATCGACAAAAATAGTCGGGCCGATAGCCGCCGGATGTTTGCCGTCACGGCCATCCAGTGCCAGTGTGCCCTGAGTTTCAGCGTCGCGAATAAAGCTGTGAACGGTGTCGGCATGGGCGCTATCAATCAACGTGCCCATGGTCGTATTTGGGTCGAGCGGATTACCCGGCATCCAGTTTTTGGCCTGCTCTTTCAGTAGCGCGATAAACTGGTCGGCAATGCTCTCTTCCAGCAGCAGACGCGTACCGGCGATACACACCTGACCCTGGTTGTAGAAGATACCTGCGGCGGTATTGGCGGCGGCTTTTTTAATATCGGGGCAATCGGCAAACACGATATTGGCGCTCTTGCCGCCAGCTTCCAGCCACACGCGTTTCATGTTGCTGTCGCCTGCGTCTTTCAGCAGCTGTTTGCCGGTGCGGGTCGATCCGGTGAAGGTGATGACATCCACGTCCGGATGTTGAGACAGCGCCTGGCCCGCTTCATGACCAAAGCCGCTGATGACGCTGAACACGCCATCCGGCAGACCGGCTTGTTTCGCCAGCTGCGCCAAACGAATGGCAGTTAACGGTGATTTTTCAGAAGGTTTGAGGATAATGCTGTTCCCTGACGCCAGCGCCGGGCCCAGTTTCCAGCAGGCCAGCAGAAGCGGGAAGTTCCACGGTACGACGGCGGCCACCACGCCGATTGGCTCACGCACAATCAACGCCAGTTCGTTTACACCAGTGGTGGCCACTTCGCCATACACTTTGTCGATAGCCTCTGCATACCAGCGGATAGCGCGCGCTGCGCCGGGAATATCATCACGCAGGCTATGGCGAATAGGCTTGCCGGTATCGAGCGTCTCCAGCAGCGCCAGCTCCTCGTGATGCTGTTCCATCAAATCTGCCAGCGTGTTCAGCACGGCTTTACGTTTTGCCGGGGAGGCCTGTGACCAGTCACCACGCTCGAAAACGTCGCGAGCGCCACGCACGGCCATATCAACATCGGCTTTTTTCCCGCGCGCCACTTGGGCAAGAGGGCGTTGTCCGGCGGGGTCAACAATTTCAAAGGTACTGTTATCTTGCGCCTGGCAGTATTCGCCGTTAATAAACAAACGGGTTTCTATTGAGGCATTTTTCGCTTTTTCCTGCCAGTAATTCAGATGCTGAAAGTCCATGGTGACTCCTTTGTATTCAATAAGATAATCGGTCTTTCTCTGCTGCTATCGGCAAAATCTGGCTGCAAAACGCCCCAGGAAATAAATCCTGTAAAAAGAGCGGCGTTTTAAATGGCCTGAAAAGCTCAGGCCGAATTTAGTGTATGAATATCAGAACGTGGTGGGGGTGTGGGCACTGATGATGCGGCATATGCCTGCTGAAGTGTTGCTGAAGCTGTGGGGTATGCCGGTGTTGATGGCATAACTTTGCCCTGCAACGAGGTGATAATCCTGGCCGTTGATGGTCAGAATCACGTCACCCTCCAGTATCGTGCCTATCTCCTCACCCTGGTGTTTGATCCTCTCCCCGGTTGTTGTGCCCGGTTGGTAAGTCTCAAAGATCATTGCCAGTGTACGGTTCGGATTTCCGTTGTGAACCAACTTCATTGAAACACCCTGACTGCCGATTTCAATCAAGTCATCCTGATTGATAACCACCTGCGGCTCATCAGGTTTTTCCGGGTCCGCGAAGAACTCGGAGAGCGACAGCCCATAAACTTTCAGCAGCTTTTGCAAGGTACTGATGGCAGGACTGACTTTGTCCTGTTCTATGGTGCTGATGGCACTATGCGTTAATCCAGACAGTTCGGCGGCACGACGTTGCGAAAGACCCAATTGTTGGCGGATCGCTGACAAACGTTTACCCGGCGCCAGGCCGTCATCGCTCATATTGGCATTTCCTTAACTGTAGGGGTCAGAGTCGCTGTTTTTCAGCGAGGTGGTTCTGACAAGCGGTGATAAAACCTTCAAGCAACAAACGCGACAGAGCGTATTCGCTGCTGTTCCATTCCGGGTGCCATTGCACACCGAGGGCGAACGGGTGATCGTGAATGCTGGCGGCTTCGACCAGGCCGTCCTGCGAGCGGGCTTCCACGCGCAGTAGCGGACCGAGCGTTTTCGCACCTTGACCGTGTAATGAGTTCACCCAAAACGTGTTGCAGCCCGGTATTAACCTCGAAAGCAATCCTCCCTCTTGAACCTGAACTTCATGTGATGGCGCGTACTGCTGCTCCACCGGGAGCTCCGAATCTTCACGGTGTTCCAGGAACTGAGGCTGATCGCACAGGCGACGATACAGAGTCCCGCCAGTGGCGACAACAAGTTCCTGTAAACCCCGGCAGATGGCGAAAATGGGGATGCGCCTTTCGAGCCCGGCGGTGATCAACGCCATGCTCAATTTATCACGCCCAGGATCGGCGTCAGGCTCATCGCCGTTTTCACCATAGAGGTGCGGCTGCACATTGCTGGGGCTGCCGGGTAAGAAGATTCCATCAAGTTTTGGCAGAAGGGCATTCAGCAGTTCCGGTTCCGCCAGTGCATGCGGCAGGGCAATCGGCAAACCGCCGGCATGTAATACAGCATTCAGGTACTTTTCTTGCAAGGTCTGGGTCTCATGACCCTTAAGCCTGTTCCTGCACATCACGACCCCGATAACTGGCTTGTCAAATATATTGCCCATGATCACCCTCACATTCTGGACTAAATTATTGCCAAAACTATTCCATATGGCCTGTTCCGTTCAATATTTTCTCAATCTAGCAGTGCGATAACCTCTTTGCAAACTCAATTTAACATTTGACAAACATTTTAGTAGGCGCCATTGTCGATAAGTGGACATTATATTTAACGGTCGAAATCAGTGACCGGCATCCAAAGCAACGGCGGTGAATCATGGAAACTAATATCGTAGAAGTTGAGAATTTTGTTCAGCATTCCGAAGAAAGACGAAGTAGCGCGTTTGCACGCGAAGTGAAGACCTTCCTCGAGCGTTACCCCAATACCCAATATGTTGATGTCCTGCTGACCGACCTGAACGGTTGCTTCCGTGGCAAACGTATCCCGATCTCCAGCCTGAGTAAGATTGAGAAAGGTTGCTACTTCCCGGCGTCGGTGTTTGCGATGGATATCCTCGGCAACGTAGTAGAAGAAGCGGGCCTTGGACAAGAGCTGGGTGAACCGGATCGCAGTTGTGTACCGGTACTGGGCACATTAACCCCGTCAGCGGCTGACCCAGAATTTATCGGCCAAATGATGCTGAGCATGCTGGATGAAGATGGCGCTCCCTTTGACGTTGAGCCGCGGAACGTGCTGAATCGACTCTGGCAGCAGCTGCGCCAGCGCGGTCTGTTCCCCGTGGTAGCGGTAGAGCTGGAGTTCTATTTACTTGACCGTCAGCGCGATAACGAAGGTTTCCTGCAGCCGCCATGCGCGCCGGGCACCGATGACCGCAATACCCAAAGCCAGGTTTACTCCGTTGATAACCTCAATCATTTTGCGGACGTGCTGACTGATATCGACGATTTAGCGCGTTTGCAGCTGATCCCTGCGGATGGTGCGGTAGCTGAAGCGTCACCGGGCCAATTCGAAATCAACCTTCACCACACCGATAACGTGCTTGATGCCTGCGACGATGCGCTGGCGCTGAAACGTCTGGTGCGCACGGTGGCCGAAAAACACAAAATGCACGCCACCTTTATGGCGAAGCCGTATGAAGAATATGCCGGAAGCGGGATGCACATTCATATCAGCATGCTGAACAGTAAAGGCGAAAATGTGCTGGCTGACGCCGATGGCGAAGATTCGAGCATCCTCAAGCGTTCGCTTGCGGGAATGATAGATCTGATGCCTGCATCTATGGCACTGTTAGCGCCGAACGTTAATTCCTACCGTCGTTTCCAGCCGGGTATGTACGTGCCAACGCAGGCTTCCTGGGGGCACAACAACCGTACCGTTGCGCTGCGCATCCCGTGTGGCGATCGTGACAATCATCGTGTCGAATACCGCGTAGCGGGTGCTGATGCCAACCCTTATCTGGTGATGGCGTCAATCCTCGCGGGTATTTTGCACGGACTGAACAACGATCTACCGCTTCAGGAAGAAGTCGAAGGCAATGGTCTGGAGCAGGAAGGTCTGCCGTTCCCGATTCGCCAGAGCGATGCGCTGTGGGAATTCATGCAAAACGACAGCCTGCGTGAACTGATGGGTGAGCGCTTCAGCCATGTGTTCCACGCCTGTAAGAACGACGAGTTGATTCAGTTTGAGCGTCTGATCACAGAAACTGAAATTGAGTGGATGCTGAAAAACGCCTGACGATGCGTCTCCTGGCCTGTAGGCCCGGGAGCGTAGCGCCACCGGGCGTAATACCAGGCAGCAAAATAATAAGCAGCATCATACGGTCTGAGCGGAGCCAGACCGGACGTTTCGCAGGGCAACCTGCCATTTCCCGGTGTCGCGTAAAGGAGCGCAGGCGGCAACGGGTCTTCAGTTAAACGACAAATTGTATGACGAGGAAATGAGATGATGCAGATGTTTAAATACCCGCACGGCGAAGGTGAACGCCGTTGCCGCATTGACTACGACGGACCGGCTTCCGGTACTTGCCCGACGTTTTCTCCTTTATTGACACGACTCACCTCCAGGCTAAGCAGGTTTGCAACAACGACGATATTATCGCAAACCTGGACGCGCATGGGGGGGCTTCGACATGGCGACTAATTCCTCTGTCGAACTCAAGTCGCAGACGGGTAAACCGCAGCTGCGCAAATCTTTAAAACTCTGGCAGGTGGTGGTGATGGGTCTGGCCTATCTCACCCCGATGTCGGTGTTTGATACTTTCGGTATTGTTTCCGGTATCAGCAACGGACACGTACCAGCGTCGTATTTGTTGGCGCTGGCGGGCGTGTTGTTCACCGCGATCAGCTACGGCAAACTGGTTCGCCAGTTCCCGCAGGCGGGATCCGCTTATACCTACGCGCAGAAGTCCATTAGCCCGCACGTCGGGTTTATGGTCGGCTGGTCATCGCTGCTGGATTATCTGTTCCTGCCGATGATTAACGTCCTGTTGGCGAAAATCTATCTCTCCGCGTTGTTCCCTGACGTAGCACCGTGGATTTGGGTCGTCGGCTTTGTGGTCATCCTCACCGCCGCAAACCTGAAAAGTGTCAATCTGGTGGCGAACTTCAATACCTTGTTTGTGCTGGTGCAGATTTGCATCATGGTGGTGTTCATCATCCTGGTGGTGCAAGGGCTGCATAAAGGAGAGGGCGTCGGCACGGTCTGGTCGCTGCAACCGTTTGTCAGCCAGAACGCGCACCTGATCCCGATTATTACGGGGGCGACGATAGTCTGCTTCTCATTCCTCGGTTTTGATGCAGTGACCACGCTGTCTGAAGAAACCCCGGATGCGGCGAAAACAATCCCGAAAGCGATTTTCCTGACGGCGGTGTACGGCGGGATCATCTTTATTGTGGCGTCGTTCTTCATGCAGCTGTTCTTCCCGGATATCAGCCGCTTCAAGAACCCGGATGCCGCGTTGCCGGAAATTGCGCTGTACGTTGGCGGCAAGCTGTTCCAGTCGATTTTCCTCTGCACCACGTTTGTGAACACGCTGGCGTCTGGTTTGGCATCTCATGCGAGCGTGTCGCGCCTGCTGTACGTTATGGGCCGTGATAACGTGTTCCCGGAAAAATACTTCGGTTACGTACATCCGAAATGGCGTACCCCGGCGCTGAACGTGCTGATGGTGGGCGTGGTTTCGCTGTCGGCGCTGTTCTTCGACCTGGTGACCGCAACGGCGTTGATTAACTTCGGTGCGCTGGTGGCGTTTACCTTCGTGAATCTGTCGGTGTTCAACCACTTCTGGCGTCGTGAAGGCCGTAACAAAACCTGGAAAGATAAGGTGAATTACCTGATCATGCCACTGATTGGTGCTGCAACCGTAGCCGTGCTGTGGATCAATCTGGAAGCGACGTCCTTAACGCTGGGACTGGTGTGGGCCGGAGTCGGTTTACTGTATCTGGCGTACCTGACCGGACGCTTCCGCAAGCCGCCACCGCAGTTCGATGCAGCAAAAGCGGAGCGGGCTTGGGAGTGATTTTTACCCAGTCTGTGGAAGAAATCGGCAAACGATTAAAATTGTGAAAAACAGCCTTTGACAAGGCGCGGGCGCATCGATAATATGCGCCCCGTTCACACGATTCCTCTGTAGTTCAGTCGGTAGAACGGCGGACTGTTAATCCGTATGTCACTGGTTCGAGTCCAGTCAGAGGAGCCATATTTAGAAAAGCCCGCTCAGGAAACTGAGCGGGCTTTTTGCTTTTTCGCGTTTACCCTTTTCAGGCCGACAAATTCAAAATGCTGCACTGAACCGTAAGCCCGGCAAGCTTGCGCCGCCGGTCACTTGCGATTGTCTTAACTTACCTGCACCCGAACGGGAGCCGTTGCGGCGAACAGCCACGGACGGGCATCGCTGTCGACGCGTGGAGAAAGCACTTCACGCACCTGCTGATGGTAATCGTCCAGCCACTGTTTTTCCTGCTCGGTGAGCAGATTGAGCTCGACCTGGCTCAGATCGATGGGGATCATCGTCAATGAGGCGAAACGACAGAAGCCAGTCTGCGCATCGACGACTTCAACCTGATTTTCAATGCGGATCCCGTACTGCCCTTCCAGATAATAGCCCGGCTCGATAGTGATGATATTCCCTGCCGCCAGCGGCCACGGATTGACTTTTTTCGCAATTCGGTGCGGGGCTTCGTGGATAAGCAACTGATGCCCAACGCCGTGCCCGGTGCCGTGATCAAAGTCTATGCCAAGCTCCCACAGTGGCCGACGCGCGAACGCATCCAGCTGGTGGCCGCAGCTACCAGACGGGAATTGTAGGGTAATGAGCGACAAAAAGCCTTTCAGTACCACGGTGTAATGCCGCTTTCGCTGAGGATCAAGCGGGCCAAATGCCAGCGTGCGCGTCGCGTCGGTGGTGCCGTTGTGATACTGCCCGCCTGAATCGTTCAGATAGAAACTGTCGGCCGTGATTGCGCCGTTTGTGGCTTCGCTGGAGTGGTAATGGCACATCGCGGCGTTTGCGCCCGCGGCAGAAATCGTGTCAAAACTCAGCTCGATAAAGTTTTCCTGTTGCTCGCGAAAAGTGAGCTGTTTGGCCTGCGCTTCCAGCTCGGTTAACGGCTTGCCCGACGCGAGACGCGCCGGAACTTCGTGCGCCAGCCAGGCAATGAAATTTACCCATGCCGCGCCATCTTTATGGTGGCTGTCACGATAGCCTTCCAGCTCGACGGCGTTCTTCGTCGCTTTGATAAACGTTATTGGGTCCGCGGCCCATTTCACTTCGCCACCGTGTTGTTCTACGGCAAAACGCAGCGCAACCGGCGCACTGTCGGCATCCAGCTGAATGTGCTTCCCGTCAGCAATTTGCTGGCAGCGCGACACCAGTTGGTCCATTGGCGAAAGCGTCAGTCCGCAGAGCAGAGTCTGTGGTAAACCGGACGTTTTTCCGGCATCGACGAACCATTCCACATCGCGGTCACGGCTTAATAAAAGGAAGGACAGTGGAACCGGGCTGGTGGCGATATCCGTCCCACGAACGTTGAGTAGCCAGGCGATATTGTCCGGCTGGGTCACGGCGAGATAATCCGCGCCGTGAGTATCCAGAATCGCAGCGATACGTGCGCGTTTATCGTCACTGCTTTCTCCCGCTACGCTGAGCGGCATTTCGCGGATGGCGCCATTTGGCGCAGCAGGGCGCTCATGCCAGATGGTAGCGAACGGATCGTCGGCCATCGGCACGAGTTTGCACCCGGTGGCGCTCAGGGCTTCAAACTGACTGTTCACCATCAGCATGGGATCAAACCCTATGCGACTTCCGGGGGGCAGATGCGTCTCTAGCGGCTCATTATGCAGATGATGGATTTCCCAGGCTTGCAAATCGACTTCACTGCGGACCTGGACCTGATATCGGCCATCCACCAGAATCAGCGCGCGGTCCTGAAGTACCAGAGCCACGCCCGCAGAGCCGGTAAATCCTGTCAGCCACGCCAATTTATTATCATTCGGCGCTGCGTATTCGCTCTGCCACGCATCAGCACGTGGCACAATCATGCCATCCAGCGCTTGCGCGTGAAGATAGGCGCGCAAGGCAGAAAGAGGTGATGTCGGTTGCATTGTCATTATCCTGATTTTTAACGGAACGGCGGTTCGTTGAAGGTGCGCAGCTTACGCGAATGCAGTTTGTCGCCTTCTGCACGGAGAAGATCGATGGCGCGAATGCCTATCTGCAGATGCTCGGAAATGGCGCCTTCATAGAAACGGTTCGCCTGTCCCGGCAGTTTAATCTCACCGTGCAGCGGTTTGTCCGACACGCACAGCAAGGTGCCGTAAGGTACACGGAAGCGGTAACCCTGCGCCGCAATGGTGGCGCTTTCCATATCAATCGCCACGGCGCGGCTGAGGTTAAAGCGCAGCGCGGAGGCGGAGTAGCGCAGTTCCCAGTTTCGGTCATCGGTGGTCACGACGGTACCGGTACGCAGACGGTGTTTAACTTCTTCGCCTGGCATGCCACTGACCTGTTTGGTGGCGTCATACAGCGCGCGCTGCACTTCGGCGATGCTCGGAATCGGGATGTCCGGCGGCAGAACGGCATCGAGAACGTGGTCGTCACGCAGATACGCGTGGGCCAGCACGTAATCACCGATGGTCTGGCTTTCACGCAGGCCGCCGCAGTGGCCAATCATCAGCCACACGTCCGGGCGCAGTACCGCCAGGTGGTCGCAAATATTTTTGGCATTCGCCGGGCCCACGCCGATATTAATCAGCGTAATGCCCTGACCGTCTTTCGTTATCAGGTGCCAGGCGGGCATTTGGTGTTTTTTCCACGCAAGGTCAGACACGGCCGTTTCCGGCGCTTCGGTATCGGCGGTAATCCACACGCTACCTGCGCAGGAAAGGGCGATATACGGGCTGTCCGGATCGAGAATTTGGCTGCATCCCCAGCGGACAAACTCATCTACATAGCGGGTGTAGTTGGTGAACAGCACGAACGGCTGGAAATGTTCAACCGGGGTGCCGGTGTAGTGGCGCAGGCGGGCGAGGGAGAAATCCACGCGGCGAGCGTCAAAATGCGACAGCGGGTATTGTTCGGTTGGATGGAACAGGCCATCTGCGGTTTCATCGCCGATCTGCGCTAAATCGGTGGTCGGGAAGTGGCGCGTCAGACCGGCGCTCATTGAGCGATCCAGCGTCAGAGTGGAGCCATCAATCACGTAAGGATACGGAATCTCATGTTGCGACAGCTCAACGGTAATATGCGCGCCGTAATCCTGGTACAGCGAGGTCAGCTGTTCCAGCAGATAAGGTCTGAATAGCGTGGGCTGGGTGATGGTTGTGGTGTAACAACCGGCGTGAGTAAAGCGGCCCCAGGCCCGGGTTTTCAGCGCATTGTGCGCCTCGCCATCCCAGGAAACGGACAGCGAGGGGTAAACGAATAACCCTTTCGCACGCTGTTCATTGTCGGGCAGCACGTTGTCGTTAATAAAGCGGCCAATGGCTTCACGCAGCGCAGTTACCGATTGGTTGTAGAGCTCATCAAGTTGTTCCAGCGCTTGTTCCGGGGTCAGGCCGGCACCTTTATTATTCATCATTCGCTCCTTCATTCAGCTCTGCGGTGTTACCCGATAGTATGTCACAGGAATGTGAAACAAAAGCCAGCGGAAAAAACTGAAGAATTAGGGCGTTCTAAAAAACGATACCGTTACCCCCAGGATATCAAGCCGCCATAACGAACCCGTAGTGACGGAAAAAGATATTTCTTAACGGTTTGATTTTAGTTAAGGTAATCGTTTGCTTTTAATAGAGAAGTGGTAGTGATGAATAATAAGACAATCGTGATGTCCGTGGCAGCGTGCTGCATGGCCGTCTCTTCGTTAAGTTTGGCTCAGCAGCGTGTCACAGGGCCGATTGTTATCCAGGGGGCGATGCCCGTCGAAGCAGAGCGTTTCGCCCAACGGCTTGATAATCCACAAGAGTTGGATATTGGAGGCTGGCGCTTCTGGCGCGGGACGGTTGATGGTTATCCGGTCGTGGTTTCTGAGACCCTGAAAGGGATGTCTAATGCCTCTGCGGCCACGGCTATTGCTGCGACGCAGTTTCACCCGGTAGCTATCATTAACCAGGGAACCGCGGGGGGGCATGATCCGGCACTGAAAGTGTATGACATTGTATTAGGCAAATACTCGGTTAACCTGGGGGCGTTTAAAACACCTCATAAGCAGATGGGCGAGGGCAGCGACTCATTACAATGGAAACCGATGGATCTATTGGCCTCGAAGGGGAGTGCAGGTGAGGATAAGACCCCGCATACGATCCGTAAATTCCCGGCAGATGCACAGCTTCTCTCCGTGGCGGAAAGCGTGAAAGAGCGCTACAAGAAGGGCAACGTCGTGGAAGGGGTTATCGGGTCAGCCGATATGTGGAACAGTGAACTGGACCGCATCCACGCATTCCACAGCAACTATCAGACTTCCGTCGAAGAGATGGAAACCGCCTCCGCGGCGCAGATTTCCGCTGCCTTTAACATTCCGTTTGTGGGGATCCGGATCCTGTCGAACAACATTACCAATCAGGGAACCTATGACCCGCAAACGGGACTGGCCTGTCAGGATTATGTTTATCAGGTGGTGAAAGCTTACATTGCTAAAGTTCAGAGCCAAAAGCCTGACTAATCGCCTGTAGAGGCTGGCGGGCGTTTACCGCGTTACAGGCGTACAGATGCGCCTGTGACCCCCGAAGAGAGTGTAATCTGCTTCAGGAAAGGCTATTCGATAAAAGCAAAAAGCCCGCTTAAGTTTCCTTAAGCGGGCTTCTTAAATATGGCTCCTCTGACTGGACTCGAACCAGTGACATACGGATTAACAGTCCGCCGTTCTACCGACTGAACTACAGAGGAATCGTGTGAACGGGGCGAATAGTAGCGATGCCTGAGCAGCATGTCAAAGCTTGTATGCGCTCCTTGTGTTTGATTGCTGACAATTTCAGCAAAATGAGCGCAATTGCTGAAAATTAGCACAATGCGCACTGAGTTGGTGCAACTCGTCTCCTGATAGGGCATAGCGCAATCCGTTGACGGGTTACTAAAAGCAGCGAAATTATTAGCATCTCTTATTCTACGGCCTGTCTGGGCCTTCTTGTCCGTTTGGTCAAAAACTGGCAAGCATATTGCAACTCCTCCTACAACTGAATCGCCGGCGTTGGCACTGGCATCCCGAACTGGAGGCAAAATGAACTTAAGACGACTGAAATACTTCGTAAAAATCGTCGATATCGGTAGCCTGACCCAGGCTGCTGAGGTGTTGCATATCGCTCAGCCCGCATTAAGTCAGCAGGTGGCTACGCTGGAAGGTGAGATGGATCAGCAGCTCCTTATCCGCACCAAACGGGGCGTTACGCCGACGGAAGCCGGTAAAATTCTCTACACCCATGCGCGGACTATATTGCGTCAGTGCGAACAAGCGCAGATGGCGGTGTGTAATATCGGCCAGACCCTGAGTGGCCAGGTGTCGATTGGGTTAGCCCCGGGCACCGCCGCATCATCCATTACCATGCCGCTGCTTCAGGCGGTGCGTAACGAATTGCCTGAAGTCACCGTGTATCTGCATGAAAACAGCGGCACCGTGCTGAACGATAAACTGCTTGGCGGGCAGCTCGATATGGCGGTGCTGTATGAACGCTCACCGGTGGCCGGGATCACCAGCCAGCAATTGCTGAAAGAAGATTTGTGGCTGGTTGGCACCCGCGATTGTCCGGGGCAGAGTGTCGACCTGGCGGCGATTGCTGAGATGAATCTTTTCCTGCCGCGCGACTACAGCGCGGTGCGGGCGCGGGTCGATGAAGCCTTTTCGCTGCGTCGTCTGACAGCGAAAATTATCGGCGAAATTGAATCGCTCTCCACTCTGACCGCCGCAATTGCCAGCGGAATGGGCGTGACGGTACTGCCGGAGTCTGCTGCGCGTTCGCTGTGCGGTGCGGCTAATGGCTGGATGGCTCGCATCACCACGCCGTCGATGAGCTTACCGCTGTCGCTGAACATGTCAGCCCGTGGGTCGCTGTCTCCACAGGCTCATGCGGTGAAAGAGATTTTGATGTCGCTGGTCAGTCGTCCTTCGCTTGAGAATCGCGAACTGCTGATGGTGAGCTAAGCGTTATGCTTTAAAAGTATAAGTTGCGGGTTTTTATTATTTGTTCACCAGAGGCGCAGACTCTAACAATAGCGTTATATCTGCAGGCCTCTGGAGGAAAGGGTGAATTTCCAGCAACTCAAAATTATTCGCGAGGCGGCTCGGCAGGATTACAACCTGACCGAAGTCGCCAACATGCTTTACACCTCGCAGTCTGGCGTGAGCCGACACATTCGTGAACTGGAAGAAGAACTCGGCATTGAGATTTTCATCCGTCGCGGCAAGCGTCTGCTCGGGATGACCGAGCCTGGCAAAGCACTGCTGGTCATTGCTGAACGTATCCTGAACGAGGCGAGCAACGTACGTCGTCTTGCCGACCTGTTTACCAACGACGCTTCTGGCGTGTTGACCATCGCCACCACGCATACCCAGGCGCGATACAGTTTACCGCCGGTTATCAAGGCGTTCCGTGAATTATTCAAAGAGGTCAGGCTGGAGCTCATCCAGGGCACGCCGCAAGAGATTGAAGCGCTTTTGCATAACGGTGGGGCGGATATCGGCATTGCCAGCGAGCGTCTGAGCAATGATTCAACTCTGGCGGCGTTCCCGTGGTTCCGCTGGCATCACAATCTGCTGGTCCCGGAAGGGCATCCCCTGACCCAAACTGTCCCTCTGACGCTGGAGGCCATCGCACGCTGGCCACTCATCACCTATCGCCAGGGCATCACCGGGCGGTCACGCATCGACGAAGCATTTAATCGCAAAGGGCTGGTGCCGGATATCGTGCTGAGCGCGCAGGATTCCGACGTCATCAAAACCTACGTCGAACTCGGGTTGGGGATTGGGCTGGTGGCTGAACAGTCGGGCGATAATCAGGAAACAGGGCGGTTGACCCGGCTGGACACACACCATTTATTTGATGCCAATACGGTCTGGCTGGGTCTGAAGCGCGGTCAACTCCAGCGCAACTATGTCTGGCGCTTCCTGGAGCTGTGCAATGCGGGCTTGTCGGTCGAGGAGATCAAACGGCAGGTGATGGAGCCGGAAGAAGTGGCGATTGATTATCAGATTTAAATAAGCAAAAAGCCCGCTCAGTTTCCTGAGCAGGCTTTTCTAAATATGGCTCCTCTGACTGGACTCGAACCAGTGACATACGGATTAACAGTCCGCCGTTCTACCGACTGAACTACAGAGGAATCGTGTGAACGAGGCGCATATTAAAGGGCGGCCTTTTTTGTGTCAACACTAAATTTAACTGACTGATTCAATTGCATGAAATAAAGGCAATGTGCCGTTTTAGTGTACTACGTGCAGATTACTGCGTTCATCACTGCCATTTTCACGAATTCGCTGGAGCGGATCCTGATGATAAAAATGACAGAAACGCTGCCATAGCGCGGGGAAGCGCGGGGCAAACAGCTCTGGTGCGCTGAAGAAGTATTCTGAGAGCACGGCGAAACATTCAGCAGGGTCCGTCGCGGCATAGGCATCGATGCTGGCAGCACTTTCACCCACTAAATCAATTTCATCCTGAATGTTATTCATTGCCGCATGGAGGTCATGTTCCCAACCTGCGACCTCGCGAAGGGAGATCGGCGGCACACCGCTGGCGCGATCGCCGTTACGCACGTCCAGTTTATGCGCCACTTCATGGACAATAAGGTTAAAGCCGGAGGCATCGAATGAGTCCTGAATATCCAGCCAGTTCAACACAATCGGGCCCTGTTGCCAGCTTTGCCCTGATTGCACCATGCGTTGGCTGTGGATCAGGCCAATATCATCCTCCCACTCGTCGTCGACCACAAACGGGGCAGGGTAAATCAGAACTTCATGGAAACCATCGAGCCACTCGATCCCGAGAGAAAGTACGGGCAGACAAAACAGCATCGCGATGCGCGCCGTTTGCAGCGGGTTCAGTTCAAGCCCCTGCAAAGGAACAAGGCGTTTATGCTGCAGGAAACGGTCCGCCAGCTGAGTGAGTCTGAGCTGTTCTTCCGGTGAAAGACTTGCCAGGACAGGAATGGCAAGTGCCTGCTCCCAAGGAATATCCTCGCTTATGGGAGCGTCATGTGCTTTCCAGGGCCATTTAATCATCGCTTTGCTCGCAAACTCGTCACTTGATATCAATTGAAGGGACAGGGTCTGTTAAAATGCCAAAGAACCTGGCATCATGGCAACCACTCAGCGGAGAGATGCCGGAGCGGCTGAACGGACTAGTCTCGAAAACTAGAGTAGGGGCAACTCTACCGGGGGTTCAAATCCCCCTCTCTCCGCCACTATTCAATCACTTACGCCGTTTCGTTTCAGTGACCAAAATCTCATTGATGCAATCTATGAAATTTTGTTGAGAGAACCCGTACTTCCTTCGACTTGTTTCCTTATCCAGTATAGTCCTCGCTGACTCATCTCTATGCAACGCCCGTAAACCAAAGCAAAAAGGCAGAAATGTCTGATGTGCTCTTCTGCTTTTATCCACGGTTTGGTCGTGCTTTATGTTCAGCGTCCGTCCGTTGGCAAGCTTCCGATCTGCCGTAACAGGTCGAAGGAATGCTGCTGGTTAACACAATTGAACGTATGCGAGCCCTGCCTCGCTAACTGATTACCCGTCATCGTAAAAGAAATTTGCTGACTTAAAGGCGTCAATTGCAGTCAGTTGTAGGTCTTCCCTTGCTGCTCCAGACCTCAGAACGGTCCTTTCAAATCGAAGTGAGGCGACTGATTTCGACGCCGCTTCCTGAAATTCAGGCACAAAAAAGCCCGCTCGCGGCGGGCCTGATAGGGAAGGCGTCAGTTAGAACTGGTAAATCATGCCCACGCCAACAACGTCATCGGTAGAAATCCCGTTGTCGTTGTAGAAATCGTCATCGCCATCCAGCAGGTTGATTTTGTAATCAACGTAGGTGGTGAAGTTTTTGTTGAAGTAGTAGTACGCGCCGATATCGATGTAGTTCACCAGATCCTGGTCAACGTAATCAATGTTGCCATTGCCGGTGATATTACCGCCAAGATCAACACCTTTTGAATAGACCCACGCTAAGGACGGACGCAGGCCGAAGTCGAACTGATACTGTGCAACAGCTTCAAAGTTCTGCGTTTTGTTAGCGATGCCTTCGTCACCGTATGGCGTCATGTTCAGGGTTTCGGAGTACATCATCGCCAGGTAGACGTCGTTAGCATCGTATTTGCCACCAATGGTCCACGCCTGGGCTTCTTCGCCACCGGCGTATTTGCTGTAGCGATTGTTGCCGGCACCTACACCTTCCTGCTCGTTGGTACGGTCAGAGGAGGAGTAGGCGGCGCCTACGCTCAGACCCATACCGAAATCGTAGACAGTGGAAAGACCATAACCGTCGCCATTCTGGAAGCGTATATCGCGCCCGTTATTGGTACCTTCCTGATCTTCGTTTGCATTGGTGCCTTCGTTAGTACCCTGATATTGCAGGGCGAAACTCAAGCCATCCACCAGGCCGAAGAAGTCAGAGTTGCGGTAAGTCGCCAGACCGTTAGCACGGCCAACCATATAGTTGTCGGTCCAGGAGTAGGAGTCGCCACCGAATACCGGCAGCATATCGGCCCAGGCTTCCACATCGTACACTACGCCGTAGTTACGGCCGTAATCGAAGGAGCCGTAGTCGCCGAATTTCAGACCGGCATAGGCCAGACGCGTCCACGCAGTGTTGCCACCGTTATCTTCAGTATTGTTGGCCATCATTTTGTATTCCCACTGGCCAAAGCCAATGAGATCATTCGTAATCTGGGTCTCACCTTTGAAACCTACTTGCACGTAGGTCGCATCGCCATCGTCACCTACATTGTCAGAGAACTGATGACGGGCATCAACTTTGCCGTATAAATCAAGTTTATTACCGTCTTTATTATAAATTTCAGCCGCATTTGCTGCGCCAGCCAACAGTAAGGCCGGCACGATAATTGCCAATACATTTCTTTTCATTATACAATCCTTTGAATGGTTTATTTTATGAATGAAAGAGGCGCTATCCAAACTTCAAAATGATAGTCGCCACGAAGTTCAGTTTAATTTAAATAAAACGTGTAAGTAAATTATTAAAATCAATTTAGATGGTTTCTGTTTGGGTTTCCATATGTCACTGCAATGAAAGGCTGGTTGTCATTCATGCGGCTTATTCATTGGCTTTGCTGATTTTTGTTACTGTTACTGTCATTATTTGAAATATGATTCACCCAATCAATGAATATATTTGGACTAATCGTTCTGTTTATCGTGAAGGCAAAAAAAAACCTGACAAAATATTTTGCCAGGTCTTATTAATGATAATAAAAGTGAGTGCAGTGTAAAAAAACAAAAAGCAGAGAAGATACTTACATGATGTGCAAATAAAATAAAGTATGGAACCTGACAGTTTGCCCCTCCGTGCAGAAAAATAAGAAAAATTTCAGATCAATAAAGGGTGAACAGGTCATTAAATAACATAAGACGTCCTCTGCCTGAAAATTGCCGAAGATCAGAGAAATTTCACTTCACTCATTTGAATAAGTTGGAATGCTTAGTGGGGGAAATGGCTGGGTGCGTTTTTCGGTTTTCTGGTGCTCAGTATCGTGGGTGCTATCCTCGGCGGGATTGCCTGGTGCACACGTCCACGTGGTGCTGAACCGTCAGGAAGCTGACATAAAAAACTGCTATTCTCGACTCTCTGATGACGCAACGCTCGAGGGAAGAATGACAGTGCAATCCTGGCAACAACGCTTTGAAAACTGGCTGACCCAGCATCACGACAATGACGACGTGGCCCATGATATTTCTCATTTCCGCCGCGTCTGGGCCACTTCTCAACGTCTGGCTGAAGGCGAAAAGGTCGATGAGCGCGTCATCCTGACGGCATGCTATTTTCATGACATCGTCAGCCTGCCGAAAAATCATCCGGAACGCAGTCGTTCGTCGATAATGGCATCGCAAAAAACGTTGAACATCCTGCGCGACGATTTCCCTGATTTCCCCGAATCGCTCTATCCAGCCGTGGCGCATGTGATTGAAGCGCATAGTCACAGCGCCAACATCACGCCAACCACGCGCGAAGCCAAAATTGTGCAGGATGCCGACAGGCTGGAATCGCTGGGGGCCATTGGTCTGGCACGCGTCTTTACCGTGGCGGGCCGCTTAAATGTTTCCCTGTTCAACGCCGACGATCCGTTTGCAGATTCTCGCCCGCTGAATGACCAGCGTTACGCCCTCGATCATTTTCAGAACAAACTCCTTCGACTTCCGGCCACCATGCAAACCGAGCAGGGTAAAGCCCTGGCCGTGCACAATGCCCGCTATCTGGTGCAGTTTATGGCCAAAATCAGCGCAGAGTTGCAGGGCGATTATCTGGAATATGATGAGGATATTCTGACGCGTTTTGCGCCGCACGCCTGAGTTCATCCGCGGAAATTGTGTTACTCTCAGCGAAAATGGTCTGTCCCGGTTACTGAAATGCAGCACACACTTACTCGCACTCTCCCCTCTCAAGACGCGGAATATTCCGGGCCAGACGCACAGACACTGCTTAATCAGCTGCTGACGATATACGATTTAAAAACCCTTGTGGCAACGCTCAACGCCGTGGGAGAACAGCACTGGAGCCCGGCTATTCTGAAACGCGCGACGGACAACGGGAAAATCAATCGCCGCCTGGGTGAGAATGAGTTTTCCCGTTTGGCGGCGCTGTTACCGCAGCCTTCCATGCATCCTGCTTCATTTCGCTTTATCGATTTGTTTGCGGGCATCGGCGGGATCCGCAACGGCTTTGAAGCCATCGGCGGCCAGTGCGTGTTTACCAGCGAATGGAACAAGCACGCCGTTCGTACCTATAAAGCCAACTGGTACTGCGACCCGGCTGAACATCAGTTTAATGAAGATATCCGCGATGTGACGCTCAGTCACAAAGCGGACGTCAGCGACAGCGAAGCCGCGGGGCATATTCGTAGCGTTATCCCGCAGCACGACGTGTTGCTGGCGGGCTTTCCCTGTCAGCCGTTTTCGCTGGCGGGCGTATCAAAGAAAAATGCCATGGGACGGGCGCACGGCTTTGCCTGCGATACGCAAGGCACGCTGTTTTTTGACGTGGCGCGGATCATTGATGCCTGTCGTCCGGCCATTTTTGTGCTGGAAAACGTCAAGAACCTGAAAAGCCACGACGGGGGAAAAACCTTCCGCATCATCATGCAAACGCTGGATTCACTAGGCTATGACGTTTCTGATTCCGCAGAAATGGGTGCTGATGATCCGAAAATCATCGATGGTCAGCATTTCCTGCCGCAGCACCGCGAACGCATCGTGCTGGTGGGTTTTCGTCGGGATCAGAAGCTGCATCAGGGCTTTACGTTGCGTGATTTACCCGCGCTGTATCCGGAACGTCGTCCGACGTTCGGTGAATTGCTTGAGCCAACGGTTGACGCCAAATTTATCCTCACCCCGGTGCTGTGGAAATACCTGTATCGCTATGCCAAAAAGCATCAGGCGCGCGGCAACGGTTTTGGCTACGGGCTGGTTGATCCCACCCGCCCGGGCAGTGTGGCGCGTACGCTTTCCGCTCGCTATTACAAAGACGGCGCGGAGATCCTGATCGACAGAGGATGGGACAAGGCGCTTGGCGAGCTGAATTTTGACGATCCACAAAACCAGCAGCGACGCCCACGTCGTCTGACACCGCGCGAATGCGCGCGACTGATGGGCTTTGAATCACCGCAGGGTTATCAGTTCCGCATCCCGGTGTCAGATACTCAGGCCTATCGCCAGTTTGGCAACTCAGTGGTGGTTCCCGCATTTGCAGCGGTAGCGAAATTGCTCAAATCTCGCATTTTGCAGGCGGTGGAACTGCGTCAGTCAGAGAAAGCCGATGGCGGACGTTCATAACCCCGCCACAAGAAGCAAAAATATGCGTGCCATCGGCACGCAGAATACCGTCATTGAGAAACGTCTGGCTGCATTGCTGAACAACGCCGGTTTTGAATATACCGTTCAGGATGCGACCTTGCCCGGCCGCCCCGATTTTGTCCTCACCGAATACCGTTGTGTTCTCTTTACCCACGGTTGTTTCTGGCATCATCACAACTGCTATCTGTTTAAAATTCCCGAAACGCGGACCGACTTCTGGCTGCAAAAAATAGGCAAAAATGTGGTGCGAGACGCCCGAGATGTTGCGTTGCTTCAGGAGCAGGACTGGCGAGTGCTGGTGGTTTGGGAATGTGCGCTGCGAGGAAAACTGAAACTCAGTGATACGGCGTTAACAGACAGGCTGGAAGAGTGGATCTGCGGCGGCGAAGGCAGCGCGCAGATCGACATTCAAGGCATTGCGCCGCTGGCGGTTACTTCTCCAGCTCACAAGATGTAGCGGGCGCACGCACCGGGAACAGGGTTTTGCCGAGCGTCACCAGCACGACAGCGAAGATAATCACGCCTAAAGCCAGCCATTCAAGGGATGACAAAGATTCGCCGCCAAAATGGGTACCGAGCAGCACCGCCACGACCGGATTGACGTAGGCGTAGCTGGTTGCGACCGCCGGAGAGACGTTGCGAATCAGATACATATAGGCATTTATGGCAATCAGCGAGCCGAAAACCGCCAGATAAGCCACCGCCAGAAAACCCGATAGCGTCGGCATTTGCGTCAAACGTTCGCCAGAGAGAACCGACCCGCACATCAGCACAATGCCTGCAGCCAGCATTTCTACCGCTCCGGCCATCATGCCGCTCGGCAGTTCAATCCGCGAGCCATATACCGAACCAAACGCCCAGCTCAGCGAGCCAATCAGGATAAGGATCGCGCCCCATGGGTTGCCGCTCAGGTTGCCGCCGCTGTTCAGCAGCACAATACCCGCAAGGCCAATGGCGATGCCGAGCCATTCCAGTTTGCGGGTTTTAATCCCGAACAAATAGCTGAAACACAGCGCAAAAAGCGGCACCGTTGCGACCATCACCGCCGCAATACCGGAAGCCACGCGCTGATGTTCAGCGATAGTGACAAAACCATTGCCAATGGCCAACAGCAGCACGCCAATCAGAGCGGCGTTGAGCAGTGGACGGCGGGCGGGCAGTTTATGCCCGGTTAACAGCAAGTAAGCCATCAACAGTACACCGGCAGACAGAAAGCGCACCCCGGCCATCATCATCGGCGGCCAGCTTTCAACGCCAATGCTGATGGCAAAATAGGTCGATCCCCAGATGATATAAAGTGCAAAAAGCGCTCCAATGAGCGGTAATAGTTGTTTGACCTGCATACATCCTCACGAAATGCTCGTCGCCCTTAAAATGCCAGGGTATTGGTTGCTCTCATTCATCCGAATCACTTACTTGAATAAGCTCATCGGTGGCCAGCTAATGGCTGGTCAAATTCGTTCCCGACGAATTTGTCATTCGATTGCCGCCTACCTGCATTTAGAAGTGGCTGGGGTATGGGACACAAAGCATATAGTTAACGGGAAAACCAACCGTCTGGCGAGCGCTTTAATCAGTGGATTATGTTGTATTTTTGTTGACACTTTGTATGCATGGGCGCGGTGCGTCTTTTGCTTCATACTGTAAGGCAAATAGAACCATGAAGAACGGAAGGAGCATCATGTGGCCGGAAGCAGTCTTTTAACCTTACTCGACGATATTGCCACGCTATTGGACGATATTTCTCTGATGGGCAAACTGGCGGCGAAGAAAACCGCCGGAGTACTGGGGGATGATTTGTCGCTCAATGCGCAGCAGGTGTCTGGCGTGCGCGCCAATCGCGAGCTGCCGGTGGTGTGGAGCGTGGCGAAAGGGTCATTTCTGAATAAGGTGATCCTCGTACCGTTGGCGTTGTTAATTAGTGCCTTTTTACCGTGGGCTATCACGCCGCTGCTGATGATTGGCGGAGCGTTCCTGTGCTTTGAAGGTGTAGAAAAAGTGCTGCATTCTCTGCATGCGCGCAAGCACAAAGAAGGGCCAGAGGAGCGCAAGCAGCGCCTGGCAGCGATCGCCAAACAGGATCCGATGGAGTTTGAGCGAGATAAAGTGAAAGGCGCGGTGCGTACAGATTTCATTCTGTCCGCCGAAATCGTGGCGATTACGCTCGGCATTGTGGCCGATGCACCGCTGCTCAACCAGGTGCTTATCCTTTCCGGCATTGCAATCCTGGTAACCATTGGCGTGTATGGTCTGGTGGGCGTGATTGTAAAACTTGACGACATGGGCTATTGGCTGGTGGAGAAAACCAGCGCCATCGCGCAGGCCGTGGGCAAAGCGTTGCTGTTTATCGCGCCGTTACTGATGAAAGTGCTGACGGTCGTCGGGACGCTGGCGATGTTTTTAGTCGGCGGCGGGATCGTGGTTCACGGTATCGCGCCGCTGCATCATCTCATTGAACATTTTGCCGCAGGGCAGGGTGGCATCGTTGCTCTCCTCGCGCCGACGTTGTTTAATTTGATCTTCGGTTTTGTGGTTGGCGCGGTCGTTCTGCTGGGCGTCAACCTGGTATCGCGGCTGCGTTCGGCTGCGTAAATATTTTTCAGGGACTACGCAAAGCCCGTCATTTTCAGCTATCGTGAAACAGTTTCACTCTGATACCGGAGGCAGTCATGGTCTTTTTGGTCAGTGATGAAGTTCAGCCGAAAATTGGTGGGCCGCGTATGGTTGTCACCGGCTATGCCAGCGGAATGATTGAATGCCGTTGGTATGATGGGTTTGGCGTTAAGCGGGAAGCGTTCCGTGAAGACGAACTCATGCCGGGCGATGGGCGGATTCAAGATGAGGCATAACGACCCCGCCCGGCGAATGCCGGGCGTTTTCGTTGGTCGTGGCGATGTATCAGGGAATGTTCAGGGAGTTTGAGTGCACCACGTTACACATGTGGAAAATCCGCGCTGGCTGAATAGACTCAGCCGTTATAGCAACCCGGGTCGGGTGGTGAATGTTTGTTTTTTTGTCGTACTGCTGTTCTCAACGCTGCTGACCTGGCGTGAAGTCGTCGTTCTTGAAGGCGCCTATATTTCCAGCCAGCGTAATACGCTGGAAAACGTGGCGCATGAATTTAACAACCAGCTGCAAATCAACATCGACCGGCTGATGTTTTACCGGAACAGTATGCAAGCGGTCCTTCGCATGCCGTTGGCTTTCGACGTGCTGCACAGTGCCGACGCGGAGTTTCAGCGCAAGCGCGCGCTGCACCAGTGGTCCATCTTGCTGGATAACCGTCGCACCCTGCCAGTGCACGGCGTTTCCGATGCCTTCGTCGATGAAACGAGCCTGCTCTCTCGCGATAACGCGATCCTCGGTAATGAACTGACCGCCACGCTGGAAGTGGGCTATCTGCTGCGACTTTCCACCACCCTTAAACGCACGACGCAGCAAATGATGTACGTGTCGCGTGCCGGTTTTTTTATCGCTAACAATCCGCTGAGCAGCAATGATGATACGGTCGAGAAGTATTACGGTCTGGTCACCAGTCCGTGGTTTACCGAACAGACTGAACACAATAATCCTGAGCGGACCCTTCGCTGGCTGAGCTGGATGGCCGACACGCCAAAGGGTGAGATACGCCGCGTGGCCGTTTCGCTTCCTGTAGATTATGAGCATTACTGGCACGGCGTGCTGGCGATTGAGTTTTCCCTGGCGCAAATGAAGCAGTTGCTGACCACTTCTACTCAGGGAGAAGCCGAAGGCGAATACCGTCTCTACGACCGGAAAATGAACCTGCTCGCCAGCTCTTTGGCGCCGGGTGACACCCCATCGCCGTTGAGCGAGCCAGAAAAAGCCCAACTGGCGCAGGCCTTTGAGCATGACGATCGCGGCGGTCTGCGCTTTACCACCCGTTATGTTAACTGGGAAAAAATACGCAATTTTGATGGCATTCTGCTGCGTATTCACAACCTTGATGAGGGCGTGCGTGGCGATTTCGGCGCTATTTCAATTGCGCTGGGCTTGCTGTGGGCGCTCTTTACCTCAATGCTACTCCTCGCGTGGGTGGTGATTCGCCGAATGGTGAGCAACATGAGCACGTTGCAGGAATCGCTGCAATGGCAGGCGTGGCATGACGGCCTGACGCGTTTATACAACCGCAGCTCGTTGTTTGACCTGGCGGGGAAAGTGGCGAAGCAGAGTGAGGCTCAGGGCCAGTCGGTGTCAGTGATTCAGCTCGATCTCGATTACTTCAAACGCATCAATGACCGATTTGGTCATCAGGCGGGCGACCGGGTGCTGACCCACGTGGCGGGCACCATCGGGGCGCAGATACGCGAAACGGATTTGGCCGGACGCGTCGGTGGGGAAGAGTTCTGTATCGTCCTGCCGGGCGCGTCGCGGGAAGACGCCTGCGCGATGGCGGAACGTATTCGGGTGCGAATTAACAGCCGTGAAATCCTGATTGGCAAAAGCGCGACGCTGCGCATCAGCGCCTCGTTTGGCGTCAGCAGCAGTGATGAGAAAGGGATGTTTGATATCGAATATCTGCAATCCATTGCCGACGGGCGTTTGTATCTGGCGAAGCAAAAAGGGCGCAACCGGGTGTGCTGTCAGGACGATGACAGCCAGTAATCCAGCCCTTCACGCCAGCCGTTCGGACCGCTTTCACGGGTGTGAAACACTCGCTGCGGGGAATCATCCTTCAGCCTGACGCCCTCGCGATTTAAGCCTTTGACCACTACCGCATAGTCGGTAGCGTCGAGTAGCGGGGCATCGTTCGGCCCGTCGCCTAAACCAATGGAAACTCGACGGAATCCTTCCCTTTCCTGATAGCGGCTCAGCAGCCAGGTGATGGCCTGGGCTTTGCCGCCACGCTCATCCAGCACGTGCCAGAACCGCGCACCCTGAACAAACTGCAGACCAAGGGACGAAAGCGTCGTGGTGAACTCCAGCATCTTCTCGTCAGTATCGCGCCAGATGAGGGTTTCGGACGCCTCATGCAGACGTGAAAGCTCCGCGTGCCGCAGATTCATGCCGGTCCATTCGCTGATGGTTTGCTCATTCACGTCCGAAAAAGTGGTGAACTTAAAACCGTCATTTTCCCGTAACTGTTGCAGGATACGCTGGATTTCTTCGTGGGGAGAACCGGTAATCAGGCGAGGGTAATCCTCTTCGTTCTGCCAGTCTGCGGCTAACTGAATCACCGCGCCGTTCTCGGCAATCAGCGGCTGTGCGCCCAGCTCCAGTTCTTTTTGCAGCAGCATCATCTCGACTGCCGTTTTGCTGCTGCACAGTACCACCGGCACATTGTGTTGCTTCAAGCGTAGCAGCCAGTCGCGGGCGGGTTCCCATAACTGGGTGTGGCTGTCGAGGAGGGTGCCCTCAACGTCGGTAAACACAATCAAGGGCTGATCCAGTTCGGGCATTACCTCTCCTTAAACGTAAATTCAGGCAAGAAAAATCTTAAATATATTCATGGTGTTTATGAATATTGCTTGTCTTACAAAATAATTGAGGATAATGTCTTATCCACATCAGATTTCTTGGTGTAGCGAATTTTCAAGTGCTTCTTGCTAAAGCAAGTTTCAACCCGATCACTCCATGGTCGGGTTTTTTTTGCCTGCGTTCAGCGATTCACTTCCGTGATGCTGAAATCATGGATATCAAGCTCAAAGGCTTCGGCCAGCTCGCGCCAGGTGTGGTACTCACGTCCATCAATACTGACATGATGGGTGGAGTCTCCGGCACGATGCACTTCGCTTTCGCTGATTTCGTTGATGGCGTCGAGCAGGGCATCAACATCAACGTTCACTTCGCGCTTTGCCGTATCGCTATACTCTTTGGCAGTTTTCATTGCGGGGCCCTCATTTGTTCTCCCACCGTAAAGTATAGACCGTTGAAAAAAACACCCATTGGTATACCGGACGCTGTCAGCATGGGCGTTTTGTTCTACACTGGCTGAAGTAAAAGACAGGAGAAAAGGTATGCAGGTTAACGATCGAGTAACGGTCAAAACGGACGGTGGCCCGCGTCGGCCAGGTGTGGTGCTGGCAGTAGAGCAATTCAGTGAAGGGACGATGTACTTGGTTTCGCTGGAAGATTACCCGATGGGGATCTGGTTCTTTAATGAGTCGGGCCATGATGACGGCATTTTTGTCGAAAAAGTAGGCTAAACGTCTTTCCACTGGCGGAGTCATTCCGCCAGTGCAGCGCATTGTTTCAGCATTTCAGCGCATATTGACGTAGATCCCGCTCGTCACATTATCTGTCAATCGGACAACGTGATAAATAACCTGTTTATTGTGGGTTTTTATTTTCTTTTTAATATTACCTTTATGTGATGATACCGTTTTGGCCTTAATATTCATCTGATCGGATATTTGAATCGTTCCCTGTCCCGACATCCACATCTTTAGCATATTCGATTCAGTCCTGCTTAAAGATAAAGTAGGGATGTTAACCCGGCTAACGTTATCGCTAATCTTCTGCAGATAATCTGCCAGAATACCGTCCAGGGATTCAGGTTTAATCGATTTAGAGCTAATAAGCAGATTGTCCCGAACCAACAGATACTCATCAAAATGTATATTGGCAATTGCCATAAATACGATAAAAAGCGTCCTGGGGTGTTGATTAATGATCTGCTTTATTTGCTGACTGCTGTCTGTATCGTGGATAAAGCAGTCTTCATTAATGAACACGACAGCCGGGCGTAATGTCCCGCAGGCCTCTTCAAGCTCACTGATGGTCTCGACGTCGCCGATATCACGTTTCCTTATCCCCCGGCTGGTCAAGTACCCGGTTAATCCAAGCCGGGTGTAACTGCATAGATCCATAATAATCGTTGACATGGCATACCCTCACTCAATGCATAACGATAATTAACCCATAGCCCGATTGTCTCTTATTTTTCACAATGCGCTGAAGCTGTACTGACAAAGAGCAAAGGAAGATAATCGGGCGGCCTCAACTATCCCGTAAAGTTACGTATAATTTGCCAGGAATCATCTTAAAGTAAAGTAAATGTTAGGTTCTGTGAGAGCCGTAAAAGCAATTGACCCGCGTCAGATATATCCTGGTAGATGTTTTTGAAGTCGGGTTTTAAGAATATCCTTAGAATATCCCTTTTATTATTATGGAGAACTTATCGTTGGCATCTCACTGATAATATCTGCTAATAGATCGAACAACTCGCTGAATAGATGTTCACAGAAGGGCGCAATGAGGGGCATTAACGCGGCCATCAAAATAATACCGACGGTCAGGGTAATCGGGAAACCAATAACAAACACCGACAGCTGTGGGGCCATGCGGTTGAGCATCCCCAGAGCCAGGTTAATGGTTAACAACAGGGTGATTATCGGCAGCGCCAGCATCAAACCGTTGAGAAAGATAAGCCCACCCGCGCGGGTCAGGGCCATAAAGGCGTTGCTATTGAGTGGATGGCCACCAATTGGCAGGGTGTGAAAAGTATCGACCAGCAGCGAAATCAGCCACAGATGGCCGTTAAACACCAGAAACAGCAGCATCGCCAGCATATCCATAATGCGGGCCAATACCGGCATACTCAAATGGCTACTGGGGTCGACGAAGGTCGCAAATGACAGGCCCATCTGCAGGCCGATAACTTCCCCGGCGGTTCGCACCGCGGCGAACGCAAACTGCATAGTAAAGCCGAGCGCAGTGCCAATCAGGATTTGCTGTAACGCCAGCCACAACGCGTTCGGGGAAAACAGCGTCACGTCGGTGGCGGGCAGGGAAGGCGCAATAATAAAAGTGATGATAATCCCGAGGCCCAGTTTGACGCGCTTCGGCACCGATTTTTCACTGAGGATAGGCGCGGTGGAAATCAGCGCCAGCACGCGTAGGAGCGGCCAGAAATAGAGGCTAAGCCAGTGCAGCCATTGGTCGCTAGTGACATGTAGCATCCGTCTTATCCGATGATGTACGGCAGGTTGGTGAACAGCGTACGCACATAATCGAGCAGCAGGTTCAGCATCCACGGCCCGGCAACGATAATCGCCACGAATACCGCGATGATTTTTGGAATGAACGACAGGGTCATTTCGTTAATCTGGGTCGCCGCCTGCAAAATACTGATCAGCAAACCGGTCACCAGCGCCACCAGCAGCAACGGGGCCGCCAGTGCCAGCGCAACTTTCATGGCCTCCGTGCCAAGCATCATTACCGATTCAGGCGTCATGGCTGCGATCCTTAACTATAGAAACTTTGAGCAAGCGAACCCACCAGCAGTTGCCAGCCGTCAACCAGCACGAATAGCATCAGCTTGAACGGCAGCGCAATGGTTGCCGGAGGTACCATCATCATCCCCAGCGCCATCAGCACGCTGGCCACCACCAGGTCGATAATCAGGAACGGAATAAAAATGGTGAAGCCAATCTGGAACGCGGTTTTCAGCTCGCTGGTGACATACGCAGGCAGCAAAATACGCATCGGCACTGCTTCCGGGCCCTGGATCGGTGGCGTATTGGCCAGACGGGCAAACAAAGCTAAATCCGCTTCCCGGGTCTGGCGCAGCATAAATTCACGCAGCGGTTGTGCGCCTTTATCAATCGCCTGCTCAAGTGTGATTTTATCTTCACTGAATGGCTGATACGCATCGTTGTAAATTTTGTCGATAACTGGCGACATGATGAAAAAAGTCAGGAACAGCGCCAGGCCGAGCAGCACTTGGTTCGGCGGGGCAGAAGCGGTGCCGAGGGCGCTGCGCAGCAGGCCAAACACGATGATGATGCGGGTGAAGCTGGTCATCATCAGCAGAATGGCGGGCAGGAAAGTCAGCGAGGTGATAAACACCAGCGTCTGCACTGGCAGCGACCAGCTCTGGCCGCCGTTAGACAGCGGTTGGCTCACCAGACCCGGCAACTGGGCGAACGCCGCCGGAGACAACAGCAGCAGCGCGACAAGCGAAAGGGACAACAGACGGCGCATCAGAGTCTCCCAGGACGCTTGATAACGGATTTCATCAGTGATGCAAAATCGGGGGTTTCAGGTTTAGGCGCGTCCGGGTCGATAACCGTCGGCGGCAGTTTGTGCAGCAGCGTGACTTGCGTGGCGGTCACGCCGAGGACCAGGCGGGCATCTTCCACATCGACAATCACCACGCGCTCGCGCTGGCCGAGGGCCGCACTGGCGCTGACTTTTAACTCTTTGGTTGCGGTGTTTTTCACGCCGCTAATGCCAAAGCGTTTTGCGAGCCACGCTGCTATCAGGATCAGCAGAATAATACCCAACAGCGCGCCGCTGACTTCAATCAGCGGAGACGAAGGTGGGGTCGTGGTGACCGGATGTGACATGCCAATCTGGGGTTTCATTTTAGCGACTCAGGCGACGCATACGTTCGGACGGCGTAATGATGTCGGTAATGCGCACACCGTATTTGTCTGCGACCACCACCACTTCACCCTGGGCAATCAGATAGCCGTTGATCAGAATATCCAGCGGCTCACCGGCCAGACCGTCCAGCGACACCACCGAACCCTGGGTCAGGCGCAGCAGCTCTTTGATGGTCATCCGGGTGCGGCCCAGTTCAACGGTCAGTTTGACCGGAATATCCATGATCAGGTCAATGTCCTGCAACGTACCGCTGACGTCGCCGCCACCCAGCTGCTGGAACACCGCGTCGGCGGCACTTTTGCTGCCGGTTGTTTTCTGTTCGCTTAACGCTTCAGCCCACAGATCGTCCATCGCACCGCTGTTTTCATCGGACGAATTATTCATATCACTCATTTGGGCTGTTCCTCATTCAGCGAGTTCAAAATCGGGTTGATCAAATGCTCTACGCGCAGCGCATATTGACCGTTCACCGTGCCATACTGACTGGTCAATACCGGCACACCGTCTACATTGGCGATAATGCGATCTGGTTTGTCTATCGGCAGCACATCGCCTGGCTGGAGTTTTAAAATCTGCGACAGGCGCAGAGAGATATCGGCAAAATTCGCCACCAGCTCAAGTTCGGAATGCTGCACCTGGCGAACCAGGTTTTCGCGCCAGTTCTGATCTTCGCTGCGGGAATTCTCCAGAGGCGGGTTGACCAGCAGTTCGCGCAGCGGCTCAATCATGCTGAACGGCAGGCAAATATTAAATTCACCGGTCAGGTTGCCGATTTCCACATGGAACGGGGTATTGACCACAATGTCGTTCGGCGAAGTGGTGATGTTGGTGAATTTCACCTGCATCTCGGAACGCACATACTCCACTTCCAGCGGATGAATCGCTTTCCACGCGTCGCTATACCCTTCCAGCGCCAGCTTCAGCATGCGGTTAATCACACGCTGTTCGGTGTGTGTAAATTCGCGGCCTTCCACTTTCGTCGGGAAACGTCCGTCGCCGCCGAACAGGTTGTCGACCGCGATAAACACCAGACTTGGCGAGAACACAAACAGCCCGGTGCCGCGCAGCGGTTTCAGGTGAATAAGGTTCAGGTTGGTCGGCACCGGCAGGTTGCGGGCAAACTCGTGATAAGGCTGAATGCGAATCGCGCCGACGGTAATGTCCGGGCTACGACGCAGCAGGTTAAACAGCCCCATACGGAACTGACGGGCGAAACGCTCGTTAATGATTTCCAGCGCCTGTAGGCGTTCGCGCACCACGCGACGCTGGGTATTAGGATCATAAGGACGAATGTCACTCTCGCCGGGAGCGCCGGGCTGAGGTTCATCGCTCTTCTCGCTGTCGCCGTTCAGCAGCGCGTCAATTTCGGCCTGAGAAAGAATACTGTCGCCCATGGGATTACCGCAGTATGAAAGCTGTATACAGCACGTCAGTCACTTCCTGCTTCGGTTGGCCCGCCACCAGAGGTGGTGCAAGTGTCTGTTTGATGGCGTCCACCAGGTCTTGTTTCCCGGTATCCGTCGCCAGTTTGTTTGCGTCCTGACGGGAGAACAGCAGCAGTAAACGGCTGCGCACTTCCGGCAGGTATTCGTTCAGTCGCGAACGGGTCGCTTCATCTTTCAGACGCAGCGTAATGCCAACGTAAAGCACACGATCGGCGTCGCCCAGGTTCACCGTAAAGGTATCCAGCGCCCAGAACACCGGCGCCTCTTTCTTCGCATCAGCGGAAGGCTGCTGCTGCATACGCCAGTAGCTATAGCCTGCGGTTGCGCAGGCTGCGAGCGTTACCAGCACCAGCAGCGGGATCCAGATTGAGCGCTTACTTTTTTTTGTTACCGCGGTGTCTGTCATCGGTTACGTCTTTCCTGTATTCGGTACTGCTTATCAGGTGATTATCCCGACTTAAGTCCAGCTCAAAGGGTGGAAAAGACGGGAATAATCGTGCTACCTCTGGCGTTAGGCGAACGTGTCGACGCTACCGTTACCCCGGGCCTGCGCTTGCAGGCTCACTGGAACGCTCAGGGTCTCTTCTTCATCGGCAGCAAATGCCCGACCTTCAGCAGAACGTTGCGAAGAAGACTGACCGAAAGAGGATTGCTGCTGTTGTTGTCCGGCAAAACTTTCGCCGCTGACGTTGCTCTGCGACAGCTGAATGCCGTTATCCGCCAACTGCGTGCGCAGCGTTGGAATAGCCGCTTCGAGCGCGGCACGCACGTGACTGTGCGGTGACATCATCTGAATTTGCGCCTGGTTATCGTCAATCTTGAGGGTGATATTCACCTGGCCTAAGTTTTCCGGATGCAGCTTAAGCTCGGCGGTTTGCTGGCCCTGGCGGGTAAACAGTGTGATCTGCTGGCTGATGTTCTGCTGCCACTCCGGCGTACCGAGTTGAGAGTTGACGGTCACCACCGGATGTGTATTTACCGTGGCGGTGGCGTTGCTGATAACCGGAGCAATGTTTACCGTCGGCGCGGCGGCTGAGAGTGAACTGTCAGTATCGGCTTTCATTGCGGCAGCGGCCACCAGCGGGGTGGTCTGGCTGCCGGAGGCATCGTCAGTCTGAACGGCTTGCAGGCCATGCGCCGCCGGAGGGAACGTAAATGCTTTCCCCGTGGAATGCCCGGTATTGCCGGTGTCGACGCTGGTTGCCGCAGACGCTAATTCTGCAATGCCTTTCGCAGAAGATCCGGACGTGGCAGTCACGCCAGCCGTCTGGGTTGCGGGCAGTGCCGAGGCGGTGGTCGCGGTGTGTGGCAGCATCGCCATCAGCGCGTTCAAACCGGCCATCTCTTCATCACTCAACGACGGTTTGTCGTCGATCTTTTGCAAATCTTTGGTCAGCTGCTTTACCACGTCGCTTTTGACTTCTGGCGTCAGGGCGCTCAACACCGACTGCGCATCGGTCAGTGTCGTGACGTGCACCTTCTTCGCGTCGTCGTCAGTCTGCTGCGCCAGCAGTTTACTGAGCGTGGTTTTGGCCTCGCCCTGAGGCAGTTTCTGACTCGCTTCCTGGAGGTCGGCCAGTGTCAGCTTGCCGTCTTTACCCGTCTTACCGGACATCGCGCCGGAGAGCAGGGCAAAAAAGTCCTCAGCGCTGTCAGCGGTACCGGTGGCCGCGCTACTTTGTCCAGAAGGGGAGATGTCGGTATCACTGACGATAAGTTTCGGCAGAGTAATCATTCGGATTTCCTTAAGGTGGCACGCTGGGCGAACTCATCCATTTTTTTCTGGTCCAGACGGTTTTCCGCCAGCAGCGTCGCGGCGGCCTGTCTGTCCTGTAGCGTCTGCCATGCCTGCAAACGCTGCTTTTTCTCACGCCAGGCGCTCAACGCCTGATCGACTTTACGGTTCCACTGCAACAGCTGCTGACGGTGCTGGTCGATTGCCTTTTCCAGGGTCTGAATAAACTGCTGATAGTTCTGCCAGCGCAGGCTGGCCATGCCCTGAGACATGTTGTCGTTCAGGTTATTCTGGTACTCAAGCTGGTAATCCATCAGCATCTTCAGCTGCTCTTCCGCCTGATGGCAGCCGCGTCGCATCTCGCCCAACTGCAGGGCGGCGTTGTCGACGTCTTTTTCGGCCAGTTCTTTCAGCGTGGTTAATGCGCCATGTTCCGCCATGATGATTTACTCCTGCTCTCAGGCTACCGGGAAGATAATCTCAAGTGCCTGAAGTGACTCTTCCCAGTCCGCTTTTTCGAAAATACCCTGTTGCAGAAAACCCTCCAGCTGCGGCCACAGTGCGATCGCCTTGTCGAGCATCGGATCGCTGCCTTTGGCATACGCCCCGACGCTCACCAGGTCGCGGTTGCGCTGGAAGCTGGAAAGCAGTTGTTTGAAGTTTCTCACCCGGGCGTAGTGTTTCTCGGTGATCAGAGAGGTCATGGCGCGGCTGATAGAGGCTTCGATGTCGATGGCCGGATAGTGGCCCGCTTCCGCCAGACGGCGGGACAACACGATGTGGCCGTCAAGGATCGCGCGCGCGGAGTCAGCGATCGGATCCTGCTGATCGTCGCCCTCTGTGAGCACGGTATAAAAAGCAGTGACCGAGCCGCCACCGCTGATGCCGTTCCCGGCGCGTTCAACCAGCGCGGGCAGTTTGGCAAATACCGAAGGTGGGTAGCCTTTGGTCGCGGGCGGTTCGCCGATAGCTAGCGCGATTTCACGCTGGGCCATGGCGTAACGGGTCAGGGAGTCCATGATCAGCAACACATGCTGACCACGGTCACGGAAATCTTCAGCAATGCGCGTGGCGTAGGCTGCACCCTGCATACGCAGCAGTGGCGAGACATCCGCGGGGGCGGCGATCACCACCGAGCGTGCGCGTCCGTCGGCTCCGAGAATGTTCTCGATAAAATCTTTGACTTCGCGACCACGCTCGCCAATCAGGCCCACCACAATTACATCGGCCTGGGTGTAGCGCGCCATCATGCCGAGCAGCACGCTTTTACCGACCCCGGAACCGGCGAACAGGCCCATACGCTGGCCGCGTCCGACGGTGAGCAGGGCATTAATCGGCCGTACGCCGGTGTCGAGCACGTGTTCAATGGCGGTACGCTGCAACGGGTTAAACGGCTGGGTGATGAGCGCGCCGGTTTCGGTGGTGTCCGGGGCGGGCAGGCCGTCGAGCGGTTTACCTGCTCCGTCGAGTACGCGCCCGAGCAGTGCCGGGCCGAGCGGTAACTGTTTCCCGCTTTGCAGACCGTCGCCGGAGGCGTTACGCGCATACACGCGGGCGCCGGGCAAAATGCCTTCCACCTCTTCGAGCGGCATCAAAAACAGGCGCTGACCGTTGAAGCCCACGACTTCGCTTTCCACTTCGTGAGTTTCTTTTCCGTTTTGACGTTCAATAATGCAGGTCGCGCCGAGCGGCAATTGCAGCCCGGTGGCTTCCAGCACCAGCCCGGTGGCGCGGGTCAAACGACCGTAGCGACGCACCGACGGCAGTTGCGTCATTTTGGTCTCGAAATTATCGAGCATGTTGAGCCAACGGGTCAGGCGAGCGGTCATTACACCACTCCCGGAGCGGCCAGGCGGCACAGCTCCTGCCAGCGGGTGGCGACGCTGGCATCAAGGTCACCCTCATCGGCGGAGATTTTACAGCCACCGTGGTGCAGCGACGGGTCACCGCGCAGCCGCCAGCCGTGCAGGCTCAGCGTCGCGCCGACCATATCTTCCACGCGCTGCAAATCGTCAGGGTGTACGCGCAACTGCGGTTTGCCACTGAACAACGGTTCCTGCTGCAATAAAGCCTGAATCTGTTTGATCAGCGCCGAGTTATCGACAATCGGCGCCTGGCCGATCACCTGCCGCGCAGCTTCCAGCGCCATTTGCATCAGACGCGAGGCGATCACGCTGTCCAGCGCATCCAGCGTGTGCTGGAACTCACTGACCAGCTGCTGCATCCGTGCGTGCAGCGGGATCTGCTGCTGCTGCGCTTGCGCCTGACCCTGTTCGAGGCCTTGCGCTAAGCCTTCCTGATAACCCTGTGACTGCCCGGCGGCGCGGCCTTCTGCCAGTCCGGCGTTATAGCCCTGTTCGTGGGCCTGCATCTGTATCTGCGCCAGCTGCTGTTGCAGCTTTTGCTCTTCGGAAATTGCATCGACTGGCTCCTCGATGCGGCTTTCACTGAACTCTGGCACAAACGCCTGCATCGGTGGAGCAAGGTCGTCAGGCTGCCAGATTTTCCATGGTGTGGAATCAGACATAGGTGTCGTCTCCGCTGCCAATCACCATCTCGCCAGTTTCCGCTAAACGACGCACAATAAGCAGAATCGCTTTCTGTTCGTTTTCGACCTGAGACAGACGAACCGGGCCGCGGTTGGCCAGATCGTCGCGCAGGATATCGGCGGCGCGCTGGGACATATTGCGCAGGAACTTCTCGCGCAGCGGCTGTTCGCCACCTTTGAGCGCGATGAGCAGGGATTCGGAATCCACTTCCTGCAACAGGCGCTGGATGCTGCGGTCGTCCACTTCGACCAGATTTTCGAACAGGAACATCTCGTCGATGATTTTCTGCGCCAGCTCGCCGTCGAATTCGCGTACGGCGGTAATGACCGCTTCTTCCTGCTGGGTTTTCATCAGGTTGATAATTTCTGCTGCGGTTCTCACGCCGCCCATCTTGCTGCGCTTGAGGTTCTGGCCGTCGAGCAGGTTGTTCAGCACTTCGGTCAGTTCCGCCAACGCCGCTGGCTGCACGCCGCCAAAGGTGGCGATACGCAGCATCACGTCGTGGCGCAAACGCTCGTCGAACAGCGCCAGAATATCCGCCGCCTGACCGCGTTTGAGGTGTACGAGGATGGTGGCGATGATCTGCGGATGCTCGTCGCGAATAAGGTCTGCGGCGCTTTGTGGCTCCATAAAGTTGAGTGTTTCGATACCACTGGTGGTTTCGCGGGTTTCGAGAATGTCTTCCAGCAGGCTGGCGGCACGCTCTTCGCCCAACGCTTTCACCAGTACCGAACGCAGGTATTCATTAGCATTGACGTTCAGTGCTGCATACTGCTCAGCTTCCTGCTCAAACTCTGCCAGCACGTCAGTCAGCTGCTTGTTCGAAATCTGACGCACGTTGGCCATCGCCGCACTGAGGGTTTGCACCTCGCGAGTATTGAGGTGCTTGAACACCTCCGCCGCGCGATCTTCGCCAATGGTCATCAGCAGGATGACGCTTTTATCGGTGCCTGAAAGGGTCGTGTTACTCATGGTCGTTGCTCATCCACTGGCGAATGACCAGCGCGACGACGCGCGGATCGTTGTCTGACATTTCGCGAATACGCTGGCTCATCACTTCTGCGCTCAGGCGCTGGTTGACGCGGCGACTCTGCTGTTGTTCATCTTTGCTGAGGCGAACTTCCACCGCATCGGCAGTTTCGCGCTCCATTTTCGCTTCTTCCTGGGCGGCTTTAGCGATTTCCTCGCGACGCACCAGCTGCGGACGCACGGCTTTGCGCCACAGGATCCACGCCACCAGGGCGATCAATACCCAGCGTCCGGCGGACAGTATCTGGTCGATGAACGACTGCTGTTGCCAGAACGGCAGTTCGCCACCGCTTTCGTCGCCTGCGGTAAATGGGGAGTTGACCACGTTCAGGGTGTCGCCACGGGTCGTGGAGTAGCCCATCGCTTCGCGGGTCAAATCTTCAATTTGCTTCATCTGATCGGCGGTCAGCGGCAGCGGCTTGCCATCCGGCAGATTTTTGTAGTTCACCACTACCGCCACCGACAGACGCTGGATATCGCCGACGTTCATTTTGGTGTGGCGAATCGTCCGGTCGACTTCGTAGTTGGTGGTTTCGTTACGCGAAGTGTTGCGCGGCCCGCTCTGGTTATTCGTGCTGGTATTACGCTGCTGACCTTGCGCACCCGCCTGCTGGTTCGCTGGTGGCGTCGAGATAGGGGCATTCGGCGCTGGAGCAGGGGAGTTGGACAATGCACCCGGCACGCCGCCTGGGTTCTGGCCGCCAATCTGCTCGTTCTCATTCACTTGACGCGAGCGCATTACCGCCTGGCTGGCATCGCCGTTCGGGCTGTATTGCTCTTCGGTCTGCTCTTTATTGTCGAAGTTGATCTGCGCGGTGACCTGCGCGTGGATATTTCCGTTGCCGACAATCGGCGACAGAATGGATTCAATGCGGCGCTGCACGCGGGCTTCAACATCAGAGGCATATTTCAGCTGAGTGTCATTCAGGTCGCGATCGCCGGTATTGGACTGGGTCAACAGATGACCGCCCTGATCGACCAGCGTCACGTTACCCGGCGGCAGGCCTGCTACGGCGCTGGACACCAAATGTACCACCGCAGCAATCTGGCCTTCATCAAGCGCACGGCCCGGTTCGAGGTTCAGCGTGACGGAAGCGGAGGGAAGTTTCTGCTCACGCACAAATAATGAAGGCTTCGGCATGGCCAGATGCACGCGGGCGCTTTTCACTGGGCCGAGGGTTTCGATGGTACGCGCGAGTTCACCTTCCAGCGCACGTTGATAGTTCACCTGCTCGCTGAACTGGCTGATACCAAATTTTTCCTGATCCAGCAGCTCAAACCCAACTGCACCGCCTTTCGGCAGGCCTTGCTGGGCCAGACGCAGACGCAGCTCATGCACTTTATCGGCAGGCACTTCAATGGCGCCGCCGCTATCAGCAAAGCGATACGGGACGTTCATTTGCTGAAGCTGAGTGACGATGGCACCGCCGTCCTGATCGGTCAGGTTACTGAACAGCGTGCGATAGTCAGGCGCTTTCGCCCACAGCACCAGCGCGACAACGATCGCGACGGCGGCTGCGCTGGCAACCATTAATGGGATTTTCGGGTTAGCGCGCAGGCGAGCGACCCACTCAGGCATCTTGGTTGGTGTCGTGGTCGTGGCTGTCGCGCTCATTGCGCACCTCGTGAATCCAGGTCGATGGCGTTAAACGTGTACAAAAGCAAGGCTGACTCCCGGTCGGCAAAGGCAAAATGGGTGCTATGCCATTATTTGCCGTTCCAGAATTTTCTATGGGTCAAATAGTCGGGTTTTTTAACGTTAATTAGCGCCTTTATCTCATTGACAAACTGATAATCTCACTGCCCATAACATCGACCAGGGGATTAACATGGCCATTACAGGTATCGAAGGGGTATTGACGCAGATGCAGGCCGCGGCCAGCGTCGCGCGCAATCAGCAGGTGGAAGAACAGCCGTCTATCAGCTTTGCGGGCCAGCTCAATGCCGCCCTCGACCGCATCAGCGATACGCAAAACAGCGCCAAAGCGCAGGCAGAGAAATTTGCCTTAGGTGAGCCGGGTATTGCGCTGAATGATGTGATGACCGACCTGCAAAAATCATCCGTCTCCCTGCAGATGGGCATTCAGGTGCGTAACAAGTTGGTGGCGGCGTACCAGGAAATGATGGGCATGCAGGTGTAGCGGTGAAAATGGCCTCATGATGGTCAGCCGTGGGCGGTAAAAAAAGGGGCGTTAGCCCCTTTCAGTGTTTAATAATGGAACCCGCCGCCTGAAAGGCCACCACCAATATGCGAGTTACCGCCTAAGCCGTGTGCGCTATGGGTGCCCGCTGCGTTATTCGCACCATTCCCGGTGCCATGCTCTCCACCACTATCGTGAGCAGAATGAGCATGACCGTTTTTCGGTGTGGTGGAAAAGGCACTTTTAAATGCCACGGTGACCTGTGTATTTGCAGGTAACGAGCCTGCAGTTACCACCCCGTGGGGAGTCAGCACGCGCGTGGATGGTGAAAGAGTATTGACCGCAACATTAATTGACGGTTGCGAAGGGTTAATGCCTGTCATTGACACAATATTAACGGGCTTGCCCGTAGGATCGTTTTTAATATATCCCGTCTGATTGTTTTTGGCGTCAAGATAGGTGCTACCGAAACCTGATTGACTATTCTTAGCATCAAGATAGGCGCTCCCATATCCGGAAACTGGCTGGTTTGTGGGCTGATTAACCCCGTTCTTCGCATCAATATAACTATTGCCCCAAGCCTTGTTAGCATCACTCTCCACTTGAGCCGCCGCATCAGTTGGCACAGAGCCGTAGCGGTCTGAGTGGTTCATGACTTCGGCATACTGGCCCATGTCACTCGTCCGCGGGTAATCACCTCCATTAATATTTTCAAAAGCGGCATTACAGGTACTGGAGAATAATATCGCCAGTACCGCCAGAGTTTTAACATCAACTATCATCAAATTTAACCTTTATATTATTTTTTAAAATGTGCTTATTTAAAGCGCGCCAATCATATGCTGCATTTATGGATTGACGCGAATTAATTTATTTAATGAATGAATGAATTAATGGCGATATTGATTTGGAACAAATTAGAGCAATCAGGAATGTGTCTGTTTTATTGTGCTGAATGCCTGGCAAATGATTTTTTCCCCGCAGAGTACACTTGTCTCGCCGTAAGCGACCATACTTCCCATTACGACCCGCTAACGCAGAGAAAAACCATGCCTGTCACCATCACGCAGTTTGTTTACTCGTAAGACTCACGCTTGCGCCGCAGTAAAGGCTGGAAGCGATAACGCTTTAATGACACAATATTTTTTTCACGGTTTTCAGGATAGGTGATGAAAAAGATTGCGATTATCGGCGCTCTGTTGGCGCTGAGCGGCTGTGCTCAGATTGACGACTACAATAATGTGGTCAAGGCGCCGGCCCCGGCGGGGCTGGCGGGTTACTGGCAGTCGGAAGGGCCGCAGAGTGCGATGATCAGCCCGGAAGCGATTGCCACGCTGATTATTACGCCGGAAGGGGATACGCTGGATTGCCGCCAGTGGCAGCGCGTTATCGCATTACCGGGCAAACTGATGCTGCGCAGCGATGACCTGTATAACGTCACCAACCGCAAAGACGTCTATTCGATTGACCGGGAAGGCGAGCGCATTGATTACGATCGCATGACCTTAAAACGCGTCGATCGCCCAACGCAGGAATGCGCGGATTACCTGCAAAAAAATCCGCTATTATCCCCGCTACCGTAATCTGTTTTACGTGTATACCCGGCTGGCATCGCGCCGCCGGGGTGAATTTGAGCTCACGCTTTAAAGCACGTCCTCCATTACCCACACGCTCACGCTACCGCCGTTACAGGTAAAGACGCCGTTGCCTTGCTCATCAGTTTCGACCACTTCTTCGCGATTATTGAGAAAATCTTTCCAGCGCTTGTTGCCGTAGTTGTCGCCGAGCGTCAGCGTTTTTTCGCCTTCGTCGCCGTTGGACATCACCACCACGCAGCCGGGTGCGTCCTCAGTCCCGCTGCGGCTGAAGGCGATGCAGTTCGGATGATCAAAATACAGCGTTTGCACGCCGTGGGCGAAGCGCTGGCGGGCGTCAATCAGCTCGTGTAGTTGCTCAATCACCGGCATGTCGATTTTATAGCTATTACCGTCGCCACCTGTGTCTTCGTAACTCGCCCCGAACAGGTCTGCGTAGAATACCGACGGCACGCCGTTTTCTCGCAGTAATATTAGTGCATAGGCCAGCGGTTTAAACCACGGTTCGACCGGGGCTTCCAGCGCCTGTAGTGGTTGGGTGTCGTGATTGGTGACCAGTGTAATGGCATGGAATGGATCGGCTTCTACCAGCGTGCCGGTGAAAATCTGACTCATGTCATAATCGCGGCCCAGGCGTGAGGCCTCGTGGAATTTCATCTGCAATGGCGCATCAAACAGCAGCGTCTGCCCATCGACCTGATTGATGTAATGCTGGAGCTTATCGACCTCGTGGGACCAGTATTCCGCCACAATGAACAGCGGCTTTGGCGCCACTTCCTGCACGTGCTCAATCCACTCTTTGTAGAACCACGCCGGAATATGTTTCACCGCATCCAGACGGAAACCGTCGCATTGAGTTTGTTCCATCACCCAGCGCGCCCAGTATTTGAGTTCCTCGGTGACTGCATGATTACGGAAATCAATATTCTCGCCCATCAGGTAGTCGAAGTTGCCCATTTCGTTGTCGACCTGATCGTTCCAGCCCTCGCCACTGTAATCATTGACGATTTTAAAGACGCCGTTTTCATCCGGATTTTCGATGTGGTCGATGCCGCTGAAGCATTTGTAATCCCAGACGAACTGCGAATATTTCCCCGCGCGGACCGGGAAAAAGTATTTGGTCCACGCGTCGCACTCGATCACTTCATCATCAATTTGCGTGCGGTCCTGATCGTTTACGCGCTGGACCTGAATGCGTTCTTTTTCGTCGGCGCCCATTTTATGGTTTACCACCACGTCGAGCAGCACCGCAATATCGTTCTTTTTCAGCGCATCGATGGCTGCCAACAGCTGAGTCTTATCGCCGTATTTGGTGGCGACCGATCCTTTTTGATCAAATTCGCCGAGGTCGAAAAGATCGTAGCTGTCATAGCCGACTGAATATCCACCCGACGCGCCTTTATACGCCGGGGGGAGCCAAATCATGTTCACGCCAATTTCATTGAGATTGGGCGCAAGCGCTTCGACCTCTCGCCACAATTCACCGCCAGTGGGGTAATACCAGTGAAAACATTGCAACAGGGTAGGATTGCGCATACACAGACTCCGTGTGACAAGGAGACTCTAGTATGGAATACAAAGCGGAAAAACGCCTGGCGCGCAGTGCGCGCCAGCGAATCAGTTGGTTGGCGTGTCGCGGCTTTCCTGCGGCACCAGAACGTGACCGCCCTGTTTGCCGTAGGTGGTGAGGACCGATTTCTGAATGGTGGACTGACCAACCAGTTTTGCCAGCTCCTCCATTCGCGCCTGCAGCAGGCGTTTGACCTCGGTTTCGTTATCGAGGATAGCGCGCAGTACCGGACGCAGCTGATCCTGGATGACAGTCGACGGCTCCGTTTGTTGTGTGATTTCTGCCAGCTTTTGCACCGCACTGACATACTCCATTTCACAGGCAATCAGTTCGTCCCATTGTCCTTCTGTGGCGAATCGCAGCATGACGAGGCTTCGGTCAAGCAGCTGCTGGTACAGACTATAGAGTTGCGGTGCAGTGCTCATTAGACGGCGTCCTGAATCAGAGTGGGCGAGAGGGCAACTTCTTTCCAGGCATCAGCGATATCGCGCAGTAGGGCCTCCACCTCTTCAACGGCAGACACCTCGTTACGCAGATTGGCCTGCAAGAGACGCCTGACCATATAGGCGTAAAGCGCAATCAGGTTTTGCGTAAGCTCATCGTCACTCTCTGCGTCCAGCCCGACTTTAAGGCCGTTTTCGATGATGTTGATGGCTTTCGAGAGGGAAAGGCCTTTCCCCTCAAGGTTGTTGTCTTGCATAAACAGGCGCGCGCGCACCAGTGCGCTGAGTGCACCATCAAACAGCAGAGTCACCAGCTGCTGCTGGCTCGCGCTCATTACCGCGCTTTCAACTCCGATTTTTGCGTAGGTCTGTGTGCCTTTTGCGCCGTACATGTTAGCTCCTGGGCATATTTAATTAGCTTTTGCTGCTGGACGTTGATTCGAACTGCTGCGTCAGATAGCTGCTGGTGGAGTTCAGCGAACTCATCATCACGTCCAGCTGGGTAAACTGGGCTTTGTAACGCGCCATCAGAGTGTCGATCCGGTCACTGGCGTCGTTGTATTGCGTCGTCAGGTTGTTCAGTGTCTTACTCACGCCATCGGTGGCGGCCTGAATAATCCCTGTCGTCGAGAGCCAGCTGGTCAGGTTGCTGCCCATCGTAGTGGTGATGCCAGTGGTTTTGCCGTCGCCGACAAACATGTCTTTGATGTCTGCGGAGTTGGTTTTCAGCGCACTTTCAAGCTTAGTGCTGTCAACGGTCAGTTTGCCGGTGCTTGGGTCAGAGGTGACGCCAATCTGCGCCAGGGTTTTATACGCTGAGCTGCCGGTGGAGCTGGAGAGCATGCTTTTCAGCTGGGTCTGAATGGTGCGCAGGGTGCTGTCGCCGAGTAGGGCGCCGTTGCTGGTGTCCTGGGCATCCGTTCCAGTATCAACCTTGGTGTATTTGGTCAGCGAGCTGAAGGTGTCCTGCAGCGCGTTATAGGCCGTGACCCACGCGTTAATCGCACTTTCAGATTTTGAGGTGTCTTTCGCAATCGTCAGCGTCTGGTTGCCGGTAGTGGTGTCGTTCAGATTCAGCGTGATGTCTTCCAGCGCATCGCTGATGGTGTTGCTGCTGTTCTCGATATCGACATTATTAACTTTAAGCTTGGCGTTTTGTGCCGTAACGGACTCTTCCATGCCGCCATTGCCGGACGCGTCGTAGCCCATAAAGCTTTGCAGGGCGCTGTCGCCGCTGACGCTGATTGTCATTGCGTTATCAGAGCCGGTATCGTTGGCGGTGATCGACAGGCGATATTGCCCGTTACCGACGTTGATGATACTGGCGCTGACGCCCGCATCGGCTTTGTTAATCGCATCGCGAATGCCGCTCAGGGAAGAGTTCGCTGCGCTGATATCAATCTTAACCGCGTCTTTGCCGCCGCCTTGCTGAATGGTGATGCTGCTGTCAGCGCTGGCAATCGCGGTTTTGCTGTCAGCCTGGGAGCCGGTGGTGGTCAGTGTTTGCGCCTGCGCCAGCTGTGACACGCTGATGGTGTATTTTCCGGCAATGGCGCTGCCGGTGGTGGTGGCGCTAAAGGCAGAAGAGCTACTGCTGGTGGTGGTTGAGGTAAATAAATCGGCGTTGTTCAGCGCAGTGTTGGCGGTCTGGAAAGAGACCAGCGCGCTTTTTAAGGTTCCGTATGCGCTCAGTTTTGCGGTATAGGACGACTGCTGAGTAGAGATAGGCGTCAACGTCGCTTTTTCAGCGGCTTCAAGGTTATCCAGAATGGTACTTAAATCGAGACCCGAACCTATTCCCAGCGTAGAAATACTTGCCATATTTATTCCTTAATCTTTTGACATGTAAAACGAATACCGGGGTTATCGGCGGGGTTGGTGCAAAGTTTACGGTTAATTTTCTTTTTTTAATGGCGGGAATAAAGGCAACAGGGAAGACTATTTCGGCGGCTAAAAAATAATTCCGCAGTCTGTGAAAAAAAGTGTGAAAAAAATCTAAAGGTTGGTGGGGGGACGACGATAACCACATTGACGGCGATTGAGCCGACGGGTGGAAACCCAAACCGTAACCACAGACGTGAAACACAGGAAACGAAATCATGGCACAAGTCATCAATACCAACAGCCTCTCGCTGATCACTCAGAACAACATCAACAAAAACCAGTCTGCTCTGTCGACTTCCATTGAGCGTCTGTCTTCTGGTCTGCGTATCAACAGCGCGAAAGACGATGCGGCGGGCCAGGCGATTGCTAACCGCTTCACCTCTAACATCAAGGGCCTGACTCAGGCAGCACGTAACGCCAACGACGGTATCTCTCTGGCGCAGACCGCTGAAGGCGCGCTGTCCGAAATCAACAACAACTTACAGCGTGTGCGTGAACTGACCGTTCAGGCAACCACCGGTACCAACTCTGATTCTGATCTTTCTTCAATCCAGGACGAAATCAAATCCCGTCTGGACGAAATTGACCGCGTATCCGGTCAGACTCAGTTCAACGGCGTGAACGTGCTGGCTAAAAACGGCGCCATGTCCATCCAGGTTGGCGCGAACGATGGCCAGACCATCGACATCGACCTGCAGCAGATCGACTCTTCTACTCTGGGTCTGAATGCTTTCTCCGTGTCTAAGCAGAGCCTGAGCGTTGGTGATTCTATTACCCAGATCGGCACTGGCGGCGCAACTGCTCCAGTTAAAGTTGACCTGGCGGCTGCAGCAGTTTCTCTAAAAGTTGATGCGAGCTCTCTGACCCTGCATAACGTCAATAATGCTGCGGGTGCGGCAACTGATAAGTATGTAGTTCAGTCTGGCAATGATTTCTATGCTGCAACAGTAGCGGCAAATGGCGCAGTTACGCTGAACACTGCTAAAGTGACTTATAATGATTCTACTAATGGCGTAACTGGTGCAGCGCAGAGTAACCAACTGGTTAAAGTTGGGGCTGACTCTACTGGTGCTCCGACTGCATTCGTTACGGTTCAGGGTAAAAACCTGGCAGCCAATGCTGCGCTCTTAGCGAATGGCGCAACAGCTAACACCGATGCGAAATCAGGTACAACAACTGATACACCATACGATTTGACAGCAACAACTGATGTGTTCGCAGGTGCATCTTCAGCTGATCCACTGGCTCTGCTGGACAAAGCTATCGCATCCGTTGATAAATTCCGTTCTTCCCTGGGTGCGGTGCAGAACCGTCTGGACTCTGCCATCACCAACCTGAACAACACCACCACCAACCTGTCTGAAGCGCAGTCCCGTATTCAGGACGCCGACTATGCGACCGAAGTGTCGAATATGTCTAAAGCGCAGATCATCCAGCAGGCGGGTAACTCCGTGTTAGCGAAAGCAAACCAGGTTCCACAGCAGGTTCTGTCTCTGCTGCAGGGCTAATCCTGATAATGCATCCAACCCCGCCTCGGCGGGGTTTTTTCGTTTTAGAGTTTTACTTAACTCGCCAAATAACCCCCCCTTTTAGCCACTATTCCGTCGATTAAAAACCCTCCAGAAACGGATAATCATGCCGATAACTCAACTATTGCAGGGCTGTTTATCGTGAATTCACTGTATACCGCTGAAGGTGTAATGGATAAACACTCGCTGTGGCAGCGTTATGTTCCTTTGGTGCGACACGAAGCATTGCGCCTTCAGGTGCGTCTGCCCGCGAGCGTGGAACTGGACGATCTGCTTCAGGCGGGCGGCATTGGGTTATTGAATGCCGTCGAACGTTACGATGCTCTGCAAGGCACGGCATTTACCACCTATGCAGTACAGCGCATACGTGGCGCGATGCTGGACGAATTGCGCAGCCGCGATTGGGTGCCGCGCAGCGTCCGCCGCAATGCCCGAGAAGTGGCGCAGGCGATGGGTCAACTGGAACAGGAGCTGGGACGTAACGCGACGGAAACAGAAGTCGCCCAACGTCTTGGCATTGCTGTTGAAGAGTATCGACAGATGCTGCTGGATACCAATAACAGCCAGATTTTCTCCTACGACGAGTGGCGGGAAGAGCACGGCGACAGTATCGAGCTGGTAACTGAAGAGAATCAACGGGAGAACCCGCTCCATCAACTGATGGAAGGCAACCTGCGTCAGCGCGTGATGGACGCGATTGAAGCGTTACCGGAACGTGAGCAGCTGGTGCTGACGCTCTACTACCAGGAAGAGCTCAATCTGAAAGAGATTGGGGCAGTGCTGGAGGTGGGAGAGTCGCGCGTCAGTCAGCTTCACAGTCAGGCCATCAAGCGTTTGCGAACAAAACTGGGTCGGTACCAGGAAGGCGGCTAAGCCGTCGCGCCTGGAGTAATGCCGCACATAGCATTGACTACCAGGAGTTATCATGACGGTGCAGCAGGTAAAAAGACGGCCTTTAAGCCGCTATCTTAAAGACTTTAAACACAGCCAGACGCATTGTGCCCACTGCCACAAAATGCTCGATCGCATTACGCTTGTGCGCAGCGGGGAAATCGTCAACAAAATCGCCATTTCCCGCCTCGATACCTTAATGGATGAAGCCGACTGGCTGCAGGAGCGCCGCGAGTGGGTCGCGCTGTGCCGCTTCTGCGGCGACCTGCACTGCAAAGAGCAGAGTGACTTCTTCGATATCCTCGGCTTTAAACAGTATCTGTTCGAACACACTGACATGAGCCCGGGCACTGTGCGCGAATATGTCGTGCGCCTGCGTCGGCTTGGCAATCATCTGTCGGCCCTGAAAATCGACCGTGAGCTGCTCGATGGCGAAGCGGACGAAAACCTCGCGCCGTGGCTTCCGCAGACCAGCACCAACAACTATCGCATTGCACTGCGAAAGTATTCGCAATTCAAAAACCTGCGGCCGGTGTTGGGCCAACAGAAGTTCGCGTATCAGGCAACCTCTGAGTTATATTAAATTTGAATGGCATATAACGGACGGGTATTAGCTGTTTTTCCCAAACGTCTTACACTGCAAAAAATTCGAATTTTCGGGGGAATGATGAAATTAGCATTTATGGGCCGTCAGGCTCTGATGGGAATGATGGCCGTGGCGCTGGTCGCCGGGGCAAGCGTGAAAACCTTCGCCGCGGAAAACCTGCTGAACCAGGTTAAAGAACGCGGCACGCTGCGCGTCGGTCTGGAAGGCACCTATCCTCCGTTCAGCTTCCAGGGCGATGACGGCAAACTGACCGGCTTTGAAGTGGAATTCGCGCAGGAGCTGGCGAAGCATCTGGGCGTGAAAGCGGACCTGAAACCGACCAAATGGGACGGAATGCTGGCCTCGCTGGATTCCAAACGTATCGACGTGGTTATTAACCAGGTCACCATTTCAGATGTGCGTAAGCAGAAATATGACTTCTCCACGCCGTATACCGTGTCCGGTGTTCAGGCGCTGGTGAAAAAAGGCAACGAAGGTGTTATCAAAACCGCGGCTGACCTGAAAGGCAAAAAAGTCGGCGTGGGTCTGGGCACCAACTATGAAGAGTGGCTGCGTCAGAACGTGCAGGGCGTGGACGTGCGTACCTATGATGACGATCCGACTAAATATCAGGATCTGCGTGTAGGCCGTATCGATGCGATTCTGGTTGACCGTCTGGCAGCGTTGGATCTGGTGAAGAAAACCAACAATACGCTGGCTGTCACTGGTGAAGCGTTCTCCCGTCAGGAGTCTGGTGTTGCGCTGCGTAAAGGCAACGAAGATATGCTGAAAGCTATCGATGCCGCGATTGCGGGTATGCAGAAAGACGGTAGCCTGAAAGCGCTGTCTGAAAAATGGTTCGGCGCTGACGTCACCAAATAACACAGCATCGCTTAAAAAAGGCGCTATTTAGCGCCTTTTTTTATTTTGCCCGCAACTGTGTGCATAATAAAAAGAAAATCAGGAGGTGCTATGTCACTGCAAAACCTTACTCGCTTCCCACGGCTGGAATTTATTGGTTCGCCGACGCCGCTGGAATACCTGCCGCGTCTGTCCGATTACCTGGGCCGCGAAATTCTTATTAAGCGCGATGACGTCACGCCGATGGCGATGGGTGGCAACAAGCTGCGCAAGCTTGAATTTCTCGCGGCAGATGCGCTGCGCGAAGGCGCAGACACGTTGATTACCGCCGGTGCGATTCAGTCTAACCACGTGCGCCAGACGGCGGCGGTGGCGGCGAAGCTTGGCCTGAACTGTATCGCGTTGCTGGAAAACCCGATTGGCACCAAAGCAGAAAACTATCTGACCAATGGCAATCGCCTACTGCTGGACTATTTCAACGTGCAGGTTGAGATGTGCGATGCGCTGACTGACCCGAATCGTCAGATGGAAGAGCTGGCGACCCGCGTTGAAGCGCAGGGCTTTCGTCCGTATGTGATCCCGGTCGGCGGCTCTAACGCGCTGGGTGCGCTGGGTTATGTCGAAAGCGCGCTGGAAATCGCGCAGCAGTGTGAAGGCGCAGTGTCGCTCTCCTCTGTTGTGGTCGCATCCGGCAGCGCAGGTACCCACGCGGGTCTGGCAGTCGGTTTAGAACAGCTGATGCCTGACGTGGAACTGATTGGCGTGACCGTTTCCCGAAGCGTTGCCGATCAGAAACCGAAAGTCGTCACGCTGCAACAGGCGGTGGCGGAAAGCCTGGAGCTGAAGGCCAACGCGGATATCACCCTCTGGGATGACTATTTCGCGCCGGGCTATGGCACGCCGAACGACGAAGGCATGGAAGCCGTGAAACTGCTCGCTCGCCTGGAAGGGATTTTGCTGGACCCGGTGTACACCGGCAAGGCGATGGCCGGACTCATTGACGGCATCAGCCAGAAACGCTTTAAGGATGAAGGCCCGATTCTGTTTGTGCACACCGGCGGCGCTCCGGCATTGTTTGCCTATCATCCACACGTATAAAAAGAAGCCATAATGCAAGAAAGTATCCAACTGGTTATCGACTCGCTGCCTTATTTGCTAAAAGGGGCGGTGTTCACGCTACAGCTGAGTATTGGCGGGATGTTCTTCGGCCTGGTGCTGGGTTTTATCCTGGCGCTGATGCGCATGTCTGCCATCGGGCCGGTGCGCTGGATTGCCCGTTTTTACACTTCGATTTTCCGCGGTACGCCGCTTATCGCCCAGCTGTTCATGATCTATTACGGTCTGCCGCAGTTTGGTATTGAGCTGGATCCGATTCCGGCAGCGATGATTGGCCTGTCGCTCAACACCGCGGCGTATACCTCTGAAACGCTGCGCGCGGCGATTTCCTCAATTGATAAAGGTCAGTGGGAAGCCGCGGCGAGTATCGGCATGACGCCATGGCAAACGCTACGTCGCGCGATCCTGCCGCAGGCTGCACGCGTGGCGCTGCCGCCGCTGTCGAACAGCTTCATTAGCCTGGTGAAAGACACCTCGCTGGCGGCCACCATTCAGGTGCCGGAACTGTTCCGTCAGGCGCAGCTCATCACCTCGCGCACGCTGGAAGTGTTCACCATGTACCTGGCCGCGTCGTTAATTTACTGGGTGATGGCGACCGTGCTGTCTGCGTTGCAGAACTACTTCGAAAACCAGCTGAACCGCCAGGAGCGTGACCCGAAATGAGTGCTATCGACGTTAAAAACCTGGTCAAGAAATTCCACGGTCAGACGGTGCTGCACGGGATCGATCTGGAAGTGAAAGAGGGCGAAGTGGTGGCGATTATCGGGCCGAGCGGCTCGGGAAAAACCACGCTGCTGCGCAGCATCAACCTGCTGGAAGAGCCGGAGAGCGGCACTATTCGGGTCGGGGACATCACCATCGACGCTGCGCGTCCTCTGAGTCAGCAAAAAGGGCTGATTCGCAGTTTACGTCAGCATGTCGGATTTGTGTTCCAGAGCTTCAATCTGTTTCCGCATCGCACAGTGATGGAGAACATCATTGAAGGGCCGGTTATCGTCAAAGGTGAAAGCAAAAGCGAAGCCACTACGCTGGCGCGTGAACTGCTGGCGAAAGTAGGGCTGTCGGGCAAAGAAACCAGCTACCCGCGTCGCTTATCCGGCGGGCAGCAGCAACGTGTGGCCATTGCCCGGGCGCTGGCCATGCGTCCGGACGTTATCCTGTTCGATGAACCGACTTCCGCACTGGATCCGGAACTGGTGGGCGAGGTGTTAAGCACCATTCGCCAGCTGGCCAAGGAGAAGCGCACAATGGTGATTGTGACTCACGAAATGAGCTTTGCGCGCGACGTCGCAGATCGCGCCATTTTCATGGATCAGGGCCGGATCGTGGAGCAGGGCGACGCCAAATCGCTGTTTGCTAATCCGCAGCAGCCGCGTACCCGCCAGTTCCTCGAAAAGTTCCTCATGCAGTAACTTCCTGTGGCCTGGTAATACAGGCCACGCATTTTTATGACTCAGACAGTTAACTTAAGTAAAACTTTCCTTTCAAAACGCCATCCTTTCCGCGTTGCATCGAAATATAACCTGCTCATCCCCCTGATTGTCCTGTGAAGGCAAGGTGTTTCAGATTATTTCCGCTTTCACGGATATTTTATATATATAAATAAGTTTTATGTGTTAGCTTGTTGTATTCATAGGAATGATTATCAATCAGGAGTTTTCTCTTCAGGTATGAGGGACATCGATTTTTTTCAGTGGCGGAAGGATATCTCGCAACAATTTCAGTCTGCCACGGCAAATGACCAAGTCTATGCCATTTTACAACAGCAAACTCACTCACTGGAATATGACTGGTTCGCCCTTTGCGTGCGCCACCCGGTTCCCTTCACCCGCCCCAAGCTCTCCTTGCACACCACCTATCCCAAAGCATGGATGGATCATTATCAGGCCGAAAATTATTTCACCATTGATCCGGTGCTGAAAGCCGAAAATTACCGCAACGGACATCTGCCGTGGAGCGAGCGCTTATTCAGCGAAACGCCGGCGTTCTGGGACGCAGCGCGTGAGCACGGTTTACGTCGAGGAATTACCCAATCGTTGATGCTGCCTAATCGTGCGCTCGGGTTTTTATCGGTATCACGACAGAGCGACAAGGCTAACCCATTATCAGACGATGAAACTGAAATGCGGCTGCAAACGCTGATGGAGTTCAGTCTTGCTGCGCTGGTGCGAATGGAAGATACGATGGTGACGGCGCCGGAAATGAAATTCAGTAAGCGTGAGCATGAAATTCTGAAGTGGACGGCGGAAGGGAAGACCTCAGCGGAAATATCGATAATCTTGTCGATATCAGAGAATACGGTGAATTTTCATCAAAAGAATATGCAGAAGAAATTTAATGCGCCAAACAAAACGCAGATTGCCTGCTATGCCGCAGCGATAGGGATTATCTGACCGCAACCCAATGCGAAACCGGCTGCGATGATTCGCAGCCGGTAGGGAATCACTGGCGGTAAGCTTGTTTAATTTGCTTAACGGTACTGGAAAATACGGCCGCCTGAGCTTCATCTTCCATCTGCGTGATTTGCTTTTCCATTTTAAGAATCACGCGTCCTGCGTCTGCTTGACCCATCGCCTGCAACATCAGCGTGAGTAACGCTTTCAGGCAAGAAACTTCCTGGGACAATTGTTGATTATTTTCAGCAGTGGAAAAATCAGGAGTGCTCATCTATTTCCTCGTTGGATTTCAGCGCGCATACGCGGGGGGTGTTTCAGTAAAGGTCGCGCAGTATACCACAGAGAACAGTAAAAACGGGAGTGCAGGATTTTTGTCCTCTGATCTGAGGTGCTTACACATATTAATCGCACACAAGAAACCGCCTACTGCTTATTTGTTTCTTACTGGTTCACGCTCCGTTAATTGTTGTTACATTTTTGCGTATGTATTTATCATCTTTGTAAAGCGTAATGTTATCCGGAAATTTTTGGAGGCAAGCGCTTAAAAACAAGGTTGTCGTATCTGACTGTTTTGTGGATGTTTCCAGTAGATGTAAATTCTAATTTCCAGAAAACCAAGTAAAATCTTAAACGAGACATCTTTTACCTTTCATTGTCGAGATAAAACCCGTTAATATGGACGCGAATTTAGAGGCAGTTGCGTTATCCCTATTCTGGAGATTATTCCTTTGATCAACATCCTTCTTGTTGATGACCACGAACTAGTGCGCGCAGGGATACGACGCATTCTCGAAGATATAAAGGGTATCAACGTTGTTGGTGAAGTCTGTTGTGGCGAAGATGCGGTGAAATGGTGCCGTGCAAACCCAGTTGACGTCGTGCTCATGGACATGAATATGCCAGGTATTGGCGGGCTGGAAGCCACGCGCAAGATTGCGCGCTCCACCACAGATACTCGAGTCATCATGTTAACCGTTCACACGGAAAATCCACTGCCAGCAAAAGTGATGCAAGCAGGGGCCTCAGGCTATCTGAGCAAAGGTGCTGCACCACAGGAGGTGGTCAACGCCATCCGTTCCGTGTTTGCCGGTCAGCGTTACATCGCGTCCGACATCGCTCAGCAAATGGCGTTGAGTCAAATTGGGCCCAAATCAACGGAATCCCCGTTCGCCAGTTTGTCTGAACGTGAATTGCAGATTATGCTGATGATCACCAAAGGTCAGAAGGTGACTGAGATTTCTGAACAACTGAATCTCAGCCCGAAAACGGTGAACAGCTATCGTTATCGTATGTTTAGTAAATTAAACATTCATGGCGATGTTGAGCTGACTCACCTGGCAATTCGCCATGGCCTGTGTAATGCGGAGTCGTTAGCAAGTCAGTGAGTGATGTATTTGATTCAAAAGCCTTTTTAAAAACCGTGACCAGCCAGCCCGGCGTCTATCGTATGTACGATGCTGGTGGCACGGTTATCTATGTAGGCAAAGCCAAAGATCTCAAAAAGCGCCTTTCCAGCTACTTCCGTAGCAATCTTGGATCACGCAAAACCGAAGCGCTCGTCGGGCAAATTTCCCAGATAGATGTCACCGTTACCCATACCGAAACAGAAGCGCTTCTGCTTGAACATAACTACATCAAGCTCTATCAGCCGCGCTATAACGTTTTGCTACGTGATGACAAATCCTATCCGTTTATCTTCCTGAGTGGCGACACCCATCCGCGGCTGGCCATGCACCGCGGCGCGAAGCACGCGAAAGGCGAATATTTTGGCCCGTTCCCTAACGGCTATGCGGTGCGAGAAACGCTGGCGCTGCTGCAGAAAATTTTCCCCATTCGTCAGTGCGAAAACAGCGTATACCGCAACCGCTCGCGGCCGTGCCTGCAATATCAGATTGGCCGCTGTCTCGGGCCGTGCGTTGCAGGGCTGGTGAGCGAAGACGAATATATACAGCAGGTTGAGTACGTGCGCCTGTTTCTGGCCGGAAAAGACGAGCAGGTTGTGAATCAGCTGGTGGCCCGGATGGAAAAAGCCAGCCAGTCGCTGGCGTTCGAAGAAGCCGCACGTATTCGCGACCAGATTCAGGCGGTTCGTCGTGTCACTGAGAAACAGTTCGTTTCTAATGAAGGCGACGATCTGGATGTGATCGGCGTGGCCTTTAACGGCGGCATGGCCTGTGTTCACGTGCTGTTTATCCGTCAGGGCAAGGTGCTCGGCAGCCGCAGTTATTTCCCGAAAGTCCCGGCGGGCACTGAGCCTGTCGAAGTGGTGGAGACGTTTGTCGGTCAGTTCTATCTGCAGGGCAGCCAGGCGCGCACGCTGCCGGGCGAAATCCTGCTCGATTTTAATCTTGGTGACAAAACGCTGCTGGCAGATTCCCTTTCTGAACTTGCCGGCCGACGCATCAATATTCAGACCAAGCCCCGTGGCGATCGCGCGCGTTACCTGAAGCTGGCGCGTACCAATGCGGCTACCGCGCTGGTAACTAAGCTTTCTCAGCATTCGACTATTCATCAGCGTCTGAAGGCGCTGGCGGCTCAGCTCGAACTGCCGGAAGTTAAGCGTATGGAGTGTTTCGACATCAGTCACACCATGGGCGAGCAAACTGTGGCGTCCTGCGTGGTATTTGATAGCAACGGTCCGCTACGCGCGGAATATCGTCGCTATAACATCACCGGCATTACGCCTGGCGATGACTATGCAGCGATGAATCAGGTGCTGCGCCGTCGTTATGGCAAAGATATTGAAGAAAGCAAAATCCCAGACGTCATTCTGATTGATGGTGGGAAAGGGCAGCTGGGTCAGGCGAAGCAGGTTTTTGCCGAACTTGAGGTCAACTGGGACAAACAGCATCCGCTACTGCTCGGTGTGGCCAAAGGCAGTGACCGAAAAGCTGGCCTGGAAACGCTGTATTTTGAGCCGGAAGGTGAGGGGTTTAACCTGCCGTCCGACTCCCCGGCGTTGCACGTCATTCAACACATTCGCGATGAATCTCACGATCACGCTATCACCGGACACCGTAAAAAACGGGCGAAAGTGAAAAGTACCAGTACCCTTGAGACCATCGAGGGCGTGGGACCGAAACGTCGTCAGATGTTGTTGAAATATATGGGCGGGCTGCAAGGTCTGCAAAAAGCGAGCGTCGAAGATATCGCGAAAGTGCCCGGTATTTCACACGGTCTGGCAGAAAAGATCTTCTACTCGTTGAAACATTAGGGGCTCTGTAGCAACATAGGGCTAATTTTACTGACAACAGATAGTTACCGTCGCCATGCAATTTAATATCCCTACATTGCTTACATTGTTCCGCGTCATCCTGATCCCATTTTTCGTGCTGGCGTTCTATCTGCCATTCGTCTGGGCTCCGTTTGCCTGTGCGTTTATCTTCTTCGTTGCGGCGATAACTGACTGGTTTGACGGCTATCTGGCCCGTCGCTGGAACCAGAGCACCCGTTTCGGGGCGTTCCTTGACCCGGTTGCCGACAAGGTGATGGTCGCCATCGCGATGGTGTTGGTTGTCGAACATTATCACTCCTGGTGGGTGACTCTCCCGGCCGCAACCATGATTGCCCGTGAAATTATCATCTCCGCACTGCGTGAATGGATGGCTGAACTTGGCAAACGCAGCAACGTGGCGGTTTCGTGGATTGGTAAAGTTAAAACCACGGCACAAATGGCGGCACTGGTGTGGATGCTTTGGCGTCCGAACGAGTGGGTAGAGTGGGCAGGTATTGGTCTGTTTATGGTAGCGGCGGTGCTGACGCTGTGGTCGATGTTCCAGTATTTGAATGCTGCGCGCGGCGATTTGCTTGAACAGTGATCGTTTCGACGTAAATTTCATCAAACGATCCGGTGCGGTGAAAATTAACGTTGACTCAGTGCGTCAGGTAAGTAGAATGCAACGCATCGAACGGCAGCACAGCTTGCCAGACGGTAACAAAATCAAATGATTAAGTTAGTCATCTGATCTGCGGGAATAGCTCAGTTGGTAGAGCACGACCTTGCCAAGGTCGGGGTCGCGAGTTCGAGTCTCGTTTCCCGCTCCAGTTTAAAAGCATCGGCAATTGCGGGTGTTAGTAATTTGGCGCGTTAGCAAAGCGGTTATGTAGCGGATTGCAAATCCGTCTAGTCCGGTTCGACTCCGGAACGCGCCTCCACTTTATTCCCCGAGGCCGGATGGTGGAATCGGTAGACACAAGGGATTTAAAATCCCTCGGCGTTCGCGCTGTGTGGGTTCAAGTCCCACTCCGGCTACCATGGGAACAAAAGAATAAAATCAATGATAAGCAGTGTCGTGAAACCACCTTCGGGTGGTTTTTTTGTATTTGCGATCCTGATGTTCTATCTTCAACACACTTCCAACACGAGTAATCAGCGATGAAAACCGGACCGTTAAACGAAAGCGAACTTGAGTGGCTGGACGACGTCCTGGCACGCTATGGCAACGAGCAGGCCGTGATGGATGTGTCTGAACTGGACGGCATGCTGACGGCTATTCTTTCATCCCCGGTTGATATTGAGCCTGCTGAGTGGATGCTGGCGGTGTGGGGTGGGGCTGATTACGTACCACGCTGGGCCAATGACCGCGAGCGGGACCGTTTCGTGAATCTCACTCTGCAGCATATGGATGATGTCGGTGAGCGTCTGGGCGATTATCCGGATCAGTATGAACCTCTGTTCGGTACCCGCGAAGAAGAAGGTCAGGAAATCACTATCGTTGAAGAGTGGTGCTTTGGTTACATGCGCGGCGTGGCTTTAAGCGACTGGTCGGCACTGCCGGAAAGTTTGCAGCCACAGTTAGACGCGATTGCCCTACATGGCAGCGAAGAGAATTTCTCGCGAATCGAAGCGTTGACTGCTGAAGAATATGTGGCGAGCGTCGATTTACTGAAACCTGCGGCGCTCACGCTCTGCCATTACTGGCTGGATAATCAGCAAGCGGCTCCAGTACAGCAGCCAATTAAGAATGAAATCAAAATTGGCCGCAACGATCCATGTCCTTGCGGTAGCGGAAAGAAATACAAAAGCTGCTGTCTGAAATAAGTCATAAAAAAGGCCCGAAAGGGCCTTTTTACTATTCCGGGCAATGATAAACATTGCCGCTTAGCGTCACGTTGGTCTGCTGCATACTGCCGCTCCCGTCCCAGGCGCTGCCGGTCTGGCCCGCGCGCTGCGTAATAAGCGACACCACGTTCCCGCCCATATTCGCGGCCTGGTTTTTCAGGTCATTGCGCGCACCGGTTTCCAGATTGCTGTTCGACGTCCAGCCGCCGGTGAAGACATTCCCCTGGCTGCCGGTAATGTCTCCGAGGAATTTACACTCTTTTCCCGGCTCGTTCGTGCTGACGCGGACGCGGCTGGCATTGGAATTCGCATTCGTGGCACTACAACCTGCCAGGGTCATCATTAGCAGGATAAGGGATAATTTTTTCATAATATTTTCTGTCTGAAGTAATAAACAGCGCAAGATTACGCCAGGAGAAAATAAGCTGTACAGGAAAAGTCTTAATGGATGAGGCTGGCAGAAGAGTGATTGGGTATTTATTTAACTATGTTGAAATAGATGAGCGAATAAATATTAAGATGAAATGAGTTTGTTAATACCAGGGAGGATCTGGTGCCGAAGCACCAGATTTTATAGCCGAAGATTAGCCGACAGCAGGCAGCATTCCAACTGCAATCGCGATTTGCACCAGAATCACCGCCACGCCGCAGCCAAATACCAGCCATAACGCAGGCGTTCCGCCGATAACGCGATAGGCTGCCTGAGGATGCTGCTGGCGGCTTTTCATCGTCAGCAACGACGGAATAATTAGCGCCAGAACGGCCAGCGCCACACCCGCGTAGCCTAGCGCCATCACGAAACCCTTCGGATAGAACAGCGCAAACGCCAGCGGTGGCAGGAAGGTAACCGCCCCGGTCTGAAGACGACCGCTGATGCTGTTTTTACGCTGAAACAGATCCGCCAGATAATCAAACAGCCCCAGCGCAACGCCGAGGAAAGAGGTCGCCAGTGCCAAATCTGCAAACAGATGCACCGCCAGTTCCACATGCGGCGTTGCCACCACTTCGCGGATCGCCTCCAGCAAACCGTTTAGTCCTGCGTGGTCGCCCAGCAAGGCGTTGAAGACCGGCGATTCAATACTGCCGAGCGTCGCCAGCTGCCAGAAGATATACGCCACTAACGGAATGAAGCTGCCAATCACGAAAATCCGGCGCAGCTTACGCACATCACCCTTCATATAGCTGACGATACTCGGCACGCTGCCGTGGAAGCCAAACGAGGTGAAAATCACCGGGATCGCAGAGAGCGCCAGGCCCTGTTGCAGCGGCAGCGTCAGCAGGTTCATCTGATGAATATGTGGCAGCAGCAGCGCCAGCATCAGGATCAGGAATACGATTTTGGCGCTGAACAGGAAGCGATTAAATAAATCTACCAACGCCGTGCCCATGCAAATCACGCCGCCGCCGATGGCGGTAAACAGCAGGACGCCCCCGGCAGGCGGCAGTTCGATGTTCAGCCATTGGCTGAGACTCGAGGCCAGCAGTTCACCGGCACCGCTGACATACGCCGCCGTCAGCGCGTACATCAGGAAAAGCATACTGAAGCCCGTCAGCCATTGCCCGTAACGCCCAAGGTAACGCAACGCCAGCGACCCGAGACCGGTATCGGCGGGGACGTGCTGATACACTTCCAGCAGCAACAGTGCGGTGTAGCACATCAGCGCCCACAGGCTCAACAGTAAAACCAGAGTGACGCCAAAGCCGACGCCCGCAGAGGCCAGCGGCATGGCCAACATCCCTGCGCCGATAGTGGTTCCGGCGACGATTAAAATACTCCCTACGGTGCGGTTCTTCACGCTTTCCTCTGTTATTCAGGATAGAGATGGCTAATTATGCCGCGCAGGTTAGGGGAAAACCCGCAGCGCGTCAAATCTGAATTACAGTGCTTGTAACGTTATATTTACGGCTTGGCGGGACCACAGCATTCAGGATGCTGGCGGGATTATACAAGGGGCGTAATAAAATCTGGCCGCTAGCGGAATTGATAACCGGTAGCGGCCAGAAAGAGGCGGGAGTGAAGAGACTTAATGTCCTTCAGTCCCTGCTTTCTTCGCTTCCTGCGCTTCTACCTCCTGATACCAGCGAGGGTGATGTTTCTGCGCCCAGCGGCGGCTGACTTTACCGACCACCATGCCTTTAATCGATCCCTTAACCCAGAACGCCATATACATATGGATAAGGATGGCGTGGATCAGAATAATGGCGACGGTGGCATGAATCAGCAGGCTATAGCGCACGACTTTTATCGGGAAGAAGTCGGCGAAATAAGGTCGCCAGATAATCACTCCGGTTACCATCAGCACGAATATCATGCTCATAATGGTCCAGAACATCATCTTCTGCCCGGCGTTATATTTACCGACTTTGGCGACCTTATGTTCATTGCCTTTCAGCACTTCAACAATACCTTTTAACCACGGTATATCGTGTTTATCAGGAATGTTGTGCTTTACAAAGCGCGCGAACATAAACATCAGCGCCACGAAAATCAGCACCCCAAAGAACGGGTGCAAAATACGTCCCATCTGTGGCGTACCGAAGGTTTCCGTCAACCACTGCAGCGTCGGGAAGAACAACGCGATGCCGGAGAGCGACACAAGGAAGAAACAGATAACCACCGTCCAGTGACAGGCGCGGTCGATAAATTTCGTCCTGACGATCATCTTGCTCTTCTTAGTCATGATGCTCTTCCTCGTCTTCATCCACCTCTTCGTTGGGTCCAATTCCCACGTAGTGGAAAATCAGCCCGGCAAAGGTCGCAATAAAGCCTGCCGCCGCCAGTGGTTTGAGCAACCCCTTCCACAAACTGATAGGAGTATCAATTTGTGGATCTTTTGGCAGGTTGTGATACAGCTCCGGTTGGTCCGAATGGTGCAGCACATACATCACGTGCGTGCCGCCAACGCCCTGCGGGTTGTAGAGGCCCGCCTGAGGATATCCTCGCTTTTTCAGCTTCGCGACGCGTTCGTCAGCCACTTCCAGCATCTCTTTTTTACTGCCAAAGTGAATGGCGCCAGTCGGGCAGGTTTTCACGCAGGCGGGCTCCTGGCCCACACTGACGCGATCCACGCACAGCGTGCATTTGTAGACGCGGTTATCCTCTTTGTTCAGACGTGGAATGTTGAACGGGCAACCAGCGATGCAGTAACCGCAGCCAATACAGTGTTCCGACTGAAAATCGACGATGCCGTTGGCATACTGAATGATGGCTCCGGCGGAAGGGCAGGCTTTCAGGCAACCCGGATCCGCGCAGTGCATACAGCCATCCTTGCGGATAAGCCATTCCAGTTTGCCGTTCTGCGTCGTTTCGCTAAAGCGCATCAGCGTCCAGGATTTGGCGCTCAGGTCCGCAGGGTTGTCATACACCCCGACGCAGTGGCCGATGTCATCGCGGATATCGTTCCACTCTGAACACGCGACTTGGCAAGCCTTGCAGCCGATACAGCTGGAGACATCGATTAGCTTGGCGACTTCTTCCTTGTAGTCACGCGCCTGAGGCGGTGGCGTCATGGCGTTAGTGGCCGAACGCTTGAGAATATCCTGAGATTGCATGGACATGAGTTCGCTCCTTATGCCTTCTCAATGTTGACCAGAAACGCCTTGTACTCTGGCGTTTGTGAGTTGGCATCACCCACCGATGGCGTCAGGGTGTTCGCGAGATAGCCTTTACGCGCCGTCCCCTCAAAGCCCCAGTGCAGCGGAATACCGACGGTTTCCACTTCTTGCCCGCCCGCCTGCAAAGTCCGCACACGTTGGGTCACTACCGCTTTGGCACGGATAAAGCCACGCTTACTGCTGACTTTCACCGTATCGCCGTTGGCAATGCCTTTGCTCTGGGCCAGCTTCTCACTGATTTCCACAAACTGTTCTGGCTGCATGATAGCGTTAAGCCGTGCGTGCTTGGTCCAGGTATGGAAATGCTCGGTCAGGCGATAGGTTGTGCCCACATAAGGGAACGCTTTGCGCTCGCCCATGCGTTTTGCGTCGGCGTCGAACAGCCGTGCGGCCGGGTTAGAGATGACGTTCGGGTGCAGCGGGTTAGTCCCCAGCGGCGTTTCAAACGGTTCATAGTGTTCCGGGAACGGACCTTCAGCCATTTTGTCGAGCGCAAACAGTCGACCGACCCCTTCCGGTTGCATGATAAATGGCCCGACGCCACTGCCTGGTGCGGCGGTGTTGTAGTCCGGGATATCGTTGCCAACCCATTTTGTGCCGTTCCACTCGATCAACATCCGTTTCGCATCCCACGGTTTCCCTTGCGGGTCAGCGGAGGCGCGGTTGTAGATGATGCGACGGTTGAGCGGCCATGCCCAAGCCCATCCGAGGGTATTACCCAGTCCGGACGGATCGCTGTTATCGCGGTTAGCCATCTGATTACCGTGACGTGTCCAGCTCCCGCTCCATATCCAACAACCTGAAGAAGTCGAACCGTCGTCGCGCAGTTGGGCAAAGGAATCCAGCAGTTCGCCTTTTTTCACCAGCAATTTGCCATCGGCGTCAACGATATCCGCAAGCGCGTAGCCGTTGCTCTCTTTAGCCACTTCTTCCGATTCAGGCTTGTCCGGCAACGTGTAGTTCCACGTCATATTGAGTACAGGTTCGCTGGCTGTACCGCCCTGGTCGCGGTAAAGCGTGCGCAGGTTATGGTAGAGACCGGCCAGGATTTCGCCATCATTCCGGGCTTCCCCTGGCGCATCAGCGCCTTTCCAGTGCCACTGCATCCAGCGTCCGGAGTTGACGATAGAACCATCTTCTTCCGCGAAGCAGGTGGAGGGCAGACGGAATACCTCAGTCTGAATTTGCGCGGGATCGACGTCGTTGGATTCGCCGTGGTTCTGCCAGAAGTTTGAGGTTTCTGTCACCAGCGGATCAATCACCACCAGATACTTCAGCTTGCTGAGAGAGGCGACCACTTTGTTCTTGTCCGGGAACGAGGCGACCGGGTTAAAGCCCTGGCAGATGTAGCCATTGACTTCACCTTTGTCCATCATGTCGAAATACTTCAGTACGTCGTAGGCCTGGTCCCATTTTGGCAACCAGTCATAGCCCCACTGATTGTCTGCACGCGCGGCATCACCCCAGAAAGTCTTCATCAGGCTGACAAAGAATTTCGGGTAGTTGCCCCAATAGTTGACCTGATTAGGCTGAGTCGCTTTTGGTGTGTTGGCGTCCAGATAGCTCTCCAGGCTGCTCTGCGCGTCTTTCGGCAGCGTCAGATAGCCCGGCAGGCTGGTGGACAGCAGGCCTAAATCGGTCAACCCCTGAATATTGGAGTGTCCGCGCAGGGCGTTCACGCCGCCACCCGCCATTCCCATATTGCCCAGCAGCAGCTGGATCATGGCCATAGTACGAATATTCTGTGAACCCACGGAGTGCTGAGTCCAGCCAAGTGCATACAGGAAGGTCGAGGTGCGATCGGCAGCGCTGGTTGAGGCCAGCACCTCGCAGACCTTCAGGAAATCTTCCTGTGGCGTGCCGCAGATATGCTCAACCACGTCCGGCGTATAGCGGGAGACATGCTCTTTGAGCAGATTCCATACGCAGCGAGGGTGAGTCAGTGTATCGTCACGTTTAGCAAAGCCGTTTTCGTCGAACTGATAGTTCCAGGTCGTTTTGTCGTACTGACGTTTTTCTGCGTCATAGCCACTGAACAGGCCATCATCGAAGCTGAAGTCGTCGCGTACCAGTAGCGCGGCATTGGTATAGCTTTTGACGTATTCGGCGTTGATTTTACCTTGGGTGATCAGGTACAGAATAACGCCCGACAGGAAAGTAATGTCGGTACCGGAACGAATCGGTGCATAGATATCGGCCACCGAAGCCGTGCGGGTAAAGCGCGGATCGACCACAATCAGCGTGGCGTCATTGTTGTTTTTGGCTTCCATCGCCCAGCGGAAACCGACCGGGTGGGCTTCAGCGGCGTTGCCGCCCATTACCATCACTACGTTGGCGTTTTTGATATCAACCCAGTGGTTGGTCATCGCACCGCGACCAAATGTTGGAGCAAGACTTGCTACCGTTGGTCCGTGTCAGACGCGTGCCTGGTTATCTACCGCTAACATGCCCAGTGAACGGGCAAACTTTTGTGTCAGCATGCCGCTTTCGTTACTGGAAGCGGAAGCGCACAGCATGCCGGTGGAGAGCCAGCGGTTTACGGTCACATTCTGCGCGTTCTTCTCAATGAAGTTGGCGTCGCGATCCTCTTTCATCAGGCGGGCAATGCGCGAGAAGGCGTCATCCCAGCTGATGCGCTGCCACTTATCGGAACCTGGCGCGCGGTATTCAGGGTAACGTAGACGATTTTCACTGTGGACGTAGTCCAGCAGGCCTGCGCCTTTCGGGCAAAGTGCCCCTTGGTTTACCGGATGATCCGGGTCTCCTTCAATATGGAAAATGCTGGATTTGGCGTTTTTCGCGCCATCACCCAGGCTGTACATCAACAATCCACAGCCTACGGAACAATAAGTACAGGTATTGCGAGTCTCTTTCGCACGCAGCAGTTTGTAGTTGCGTACTTCTGCAAGAGCTGCTGTTGGGGCAAAGCCCAGCATCGCAGCCGTCGTACCTGCCATTCCGCCGGCGCAGATTTTAAAAAATTTTCTGCGACTGACTTCCATCGTAACCTCATTGTTATGACGTATTTACGAGGATGAAAATAGCAGCTAAAGGAGGGGTAATATTGAGTGAAATCAATTCGCTAACGAATGGTGATGGGTATAGCCCTTAAGGGGTGTCGGGGGGCGCTATTCATTAACTATTTAGGGTATGTCGGCGGTTACGCTGGGGGGTAGGGTGAGGTAATGGGTAATAATCCCATGTCAATAAATGAAGGGGCAGCGGAGACCCGCTGCCAGCAGAATATTAATTTTGTGTATCGAGGGTCGCCAACTCTTTATCAATGAAGTACAGACCTTCACCGCTTTTACCGACCAGAGACAGTTTATCGAGAACGGATTTAAACAGCTTTTCTTCTTCGTGCTGCTCGGCCACGTACCACTGCAGGAAATTAAAGGTTGGATAATCCTGGTTGGTCATCGCCGCATGTGCCAGTTCGTTAATTTTACGCGTGATCAGCTGCTCGTGTTCATAGGTCGCACGGAACAGTTCATCCAGTGATGCATATTCGGCAAACGGAGATTCGATGGTGCTAATACGCGGCAGGCTACCGGTGTCAGTCAAATAATCGAACAGGCGCTGCATATGGGTCATCTCTTCCTGGGCGTGACGGCGCAGAAACGCGGCTGCACCCTCAAAGCTATGATAGCTGCACCATGCGCTCATCTGCTGATACAGCAGAGAGGAGGAGAGTTCCAGATTCATTTGCTCATTGAGTTGGTCGATCATTTCCGTTTTTAGCATAGGTGCTCCGTCATATTAGGATCAGGGGAAATACGCCGAAACTATAATTTGTAATTAACTTATTTGCAAAAGGTAAAATAAAAAATAAATAATGTTAAATGCAAATGGGAATAAAACGCATTGCAGCTATTAAATAATGAAATGAGAATAATTATAATTCACTGCCGGCGTTATTTATCCGGCAATGAAAATTACCAATAATTTGTAGAAGGGGTTTGGGTAACGGCGATGCCGCGGCACTGATATTGAATGGTGACACTTTGATTCATGCACAGCGATCCGCTGGTGACGGTGCAGGTGGTGACGGGCTGACCGTATGCAAAAGCCGTAGCATAGCCCATCTGTTGGCACTGTTTGGTGGCGGTGCCGTTAGCGACATAGTCGTCGGTAGTGGCTGACTGCAATGGCGCCTGGCCATAGGTAAGACGTACGATGCCGCTGGTGGCATCCACATCGGTGACGTTAGCCTGACGGTGCACCGTACAGGCGGAAAGCGCTATCGCCGCGGCGACAGGGATGAGTTTGTTCATGGCTCACTCTGCGTAATAGTCCTGCGTGCCATCTTAGCGTGCAGGCATAAAGGCAATGCCCTGAATAGCCGACACAATCGCCCTCAGTTTTCGCTACCGCCGATGTCAGTCGGTCTGGCTGTCATAAATAGCCTTAAACTTCGGGTGCAGTTGATGGAAGCGGTTAATCAGTTCCGGATCGAAGTGACGCCCGGCGCCGGCAAAAATCAGTGAACAGGCATGCTCATGGGTATATCCCGGTTTGTACACGCGCTTCTGGCGCAGCGCGTCATAGACATCGGCCAGCGCCAGAATACGCGCTTCAATGGGGATCTGGTCCCCGCACAGCCCATCCGGATAGCCGCTGCCGTCCCATTTCTCATGATGGTAATGAATAATGTTTTCCGCCACTGGTCCAAGGCTCAGCCCCTGAATAATGCGCCAGCCTTTGAGCGTATGCAGTTTCATCTCGCTGAACTCTTCCTCGGTCAGTGGGCCTTGCTTACGTAAAATCCGCTCCGGGACGGCAATTTTCCCCACGTCATGCAACGAGGCGAATCGTTCGATATCCTGCACCGTTTTGCGCGGCAGGCCGATTTCACGGGCCAGTAACGCGCAGTAGGCCGACACGCGCCGGATATGGCTGCCGGTTTCATCGTCGTGGGCTCGATTCACCTTTTCCATAGCCTCGACGATGCTGCGGCTCACCGCCTGGCTTTGCTTCATTTGCCGCCACATGAGCCACAGCAGGCACAGGCTGAACAGCACGGTAATGAACAACACCACACTGATGATTTTGAAGGTGTTTTTGCTGAAGTCCGGCAGCCATGACCTTTCCGGCAGGCGCTCCATCTGCGTGCGATAGCTTGAGATACGATGGATTTGCGTTAACAGCGGGTGCATTGGGTGCGCACCATCGACCCAGGAGACAATTTGGTAATCCGAGCGCGTCAGCCCAGCGACTTTCAGCACGCCGTGGAACAGATCGTTACCGCGCAGCGAGCCTTCCAGCGAACTTAAATCTCCAAGAATGAAATCAATTTTATGTTGCTCGATAGCGCTGACGAGTTCTTCAATCGAGGACCCGGGTACAAGGGTAATGTCGTTGCCAAACCGCTGATGCAAATACAGCGCCGAAAACGAGCCACGAAGAATGCCGACGCGCTTATAGCGAACCTGTTCTTCATCCCACAAAAACGGTTGCTCGACGCGATTGTAGTAGACGTTATGCCAGGAAAGCGCCGGGCCAATATTTCCGTCTGCCTGCGAATCGTCCCGGCTCTCGACAACATTCACCATCCGCACCGGCCATTTCTCCTGGCGCAGGCGCGCGACGTAGTTATCGGTATATTTCACCTCAACGTTGATGTGCAGCAGGTCGCGCATATCGTTAATCATGTCCATCACCGTGCCGTGATAGCCGTGTGCGTCTTGCCACAGCAGCGGGGCGAAGTTCTCGTTTTTCGGCAGCCACACCGTCAGTGTGTTATCACGCATCCATGCGGCTTCGGCAGGCGTTACCTGAATACGGCTGACCAGATAATTGCGCTTGCTCTGGTTCTCCAGCGCCTTGAGCTTGCCGTTTTGCTGCCATTCGGCAATCAGCTGATTAATATTATCGCGCATAAAGCGCATTTCAGGGCTGAAGCCCATCACGCAGGGCAGGCGCAAATCGGAGAACGGGCGCGACAACGTGTAATAGTGCTGCGTATCGTCCATCTCGGAATCGTCGTTGAGGTAGAAATCGGCTTTGCGTTCGCGCAGCAAAGCGAACGCTTCGGTGCTGCTGTCGACCAGAATCAGCTTGCGAAATCGAAGCCAGGGATAATGCTGCAGTACCTGTTTTTGAGTGGCATCATCGCGGCGAAAAATGACGCGCGTATCATTGAGATCTTCCGGTACCGCGGCAGTGCGGCTGAGGCTGGCGGCGAGGACTTCGTTATCAAACAGACGCGCGGAAAGGATTTTAGTGCGTGAGCGCTCCTCGGTGCGCACTACGCCTGCGTACAAACCGGTGCTATTAGCGCTGAAACGGCGGCTAATCTCCTCGCCGTGTATGGGCTTGAGTACGAGATGATAGCCGTAGCGTTTATTTATTTCCTGAATGAGAGCCGGGTAATAACCGTGAAAATTTCCCTGTGTGTCGCGCCAGAATTCGAAGTTGTCCGCATCGAACACCCAGACTGGAATGGGGGCGCTGGAAGACGTGGCATTTAACGGTGCAGCCCGCAGAGAATAAGCGTGTGTAAGCAGAGTAACCCAAAGCAACGTGAGCGAAATTGTTAGCAAGGAGCGCACAAGGAGGTTCCTGATTTTTATTGTGTCGTTTGTTTTCAGTCTAACTAACAGCCGTGACGCCAGATAGAGATTTGTTGATTTTGTGAATAACCATTCATTATCGTGATTGCCGTAGAAAACTGTGAGCTCAACTGTAATTAATGAAACAATATTTCATTAAATTTGAATGTGCGTTTGATGCGCGTTAAGGTGAGAGTAACACCATTGTTCACTGCGGAGTCTTCCGCGCAGATTTCAGGAGATAAAAGAATGAAAATTGCACTGATGATGGAAAACAGCCAGGCCGCTAAAAATGCGGTCATCCATCGTGAGCTCAAGGGCGTGGCCGATGAAAAAGGTTTTCCGGTTTACAACGTCGGCATGAGCGATGAACAGGACCATCACCTGACCTACATCCACCTCGGGATCATGGCCAGTATTCTGCTCAACGCCAAAGCGGTCGATTTCGTGGTGACCGGTTGCGGTACCGGCCAGGGCGCACTGATGTCGCTGAACATTCATCCGGGCGTGGTTTGCGGCTACTGTATCGACCCGGCGGATGCGTTCCTGTTTGCGCAAATCAACAACGGTAACGCGCTGTCTCTGCCGTTCGCCAAAGGCTTTGGCTGGGGCGCGGAACTGAACGTGCGCTTTATCTTTGAAAAAGCGTTCACCGGTCGCAACGGCGAAGGGTATCCACCGGAGCGTAAAGAACCACAGGTACGTAATGCGGGCATACTGAATCAGGTGAAAGCGGCGGTGGTGAAAGAAAATTATCTCGACACCCTGCGCGCCATCGATCCGGAACTGGTGAAAACGGCCGTCTCTGGTCAGCGCTTCCAGCAGTGCTTCTTTGAAAACTGCCAGGATAAAGAAATTGAAGCCTTCGTGCGCCAGGTTTTAGCGTAACGATATGACGTCCGGCGGCATTGCGCCGCCGGATAATTTTACTTCTTGCGATTCGACACCGAACTTCCCGCATCCCGCGTCAGCTGTAACGTATCAAACATTCCCACCAGACAAATCACCGCGATAAACACAAATGCCAACCGGAAACTTGCCCCAGGAACCGCGCCAAGCTGCAGCCAGTCGCTCATCTTCTCGCCCAGACGAATACCAATTGCACCAAGCGTAATGCCCAGCCCAACGGCGAGCTGCGTCGCGGTGCTGAACAGGGTATTGGCGTAGCTCATCTGCGCAGACGGCACATCGGCGAAGGCGAGGGTACTGACGCCGGTAAACTGCACCGAGCGGAAAACGCCACCGAGGTACAGAATCAGTAGCGTCACCCACAGCGGTGTGTGCGGCGTGAGGAAAGCGCATGCCAGCAGCGCCAGCACGTTCAGCGCGCCATTGATCAGCAACAGCTTACGAAAACCAAGCCAGCGAATGAGCGGCGTGGTGGCGGGTTTAATGGTCAGATTGCCGACAAACACCGCCAGCACCAGCAGCCCGGCATGGAAAGGATCCATACCAAAACCGACCTGGAACAGTAGCGGTAGCAGGAACGGTACCGCACTTATCGAGGCACGAAACAGCGAGCCGCCGTACATCGTGACCCTGAAGGTCGGCACCTTTAGCGCATCGAGGCGAATCATCGGCCATTCGACGCGTTTAAAATGACGCAAGGCAAACAGGAATGTTGCCGCGCCCAACGCCAGCAGTGCAAACGGCAGCCAGCTTCGGCCATGTTCCGCGCCGAAGGCTTCCATCGCGTATACCAGGCTCACCATCGCAATCGCCGTGGCAAGGAAACCCGGCAGGTCAAACGGACGGCGTTGATCCTCGCGAATATCTGGAATGATGCGCAGCGCCAGGAAAATTGCGACCAGTCCTAGCGGCACATTAATAAAGAAGATCCAGCGCCAGTTAGCAAAACTGGTAATGAATCCACCCAACGGCGGGCCGATTATCGGGGCCACTAACGCGGGCCAGGTGAGCGTCGCGATAGCAGTGATCAGCTGGTGTTTCGGCGTGGTGCGCAGAACCGCCAGACGTCCGACCGGCACCATCAGCGCCCCGCCCACGCCCTGCAAAATGCGCATTGCGACAAAGCTGTCAACGCTTGTTGCCAGCCCGCAGAAAACAGAGGCCAGGGTGAAAATGAACAGCGCCAGGGTAAACACGTTACGGGCGCCGAAGCGATCGGCAATCCAGCCGCTGGCGGGGATCAACACCGCGAGGGTGATGAGATAGGCGCTGATACCGATGTTAAGGGCGACGGCTTCCACGCCAAAACTTTTCGCCATATCCGGCAGCGCGGTGGCGATCACCGTCCCGTCGAGAAACTCCATAAAGAATGCACCGGCCACCAACAGTGCCGCCGGTGACAGACCACGGCTCTCCTTCGCGGAGACATTTTCACTCATGATAAAGCTGCCATATCCAAATGAATCGCTTACTGTACGCGTCGTCGTACCGCTTCACGATGGGCGAATGCCCAGGTTTGTTGTCTCTGATGACCATAGCGCAAGAAAATGCGGGCTTCAGCAGGTTTTTTGATTTCTGGCTAGAAAAATCAGGGTACTATGGCGGTCTGAAAACCAGGAGTAAATTATGTCCCAAAACCTGACCGCCAACGATGAGCTGGTTTCCGACGTTGTCGCCTGCCAGCTGGTCATCAAACAAATTCTCGACGTTATCGATGTTATCGCCCCGGTTGAAGTCCGTGAAAAAATGGCCAACCAGCTACGCGCGATTGATTTTAGTGCGCACCCGGCGGGGGCTGATCCAGTTACCCAGCGGGCCATTCAGAAAGCCATTGCGCTGATTGAATTGAAGTTCACGCCGCAGGACGGTAGCACGCATTAATGAAAAGCCCGTTGGTGCTGACGCTTATTGGGCCTACACATGCTATTGCAGGCCGCAAGCGTCAGCGCCGCCGGGCGCTTTCAATACAGCGCTTGAACCAGTAAATAACTCGCCATGCAGGCGCAGCTTACGGAAATCAGGCCTGGCAGTATGAAACTGTGGTTGATAATGAATTTACCAATGCGGGTGGTGCCGGAACGGTCAAAGCCGATACAGGCCAAATCGCTCGGGTAGGTCGGCAAGACGAAATAGCCATACGCCGCCGGGAAGAAGGCAATCAGCATTTTCGGCTCCACGCCAAGCATCAGCCCCATCGGGGCGACGGCGGTCAGTGCGGCGGCTTGGCTGTTCACCAGTTTCGACACCAGGAACAGCACAATCGCGTAAGTCCACGGGTGGTTTTGTACCACGCCTTCCAGCGCCATTTTCAGTTCAGGCAAATGTGCCTGGAAAAAGGTATCGCTCATCCACGCCACGCCAAACACCGAGAAAATCGCCACCATCCCCGCTTTGAATACAGCGCCGTTGGAAATCGCGGCAGCGTTCACTTTGCAGACCATCAACATCACCGCCCCGGCAATCAGCATCATCATCTGAATGACCAGGTTCATCGACAGCGGCGCGATTTTACCTTTCACCTCGAACGATGGGCGCAGTTCCGGCAGGGCACCGAGCAGCACCACCACTAAAATCCCGGCGAAGAAGATCCATGTCGACCAGTATGCTTCGCGCGAAAAGCGTTGGTTGAGCAGCGTTTCAGTGCTGCCGTAAATGAACTCGCGCTGTTTCGGGTCAGTGAGTTTGGCCTGAAACTCTGGATCGTCGGCTAGCTCTTTACCGCGACGCAGGCTCCACAATGCCGCAATCGCCACGCCAAACAGCGATGCCGGCACTGAAACCGCCAAAATTTCGAGGATGCTCCACGCATGGCCGATCCCATGCTGCGCGCCGAGAATCGATACCAGCGAAACGACCGCCACAGAAACGGGCGAAGCGGTGATAGCCATTTGTGAGGCCACCGACGCCACCGCCATCGGACGTTCCGGGCGTATGCCTTTTTTCAGCGCAATATCGGCAATGATGGGAAACATGGTGTAGACCACGTGCCCGGTGCCGCACAAAAAAGTCAGCGTCCAGGTGGTGAACGGGGCTAAAAGCGTGATGTGCTGCGGGTGTTTACGCAGCAGCTTTTCGGCACACTGCATCATCACGTTCAGTCCGCCTGCGGTTTGCAGCGTGGCTGCACAGCCGATCACTGCCAGTATGGTCAGCATCACCTCTACTGGCGGTTTGCCTGGTTCGAGCCCAAAAACGAAGCACAGAATAAATAAGCCGATACCGCTAATTAGCCCCAGGCCCATTCCGCCAAAGCGGGTTCCAACCAGCAAGCACAAAATAATGACTGCAAACTCAAGCGTAATCATCTCTCACCTGTCTCATCCATAAAGAAGGTATAAAGCATTACATTTTGTAATGTTTTTAATTGAGAGACAGATCGGATTTATAAACAGCAACAAAAACAGCCTGTTGTGTACATTTATTTAACAAATAGAGCGCGGGTAGGGCGGACTATGCCGCCCAAAACAGATTAATGGTGACGATGATTCATCACATTGAGCAGATGCTTATCGGTCTGATGCATACAAAGACCGGCTTTTCTGGCGCTGCGCACTTCATCGAGAATAGTGCGCAGCAGAATACCGTCCTGCCGTTGCTCTTTTTCCAGGGTATTCAGAAAGCGCAGGGTGCTGTCGTCATGCATCGCTTTGGCTTCAAGGGTCAATGCGCCGAGCGTGCTGCTCCGCTGCTGGTGTTCTTCAAGGGTTTGCAGAAACAGGTCTTCAAGGGTCTTACAGCTGTTGTCGCAGGGGAGGGATTCTTTGACCACCGGATAGGCACCGGCCTTTTTCATGAAATCAAAAACGCGCATCATTTGAGTGACGTTGGACTGCGCCTGTGACCGCAGAAACGTTGCGGTTCCCGGTAGCTTATGTTCACAACACCACTCGCTCAAATGCAGATAAAAGTTGGAGGCACAAAACTCCAGATTCATATGCGCATTGAGTTTTTTAACCATTCCAGGGACTGTCATAGCAATATCCTTATTCAGCGTTGTCGCAGTTATTATTTACGCTTCGTTACATGATGTCGTAAATATTCGATATTACCGTTCTAAAACTCTGCGAAAGCCGATGTTAACGGCATGATGTTCAATGCAATTGTATTCTGTGTTTAAAAGATAAAACTGCGATCTGCTTTGCATTGATCGCTATTGTTACTTTTAACAAATATATTTCTGGACAATATTAGGGGTAATTCCCGCAAGCAAAAATTTGAGTTTAAGGAGTGCGAAATGAAAAAAGTCGCGGTGCTTCTGGCACCTGGATTTGAAGAAGGTGAGGCCATCGTCACCATCGATATTCTGCGGCGTTTGGATCTGGATGTGGAACTGCTTTCCTGCACCACCACCCGAGGGGTCACCAGCTATCACGGGATCCCAATGGTAGCAGACAGCACGCTCACCGAGCGCAGCGGCGTCCTGTACGATGCGGTGGTTTTACCCGGCGGACCGCAGGGCAGTGTCAATTTAGCGGCCAACCCTCAGGTAATTGATTTTGTGGCGACACATGATGCAGCAAGCAAACTGATTTGCCCAATCTGCTCTGCGGCGGCACGCGTTTTGGGCGGCAACGGCCTGTTAAAAGGGCGCAACTACGTGTGCTCGGGCGATCTCTGGCAGGATGTTAAAGACGGCCACTATGTCGATGCACCGGTGGTGGAAGACGGCAATTTGATCAGCGGCAAAGGTTTTGGACACGTGTTCGATTTCGCCTTTACCGTCGCCGCCAGATTACTCGGGGATGAAGCGCCAGTGCGTGAACACGCAGAGCATATTTATTATCGCTGGTGAGATAAGGATTTACTGGCCGCCGCTATAGATTATTCTGCTAACCCCAGGGTGAATTGTCTGACAATTCACCCTTTTTTTATGTCATTTATCGCTGAATTTATGCACGCAATTACTGTAATTCTGCGGTGTGATGGCGCTCTCTTATGGATAATTAATTTCCCGCTATTAATAGGTTAACGTAATAGCGATTCTGAACGAAGCCGCTAATGCATTGTTTTACTGCTGATAAAAATAAGTTGTTCCTATTTTCCCCTACAAAAAAGAACATTAAAGCTGGAGTTAACCATGCACAAATTCACTAAAGCGCTGGCGGTTATTGGCCTGACAGCGGTTATGTCACAATCAGCTATGGCTGAAACCATGAAACTCGGTTTTCTGGTTAAGCAGCCGGAAGAGCCATGGTTCCAGACCGAATGGCGTTTCGCTGATAAGGCCGGGAAAGATTTAGGTTTTGACGTCATCAAAATCGCGGTGCCGGACGGTGAGAAAACGCTGAACGCCATTGATAGCCTGGCGGCTAACGGCGCGAAAGGGTTCGTCATCTGTACGCCTGACCCAAAACTGGGGCCTGCGATCATGGCCAAAGCACGCAGCTATGACATGAAGGTCATCACCGTCGACGATCAGTTTGTCAACGCTAAAGGTAAACCGGTGGACACCGTGCCACTGGTCATGATGGCAGCCAGCGAAATTGGCGCCCGCCAGGGTGACGAACTGTATAAAGAAATGCAAAAACGTGGCTGGGATGTGAAAGAGACTGGCGTGATGGCCATCACCGCCGATGAACTCGATACCGCCCGCCGTCGCACTACCGGTTCAATGGACGCGCTGAAAAAAGCCGGTTTCCCTGCCGCGCAAATCTATAAGGTACCAACCAAATCTAACGATATCCCTGGCGCATTTGACGCCGGTAACTCCCTGCTGGTTCAGCATCCGAGCGTGAAACACTGGCTGGTGCTGGGCATGAATGACAACACCGTACTGGGTGGCGTGCGTGCGACAGAAGGTCAGGGCTTTAAAGCGCCAGACGTTATCGGTATTGGCATCAACGGCGTGGATGCGGTGAATGAACTCTCTAAAGCGCAGCCGACCGGGTTCTACGGTTCACTGCTGCCAAGCCCGGACGTTCACGGCTACAAAACTAGCCAGATGCTCTATAACTGGGTGACCAAAGACGCGGAGCCACCGAAATTCACTGCGGTTACCGACGTGGTGTTGATCACTCGCGACAACTTTAAAGCAGAGCTGGCGAAGAAAGGGCTGTAAGGCCTGACGCTGTCGCCCCCGGCACGCGTGTCGGGGGCAGAAAAGAATGTGGAGTGTTTATGCAACAGTCACAGCCATACCTCTCATTTCGCGGTATCAGCAAAACTTTCCCCGGCGTGAAAGCCCTCACCGACATTAGCTTCGACTGCTATGCCGGACAGGTGCATGCGCTGATGGGTGAAAACGGTGCCGGAAAATCCACGCTACTGAAAATCCTTAGCGGTAACTACGCCCCAACGGGCGGGATGCTGGCGCTTCGCGGCGAGGAAGTCAGCTTTGCCGATACCACCGCAGCGCTCAACGCCGGGGTGGCCATCATTTATCAGGAACTGCATCTGGTGCCTGAAATGACGGTGGCGGAAAATATCTATCTTGGGCAGATGCCGCACAAGGGTGGGATTGTTAACCGCTCGCTACTGAACTACGAGGCGCGTCTCCAGCTGGAACACCTCGGGCTGGATATCGACCCGCAGATGCCGCTCAAATACCTCTCCATCGGCCAATGGCAGATGGTGGAAATTGCCAAAGCGTTGGCGCGCAACGCCAAGGTTATTGCATTCGATGAGCCGACCAGTTCGCTCTCGGCGCGTGAAATCGACAATCTGTTCCGGGTTATCCGCGAGCTGCGTAACGAAGGCCGGGTCATCATTTATGTCTCGCACCGCATGGAGGAAATTTTTGCCCTCAGCGATGCGATCACCGTGTTTAAAGACGGGCGTTACGTTCGCACCTTTGACGACACCAAACAGGTGAATCACGACCAGTTGGTGCAGGCGATGGTTGGCCGTGAAATCGGCGATATTTATGGCTGGCAGCCGCGTGAATACGGCGCGGAGCGTCTGCGTCTTGATAACGTCAAAGCGCCGGGCGTGCGTCAGCCGATCAGCCTGTCGGTTAAAAGCGGCGAAATCGTCGGCCTGTTCGGGCTGGTGGGGGCGGGTCGCAGCGAATTAATGAAAGGACTGTTTGGCGGCACACGAATTACTGGCGGCCAGGTGATGATTGACGGTCAGCCAGTAAATATTCGCAAGCCGGCCCATGCTATCCGCGCCGGGATGATGCTGTGCCCGGAAGACAGGAAGGCCGACGGGATAATCCCGGTGCATTCGGTCCGCGACAACATCAATATCAGTGCCCGTCGCAGGCACATCCATGCCGGATGCCTGATCAATAACGCCTGGGAAGCCAGCAATGCCGCGCACCATATTCAATCGCTGAACATTAAAACGCCCGGTGCGGAGCAGCTGATCATGAACCTCTCCGGCGGTAATCAGCAGAAAGCCATTCTGGGGCGCTGGCTGTCCGAAGATATGAAAGTCATTCTGCTCGATGAACCGACGCGCGGCATTGACGTGGGCGCGAAGCACGAAATCTATAACGTTATTTATGCACTGGCGAGATCGGGTGTGGCGGTACTGTTTGCCTCCAGTGACCTGCCAGAAGTGCTCGGCGTAGCCGACCGCATCATCGTGATGCGGGAAGGAGAAATTGCAGGCGAGCTGATGCACGAAAGCACGAATGAACAGCAGGCGTTAAGCCTGGCGATGCCGAAAACCACTCAGGCCGTTGCCTGAAAGCCTGACGAAGGAGTCAATTATGTCCGCTGTGACAACCTCCGGCCCACGCCGGAATACCTTTAGCGTGGGGCGCATCTGGGATCAGTACGGCATGCTGGTGGTGTTCGCTGTACTGTTCCTCGCCTGCGCCATTTTTGTGCCGAACTTTGCCAGCTTCGTGAACATGAAAGGGCTGCTGTTGGCGATTTCGATGTCCGGGATGGTGGCCTGTGGGATGCTGTTCTGCCTGGCGTCGGGTGATTTCGACCTCTCGGTCGCGTCGGTGATTGCCTGCGCAGGCGTGACCACTGCGGTGGTTATAAACCTGTCGGAAAGCCTGTGGCTCGGCGTGTTTGCCGGGCTGCTGCTCGGCGCACTGAGTGGGCTGGTGAACGGCTTCGTGATTGCGCGCCTGAAAATCAACGCGCTGATAACGACGCTGGCCACCATGCAAATCGTGCGTGGTCTGGCGTACATCATTTCTGATGGTAAAGCGGTGGGCATTGAAGACGAGCGCTTCTTTACCCTCGGCTACGCAAACTGGCTGGGTCTGCCTGCGCCTATCTGGCTGACGGTGGCGTGTCTGATTGTGTTCGGTCTGTTGCTCAATAAAACCACCTTTGGTCGCAATACACTGGCGATTGGCGGTAATGAAGAAGCGGCGCGGCTGGCGGGAGTGCCAGTAGTACGCACCAAAATCATCATTTTTGTGCTTTCCGGATTAGTCTCAGCGGCGGCGGGCATTATCCTCGCCTCGCGGATGACCAGCGGCCAGCCGATGACGTCGATGGGCTATGAATTGATTGTTATCTCGGCCTGTGTGCTCGGCGGTGTGTCGCTGAAAGGTGGGATCGGTAAGATCTCTTATGTAGTGGCGGGGATCCTGATTCTGGGCACCGTTGAGAATGCTATGAACCTGCTGAACATTTCGCCGTTCTCGCAATATGTGGTGCGCGGTCTGATTTTACTGGCGGCGGTTATCTTCGACCGCTACAAGCAAAAAGCGAAACGGGCGGTCTGATTTAGCCCTAACTTTTAAGTGTAAGAGATCAACGCGCCAGGGGGTAATTTCCCTGGCGTTTTCATTTGAAAATGGCGAGCCTGGTCACACTGTCTATACTTACACTGCTAACGTTTACTTAACATTTACAGAAGGACAGAAGATCCGAGGAGGTATTCAGGGTGACAGACCCGTTAACCGCTCCGCCGGTTTTGCGCGGAAACTACGCATTTTTCGTTGATTTGGATGGCACGCTGGCAGACATCATGCCGCATCCCGATCAGGTCATTATTCCCGGGCCCATCCGCATGACGCTGCAGCAATTGTCTGAACAGCAGGAAGGGGCATTGGCATTGATTTCAGGGCGCTCAATGGTAGAGCTGGATGCGCTCGCAGCCCCTTATCACTTCCCGCTGGCGGGTGTGCACGGGGCTGAACGCCGTGATATCAAGGGTCAAACACACATTGTGAGATTACCCGCCACGCTTGCAGAGAAGATTCTGGCGTGGCTGAACGCAGGCATGGCTCCGCTGGCGGGCTGTGAAGTGGAAAACAAAGGGATGGCCTTTGCGCTGCATTATCGCCAGGCCCCGCAGCACCAGAAGGCGGTTGAACAGCTGGCGGCACAGACCGTGTCCCATTTTGAGGGACTGACGCTGCAGCCGGGCAAATGCGTGGTGGAAATTAAACCGACAGGAATTAATAAAGGGGCCGCCATTTCGGCCTTCATGCAGGAAGCGCCGTTCCTTGGCCGACAGCCGGTGTTTATCGGCGATGATCTGACCGATGAGGCAGGATTTGACGTGGTCAATCTTGCCGGGGGAGTCTCGGTAAAAGTCGGGCCGGGAGAGACGCATGCGCATTTTCGTTTGGCAAGCGTAGCGCACACCCATCAATGGTTGCTCGAGCTCGCACAACAACACGCGCTAACTGACAGGAGAAAAGGCTATGAGTCGCTTGGTCGTCGTATCTAATCGTATTGCCCCGCCGGATGACATAAAATCCAGCGCAGGTGGGCTGGCGGTAGGTGTACTGGGGGCGCTTAAGGCCGCAGGTGGGCTGTGGTTTGGCTGGAGTGGGGAAACCGGTGATGAGGACAAGCCGCTAAAGAAAGTGACACGCGGTGACATTACCTGGGCGTCCTTCAACCTCAATGAGCAGGATCATGACCTGTATTACAACCAGTTTTCCAACGCCGTACTGTGGCCCGCATTTCACTATCGTCTGGATTTAGTCAACTTTCAGCGTGAAGCCTGGGAAGGGTATTTGCGCGTTAACGCGACGCTGGCTGACAAACTGCTGCCGCTGGTAAAGGAAGATGACACGCTGTGGGTACACGATTATCACCTGCTGCCGTTCGCCAGCGAATTGCGTCAACGCGGCGTGAATAACCGCATTGGCTTTTTCCTGCACATTCCTTTCCCTACGCCGGAAGTCTTCAACGCGCTACCGACGCACGCGGAACTGCTTGAGCAAATGTGTGACTACGATTTGCTTGGGTTCCAGACTGAGAACGACCGTCTGGCGTTTCTCGACTGCATCTCCAGTAAAACACGTCTGACCAGCCGCGGCAGTAAAACGCACAGCGCCTGGGGCCACACGTTCCGCACCGAAGTGTATCCGATTGGCATCGATCCGAAAGAAATCGCTATCCAGGCGCAGGGGCCGCTGCCGCCGAAACTGGCGCAGCTTAAAGCTGAACTGAAAGGCGTGCAGAACATTTTCTCGGTGGAGAGACTGGATTATTCCAAAGGTCTACCGGAGCGCTTTCAGGCCTATGAGGCACTGCTGGAGAAGTATCCACAGCATCACGGTAAAATCCGTTACACCCAGATTGCGCCGACCTCGCGGGGGGATGTGCAGGCCTATCAGGATATTCGTCATCAACTGGAAAACGCCGCCGGACGCATCAACGGTCATTATGGGCAGTTGGGCTGGACACCACTTTATTACCTCAATCAGCACTTCGACAGAAAGCTATTAATGAAGGTTTTCCGCTATTCGGATGTTGGCCTGGTGACGCCGCTGCGTGACGGGATGAATCTGGTGGCGAAAGAGTATGTCGCAGCACAAGATCCGGCTAACCCTGGCGTGCTGGTGCTGTCACAGTTTGCTGGTGCGGCGAATGAATTAACATCGGCGCTGATCGTCAATCCCTACGACCGAGACGAAGTGGCTACGGCGATGAACAGGGCGCTGGTTATGCCGCTCACGGAGAGAGTGTCGCGTCATGCGGAAATGCTGGAGGTGATTAAGAAGAATGATATCTACCACTGGCAGGAGCGTTTCATTAACGATCTAAAGCAGATAACCGCGCGCACGGCGGAAAGTCGGCTACAGAATAAAGTCGCGGCGTTTCCCAAATTGGCGTGATAAATGAACTGGCGTGAAATAGCAAAAAGCCCGGAGTGAAAACCGGGTTTTTTTTATTCATCTTGCAGCGACACTAGCAGCACATCGACACCGCTGTTTCCTGCCACACTTTTCGCGCTACAGGTGGCGCGAGCAAAGAAGCTTTTATTGTGATTCCCGCAGATAACCAAATCGACCTGCTGCTTCTGGCAAAAATCTTTAATGTGTTCACTTAATTCACCGCAGGCAATGTGGGTATTGGCGATGGGGTAATCGGCGCGGGCCGTCAGTTCGTCGAGAAACTGCCGCGTTTCTTCCTGCATCAGCTCGCGTAAGTTTTCGAGCATCGGGGCCGCGAACTGGTTATACATTTCCGGATCGGTCGCCGAAGTGATGAGGCTGATCCGCGCATTGACCGGCCGCGCTATGGAGACCGCTTTACTGACCAGCTTATGACTTTCCGGTGTCGGTGCGACAGCAACTAACAAGTGAGTGTAGGTCATTGTGCCTCCTTCAAAAGGGACGGGAAAACGCCCATTCATTCCTATTACCCTGTTTTGTAAGCCATCGCAAGGGGCCGTAATGGCATGAAATGTGAGGGCCTTCTAATATTCATTAATTATTCTTATATTAAGAATATCGCTTGACAGCGGGTTTGAGTGACTTTTTACGCATTTATCCTAAAAATCTAATGTTGATAATATATTCGCAACGCATTTCCAACCAGTATTAACAAAATCATCATAATCTTCATTCGTAATTATCATGATTTACAAAATGAGTAACTTTCTGTTTTTTAAGGGTAATTATGGAGGTGTCTCCTGTAGAGTCGAGGTGGATATACTTTCGGTTGGTGATTATTAGTATTAGCGCAAAAAAAGAGCAACAGAACGTGTTCGTGGGAATTATTCAGTTATATGGAATAGAAAAAAACGTCAGCTGGGTGAAAATTATACAAATCACAATGGTAACTGATGGGTTTGCTGCTATGATTCACCTGATTTATGTGACGCGTGTCACATAAAGTTCAAATTTTATGTAAAGCCACGTTGTATGTGTCAGAACTGGCGAGTAGAGTTGCGGCGAATTAGGAAAAATCTTAGTCAATTGTAAGAAATATTTAAAATTGTAGGTTTAGCCTGGTTCCGCAGTAGATGACCTTACAACCCGCAAGGATGCAGCGTCTAAGTCAGCTATGCATTTTGGCCTTTTCTTTTTTACCGGGTCTTTTACCCGGCGACATCACGGGGTGCGGCCATGCCGCATAAAATAATAGTTGGTTATTCGGGATGGGAAAAATGCATACATCCGAGTTGCTAAAGCATATTTACGACATTAATTTGTCTTATTTATTACTTGCACAGCGTTTGATAAGTCAGGATAAAGCCTCTGCCATGTTCCGTCTCGGAATCAACGAAGAGATGGCGACAACATTGGGCTCTCTGACGCTTCCACAGATGGTGAAAATAGCGGAAACAAACCAGTTGGTTTGTCAGTTCCGCTTTGACAGCCACCAGACCATCACCCGACTCACGCAGGAGTCGCGGGTTGATGACCTGCAACAAATTCACACCGGCATTCTGCTCTCAACTCGCTTACTGAAGGAAGCTAGCCTCGCAGATGGCTCTGCACGGAAAAAAAGGGCCTGACCATGAGCGAAAAAAGTATTGTTCAGGAAGCCCGCGACATACAACTGGCAATGGAACTTATTACGCTGGGAGCACGTTTGCAGATGCTCGAAAGCGAAACACAGCTGAGTCGCGGTCGCCTCATTAAGTTGTACAAAGAGCTGCGCGGTAGCCCGCCGCCAAAAGGCATGCTGCCGTTCTCTACCGATTGGTTTATGACCTGGGAACAGAACATCCATTCATCGATGTTCTGTAATGCCTGGCAGTATTTGCTTAAAACCGGTCTGTGCAACGGCGTTGATGCGGTCATCAGGGCTTACCGTTTGTATCTCGAACAGTGTCCGCAGCAGGAAAATGGGCCTATTTTAGCCCTGACCCGTGCGTGGACCCTGGTCCGTTTTGTTGAGAGCGGTATGCTTGAACTCAACGGCTGCAACAGCTGTGGCGGCAATTTTATCACCCATGCTCACCAACCCGTGGGGAGCTTTGTGTGCAGTCTCTGCCAGCCGCCGTCACGTGCAGTAAAAAGACGTAAACTTTCCGGCGGACCTGCCGATATAACACCACAACTGCTGGATGAACAGATAGAGCACGCTGTTTAACCGACGATCAGGTGTGGCAAAACACTCCAGCAGCGGACGCAGGTCCGCTGCTTTTTTTTTTGCCGCCGTTTCGGTGAAATGCTCATCCGTTCATCCCGGGCTTATCAATAGCGGAAGGATGATGTCGTGCTTATCTTATTAGGTTACCTGGTTGTTCTTGGTACAGTTTTCGGCGGGTATGCGTTCACCGGCGGACACCTTGGGGCACTCTATCAGCCTGCTGAACTGATTATTATTGGCGGCGCGGGCATAGGGGCATTTATCGTTGGCAACAACGGTAAAGCCATCAAGGGAACGTTGAAGGCGCTGCCGTTACTGTTTCGTCGTTCGAAGTACACCAAAAGTATGTACATGGATCTGCTGGCGCTGTTGTACCGGCTGATGGCCAAGTCACGTCAGCAAGGGATGTTCTCGCTCGAACGCGATATCGAAAACCCGACTGAGAGCGAAATCTTCGCCAGTTATCCGCGCATTCTGGCGGACAAAATCATGCTGGAATTCATCGTCGATTATCTGCGTCTCATCATCAGCGGCAACATGAACACCTTTGAAATTGAAGCGCTGATGGACGAAGAAATTGAAACTCACGAAAGCGAAGCCGAAGTGCCGGCCAACAGCCTTGCGCTGGTTGGCGATTCACTGCCTGCATTCGGGATTGTGGCGGCGGTAATGGGTGTGGTTCACGCGCTCGGCTCAGCGGACCGTCCGGCGGCGGAGTTGGGGGCGATGATTGCCCACGCGATGGTCGGTACCTTCCTCGGTATTTTGTTGGCTTACGGATTCATTTCCCCGCTAGCCACGGTGCTGCGGCAGAAAAGTGCTGAAACCACCAAGATGATGCAGTGCGTCAAAATCACGTTGCTGTCGAACCTCAACGGCTATGCGCCGCCAATCGCGGTGGAGTTTGGTCGTAAGACGCTGTACTCCAGCGAACGTCCATCGTTCATTGAGCTGGAAGAGCACGTTCGTGCGGTGCGCAATCCGACGGCACAACAGACGACCACCGAGGACGCATGAAAAATCAGGCCCACCCAATCGTCATCGTTAAGCGACGTAAGCATAAAAGCCACAGCAGCGCCGGGCACGGCTCGTGGAAAATTGCTTATGCCGACTTTATGACCGCGATGATGGCCTTCTTTCTGGTGATGTGGCTCATCTCTATTTCCAGCCCGAAAGAGCTGATTCAGATTGCCGAATATTTCCGCACGCCGCTGGCCACCGCGGTCACCGGCGGGGCGCGTATTTCTAACAGTGACAGCCCAATTCCCGGTGGCGGCGATGATTACACCCAGCAGCAGGGCGAAGTGAAAAAAGCGCCGAATATCGATGAGCTGAAAAAGCGCATGGAGCAGAACCGGCTGAAGAAAATTCGCGGCGAACTTGATCAGCTGATTGAGTCCGACCCGAAACTGCGTGCGCTGCGCCAGTATCTGAAAATCGATTTGGTGCAGGAAGGGCTGCGTATTCAGATTATCGACAGTCAGAACCGCCCGATGTTTAAAACCGGCAGCGCCGATGTGGAATCGTACATGCGCGATATTTTGCGTGCGATTGCCCCTGTGCTGAATGAAGTGCCGAACAAAATCAGTCTTTCAGGCCACACCGACGATTACCCGTACGCCAACGGCGACCGCGGTTACAGCAACTGGGAACTCTCTGCCGATCGCGCAAACGCATCGCGCCGGGAGCTGGTTGCCGGTGGTCTGGACGACGGCAAAGTGCTGCGCGTTATCGGCATGGCCAACACCATGAAGTTAAAGCCGCACGGCGGTGATGACGCTATCAACCGTCGCATCAGTTTACTGGTGCTGAACACTCAGACTGAGCAGGCCATTCTTCATGAAAACGCTGCCAGCCAGAACGAACCATTAAGCGTATTACAGCAACCGGCGGCACTGCCTCCGGCGGCCAGTCCCACAGCGCCACAATCCTTCCAGAGGTGATAGCGTGAGCATGGATATCAGCGATTTTTATCAGACATTTTTTGATGAAGCCGACGAATTGTTGGCGGATATGGAGCAGCACTTGCTGGATCTCGTTCCAGAAGCTCCTGACTCAGAGCAATTGAACGCCATTTTTCGTGCAGCGCACTCGATAAAAGGTGGTGCGGGCACCTTCGGTTTTAAAGTTTTGCAGGAAACCACGCACCTGATGGAAAACCTGCTGGACGACGCACGGCGCGGTGAGATGCAGCTCAATACCGACATTATCAACCTGTTTTTGGAAACGAAAGACATTATGCAGGAACAGCTCGATGCCTATAAAAGCTCGCAGGAGCCGGACGCTGCCAGCTTTGAATACATCTGCCAGGCTCTGCGCCAGCTGGCCTTAGATGCAAAAGGTGAGGCGGTGCCTCCGGCGGCGGGCGCAAAACTGACCGTGGTCGACAGCGAAGGCGCTGAAAGTGACGTGGTCATTGCCCCGGAACACAGCGTGGGTCAAACCCGCATTGTGCTTTCGCGCCTGAAAGCCGGTGAACCGGAGATGTTGCAGGAAGAACTCAGCAATCTCGCGCAAATAAGCCATGTGGTGAAAACTGCCGACACCCTCAGCGCCAATCTCGACGGCGCGGTCTCGCAGGATGATATCGTGGCGGTGCTGTGTTTCGTGATTGAAGCCGATCAGATTGCCTTTGAAACCGCAGCGACAACCGCTGTGGCCGAAACGGCTACGGAAGTGGAAGCCCTTGCGGTGCCTGCGGCGGTCAATGTCCCTGTACTCAAAGCCGTGCCGAAAGAGACCGCACCAGCCCCGCGCGTCGAGCGAGAAAAACCGGCGAAGGCCAATGAATCGACCAGTATTCGCGTGGCGGTTGAAAAGGTCGATCAGCTGATTAACCTGGTCGGTGAACTGGTCATCACCCAGTCGATGCTTGCCCAGCGTTCCAACGAGCTTGATCCGGTTGAGCACGGCGATTTGATAACCAGCATGGGTCAGCTGGAGCGTAACGCTCGCGACCTGCAGGAATCGGTAATGTCGATTCGTATGATGCCGATGGAATATGTCTTCAGCCGCTTCCCGCGTCTGGTGCGAGACCTGGCAGGTAAACTGAATAAGCAAGTCGAACTGACTCTGATGGGCAGCTCCACTGAACTGGATAAAAGTCTGATCGAACGCATTATCGACCCGTTAACGCATCTGGTGCGTAACAGTCTCGATCACGGCATAGAATCGCCAGAAAACCGCATGGAGGCGGGTAAATCTGCGGTCGGAAACCTGATTCTCTCAGCGGAACACCAGGGCGGAAACATCTGCATCGAAGTCACCGATGACGGCGCAGGCCTGAACCGCGAACGTATTCTGGCAAAGGCGATGTCGCAGGGTATGGCGGTCAGCGAAAACATGACGGACGAAGATGTCGGGATGCTGATTTTCGCCCCCGGCTTCTCTACCGCCGAGCAGGTGACCGATGTTTCTGGACGCGGCGTCGGCATGGACGTGGTGAAACGGAATATCCAGGAGATGGGCGGCCACGTTGAGATTAAATCGAAGCAGGGCGCGGGCACCACTATTCGCATTCTGCTGCCGCTGACCCTGGCGATCCTCGACGGCATGTCGGTGAAAGTGAGCGGTGAAGTCTTCATTCTGCCCCTGAATGCGGTGATGGAATCCTTACAGCCGCGTGATGAAGATTTGCATCCGCTGGCGGGCGGCGAGCGCGTGCTGGAAGTACGCGGCGAATACCTGCCGCTGGTGGAATTATGGAAAGTTTTCGATGTTCAGGGGGCCAAAACCGAAGCCACTCAGGGCATCGTGGTTATCCTGCAAAGCGCAGGCCGCCGCTATGCGCTGCTGGTGGATCAACTGATCGGCCAGCACCAGGTGGTGGTGAAAAATCTGGAAAGCAACTACCGCAAAGTGCCGGGTATTTCAGCCGCCACCATCCTCGGGGATGGCAGCGTGGCGCTGATTGTCGATGTTCAGGCCTTGCAGGGTTTGAATCGTGAGCAACGTGTGGCGAACACCGCCGCCTGATGGCAAGAAGAAGGGAAAAAAATGACCGGTATGACGAATGTAGCAAAACTGGCGGGCGAACCCTCGGGCCAGGAATTCCTGGTCTTCACCTTGGGGAATGAAGAGTACGGGATTGATATTCTGAAGGTGCAGGAAATTCGCGGCTATGATCAGGTGACGCGCATTGCCAACACCCCGTCGTTCATCAAAGGCGTGACCAACCTGCGCGGTGTGATTGTGCCGATAGTCGACCTGCGAGTGAAATTCAGCCAGGAAGATGTGGAATACAATGACAACACGGTGGTGATTGTCCTGAATCTCAGCCAGCGCGTGGTGGGGATTGTAGTCGACGGTGTGTCTGACGTGCTGTCCCTGGCATCGGATCAGATTCGCCCGGCGCCGGAGTTCGCTGTCACGCTGTCGACCGAATATCTTACTGGCCTCGGTGCACTCGATGAACGCATGCTCATTCTGGTGAACATCGAAAAGCTGCTTAACAGCGAAGAAATGTCTCTGCTCGACAGCGCTGCCATCAGCGCCGCGTAATGATTTCCCCCCGTAACTGCGGGGGAAATACCCCTCTGGTTTTACCCTTCCTTAACTACAGGTTAGTAACGCTAATATGTTTCCGTTAACGATATGTGATTTACATCACAATAGAGGGAATATATTGTTTGCATCGTGACATTTACGTCAGCCGTTACGTCTGTAATTGCATGATTTATATAACGTAAATAAGTAAATACGGCAAAAGACTTAATTTACCTCCCGAAGTTGGTTGAATGAAATCTCCTGAACTAAATTTCAGATAAGGCGCCTGTGAGGTGGCCTGCTAACCTTCTGACGCACAACAAAAAAGCGCCAGGACTTCTGACTCTGGAGACGACCCGATGAACAGAACACGTCTTCTTATTACCTCCGTCGGTTTACTGGCGCTGGCGTCCTCAGGCGCACAGGCTGTGACCAGCCTTGGCACAATTGGTGCAACCTTAACCCTAACCAATGGTTGTCTGATCAACGGTTCACCCAGCCAAAGCGGGATCAACTTCGGTTCGCTCGATTTTGGTACGCATCCGGCAACTTTCGCCACACTCACCACTCAGCTTTCAGGCGCCAGCGGCGGCAACAGCTTTACCGTCCAGTGCACCACCGATAGCTATACGGTAACCATCACCGGAAATGCCAACAGTACCGCGCCAGGCACGGTGGTCGGCACACCAGGTACGCCGGGCCGCTATCTCATCAGCACCACTAATGCTGAGCAGGGGGTAGCGTATAGCCTCTATAGCGACAGCGGCTACAACAACGTGATAACCAACAACACCGCGTTGCCGATAGCCTCCACCACCGGTGGTGTTGACAGCTACACCTTGTACGGACGTATTCAGGGCGGCGGCAACAGCGTGACCGTCGTGCCGGGCACTTATACCGACACGATTAACGTCAGCGTCAATTACTAAACCCGCGAATGACATGGGGTGCGTCAGGCTTCCTGCGGGAAGTCCGGGAACAGTTACGCCTTTTTGGACTGGTTGCGCTGCTGATTATGGGCTTTCCGGTGCAGGCGCTGACGGTCTCCACCCAGTCATTCAAGGTCAATGCCACCATCACGCCGGGCTGTTCCGTGGCGACGGGCACCGGCGGGGCGATGGGATCGCTGAATTTTGGCAGCTATAGCGGGGTGAAGTCTGGGCAGGTCAGCACCCAGTTCGTGCCGAACGCCTCATTCACGCTGGCCTGTACACCGGGCGTAGCGCTGAGCATGAGCATTAATGGCGGGCAAAACTACACCACGGTGCGCAATATGCAGCGTTCCGGTGGCACCGATCGGGTGCCTTACAGGCTGTACACCAGCAGTAGTCTGGCGGCCAACAGTGAAATTGGGGTCAATCAGAGTGTCTCCGTGGCTTACACCACCGGCGACAGTATTGCGCTCACCCTTTATGGGGCCGCGCAGTTAACCGGCTTTAGTCCGGCAGGAAATTACACTGACCAACTCACCGTGACGTTGTCATGGTAATACAGGGAGAAAAACAATGAATCAGAGCTGTCTGCCGCGCGCGTTGTCCGCGCTGATTTGTCTGAGCGGACTCTTTCTGGCATCGACAGGCGCACATGCTGCTGCGACGGTGCTTATCTGGCCTATCGATCCTTTTCTGGCTGCGGATAAAAAAGCCACCGAACTGTGGATTGAAAATCAGGGTGCGAGCGCCACCACCATGCAGGTGCGCATTGTTCGCTGGCAGCAACAGGGCGGTTTTGAACGCTATCAGCAGCAACAAGATGTCGTGGCAAGCCCGCCGATTTTGCGCATCGACCGCGGCGGGAAACAGCTGATCCGTCTGATCAAACAGAGCCCGGTGTCGCAGGGTAAAGAGTTTGCCTACCGAGTTATCATCGATGAAATCCCACAACCGGCGGCGAACACCCAACCGCAGATCGGCCTCAAGCTGCAAATGCGCTACTCGATCCCACTGTTTGTCTACGGCCAGGGCGTGCCGGTGGAAGATGAAGGTGCCAATCATGTGCTGGTCGATGACCGTAATCTGAGCTGGAACAACATCACTCTCGATGGAAAACCGGCTATCGAAGTGCGCAACCGCGATCGGGTTCACGTGCGATTAAGTGACGTTTCACTGCGACAGGGAGGCAGCGAACGGCAAATCGCGCCCGGCCTGCTGGGATATGTCCTGCCCGGCGAAAGCCGACGCTGGCCGCTGCCGCCGGGGGTGACGCATCCGGATCAGATTAACGCGACCATCAACGCACAGGACGCGAAATGGCAGTCCGCACCGGGCAACTGACAAAACTTGCTATGTGCATATTGCTAACCAGCTCAGGTCTTTGTCGGGCAGAATCGGGCGACGATTTGCTGCCTCCCCCGCCGGATCCACGCGAGATTAACCAGCACTCGGTGTATCAGCTTGGGCTGATTATTAACCACTATGATACTGAGACGGTGGTGCCTGTAACCCTGCGTGATAACCACTGGTTTATCGCCAGTGCCGACCTGCAACGCGCTGGGCTGCCGAAAGATAAACTGCCGGCGGGCGACGTTGATATTTCGACGCTGAATGAGGTCAAAACTGAGTATGACGGCAACCGCCAGAGGATGTTGCTCACCGTGCCGTCCGGCTGGTTCGCCGCTAAAGAAGCCACTTTTCAGAGCGGGATCAAACGCGCTGTTCCGCTGGACGGCACAGGCGCGCTGCTCAATTACGATGTTTATACCAGTCAGACTCAGCACGGCGCGGGCCAGGCGGCCATCTGGCATGAACTGCGCTTTTTCAGCGGAAAAAACAGCCTCTCTTCCACCGGTTACATCCGGCAAAACCTCAGCGGCGAAAGTCAGTTCGCCGACGGCTATATGCGCTACGACACCACCCTGAGCTACACCGACGATGACAATGTCCTCGAATGGGATTTGGGCGATACCATCAGCGATGCTCTGAGCTGGAGCAACAGCGTGCGCGTCGGCGGGGTGCGTATCGGGCGCGATTTTTCGCTGCGTCCTGACCTGGTTACCTGGCCGTTACCTACCTTTACGGGGGATGCGGCGGTGCCGACGTCGGTGGACTTGTTCATTGACGGCTATCGCGCAGGCTCGACCCAGCTCCAGCCCGGACCGTTTACGCTAACCAACTTGCCCTACATCAACGGCGCGGGCAACGCGGTGTTGGTCACCACTGATGCGCTAGGCCGACAGGTCAGTACCACGCTGCCGTTTTACGTCGCCAGTGAAATGCTCAAACCCGGTATCAGCGACGGCGCGGTGACCTTTGGCGCACTGCGGCGTAATTACGGTATTGAAAATTTTGACTATGGTCCGGCGGTGGGCAGTGGCACCTGGCGCTACGGCGTGAATGATTATCTGACGCTGGAAAGCCACGCAGAAGGCGCGGAATCACTGGCGCTCGGCGGGGCAGGTGCGCTGGTGAAGCTCGGTCAGTTTGGGATCGTCAACGGCAGCTACACCCATAGCCAGATGGAGGGTGAAGGCGGCCAACAGCTGAACTGGGGCTATCAGTACAGCACCGGTGCATTCAGCTTTATTACTCAGCATACCCATCGCGATAAAACCTTCGGCAACCTCGCGCTATACGACACCCCACGTCTGTACGACGACGATAATAACCCGATCGCCAGCCTCAGCCAGCGCAGCGACCAGTATTCGCTGTCGCTGAATATGGGCAACTACGGCAATATCGGCGCAGCATGGATTGGCGTTCAGAGCTTTGACAGCCAAAAAACCGAACTGCTGAATCTCTCCTGGAGCCGCAACCTGTGGGGAAGCAGCAGTATTTATCTGGCGGCCAGCCGCGACCAGCAGCGCGGAGACTGGACGCTGGCAATGTCGCTGCAAATCCCGCTTGGCGACAGGGACAGCGTGGCGGTGAGTACCGAAAATACGCCGGATTACGGTAATACACAGCGCGTAAGTTACAACCACACCATGCCGTCTGACGGTGGCTTTAGCTGGAATCTGGCCTGGGCGCAGCAATCGCAATCGAGCAACTACCAACAGGCGACGCTCGGCTGGCGCAACAACAATATCGAGTTGCAGGGCGGTGGCTACGGCGAAGAAAATGAAATGACCTGGTGGGGCGAAGCGATGGGATCGCTGGTGCTGATGGATGGTCAGCTCTTCGCTGCCAATAAAATCAACGATGCGTTTGTGGTGATCAGCACCGACGGACAGCCGTCGGTACCGGTGAGCTACGAGCATCAGCCGGTGGGTGAAACCAACGACAAAGGCTACCTGCTGATTAGTGGCGTCTCGGCCTGGTACCCCGCGAACTACAGTATTAATGCCTTGAACCTGCCGGCGGATACCCAGCTTAAACAGACTGAAAGACGTATTGCGTTACGGCGTAACAGCGGATATCTGCTTGAATTTCCAATGGAAGAAGAACGCGTGGCGAGCGTTATTCTCCATGATGAGGCCGGAAAACCGTTGCCCGTCGCCAGCATCGTTTCGCGTGCCGGAAAAGCGGACGCACCGGTGGGCTACGATGGCATCGCCTGGCTTGAAAGCCTGAATGACAATAACCCACTGACCATCACCACGCCGGACGGCAAACGCTGCGCGGTCAATTTCACGACGCAGCCGAATCCTGACCACAAACTGCAGACCTACGGGCCGCTTATCTGCCGGGAGACGAAATAATGCGTCGCGCTTTAGGGGTGTTGGTCCTTCTCTGCCTGGTGAGTCTGCCGGTGCACGCGGCCTGTACGGTCAGCATGGCGAATGCATCAATGGGTAGCCTCTCGTCGTTCACGGTCAACAGAACCGAGCAGCAAACGTCAGCTAATCTGATAGTCAGCTGCGACACGGTGCTGAACCTGCTGACCAGTGATACGGTCTCCATGAACGTGGTCAGTGCCACCGCCACGTCGGGCACACGCCCGGCGCTGAAAAACACCGCTGCCGCCGATGCGGTTCCGGTCAGGGTCTGCGGCACATCTTCTTGCAGTAACACCACCGAAACCCCTATCGCGCAAACCTATACCTGGAGCGGGAATACGCTGCTCGGTCTGCTGACCTCAAAAAGCTATACCTTGCCGATTTACTTCCGCACGGTGGCGGGGCAGAGCGTCCGGGCTGGAACCTATCAGGTCAGCGTCAACCTGAGCATCAGCTATAACGTGTGTCCGACCGGGTTACTCGGGATTTGCCTGGGCACGCCGCAAACCGGCACCGTTGTCGTAACGACGCTGTTAAACATGACCGTCACCACCGATTGCATCACCATCAGCGCGCCGGATGTCAATTTCGGCAGTGCGCCACTGGTGAGCAATTTCCTGCCGGTGTCGCAATCCGTCGCCATCACCTGCACCAAAGGCAGCGTCTACACCGTGGGCATCAACAACGGTGTGAACGCGGGCAGCGGCACGGTGCGGAAAATGGTCAGTGGTAACAATTCGATGAGTTACGACATCTATAAGGGCAGCACCAACAATCGTTGGGGACCGAGCGGGAGTGAACGCTGGGCAAGCAGCGCCGCGAGTTCTGTCAGCGCTGACGGAACGGTGAACACCTATAACTATACCGCCCGAATGCTGAGTGGGCAGACCACACCGCCCGCCGGGAGTTACACCGACACGCTGGTGGTGGACGTCACCTTTTAATCACGTCGCGTGACTTAACGTAAAGTTCTGTGGATACGTGCCGATAACACCGCTATCACGTTATTGAAAAGGTGTTGTATGTTGAACCGTATCCGCGTTGTCACCCTGTTGATGTTGGTGCTGGTCGTCTTCGCACTGCTTCAGCTGCTGTCTGGTGGCTTTCTGTTCTCGTCCCTGCAGCAAAACCAGCACAGTTTTTCCCTCTCGAATGAGCTGCGTACCCGTCAGACCGAACTGAGCAAAACCTGGGAACTGATGCTGCAAACGCGCATCAACCTGAGCCGCTCATCGGCGCGCATGATGATGGACGCCGCTAATCAGCAAAGCAGCGCCAAAACGGACTTGCTGAACAACGCCAAAACCTCACTGGCGGAGGCGGCAAAACATTACGCGGCGTTCACGCAGTTGGCCGCACAGCCTGCACTGGCGGAGGTCAGCGGTACGGTGGATACGAGCTACCAGAAATACTTCGCCGGGCTGACCGAACTGGTGGGCTTTCTGCAAAACGGCAACATGGATGCCTATTTCGCCCAGCCAACGCAGGGTATGCAAAACGGCTTGGCCGACGCGATGACCCAATATGCGACGCAAAGCGAAACCCTCTATCAGCACGCCTTCAGCACCAGCAAACGTGATTATAAATTTGCCCAGTTGCAGCTGGCGGCAATCGCCATTGTGCTGGTGATTATCCTTGCCGCAGCGTGGTACGGCATTCGCCACATTCTGCTTAATCCGCTGGCCGGCGTAATGGGGCATTTGCGCCGAATTGCGCAGGGCGATTTGACGCAGCCGATAAACGTGCGCGGACGTAACGAAATCGCCACGCTGGCCGAAACCGTTAACCAGATGCAGCAGTCGCTGATCGACACCGTCACCCGTGTGCGCCAGGGTTCTGACGCCATTTATACCGGCACGAGCGAAATCGCAGTCGGCAATAACGATCTTTCTTCCCGCACCGAAGAACAGGCGTCAGCCCTCGAGCAAACCGCTGCCAGCATGGAAGAACTGACCGCCACCGTGAAACAGAACGCTGAAAATGCCCGTCAGGCGTCACAGCTGGCGTTAAGCGCCTCCGAAACTGCACTGCGCGGCGGCAAAGTGGTGGATGGCGTGGTGAAAACCATGCACGACATCGCCGCCAGCTCGCAAAAGATTTCTGATATTACCGGCGTTATCGACGGCATTGCATTCCAGACCAACATTCTGGCACTCAACGCCGCGGTCGAAGCCGCGCGTGCAGGGGAGCAGGGCCGTGGTTTTGCGGTCGTAGCCGGCGAAGTGCGTAACCTCGCCAGTCGCAGCGCCCAGGCGGCAAAAGAGATCAAAGGCCTGATTGAAGACTCGGTGTCGAAAGTGGACACCGGTTCGGTACTGGTGGAAAGCGCGGGCGAAACCATGAGCGATATTGTCAACGCCGTCACCCGGGTCACCGACATCATGGGTGAGATTTCCTCGGCCTCCGACGAACAGAGCCGCGGTATCGATCAGGTCGCTCTCGCCGTCTCCGAAATGGATCGCGTCACCCAACAAAACGCCGCGCTGGTGCAGCAGTCTGCTGCCGCCGCTGCGGCACTTGAAGAGCAGTCAGGCAGTCTGGCCCGCGCCGTTTCCGCGTTTCAGATTGCCACCGTCAGTAGCCGTGCAATGCGTCAAAAGACAAGCGTTCCACCGGCCAGCCGCGAGCCATTGCGCCCGCACGTTGCCGCCGCCGGAACCGATGATAACTGGGAAACTTTTTAACTTTACGCGGCCTGTTGCCGTATATCGGGAGTGGTGATGTTCAATCGAATTCGTATCTCGACCACCTTGTTTCTGATTCTGGTGGTGTGTGGCCTGTTACAGGTGGGCAGTAATGGGCTGTCGTTTTGGGCGTTTCGTGATGGACAGAAAAACCTCAGTCAGGTTGAGCAAGGGAATGTGCAGTTAAGCAGTCTGATGGATGCCCGCGTGGTGTTGCTTCAGGCCAGCACCGCGCTGAATAAAGCCGGGACGCTGACCGCGCTGAGTTATCCGCCGGAAGAGATCAAAAAGCTGATGACCAGCGCACGCCGGGAACTGAAACAGGCGGATAAAGAGTTTGCTGAGTTTATGGCGATCCCACCGGTGAATGACGCAGCCAAAACGTTGCAGGCGCAAAGCAAGCAAACCTATGCCGACCTGCACGCCGCGCTCGATCACCAGGCGACCTGGCTTGAAAGCAACCAGCTTTCAGACTTTATGACCGCACCGGTGCAAACGGCACAGGACGCGTTTGATGCCAACTACCATACCTGGCAGCAGAATATTGGGGCGTATGTACAAAATGCGCGCCACGCGAGCGAAGGAAATTATCACCGTTCGGCGGCAATTTTCATCGCGATGGTAGTGCTTGCCGCGATGATTACCAGCGGCGCACTGCTGTGGACGCGCCGGATGATTGTTCAGCCGCTCAACATTATTAGCAGTCACTTCACCAGCATTGCTCAGGGCAACCTGGCGCGACCGGTGTCGGTGTTCGGCAAGAACGAAATTTCAGCCATTTTTGCCGGACTGAAAGCGATGCAAACCGCGTTGCGCGACACGGTAAGTCAGGTGCGGCAGGGCAGTCATGCGATGCATACCGGGATTTCAGAGATTGCCGCAGGTAACAATGATCTCTCGTCGCGCACCGAACAGCAGGCGGCTTCGCTGGCAGAAACCGCAGCGAGCATGGAGCAATTGACCGCCACCGTCGGGCAAAACGCCGACAATGCCCGACAGGCATCTGGCCTGGCGAGCACAGCGGCATCGACGGCCAAACGCGGCGGCGAGCAGGCGTCACACGTGGCGGAGACCATGCACGGTATTGCCACCAGTTCTCGCAAAATTGGCGACATTATCAGCGTTATCGACGGCATTGCCTTCCAGACCAACATTCTGGCACTCAACGCGGCGGTAGAAGCGGCACGCGCGGGCGAGCAGGGCCGTGGGTTTGCAGTCGTTGCCGGGGAAGTGCGTAATCTCGCCAGCCGCAGCGCCCAGGCGGCAAAAGAAATTAAAGGCCTGATTGAAGAGTCGGTCGCCCGGGTGCAGGAAGGTTCGGCGCTGGTGGACACAGCCGCCAACACCATGAACGAGATCGTCCGTTCCGTCACCCAGGTTAACGACATCATGGGTGAGATTGCTTCGGCGTCTGACGAACAGCGTCGTGGTATCGAACAGGTGGCGCTGGCGGTAAGCCAGATGGATCAGGTGACACAGCAAAATGCCTCGCTGGTGGAAGAAGCGGCGGCGGCGACCGAACAGCTGGCAGGGCAGGCCGATAGCTTGACCGCGCTGGTGTCGTTATTTGAACTTGAAGAAAAAAGAGTACCGCATCATCAAGAAGGGGCACCGCCAGTTGCCGTGCCTGTGGTTTCCTGAAAGGACGTAAAAAGAAGGCGCTATGACTGCAACTCTGCCCAACGGGCAATCGTCATTCCTCATGCAGATGACACAGCGCCTGGCGCTATCCGACGCGCAGTTTCGTCGGATATGCCAACTGATCTACCAGCGCGCAGGTATTGTGCTGGCCGATCACAAGCGCGACATGGTGTACAACCGGCTGGTGCGGCGTTTACGCCAGCTCGGTCTCGATGATTTTGGCCGCTATCTGGCAATACTGGAGGCCAATCAGGATAACGCCGAGTGGCAAGCATTTATTAACTCGCTGACCACTAACCTCACGGCATTTTTCCGCGAGGCGCACCATTTCCCGACGTTGGCTGAGCACGCGAAGCGGCGTCAGGGTGAGTATCGCGTCTGGTGCGCGGCGGCATCGACCGGCGAAGAGCCGTACTCCATTGCCATTACGCTCGCCGACACGTTGGGCACAGCGCCGGGGCGCTGGAAGGTTTTCGCCAGCGACATCGACACTGAAGTCCTGAACAAAGCGCAGAACGGCGTTTATCGCCAGGATGAGCTGAAAACTCTGTCGCAGCAGCAGCTACAGCACTATTTCATGCGTGGCACCGGGCCACACAATGGCCTGGTGCGCGTGCGGCAGGAACTGGCGAATTATGTTGATTTTGCTCCGGTGAATTTGCTGGATAAAAACTACAACGTTCCGGGGCCATTCGATGCGATTTTTTGTCGCAACGTGATGATTTACTTCGACAAGACGACGCAGCAGGAGATCCTGCGCCGCTTTGTTCCTCTGCTTAAGCCTGACGGATTACTGTTTGCCGGGCACTCAGAGAACTTCAGCAATCTCGTGCGCGAGTTCAGTCTGCGGGGGCAGACGGTGTACGCGCTGAGTAAGGATAAATCATGAGTAAAATCAGGGTGTTGTCTGTGGATGATTCGGCTCTGATGCGTCAGATAATGACGGAGATTATCAACAGCCACAGCGATATGGAAATGGTGGCAACTGCGCCTGATCCGCTGGTCGCTCGGGATTTGATCAAAAAATACAACCCGGACGTGCTGACGCTGGATGTCGAAATGCCGCGTATGGACGGCCTCGATTTTCTGGAAAAACTGATGCGGCTGCGGCCGATGCCGGTGGTGATGGTTTCCTCGCTGACCGGCAAAGGGTCGGAAGTCACGCTACGCGCGCTGGAGCTGGGGGCAGTGGACTTCGTCACCAAGCCGCAGATTGGCATTCGTGAAGGGATGCTGGCCTACAGCGAAATGATTGCCGACAAAGTGCGGGCCGCCTCGCGGGCGCAGATTAGTGCGCACAAAACGCTGGCGGCGCCAGTAGCGCTCAAGGCCGGGCCGATGCTCAGCTCTGAAAAGCTGCTGGTGATTGGAGCCTCAACGGGCGGCACCGAAGCGATTCGCCACGTGCTACAACCGCTGCCGTTGACCAGTCCGGCGATTTTAATCACTCAGCATATGCCGCCGGGATTCACCCGCTCGTTCGCCGAACGGCTGAACAAGCTGTGCCAGATTGCGGTGAAAGAGGCCGAAGACGGCGAGCGCGTTTTGCCTGGCCACGCTTACATCGCTCCGGGTGACAAACATATGGAGCTGGCGCGTAGCGGGGCCAACTATCAAATCAAAATTCATGACGGGCCGCCGGTTAACCGGCATCGTCCGTCGGTGGATGTACTGTTTCATTCGGTGGCGAAAAACGCCGGGCGCAATGCGGTGGGAGTGATCCTCACCGGCATGGGCAACGACGGCGCCGCAGGAATGTTAGCGATGCACCAGGCTGGCGCCTGGACAATCGCACAGAACGAAGCAAGTTGTGTGGTGTTCGGCATGCCGCGTGAGGCCATCAATATGGGTGGCGTCAGCGAAGTGGTCGATCTTAGCCAGGTAAGCCAGCAGATGCTGGCGAAAATCAGTGCCGGACAGGCAATACGTATTTAAGAGGAGTGAAGTTAAATGGCGGATAAAGAGCTTAAGTTTCTGGTTGTGGATGACTTTTCCACCATGCGTCGCATCGTGCGTAACCTGCTGAAAGAGCTGGGTTTCAACAACGTTGAAGAAGCAGAAGATGGCGTGGATGCGCTGAATAAACTTCAGACGGGTGGATATGGTTTCGTGATTTCAGACTGGAATATGCCGAACATGGACGGGCTGGACCTGCTGAAAACCATTCGCGGTGATGGCGCTATGTCAGCATTGCCGGTGCTGATGGTCACGGCGGAAGCGAAGAAAGAGAACATTATCGCCGCCGCGCAGGCCGGGGCCAGTGGATATGTCGTCAAACCGTTTACGGCGGCTATCCTCGAGGAGAAGCTGAACAAAATCTTCGAAAAGCTCGGTATGTGAGGCGATGACGATGACCCAACACCCCGTGAAACCGACTGACGAGCATTCAGCGGGCGATATTATCGCCCGGATCGGCAGTCTTACCCGTATGCTGCGCGACAGTTTGCGTGAGCTCGGCCTGGATCAGGCGATTGCCGAAGCGGCAGAAGCCATTCCCGATGCCCGTGACCGTCTCGATTACGTCGTGCAGATGACGGCACAGGCAGCAGAGCGCGCGCTGAACTGCGTCGAGCTATCGCAGCCACACCAGAACCAGATGGAAAAAGAAGCCAAAGCATTGTCAGGCCGATGGGATCAGTGGTTTGAAAATCCTATCGAACTGAGCGATGCGCGTGAGCTGGTGACCGACACCCGCAGCTATTTATCAGACGTACCGAAACACACCAGCTTCACCAATGCCCAACTGTTGGAAATCATGATGGCGCAGGATTTCCAGGATCTGACCGGGCAGGTAATCAAGCGGATGATGGATGTTATCCAGGAGATAGAACGCCAGCTGCTGATGGTACTGCTGGAAAATATGCCGGATGCATCAACCCGACAGAAACGTGAAAGTGACAGTCTGCTTAATGGTCCGCAGGTTGATACCAGCAAGGCTGGCGTGGTTGCCAGTCAGGATCAGGTGGATGACTTGCTCGACAGTTTAGGTTTTTAATCGACGATGGCCTGCAACGGGCCATCGTAGTTTTCAAGCACTGTTTAGCGAATATCCATTTTCACTGTTACGTTCCCTTCGAATTTTCCTGGGGTGGGTTTATTGCCGCTGGTCGCCACTGGTGCAGCCTGAAATTTGATGATGCCGTTCCCTGAAGCGTCGAGAATAATGGGAAAATCCATGCTGCCATCAAGCCGAATGTTGTTCGTATTGGTGTCATACATTCTGACGCCAATATCATCCCTGCCGAGCATTTTCGCGATTAATCCCTCACCAGGATCGCTGACCCCTTGATCGGCAGTCAGCGTCAGCTTAATTTTGTCGTAGTTGCTGACCGCGGCATCATCGCAATGAAACGATATATCGACATTTTTAAGGGTAAACCCGTCTGGAGGTCTCCCCTGGGCGCGGAAATGTGTACTGACAAGGCTACCAAAATCAACCTCGATAACACTTCCGGCATTAATGGTGCAGCTCAACGGTGCACTCAGTGCCCCTGATAGCCAGACATTGGCGACCGGTTGTGCATCGCCATAGACGCACATTCCGCTACCGTAGTAAAGGCAGGCCGAACTTTGCACGACGAGCGTAGAGGGAATAGTCTCCTGTCCCAGAATCGGTACTTTGATATAAAGACGGGCGGCGATAACGTTCCATTTAAACTGGCGAACGGCAATGCCAACAACGGGTTGCGTGGTCGGACTGCATACCGTTTCAGTGGACTCGTTAGACGTAATTGCTTCGGATTTGCTGACCGGCGAGGTCGAGGGGTAGTTATTCAGGGCTATCTGGAACAGGCCACCGCCGTCAGGGGAGTTAATGGCGTTGGTGTAGGCATCAATATCGATATCTATTTTGTCGGTCAAATAGCCATAACCTGGCACACCGGCGGACAACGACGTGCTGGCGAATACGTAGCCCATTACGGTGGTTGAGGCCGACATTGTACCCGGACAATCACACTGTGCATTGATGGCGGCGCCATTGCCAACCAGATGTCCGGAGGGCGTGAATACAGTGCCTGCACTATTGTTACTGGCGACCAGGTCATGGATTAATGACACCTGATAGTCTCCGGGTGCCGCGAAACAGTTTCGTAAAACGGTAGCGGCATGGACACGCCATGGAGATAGCATTAACACGACAATCAGCAATGAACGCCTGATGGGGTAAAAGGCAGAAAAAGTGAGAGTCATTGTAGTCCTCCCGGACGACAGAGGGCGGTTAACATTTTGACAGGGGCGGCTTGTTGGCTGTCGCTGAGAGAAATAAAATCAATACTGGTGCTGCAACGGTCATCCGGGGCGGTACCCCACTGAACCGTTAACACAGTTTTGTCCGACACACCGCTCAGATACAGCACGCCGTTATCATCAACAATGCCGTTCAGTTCGCCGTCGGCGGAGCTGGCCATTGCGCCAAAAGGCACCTCTTTACCCTCTGGTCGGGTCAGGGTGATCAGCATTCGATAGCCAGTACGGGCGGAAAAATGAGCGCGTACAGCAGCATTACGTGATGGCACAACGATCAGGGCGGTATCACTGCTGTCCACGTCATTCGGAAGCTGAGTGGTATCGAGACCGATGCGATTCTCCTGGTAGGCGGTCAGCGAAGGAATGACCGCATTTCCCCACATGTCTGTCCGTATACCTCGCTGGTTCTGGAATTGCAGGCCAGCAGTACCGTCGGTATCAATAATGGCAAATTGATCTCCCAGGGGTTGTGACAAAGTGACACCGTGAGGATGGATGACAACCGCACCGCTGGCACCATAGCTGTATTGGCGTGAGCCGTCTGACGAGGTGTAATATCCACCGCTCAGATTGCTGAACGGTGCCCGCCATGTGCTGTAAAGACTGCTGCTGTTTTGCGGGGATTCGTTACTGTGACTTTGCTGGAGTCCGTAGCTGAGGCTGCGATCTTCCAATAATGTGCCATTCAATCCGAGGTTTTGCGCCGTCGCGCCATTTTTAGTGTTGCTGATGTTGTAGCTCACCCAGCTGTCAGGGAGCCAGCGGCTGAGAGGAATGCTTACCCCGAACGAGATCATTCTGTCGCTGTCATCATCCTGGGTATCGTTCCAGCTCAGATTGAGATGGTAGCTAATCCCGGCATATTGATAGCTGCTACCAGCAGTAATGCTGCGCTCTTTTCGGTGGGTTCCCCAGTAGTCCTGCTGATAACCATTAATATAGAAACTGCCATTTTCAAAAGGCTGACTGATGCTCATCTGGAGCCGATTACGCTTGTTATAATCGTCACGCCAGTCGTTATCGTCTTCGTGATTGAGATGGTTGGCGTCAGCAAAAGAGTAATATCCGCTTGTTGAATAGCGGTAGCTCGCGAGCGTGAAATGGGTGTTGGTCGCTTCAATGCTGGAAGTGTAGAGTAATCGCCATGACTGGCCACGGTAGGTTTCACCGTCAAGACTCTGCGCTTGTGCCATCGTGACATCGGCTGAAATACTACCGAACTGACCCAGATTAACCCCCACCCCCGTGACGCCGGAGAGATACTCCTCCGCCAGGGTTGTTCCGCCGTAGATGGTTAGCCTATTGTTGACGCCATAAATGGCGCTACCCTGAAAAAATGAGGGTTCTTTATCATCGCTACCGCTGTCCGCACGATAGCGTCCCACGGTGGTCTCGAAACGCAGATGATGCGGCCGCTGCATTAACGCGACGCTGGAGAAGGGTTGGGTAAACAGATGTTCTGTTCCATCGGCTTCTTTGACACTGACTTCCAGGTCGCCACTGTTCGTAGAGGCATACAGGTCAGTGATTTCAAACGCGCCAGGGGCAACATTGGACTGATAAATGACATAGCCATTTTGTTTAACTGTGACCTGGGCATTTGACATGGCAACACCGCGGATAACCGGTGCAAAACCACGTTCACCGATCGGGAGCATTTCTTCATCGGAGATGATATTGATACCGCGATACTGGATGCTGTCGAATACTTCGCCCCGGGTACTGTTTTCCCCAGCGGTGAACTGTGCTTTAAGTTGTTGAATATCATGCTGTAACCAGGTGCCGATCGTCTGCCACGCGTTTTCTTCACCCGTGTTGTTCCATGTCGAGTAGTTGCGTAATTGCCAACCCCCGAGGTTCATACCACTGCGTAAATTCAGATACTGGCTGTTATCGCTTCGGGTATCACCACCATGGTTTTCACGCGCGCTGAAGGCATAATCGCTAAACAGCACGGGGATGCCGTCATCCCAACGTGAAGGGTCGATATAACCGGCGCTGACCTGTCTCACCGCCCGTTGGGGCAGACTCAATTTTAAGGTCTGGCTGGCAAAATCGAAATCCGCCTGCGCCGAAGGAATATAGTGTCCAATGGGCAGAGAAAACGGTTGGTCCTGTGGGAGCGCCGCCATCTCCGGATAGTCATCGACCTTCACACCCCATTGACGGAGCATTAGCGGAGTCAACTGTGCGTGCAAAGCACCGTCTGCGCCACTGGTGTAGATGATCTGGGTTTCGTCAACAGGTTGCTGATTCAGGCGGATGTAAGAAAGGTATTTACCCGGCATTTGCGCCTTCGGATTGGAGAAGATGGACAGATCGGTAACCTGTGAAGTATTCGCGCCGCCTTCCAGTGAGTTGGGGGAAAAATAAAAATCGCGCGCATACAGTGGTTCTGCTACCAGCAACAGCAATCCTCCCAGGGAATGGAGCATCACAAAGTGCTTCCTGAGCGACACGCATAGTCTCTTGTTCCCTGTTTTATCCATCAACATGTCTTATCCCTTCGGCAGCGGATCGCTGTACTTGTCGGACGCATTGCCGTAATCAGTAATGCAGCGCCAGGTAATGTTATGGCCTTCTGTTTTAACGGGGAGAGGGAATGATGTCCCGGCCAAAGGTGCAATCATGTCGGCGTGGCGAATTTGTTTGTTACCGAAATACAGTGAATCGAACACGATGTAATAGCGGGAAGGATTTTTGACTTGCAAGTCGTCGCCATTAAGCGTGAACTGCAGTTGCGCGCAGGCTTCTCCGGGTTCCCCTTCTAAATCTTTAGGACGAAAAAATAACTTCAGGCGAGTTTTATAGATGAGCCTTAGCACATTTTTATTCTCATCTTTCGTATCACTACCAGGAATGGTTCGCACATTAATGTAATAAAGTGACTCACGATCCTCCTGCATAACTGCACCCGACCAGATGATACGCAGACTTTGTTCGCGTTGTGCATTCAGACGAAAAAGAGGTGGGGTGACGATAAAAGGTCCACGGGTTTTTCCATCGCCCGTATCAACCCATGACTGAACTAACCACGGAAGTTCATTTTCTTTATTGATGACAGGCAGTGCGACTTCTTTCTTGCTGGCATCATAAATGACCCGTGTCCGGCCAATTTGGATACCACCGGCAGCAAACCCCGTATTGATAGCGTTCATGGTCAGGAAAATTAATACAATAATCGGTAATGGAACAGGCATGAATTTTCCCTAATATACAATATGACCCACAGGTATCATGGGTCAGCAGTTGGTGACTATTTTCATTTGAGATGTAAAAAACACATAAAAGACATTAGCGATAAAGAATATTGACGGTCATATCTGCATCGGCGGGGCCAGCTGTCACAGGCACGGCAACCGCCCGGTAACGTGCGACAAGATCAGCGGAGACGGCATCGCCAGAAATTGTTGGCAGTCGAACCAGGAGTTGATCCTCAGAACCATCCATTTTAATCAGCGTGGTTATGGCGTTAATGGAACTCACGGCGATGGCCACATTCGTGGCTGCTGTTGTGCCGCCGGTTGTGATGGTGCTGACAGCGAGTAAATCAGCATTACTGGTTGGGACTGTGGTTCCTTCAAATGTGAGCTGGATGTTGATTAACCCGGTCGATTGTACCGGGCAATCTTTGAGGGAAATAGTAAAAGGGATCAGTGATGATTCGTCGCCAGGATTCTGGAATAAACTACTAGGGTAGGTACCTAAAGGGACATTGTTATCTTTCCCATCATTACCATCAATGACGCAGGTCGGATCGATAATTTCCCCGGTAAAGTGAACCACTCCTGCATTCATTTCATCTGCGTTAACACTACCGATTGAAGCAGCTAAAAATAGTGTGAGTAATAATTTCCTTTTGATGCTCATTTCGAGGCGTCCTTATAATAGTGGCGTATTGTTTCTATCAGGTGCGGTGAATAGCTTATTGAATCTTACTGTGGTTGATAAAGAAATAGGGTAAGTATATTCCTCATGGCTCAGGAAAGGAATGGAATTAATATATAGCCTGCATAGATCATTTTCATTTTTATATTTTCTGTGGTTATGTTTTTTTTTGGCTTCATTGGGTTGGATCGGGTGTTTTAATATTTAAATGTCCACTTGTGACCATCAATGAAATTGGGGTGATCAAATGTGAATTTAATGTGTCAAATTTCGACTTGTATTCCGTGCATTTAACATTAGCGCGGTTCAATAGTATCAGTCGCTGTATAAATATAAATACTTATCACGACGAAAGGTCTGGAAATGGATAAAGACGTGCAAAACGCGTAAAAGACCCTGATTCACGCGCTTGTTCTGCCCATTGGTGAAAGCGGGATCGGGCAAAATGCGTCTTATCGTGAATCATCGCAGAAGCAAATTGTGTCAGACGACAGCGACAACGAAGACAAAACAGAAGCCCCCACACCCCAACGGCTGGAAAAGGCGCGTGAGGATGGGCAGATCCCGCGTTCGCGCGAGCTGACCTCATTTTTGATTTTGCTGGTTGGTGTGTGTGTCCTGTGGTTCGGCGGGGAATCGCTGGCGCGCAGGCTGGCGGGTTTGTTGTCGTCCGGGCTGCATTTTGACCACAGCATTGTTAACGATCCCAACCTTATCCTTGGTCAAATCATTTTGCTTCTCAAGCAGGCGATGCTGGCGTTGATGCCGCTGATTGTCGGTGTGGTGGTGGTGGCGATCCTCGGCCCGGTGATGCTGGGAGGTCTGGTGTTTAGTCCGAAATCGCTGGCTTTTAAATTCGATAAGCTGAATCCGTTTCCGGGCATTGCAAAGATGTTTTCTGCACAGTCGGCCGCAGAATTGCTGAAGGCCATTCTCAAATCGGTGCTGGTGGGCTGCGTCGCCGGAATATTTGTGTGGGTGCATTGGCCGGACATGATGCGCCTGATCAGTGAGTCTCCGATGACGGCGATGGGCAACGCCCTGAATCTGGTTGGACTTTGCGCCTTACTGGTGGCGCTGGGCGTGATCCCGATGGTCGGGTTTGACGTCTTCTTCCAGATTTTCAGCCACATCAAAAAATTGCGCATGTCCCGTCAGGATATTCGTGACGAATTTAAACAGAGCGAAGGTGACCCGCACGTTAAGGGGCGTATTCGTCAGATGCAACGCGCTGCGGCGCGGCGTCGCATGATGGCGGATGTACCGAAAGCTGACGTGATTGTGACGAACCCAACGCATTATGCGGTGGCGTTAAAGTACGAAGAAAACAAAATGAGCGCGCCGAAAGTGGTGGCGAAGGGCGCGGGCCTGGTGGCGCTGCGCATTCGAGAGCTTGGCGAAGAAAATCGTATCCCGGTTTTACAGGCTCCGCCGCTGGCCCGAGCGCTCTACCGCCATGCTGAAATTGGACAACAGATCCCCGGCACGCTGTACGCCGCGGTGGCAGAAGTTCTGGCCTGGGTCTGGCAACTCAAACGCTGGCGTCTGGCGGGCGGTTCGCCGCCGAAGAAACCTGATAATTTGCCGGTGCCTGAAGCACTGGATTTTTTGAACGAGAATGACACTGATGGCTAATTTAGTCGCAATGCTGCGTCTGCCCGCAAGCTTCAAATCGACCCAATGGCAAGTCCTCGCCGGGCCGATCCTCATCCTGCTGATCCTGTCGATGATGGTTCTGCCACTCCCGGCGTTTATCCTCGACCTGCTGTTTACCTTTAATATCGCGCTGTCGATCATGGTGCTACTGGTGGCAATGTTTACCCAGCGCACCCTTGAATTCGCCGCATTCCCGACGATTTTGCTGTTTACCACGCTTTTACGCCTGGCGCTGAACGTCGCGTCGACCCGAATCATTTTGATGGAAGGACATACCGGGGCTGCTGCGGCGGGGAAAGTGGTAGAGGCCTTCGGCCACTTCCTGGTCGGCGGTAACTTTGCCATCGGTATCGTGGTGTTCGTTATTCTGGTTATCATCAACTTTATGGTTATCACCAAAGGTGCGGGGCGTATCGCTGAAGTGGGCGCGCGATTTGTGCTGGACGGGATGCCGGGCAAACAAATGGCGATCGACGCTGACCTCAACGCCGGGTTGATTGGTGAAGAAGATGCCAAACGTCGCCGTTCGGAAGTGACCCAGGAAGCGGACTTCTACGGTTCCATGGACGGTGCGAGTAAGTTTGTGCGCGGTGATGCCGTCGCCGGTATTTTGATCATGGTGATTAACGTTATCGGCGGCCTGTTAGTTGGCGTGTTGCAGCACGGTTTGTCGCTGGATAAGGCCGCTGAATCTTACACGTTACTGACTATCGGTGATGGCCTCGTGGCGCAGATCCCGGCGCTGGTCATTTCCACCGCAGCGGGCGTGATCGTCACCCGCGTGGCCACCGATCAGGATGTCGGCGAGCAGATGGTGGGCCAGCTGTTCAGCAACCCGCGAGTCATGATGCTGAGCGCTGCAGTACTGGGCCTGCTCGGCCTGGTGCCGGGAATGCCAAACTTTGTGTTCCTGCTGTTTACCGCCGCGCTGTTGGGCCTGGCCTGGTGGTTACGCGGTCGTGAACAGCAGGCGCCAGCGGAAGCGACGCCGGTGCGCGCGCAGGAAAATCCTCAGGCCATCGAAGCGACGTGGAACGACGTGCAGCTGGAAGATACTCTGGGAATGGAGGTAGGTTATCGCCTGATCCCGATGGTGGATTCGCAGCAGGACGGTGAACTACTGGGCCGCATCCGTTCAATTCGCAAGAAATTTGCCCAGGAGATGGGCTTTCTGCCTCCGGTGGTTCACATCCGCGACAACATGGATTTGCCGCCCGCGCGCTACCGTATTCTGCTAAAAGGCGTAGATATCGGCAGTGGCGATGCCTATCCGGGCCGCTGGCTGGCGATAAACCCTGGTACCGCGGCAGGCACACTTCCCGGTGAGCAGACGGTCGATCCGGCGTTTGGTCTGGCGGCTATCTGGATTGAGAGTGCGCTGAAAGAGCAGGCGCAAATTCAGGGCTTTACGGTGGTGGAAGCCAGTACCGTGGTCGCCACGCACCTGAACCATCTGATAAGCCTGCACTCGGCTGAGCTCTTTGGTCGTCAGGAAGCGCAGCAGCTGCTCGACAGAGTCACGCAAGAAATGCCGAAACTGACCGAAGATCTGGTGCCGGGCGTGGTGAATCTGACCACGCTGCATAAAGTGCTGCAAAATCTGCTTGATGAGAAAGTGCCGATTCGCGATATGCGCACCATTCTTGAAACGCTGGCAGAACATGCGCCGGTGCAGACCGATCCGCATGAGCTGACCAACGTAGTGCGTGTGGCGCTCGGCCGGGCGATAACGCAGCAGTGGTTCCCGGGGAATGGCGAAGTGCAGGTGATTGGGTTAGATACGCCGCTGGAACGCTTGCTGTTACAGGCATTACAAAACGGTGGCGGGCTGGAGCCGGGTCTGGCTGACAGACTGTTAGCGCAGACTCAGGAAGCACTATCCCGTCAGGAAATGCTCGGTGCGCCACCGGTGCTGCTGGTGAATCATGCCCTGCGCCCGCTGTTGTCGCGCTTCTTGCGTCGTAATCTGCCGCAGTTAGTGGTGTTGTCGAATCTGGAGCTGTCGGACAACCGTCAGATTCGCATGACCGCGACCATCGGGGGCAAATAATGCGTCATTTATTATGGCTTTTAGCACTGCCATTGATGGCACAGGCTGCGGGTGAGGGCGCCTGGCAGGCCAGCAGCAGAGGCGTGATGCTCAGCCATCGCGGCGAGTCCATGTCGTCCTCGCCGCTCGTATCATCGCAACCGGCCAGCGGACGGGTGACGATGATTGCGTGGCGTTACACGCTGATTGGCCCAACCCCCGCCGGGCTACGGGTGCGTTTATGTTCGCAAACCCGCTGCGTCGAACTCGACGGGCAAAGCGGCAATACGTGGGGATTACAGAATATCCCCGCGTCGGAGCCACTGCGTTTCGTCTGGGAAGTGCCGGGTGGTGGACGACTGATCCCCGCGCTCAATGTTCAGAGCAACCAGGTTATTGTTAATTACCGCTAACGCAAACCTTGTCCTGCTGAACCCTCTGACCTGTCTGCATTCTGCAGGCAGGCTCTCAATTTTGACCTCTGCTTTTGAATCAATCAAAACGTTGTTTTATAAATCAGTGAAGCACGTAGTCTGACTCTTTGCATTTTTGCCATCCCCGATGAGTATCTGGCAGAAACAAAAAGGTTTAACCGTCGGCATCACTCTACTGTAGCCGTGTAAGGGCATCCTCTGTACCAGATGAGGCGGGCTTTCCTGATAAAAACACGGGATTTACGGCAATGAAAACACGTAAAATCGGATTAGCAAATTATCTTGCCTACGGCTCGGGAGATTTTCTTGGCGCAGGAACCACCGCGCTCACCGCTGCCTGGCTTTTATACTTCTACACGACCTTCTGCGGACTCTCTCCGATTGAAGCCACTCTAATCTTCGCGACGGCGAGGGTTCTGGATGCTGTCGTCAGCCCGTTGATGGGTTTCTTAACCGATAACTTCGGCTCAACCTGGCTTGGCAAACGCTTCGGTCGCCGCAAATTCTTCATCATGCTCGGCATCCCGTGCGTGTTCAGCTACTCCTTTATGTGGGTCGGCGACATGGGATTCTGGTACTACCTGCTGACCTATCTGCTGTTTGATATCGTCTACACCATGATTCTGGTGCCGTACGAAACGCTGGTGCCGGAAATGACCGACGACTTCAAACAGAAAACCAAATTCTCCGGGGCGCGTATTTCGATGGCGCAAATGTCGGCGATTCTGGCCTCGTTCCTGCCGGGTATCTTGCTGACGCATTTCGGTAAGGACAACGCGATTTCCTTCTTCTACGCAAGCCTGGTGTTCTCAGTGCTGTGCGCAATAATGCTGACGCTGGTCTGGTTCTACACCTGGGAGCGTCCGCGTGAAGACTGGAGCGAAGCCGCGCTGCGTGCTGAAGAAGAGAAAAAACAGCTGTCGCTGGCGCAGAGCCTGAACCGTCTGATCATCGAACTGAACTCCACCCTGCGCATCAAAATTTTCCGCCAACATCTCGGGATGTACCTCGGGGGCTACATCGCGCAGGACGTGTTTAACGCGGTGTTTACCTACTACGTGGTGTTTGTGCTGATGCAGGAAGCGTCATTTGCTTCAAACCTGATGGGGACGATGGCGAGTTTCCAGTTCATCGCGGTGATCGCCATGATGCCGCTGTGCATCCGCTTTGGGCCTGCCCCGTCATACCGAATTGTGGTGGTGCTGTTTGGTCTGAGCGCACTTTCATACGCCGTTCTGTACTACGCCGGGCTGAGCGATGTCTGGTCGTTGATGCTGCTGGTGTCAGCCGTGGCAGGTCTGGGGCGCGGCGGCATCAACTATGTGCCGTGGAATACCTACACCTATATTGCCGACGTGGATGAAGTGATCACCGGCCAGCGCCGAGAGGGGATTTTCGCCGGGATCATGACCCTGACGCGCAAAGCCTCTCAGGCCGGAGCCATCATGCTGGTTGGGATCATCATGCAGATTTCCGGTTTTGTCTCCGGGCAGAAAATTCAGACTGCGCAGGTCAATCACACCATCCTGATGATCTTAAGCGTCGGAACGGTTGTGGTGCTGATCTGCGGTTTCCTGGTCTCCCTGCGCTTTAAATTGAACCTGCAAACCCACAGCATCCTGCGTGAAGAGACTGCCAAAATGCGTGAGTCCGGACATGCCTTTGCCGAAGCCGCAACGCCAGAAGCGAAAGCCACGGTGGAAATGCTGGCGGGCATGCCGTTCGACACCCTGTGGGGCAACAACAATGTCGGTTATCTGAATCGCAATAAGCCTGCAGCACCGTCGCTGAAGCAGGCTGCTTTATTGAATTCGAAATATAACAGAGGTTAATCAAATGAAAGTCTGGCCTGTCAAACATAGCCCGTTACTGTGTCAACCGGAGCGCTTCATCGCCCGGGATGAACTGAAGGCGTTGATCCAGAAAGTGACCCACAATCTGGTCAATATCAAGGATGAGAGTGGAGAGTTCCTGCTGCGGCTGGACGACGGGCGGGTGATTGATACCAAAGGATGGGCGGGCTGGGAGTGGACGCACGGCGTGGGTTTGTACGGCATTCACCAGTATTTCCAGCAGACCGGTGATGGGCAAATGCGCGACATCATTGATGGCTGGTTCGCCGACCGCTTTGCCGAAGGGGCAACCACCAAAAATGTGAACACAATGGCGCCGTTCCTGACCCTGGCGTATCGCTACGAAGAAACACGTAACCCGGAATATCTGCCGTGGCTCGAAAGCTGGGCGGAGTGGGCGATGCACGACATGCCGCGTACCGAACATGGCGGCATGCAGCACATCACGCTGGCGGAAGAAAACCATCAACAGATGTGGGACGACACGCTAATGATGACCGTGATGCCCCTGGCGAAAATCGGCAAGCTGCTCGACCGGCCTGAATACGTGGAAGAGGCGATTTATCAGTTTCTGCTACATGTGCAAAACCTGATGGACCGTGAGACCGGACTGTGGTTCCACGGCTGGAGTTACGAAGGCAATCATAACTTTGCCAATGCCCGTTGGGCGCGCGGCAATAGCTGGCTGACTATCGTTATTCCGGATTTCCTCGAGCTGGTGGACTTACCGGAGAACAACGCCGTGCGCCGTTATCTGGGGCAGGTGCTGAACGCACAGGTTGCCGCGTTGGCGAAATGTCAGGACGATAGCGGTCTGTGGCACACGCTGCTGGATGATCCGCACTCTTATCTGGAAGCCTCGGCAACCGCCGGGTTTGCCTACGGTATTCTGAAAGCCGTGCGCAAACGCTACGTTTCTGCGGAATACGCAGAAGTGGCAGAGAAAGCGATTCAGGGCATTGTGGCAAATATCTCGCCGGAAGGGGAGCTGCTGCAAACATCGTTTGGCACCGGCATGGGCAGTAATCTGGAGTTCTATCGCCAAATTCCGCTGACCTCCATGCCCTACGGCCAGGCGATGGCGATCCTCTGCTTAACGGAATATTTGCGCAAATACTTTTAATTGTACCGACAGGCCTGGGGACCAGGCCTGTTAACTCCAGCTAAATCAACCCTGCCAACATTCATGGCAAACCCGTTCAAATTTAATATTAAATAAATGACGTAAAGTGCCGCACAATTCATTATGCTCCGCACTGTTGCTTGCCCCCCACCAGGATCACCTTTTGTCCATTTCTCCCTTGTCCCGTATCGCTGCCAGCAGTCTGGTGGAGCCCGGGGCTGTTATCGGTGCGTACGTCAGCATTGGTCCGTTTTGTGTAATTTCTGCAGGCGTCGTGATAGGTGAAGGTTCCGTTGTTGGGGGCTTTTCGGTGATTAACGGTCTGACCACGATTGGTTGCGACAATACGTTTGGCCAGTACTCTTCCATTGGTGAAACCAATCAGGACCTTAAATACGCGAATGAGCCCACGACTGTCGTTATCGGCGATCGGAATCAGATAGGCAAGAATGCCACGATTCATCGTGGGACTGTGCAGGGGCTAAGCACCACCGTCATTGGTAATGACAATCGGTTTCTCAACGGCGTGCATATCGGCCACGATTGCGTGGTCGGTAATGGGACAATGATTGGCGACAATAGCGGGCTTGCCGGGCACGTTGTACTTGATGATGATGCTCAGGTTGGCTTCATGTGTGCCATCCATCAGTTCTGTCTGCTGGGCAGTGGCGCCAGGATCCTTGACCAGACCGGCGTCGTTCAGGATGTGCCGCCGTTCGTGATAGCGGGCGGAAATCATGCGGTTCCGCTGGGCGTGAATGAAGCATCCAGCCTGTTCCAGGCGTTAAATAAAGAACAGCAGAGTCTCATTCATGAGCTGTATCAGCGTGTCTACAAGCAGGCGCTTGCCATAGATGAAGTGAAAAAGTCATTAAAAATACTGGAAAGTGATTTCCCGGTGATTGGGCTTTATGACAGGTTCTTTGCGCGTTCTGCGCGGGGAATTATACGTTAAGGCGAGTTGAAGAGGCCCGTCACCGAGAGTGACGAGCCTTTTGTGATTACATACGCTCGACGGTTTCAATCCCGAGCATATCCAGACCCAGCTTCAGCGTCTTCGAGGTCAGCAGCGCCAGTTTCAGGCGGCTGTTGCGTATCTCTTCGCTTTCGGCGCTCAGGATTGGGCAGTGCTCATAGAAGCCAGAGAATAGGCCCGCGAGGTCATACAGATAGGCACACATCACGTGCGGCGTGCCTTCACGAGCAACGACGTTTACGGTTTCTTCGAACTGCAGCAGACGCGCCGCCAGCTGGGACTCGCGATCTTCATTAATCACCACTGGTGCATTGACGATAGCATTCTCTTCCAGACCGGCTTTGCGGAACACGGACAGCACGCGGGTATACGCATATTGCATGTATGGCGCGGTGTTGCCTTCAAACGCCAGCATGTTGTCCCAGTCGAATACGTAGTCGGTGGTACGGTTCTTGGACAGATCAGCGTATTTCACTGCACCGATCCCCACGCTATTGGCCAGCTTTTCCAGCTCGTCAGCAGGCATGTCCGGATTCTTTTCTGCCACCAGACGACGGGCGCGTTCCAGCGCTTCATCCAGCAGGTCAGACAGTTTAACGGTGCCACCTGCGCGGGTTTTGAACGGCTTGCCGTCTTTACCCAGCATCATGCCGAACATGTGGTGTTCTAGCGGAACGGAATCAGGCACGTAACCGGCTTTACGCACGATGGTCCACGCCTGCATCAGGTGCTGGTGCTGACGGGAGTCGATGTAATAGAGCACGCGGTCGGCGCACAGGGTTTCGAAACGGTATTTCGCGCAGGCGATATCGGTCGTGGTGTAGAGGTAGCCGCCATCCTTTTTCTGGATGATGACGCCCATCGGTTCGCCGTCCTTGTTTTTGTACTCATCAAGGAACACCACGGTTGCGCCTTCGCTTTCGGTCGCCAGACCCTGATCTTTCAGGTCTGCCACGATGTCCGGCAGCATCGGGTTGTACAGACTTTCACCCATGACGTCGTCGCGGGTCAGGGTGACATTCAGACGGTTGTAGGTAATCTGGTTTTGTTCCATGGTGATGTCGACCAGCTTGCGCCACATCTCGAGGAAGTACGGATCACCGCCCTGCAGTTTCACCACGTAGCTACGCGCGCGCTCTGCGAAAGCTTCGTCTTCGTCGTAATGCTGCTTCGCCTGGCGATAGAAACCTTCGAGGTCCGCCAGCGCCATTTCACCGGCATTTTCCTGCTGCTGTTTTTCCAGATACGCAATCAGCATCCCGAACTGAGTGCCCCAGTCCCCGACGTGGTTCGCGCGGATAACCTTATGACCCAGGAATTCCTGAGTACGCACTGCGGCATCACCAATGATGGTGGAACGCAGGTGGCCGACGTGCATCTCTTTTGCCACGTTTGGCGCGGAGTAGTCGATAACGATTGTTTGCGCTTCTGGCAGCGCTACGCCGAGACGGTCAGATTTCAGCGCATCGCTCACGCCCTGCGCCAGAAACGCCGGGTCGAGGAAGATATTGATAAAGCCAGGACCGGCGATTTCGACCTTATAGGCGATGCCATCGAGGCTGAGATGAGACAGAACCTGCTCTGCGAGTTGTCGCGGCGCCATGCCCAGTTTTTTGGCAACAGCCATCACGCCGTTGGCCTGATAGTCACCAAACTGTACTTTTGCTGATTGACGAACCTGCGGTTCGCAATCGGCAGGCGCACCTGCCGCAATCAGGGCCTGACTGACTTTTTCTGAGAGAAGAGCCTGAATATTCACCGGAATACCTTACGTTTATGGCGCTGTACGCGTGCCGGAACAACGCCGAAATGGGGACAAATTAAGCCGGTCAGTATACTGCATTTGCGGCGGCCCGTCAGCCCTGGAGCGGCGCGTTAATCAGCAGTTGGTTGTACGGAGTCAACAGGGTAAATTAACGGCCTGCAAAAACCGGACTGAGGGCGAAACGTGAACTGGAAAACCATCGAAGCATTACAGGATATAGAGGCGGATCTGCCGCGTTTTACGCGTGCGCTGACCGACCTTGCTGACCGTCTGGGCCTGCACATCGCTCCGCTGAATGCCGACCATATTTCCCTGCGCTGCCACCAGAATACGACCGCTGAACGCTGGCGCAGTGGGTTAGAGCAGTGCGGCGAACTGCTGTCGGAAAACATCATTAACGGTCGTCCTATTTGCCTGTTCAAACTGCATGAGCCGGTGTGCGTCGCGCACTGGCAATTCAGCGTGGTGGAATTGCCGTGGCCGGGTGAAAAACGTTACCCGCACGAAGGCTGGGAACATATTGAAATCGTACTGCCGGGTGACCCTGAGACCTTAAACGCACGCGCGCTGGCACTGCTGTCCGACGAAGGCCTGAGCCAGCCGGGAATTTTCGTTAAAACCAGTTCACCAAAAGGTGAGCGTGAACGTCTGCCTAATCCGACGCTGGCGGTTACTGACGGCAAGGTCACGATTAAATTTCACCCGTGGACTATCGAAGAAATTGTGGCGAGCGAAGCAGGCGACGGCACAATGTGAGCTTACTCGGGATCTGTGTTTTGAGACTGTGTCATGATGGCGTACCCGAACGAAAAGGAGAAGGTAATGGCTTTGCTGGAAGTGTGCTGTTACAGCATGGAATGTGCGCGTGAGGCGCAGGAAAGAGGCGCTGACCGAATTGAACTGTGTGCCGCGCCGCTGGAAGGCGGTTTAACGCCATCTATAGGTGTACTGAAATCGGCGCGCCAGCAGGTGACCATCCCTGTACATCCCATCATTCGCCCGCGTGGCGGGGATTTTTGCTACACCGACGGTGAATTTGCAGCGATGCTGGACGATGTACGTACGGTGCGTGAACTCGGTTTTCCGGGGCTGGTTATCGGTATTCTCGATGCAAAGGGCAATGTCGATATGCCACGGATGCGCGAAATCATGGCTGCTGCCGGCCCGCTTGCCGTTACGTTTCATCGGGCGTTTGATATGTGCGTCAATCCGCAGCAGGCCTTTGATAATCTTGCGGAACTGGGCGTGGCGCGCATTCTGACATCCGGTCAACAGCAGACGGCGGAAAAAGGTCTTTCACTTCTTGGGGAACTAATTGCCCGAGGTGATGTTCCAATCATTATGGCCGGAGCAGGCGTGCGGGTGAACAACCTGGAATTGTTCCTCGATGCAGGCGTAAATGAGCTTCACAGCTCGGCCGGACAATGGATCCCCTCGGTGATGCAATACCGAAATCCGGGGCTGTCGATGTCAACCGACCCGACGGCAGACGAATACTCACGATACGCCGTAAATGGCGAATCGGTAGCGGAGATGAAGGCGATAGTTGACCGTTACAGCAAATAGCGATTTTTACCGTGCATCATATCGCCCAATGTGATGCGTATTTGTACCAGGCCCCTGCCTTTTAAACAGGGGCCTTTTTTTATCCTTTTTCAGCCTGGCTTACTCGCCATTTTGTCCCCGGGAAGTGCTCGATCTCCTCACGTACTATGTGTACGCTCCGGGACCTGCGCGCTTGCCGGAAACAAACTGACTTCGCCGCCGACGGCTGATCCCCGCTGAACCTGCAAGGGCAATTTACGGCTTTTTGGCGATGATTACGGTACGCATCGGGGCGGGGTAGCCTTCGATGGTTTTACTGCTGTCGTTCGGGTCGAGGAATTCGGCCAGTGATTCGGTGGTCATCCACTCGGTACGGCGCTGTTCTTCGGTGCTGGTGACGTTCATGTCGACAATGCGAACGTCGACAAACCCGCATTTTTCCAGCCACTGCTTCAGCGCTGGCGCGGACGGGATAAAGTACACGTTGCGCATTTGTGCGTAGCGGTCGCCTGGCACCAGAACGGTGTTTTCATCGCCTTCTACCACCAGCGTTTCTAGCACCAGTTCACCTTCGCTGACTAACTGATCTTTCAGCTGCCACAGATGCTCCAACGGAGAACGTCGGTGATACAGCACGCCCATCGAAAATACAGTATCGAACGCGTTAAGCACCGGCATTTGCTCAATGCCGAGCGGCAGCAGATGCGCGCGCTGATCGTTGCCAAGCAGCTTACGAACTGCTTCGAACTGGCACAGGAACAGTTGCGTCGGGTCGATGCCGACCGCCAGCTTCGCGCCCGCGCCAATCATGCGCCACATGTGATATCCGCTGCCACAGCCGACGTCGAGAATGGTGCGCCCGGTTAAATCAGACAGGTGCGGCAGAACGCGATCCCACTTCCAGTCGGAACGCCACTCGGTATCGATGTTCACGCCATACAGCGAAAACGGCCCTTTGCGCCACGGCATCAGGTTACGCAGCAGTTTGTCGATGCGGATCAGGGGGCCTTCACCGAGCGGCTGTTCACTCTCAGCGGTAACGCTGTGCAGCAGGTCGAGTTTCCACGGCTGAATTTCAGGCATGAACTCTACGGCGCGAGACCATTGCTTAAACTGACCGTGCAGCGCGTCACGCTGCCAGGCGCCGATCTGTGCAGGCAGGGTTTCGAGCCAACGAGAGAGCAGTGGATCTTTGGCGATCAGCTGATAAAAATTGCCAAACTCGATCATTCGTCTGCCCCGGCTTTCAGGGCCACCAGTGAACCGAAGTTGAAGCACTGGAACCACAGTTCGCTGTGAGCAAACCCGGCGGCGCGCAGGCGCGCTTTATGGGCTTCGACGGAATCGGTCAGCATCACGTTTTCCAGCATGCTGCGCTTCTGACTGATTTCCAGCTCGCTGTAACCGTTGGCACGCTTGAAGTCATGATGCATGTTGAACAACAGTTCGCCGACTTTCTGGTCTTCAAAGCTGAATTTTTCTGACAGAACCAGCGCACCGCCTGGATTCAGGCCTTTGAGGATTTTTTCCAGCAATGCCTGGCGCTCAGGCGGCTCAATGAACTGCATCGTAAAGTTGAGCACCACCATCGAGGCGTTCTCAATCTCAATATCGCGGATATCGCCTTCGATAATCTCGACCGGCGTCGGCGCTTTATAGGCGTCGATATGACGGCGGCAGCGTTCAACCATCGCCGGGGAGTTATCCACGCCGATAATTTTGCAGCCTTCATGGGCGATATTGCGGCGGATCGACAGCGTTGCCGCGCCGAGCGAGCAGCCGAGGTCATAAACCTGAGTGTCGGGTTGCACAAAGCGCTCTGCCAGCATGCCAATCATTGAGATGATATTGGAATAACCGGGCACCGAGCGCTGGATCATGTCGGGGAAAACTTCGGCCACCCGTTCATCAAATGTCCAGTCACCCAGGCTTGCGATCGGGGCAGAAAAAAGCGTGTCGCGATGGGGCATAACGTGATTCCAGAAAATAAAAAACGGCATATTGTGCGCTAACGCAGGGAGAAAACCAACTCCCAGGGCAGATACCACAGATTTGCCAGCACCATTAGCAACAGCGAACACCAGGTGGCGCTCATTGCCGAACGACGCCAGCGGAACAGTCGGTGGTGAAAACCCCAGTAATGCATCAGGCGTCCGGCGATAAGCAGCAGGCCGCACACGTGTACCATCCACGTTTGTGCACCATTCATCTCCATGAACAGCAGCAACAGCAGGCCTACCGGGATGTATTCCACCGCATTGCCGTGAATGCGGATAGCACTTTGCAGCTCGTTGAAGCCGCCGTCGCCATACGCCACGCGGTATTGCAGGCGCAGCCGAACAACATCGAAAGAAAACTTAATCAACAACAACGCACCCAGCACGGCGTACAACGCGCTAACCATATAAACTCCCTTTATACTCGTCATACTTCGAGCGGCAGGTGCGATGGCCACACCTGCTTACCCCAGTATCTTACTTGAGTAAGCTCCAGGGGACTCACAGGCTGCCGCCTTCCCGCAAATCGAATTATGTAGAGTACGGACCAGCAGATGACACTGACTATGCGAGGAAGGATAACTCAAAAAAGCGAATTTTGCTGTGGGATAGCGGGCGCGGGCCCAATCTCAGGCAGGACGTCACGCAGACGGGTCCACAGCGTTTCAACCAGCTCAGGCGCCTGGGCGATGTCCGGCGTATGCAGGAAAAGGAAAGGGGTGGTGGTCTGCGACCATTTGGGCAGGGCTTTAAGCCAGACTGCAAACAGTTCACGATTCTGTGCCATGTTATCGCTGCCGATAAACCGTACCATCGGGTGATTGGCCGTAACGACGGCGTGCACTGGCACTTTCGGCTTTTTGCGCTGGGCGTCAATGATCGCTTCGCTGTGCGCAATGGCGCTGTGTACCGGACGGCTGTCGAGAATCACGCGATTCACACCGCGCTCATGCAACCCGCGATTGAACTGTAACTCCGCGTCGCCCTTTTCGAAAAAGAGGGGATGACGCACTTCGACACCATAAGCAAATGCATCGGGTAAACCATCGAGAAACTGCCAAAGCGCAGGCAGGTCGGCAGGCGAAAAGGTGGCGGGAAGCTGCAGCCAGTATTGACCGATGCGCTGATCCAACGGAGCCATTCGGCTGAAAAACTCGGCGGTGAGAGAGTCGCAGTGGCGAAGCGCGGCTTGATGGCTGATGGTCGCCGGGAATTTAAAGCAAAAACGAAAATCGTCGGTGGTTTGTGCATACCAGCTCTGCACTATTTCGGCGCGGGGCAGGGCGTACAGCGTGGTATTGCCCTCCACGCAGTTAAAGTGGCGGGCATATTCTTCAAGACTGGTAATGCCAAGGCGCACCCATTTGGGGTGCGACCATTGCGGCAAACCGATGTAAACGCGTCGCCTTTCACGCTGCAAATGTGTTGACTTCGCATGCTCACCTCGGGCACTGACATCGGTCAGCTCCCGGGGACTCACAGGCTTGTCGCCTTCCTGCAAAGTGAAATGCTTAGCGTTGGTCATAGCGCAGCGAGGATTTCCTCAGTGCTACGAATACGGGCGATGCGTGGGAAAATGTTTGTCATGCTGCCCTGATGCTGCTCAGCATCAGCGGCGCTACACGCATCTTCGGCGATAACCAAGTTAAAGCCCAGCTCCCAGGCATTACGTGCGGTGGATTCCACGCCGATATTGGTGGAGATGCCACACAGAATGATGGTGTCTACGCCGCGACGACGCAGCTGAAGTTCCAGTTCGGTGCCGTAAAAAGCGCCCCACTGACGTTTGGTGACTTCAATGTCAGTGTCTTTTTTGCCGAGCGCCGTCGGGTAGGTCATCCAGTTTTCTGGCAGTTTATGCGCAGGAACCTGAGCATCAACCAGCGTTTTCACCGCGTCGCCGCCATCCGCTGACCAGCCCACGCGAACCATGACCACAGGTGATCCTTGTTCACGGCATTTTGCCGCTAATTTGGCCGATTTTGTTACCACGTCAGTGGACGTGTGCGGGCCGCCAGCAAACGGGAGAATGCCTTCCTGAAGATCGATGACTACCAGTGCTGTCTTTTTTGCGTTCAGTTCCAACATATATATCCCCGTTAAATCACATAATTAGGTGGCTAACAATACGCTGAGACGTGCCGTGCGTGCGTCACAATTTTTGTTAATTTTTGTGAGTACCCGCAATAAGCGTACAGCAAACGTGCGGCTGGTGCTCGACGGTCTTATCGTGGGCGAGAATTTCTAGTACAATAGCCCCCTTTTTTCATCCAGTTGTGACATTCAGATAAAGCTGCGACAAGTGTGCCTGCGGCTAAGTTAAGGGAACTCTCATGCGTACAGAATATTGCGGGCAGCTGCGTCAGTCCCACGTTGGGCAGCAGGTGACGCTGTGTGGTTGGGTTAACCGTCGCCGTGATCTCGGCAGCCTTATTTTCATCGATATGCGTGACCGCGAAGGTATCGTGCAGGTCTTTTTCGATCCGGACCGCGCAGAGGCCTTAAAACTGGCGTCTGAACTGCGCAATGAATTTTGCATTCAAATCACCGGTACCGTGCGTGCGCGTGATGCGAAAAACGTAAACACCGATATGCCGACCGGCGAAATCGAAGTGCTGGCGTCCGACCTGGTAATCATCAACCGTTCAGAAGCCCTGCCGCTTGATTCTAACCACGTCAATACTGAAGAAGCGCGTCTGAAGTACCGCTACCTCGACCTGCGTCGCCCTGAAATGGCGAACCGCCTGAAGACCCGTGCAAAGATCACCAGCTTCGTGCGTCGCTTTATGGATGAACACGATTTCCTCGACATCGAAACCCCGATGCTGACCAAAGCCACGCCGGAAGGTGCGCGTGACTATCTGGTGCCGAGCCGCGTACATAAAGGCAAATTCTACGCGCTGCCGCAGTCTCCACAGCTGTTCAAACAGCTGCTGATGATGTCCGGTTTTGATCGATACTATCAGATTGTTAAATGCTTCCGTGATGAAGACCTGCGCGCTGACCGTCAGCCTGAATTTACCCAGATCGACGTAGAAACCTCCTTCATGACCGCACCACAGGTGCGTGAAGTGATGGAAGCGCTGGTTCGTCAGCTGTGGCTGGAAATCAAAGGCGTGGACTTGGGTGATTTCCCAATCATGACCTTCGCTGAAGCTGAACGTCGTTACGGTTCCGATAAGCCGGATTTGCGTAACCCAATGGAGCTGGTTGACGTAGCTGACCTGCTGAAGAGCGTTGAGTTTGCCGTGTTTGCCGGCCCGGCAAACGATGCCAAAGGCCGCGTGGCTGCACTGCGCGTTCCGGGTGGTGCCGCTCTTAGTCGTAAGCAGATCGACGACTACGGTAACTTCATTAAAATCTACGGCGCGAAAGGCCTGGCTTACATCAAAGTCACCGAGCGTGCGAAAGGTCTGGACGGTATCACCAGCCCAGTCGCTAAATTCCTGAACTCTGACATCGTGGAAGCCATTCTTGCCCGTACAGGTGCACAAGACGGCGACATGATCTTCTTCGGCGCTGATAACAAAAAAGTGGTTGCCGATTCAATGGGCGCGCTGCGTCTGAAACTCGGTAAAGACCTGAGCATCACCGACGAAGCCAAATGGGCGCCGCTGTGGGTTATCGACTTCCCAATGTTCGAAGACGACGGTGAAGGCGGCCTTACCGCAATGCACCATCCGTTCACCTCTGCGAAAGAGATGACTGCGGCAGAGCTGAAAGCCTCCCCGGAAGACGCAGTCGCGAACGCCTACGACATGGTCATCAACGGTTATGAAGTCGGCGGCGGTTCCGTGCGTATTCACAGCGGTGAAATGCAGCAGACCGTGTTCGGCATTCTCGGCATCAACGAACAAGAACAGCGCGAGAAATTTGGCTTCCTGCTCGATGCACTGAAATACGGCACTCCGCCACACGCGGGCCTGGCATTTGGTCTGGATCGCCTGACCATGCTGCTGACCGGCACTGATAACATCCGTGACGTTATCGCCTTCCCGAAAACCACCGCTGCCGCATGCCTGATGACCGAAGCCCCAAGCTTCGCAAATCCTGCTTCGCTGACCGAGCTGGGTATTGAAGTGGTGAAAAAGGAAGAGAAAAACTGAATATGGCATATGTACACCAAATCATTCGCGTTGCATCGCGGCGGCAACTCAGTGAATTCCCATGAGCATAAATAACTATGTGAATGGGATGAACGAAGGCAGCCAACAAAGAGGTAACGTGAAAGATAAAGTGTATAAGCGTCCCGTCTCGGTTCTGGTCGTCATTTACGCGCAGGATACGAAGCGGGTGCTGATGTTGCAGCGACGCGATGACCCTGATTTCTGGCAGTCGGTAACCGGCAGTCTGGAAGAGGGGGAAACCGCGTTGCAAGCCGCCGCGCGTGAAGTAAAGGAAGAGGTCGCCATTGACGTTGCCTCAGAGCCGCTGGCCTTAATTGACTGTCAGCGCACGGTGGAATTTGAAATTTTTACGCATTTACGCCATCGCTACGCGCCGGGTATCGAGCGCAATACGGAATCGTGGTTCTGTCTTGCGCTGCCCCATGAGCGCCAGATTGAGATAAGTGAACATCTCGCCTGGCACTGGGTTGCTGCTCCTGAAGCAGCGGCGCTTACTAAGTCGTGGAGCAACCGGCAGGCGATTGAAGAATTTGTAATTAACCTTAATTAGTTTTCCCAAGAAATTGTGTTTTCGGCGCGGGCAACGCAATCGAAAACGCAAAGACGACGGGATGTGGAGAATTTTTTATGGCAGGTCATAGTAAATGGGCCAACACCAAACACCGCAAAGCGGCACAGGATGCCAAGCGCGGTAAGATCTTTACCAAAATCATTCGTGAGCTGGTGACGGCTGCGCGTCTGGGCGGCGGCGATGCGGGTTCTAACCCACGTCTGCGTGCGGCTATCGACAAAGCGCTGTCGAACAACATGACGCGTGACACCCTGAACCGTGCCATCGCGCGTGGTGTCGGTGGTGACGAAGATTCGAACATGGAAACCATCATTTATGAAGGTTATGGCCCTGGCGGCACCGCGGTAATGGTGGAATGCCTGTCCGACAACCGCAACCGTACCGTGGCTGAAGTGCGTCATGCCTTCACCAAAACCGGGGGCAACCTCGGCACTGACGGTTCCGTAGCATATTTGTTCAGCAAAAAAGGCGTGATTTCCTTCGAAGCGGGCGATGAAGATGTGATCATGGAAGCGGCACTGGAAGCCGGTGCTGAGGACGTTGTAACCTTCGACGATGGCGCAATAGACGTATACACCGCGTGGGAAGAGATGGGTGCAGTACGAGATGCACTGGAAGCGGCTGGCCTGAAAGCAGACAACGCTGAAGTGTCGATGATCCCGTCTACCAAAGCGGACATGGATGCAGAAACGGCACCGAAACTGTTGCGTCTGATTGATATGCTTGAAGACTGCGACGACGTGCAGGAAGTGTATCACAACGGTGAGATCTCTGATGAGGTTGCAGCGACTCTCTAATGGGTCTGCTTAACACCCCCTCTGGAGGCGCGTGATGTCCATTATTCTCGGCATTGACCCGGGCTCGCGCATTACCGGATACGGCGTTATTCGCCAGGTCGGACGGCAGCTTTCTTACCTTGGTAGCGGATGCATCCGCACCAAGGTGGACGATTTGCCGTCACGCCTGAAGCTGATTTACGCTGGCGTATCGGAAATCATCACCCAGTTTCAGCCGGATATTTTTGCCATTGAGCAGGTATTCATGGCGAAAAACGCCGACTCGGCCCTTAAGCTGGGTCAGGCGCGCGGTGTGGCGATTGTGGCGGCAGTAAACCAGGATTTGCCAGTATTTGAATACGCGGCACGTCAGGTGAAACAAACCGTAGTGGGGAACGGCGGTGCGGACAAAACGCAGGTGCAGCACATGGTGCGAACCCTGCTCAAACTGCCGGCAAACCCTCAGGCCGATGCCGCCGATGCGCTGGCGATTGCTATCACGCATTGCCACGTCAATCAGAACGCGATGCAAATAAGCGACACGCGGCTGAATCTGGCACGCGGAAGATTACGCTAAATAAGACAATGGAGGCTGGATATTTATCCAGCCTTTTTTTATGATACGACATTCGTATTTTGTCCCCAACGCAGGAGCGTCACGTGATCGGCAGACTCAGAGGCATCATTCTGGAAAAACAACCCCCACTGGTATTACTGGAAGTGGGCGGCGTGGGCTATGAAGTGCATATGCCGATGACCTGTTTCTACGAACTGCCGGAGCAGGGCAATGAAGCCACTGTCTTCACGCAATTCGTGGTACGTGAAGATGCGCAGCTGTTGTACGGCTTTAATAATAAGCAAGAACGTACCCTGTTCCGCGAGCTCATCAAAACCAACGGTGTAGGACCGAAGCTGGCGCTGGCTATACTTTCAGGCATGTCGGCGGCGCAGTTCGTCAATGCCGTTGAACGTGAAGATTCCGTGGCGCTGGTGAAGCTGCCGGGTATCGGCAAAAAAACCGCCGAACGTCTGGTGGTCGAAATGAAAGACCGATTCAAAGGCCTGCACGGCGACCTGTTTACCCCGGCGTCCGATCTGGTGCTGACCTCTCCGGCCAGCCAGGCGACCGACGACGCCGAGCAGGAAGCAGTTGCTGCGTTGGTGGCACTGGGCTATAAACCACAGGAAGCGAGCCGGATGGTGAGCAAAATCGCCAGCCCGAATGCCAGCAGTGAAACGCTAATCCGCGACGCGCTTCGCGCCGCGATGTGAGGTAACGGATGATTGAAGCTGACCGCCTGGTCTCTGCAGAAAGTGTCGTACCCGAAGATGTGGTTGACCGCGCTATTCGCCCGAAGCTGCTGGAGGAATACATCGGCCAGCCTCAGGTGCGCTCGCAGATGGAAATCTTTATTCAGGCGGCGAAGCTGCGCGGTGAAGCGCTCGATCATCTGCTGATTTTTGGCCCGCCGGGGCTCGGGAAAACGACACTGGCGAATATTGTCGCGAATGAAATGGGCGTTAACCTTCGCACCACCTCCGGCCCGGTACTGGAAAAGGCGGGTGACCTGGCGGCGATGCTGACCAACCTTGAACCGCATGACGTGCTGTTCATTGATGAAATCCACCGCCTCTCCCCGGTCGTGGAAGAAGTGCTGTATCCGGCGATGGAAGACTATCAGCTGGATATCATGATCGGTGAAGGCCCGGCCGCACGCTCGATAAAAATCGACCTGCCACCGTTTACCCTGATTGGTGCCACCACGCGTGCGGGTTCATTAACGTCGCCGCTGCGTGATCGTTTCGGGATCGTACAGCGCCTGGAGTTTTATCAGGTGCCCGACCTTCAGCACATTGTGGGGCGCAGTGCGCGTTACATGGGGCTGGAGATGAGCGAAGAGGGCGCGCTGGAAGTGGCGCGTCGTGCGCGCGGTACGCCACGTATTGCGAACCGGCTGCTACGTCGCGTGCGTGATTTCTCGGAAGTGCGCCACGACGGCACCATTTCGGGGGATATCGCCGCTCAGGCGCTCGATATGCTGAATGTGGATGCGGAAGGCTTCGATTATATGGACCGTAAGCTGCTGTTGGCGGTTATCGACAAATTCTTCGGCGGTCCTGTCGGGTTGGATAACCTTGCAGCGGCGATTGGCGAAGAGCGTGAAACCATTGAAGACGTGCTGGAGCCGTATCTGATTCAGCAGGGCTTTTTACAGCGGACCCCGCGCGGGCGAATGGCGACGGTGCGGGCCTGGAACCATTTCGGCATCACTCCGCCGGAAATGCCTTAACACGTTGTAGATGCTTCATGCACAAACCGCCCTATTGGGCGGTTTTTTTTGTCATGCTGAAGATAAACAGCACTGCGGCGCAGAGCACCACCGAAGGGCCTGCGGGCGTATCATAGAAGGCGGAGAACGTCAGGCCACCGGTGACGGCAACTATGCCGATGCCGACGGCGATACCGGCCATTTGCTCCGGCGTGCGGGCAAAGCGGCGTGCGGTTGCGGCAGGGATAATCAACAGCGACGTGATGATCAGCGCCCCAACAAACTTCATCGCTACGCCAATGGTCAATGCGGTGACCAGCATCAACAGTAGTTTGACGCGTTGCAGCTTCACGCCGTCGACGAAGGCCAGATCCGGGCTGATGGTCATCGACAGCAGGTTGCGCCATTGCCACAGCAGGATAGCCACGACCACGACAACGCCCAGGCCAATCGAAATCAAATCCTCTGGTGTCACGGCCAGCAAATCGCCAAACAGATAGGCCATCAAATCCACACGAACGTTAGACATCAGGCTGACCACCACTAAACCCAGCGACAGTGCACTGTGGGCCATAATCCCGAGCAGCGTATCGATGGCAAGGTGCGGGCGGCGCTCCAGCCACACCAGGCCGCCCGCCAGCATCAGCGTCACGGCGATCACCGCATAAAACGGATTTACATTTAGCAGCAGGCCAAACGCCACGCCAAGCAGTGAAGCGTGGGCGAGGGTATCGCCGAAATAGGACATCCGACGCCAGACCACGAATGAGCCCAGCGGCCCGGCAGCGCAAGCCAGCATCACACCGGCCAGCCAGCCGGGAAACAGTAATTCAATCATGAGCGGTCGTTCCCTCTACGCAGAACAATACGTCCCTGTAAATCGTGGCGATGGTTGTGCTGGTGGCGATAAATACCCAGCTGTTGCGCGCCGCGAGTGCCGAACATCGAGATGAATTCCGGGTGCATCGACACCACTTCCGGCGTGCCGGAACAGCAGATGTGATGATTAAGGCACAGCACCTCGTCGGTTTTGGCCATCACCAGATGCAGGTCGTGGGACACCATCAGTACTGCGCAATTCAGTTCACTGCGAAGTTGGTCGATAAGGTCGTACAGCGCCACCTGGCCGTTAACATCTACACCCTGAGTTGGCTCATCGAGCACCAATAACTGCGGCTTATTCAACAGAGCACGGGCCAGCAGCACGCGCTGCGTTTCACCACCGGACAACTTCTGCATCGGGGCATCCATCAGATGTCCCGCCTGCACGCGTTTCAGCGCCGGGAGTATGTCGTCTTTTCGAGTGCCGGGGCGCAGCCGTAAAAAGCGGCTAACGGTTAAGGGTAGGGTGGAATCGAGGTGTATTTTCTGCGGGACATAGCCAATCTGTAGTTTGCCCTCGCGCTTGATGACACCGGAATCCGGTGCTACCAGTCCAAGAACCACACGGACGAGCGTCGATTTTCCTGCGCCATTTGGCCCAAGAAGCGTAAGAATTTTGCCAGGCTTTAGCGTCAGCGAAATATCAGACAGGACACGGCGCTGGCCGAAGGAGACAGAAATATTTTCGAGCGTTACCAGATTCGTCATCACAATTTGAGGTTGCACAAGTCAGTGAATGTTATAATATCACACTTCTTTTATTCATTACGATGATAAGACGCATTATGTTACATAAAAAGACGCTTCTTTTCGCAGCATTATCCACCGTACTTTGGGGTGCTGCCGCTACCCAGGCGAGTGCCGCCGTGGTGGTCTCGCTGAAACCCCTTGGATTCATCGCCTCAGCTATCGCCGACGGGGTTACACCGACTGAGGTTTTACTGCCTGACGGCGCCTCCGAACACGACTACTCATTACGCCCAAGTGACGCAAAACGCTTACAAAACGCCGACTTAGTGGTATGGATTGGTCCTGAGATGGAAGCATTTATGGACAAGACAGCTACTGCGTTTTCTGATGCGAAAAAGGTCACCATTTCAACGTTGCCCGGTGTAAAACCGCTGCTTATGAAAGGGGCTGACGATGATGATGACGATCACGGTCATAATCACGATGCAGCAGAAAAAGGTGACGAAGATCACCATCATGGTGAATACAACATGCATTTGTGGCTCTCGCCAGAGATAGCGCGCCTGTCAGCGGTTGCAATCCACGATAAATTAGTGGAACTTATGCCGCAAAGTCGAGCCAAACTTGACGCCAACCTGAAGGATTTCGAGGCGAATCTAGCCGCGACCGATAAGCAGGTGGGTAACGAGCTGGCACCGTTGAAAGGGAAAGGATATTTCGTTTTTCATGACGCCTACGGCTACTACGAAAAACACTACGGAATGACCTCACTGGGGCATTTTACCGTCAATCCTGAAATCCAACCCGGTGCGCAGCGTTTACACGAAATAAGAACACAGTTGGTTGAGCAAAAAGCGACCTGCGTTTTTGCTGAGCCACAATTCAGGCCGGCAGTGGTGGAAGCGGTAGCCCGCGGAACCTCCGTTCGAATGGGAACGCTGGATCCGCTTGGCACCAACATCCAGTTGGGCAAAGCGAGTTATCCCGCTTTCCTGACCCAACTGGCGAACCAGTATTCGAGCTGCCTGAAAGGAGATTAACGAGGAAGTGAATACGTGCAACAGATAGCCCGCTCTGTCGCCCTGGCATTTAATAATTTGCCGCGACCCCACCGCGTTATGCTGGGGTCGTTGACCGTTCTCACCTTAGCGGTCGCCGTATGGCGACCGTACGTGTACCATCCCGATTCAGCCCCTATTGTCAGAACCATTGAGCTCGAAAAGAGCGAAATCCGTTCCCTTCTGCCTGAAGCCAGTGAGCCTATCGATCAGGCGGCGCAGGAAGATGAAGCCATCCCGCAGGATGAGCTCGACGACAAAGTGGATAACGAAGCCGGTGTACATGAATACGTGGTGTCAACGGGCGATACTCTCAGCAGCATTCTTAACCAGTACGGTATTGATATGGGTGATATCAGCCAGCTGGCCTCCGCAGATAAAGAACTGCGTAACCTGAAAATCGGTCAACAACTTTCGTGGACGCTTACCGCCGACGGCGATTTGCAGCGTCTGACCTGGGAAATGTCACGTCGCGAAACCCGTACCTACGATAAAGCTGCGAATGGTTTCAAAATGAGCAGCGAAACGCAGCAGGGCGACTGGGTCAACAGTGTGCTGAAGGGCACCGTTGGCGGCAGCTTCGTGACCAGCGCGCGTAATGCCGGATTAACCAGCAGTGAAGTAGGCGCGGTTATCAAGGCAATGCAGTGGCAAATGGACTTCCGCAAGCTCAAGAAAGGTGATGAATTCTCAGTGCTGATGTCCCGCGAAATACTGGATGGCAAGCGTGAGCAGAGTCAGTTACTGGGCGTGCGTCTGCGTTCCGATGGCAAAGACTACTACGCCATTCGCGCTGAAGACGGCAAGTTTTATGACAAGAACGGTACCGGGCTGGCGAAAGGTTTTCTGCGCTTCCCAACCTCGCGTCAGTTCCGCATCTCATCAAATTTCAATCCGCGTCGCCTGAACCCGGTGACTGGACGCGTTGCTCCGCATAAAGGCGTCGATTTCGCGATGCCGCAGGGCACGCCGGTGCTGGCTGTCGGTGACGGTGAAGTGGTGGTGGCGAAGCGCAGCGGTGCGGCGGGTTATTACGTCGCGTTGCGTCATGGTCGCACCTACACCACGCGCTACATGCATTTGCGTAAGCTGCTGGTGAAACCGGGTCAGAAGGTGAAACGCGGTGACCGTATCGCGCTTTCCGGCAATACCGGACGTTCTACTGGCCCGCACCTGCATTACGAAGTGTGGATCAACCAGCAGGCGGTTAACCCGTTAACGGCGAAGCTGCCACGTACCGAAGGGCTGAGCGGTTCCGATCGTCGTGATTACCTGGTGCAGGTCAAAGAGGTTGCTCCGCAGCTGCAAATCGACTAGCCATTGACGGTTAAATGACCTTAAAAGCCGATGCCTGAAGGGGCATCGGCTTTTTCTTTTGTATGAAGCCGGGCACGTCGCTAAACTATTAGCATCTTTCTCTTTTTCCGGCACGACTCTGGAACAGGCATGGAAACGAAAAAAAATAACATTGAGTTTATTCCTCAGTTCGAAAAATCCTTTTTACATCCGCGCTATTGGGGCTCCTGGTTAGGCGTTCTGGCTTTCGCGGGTATTGCGCTCACCCCTGCGTCTTTCCGCGATCCTGTCCTTGGCGCGTTGGGCAAAAAGGTCGGGCGACTGGCAAAAAGCTCCCGTCGCCGCGCGCAAATTAATCTGCTTTACTGCTTCCCGGAAAAAACGGACGCCGAGCGTGAAGCTATCATTGATGAAATGTATGCCACTGCGCCGCAGGCGATGGTGATGATGGCGGAGCTGGGTCTGCGGGACCCGAAGAAGATCCTGAAACGTGTCGACTGGCACGGCATCGAAATTATTGAAGAACTGCAACGCAATAACGAAAAGGTGATCTTCCTCGTGCCGCACGGCTGGGGGGTGGATATTCCGGCAATGCTGATGGCCTCGAAAGGGCAGAAGATGGCAGCCATGTTCCACAACCAGGGCAACCCGATCTTCGACTACATCTGGAACACTGTACGTCGCCGTTTTGGCGGCCGTATGCATGCACGTAACGATGGCATTAAGCCCTTCATACAGTCGGTGCGTCAGGGATACTGGGGCTACTATCTGCCCGATCAGGATCATGGCGCTGAGCACAGCGAATTCGTCGACTTCTTTGCGACCTATAAAGCGACACTGCCAGCAATTGGTCGTTTGATGAAGGTCTGCCGCGCCCGAGTGGTGCCGCTGTTCCCGGTCTACGACGGAAAAACGCACCGTCTGACGGTAGAAATTCGCCCACCGATGGACGATATTTTGACTGCCGACGATACGACGATTGCGCGCCGGATGAACGAAGAGGTAGAAATCTTCGTTACTCCGCATACCGAGCAGTACACCTGGATCCTCAAGCTGCTCAAAACCCGCAAGCCTGGTGATATTGAGCCGTATAAGCGTAAAGAGCTGTTCCCGAAGAAGAAATAAAAAAAGGTTCATCGCGGTTAAGCGTGATGAACCTTTTTTTTACCCACAGACGGGTTATTCGACAGTCAGAATACGGGTGGTGTTGGTGGTGCCGACGGTACTCATCACATCGCCCTGGGTGACGATAACCAGATCGCCAGAAACCAGATAGCCTTTGTCACGCAGCAGGTTTACCGCATCGCTCGCCGCGGCCACGCCGTCGGTCGCACTGTCGAAGTAAACCGGGGTTACACCACGGTACAGGGACGTCAGGTTCAGGGTGCGTTCGTGACGGGACAGAGCGAAAATTGGCAGGCCGGAGCTGATACGTGAGGTCATCAGTGCGGTACGGCCGGATTCGGTCATGGTGATAATCGCTGACACGCCTTTCAGGTGGTTGGCCGCATACATCGCTGACATCGCGATGGCTTCTTCCACGTTATCAAACTGCACATCCAGGCGGTGTTTGGAAACGTTGATGCTTGGGATTTTTTCTGCACCCAGGCACACGCGCGCCATCGCGGCGACTGTTTCAGACGGATACTGACCGGCTGCGGTTTCCGCAGACAGCATCACCGCATCGGTACCATCCAGCACGGCGTTCGCCACGTCCATGACTTCTGCACGGGTTGGCATTGGGTTGGTTATCATCGATTCCATCATCTGCGTCGCGGTGATAACCGAGCGATTCAGCTGACGTGCGCGACGGATCAAGGCTTTCTGAATGCCGACCAGTTCTGGGTCACCGATTTCTACACCGAGGTCGCCACGGGCAACCATCACCACGTCAGAGGCAAGAATGATGTCGTCCATCGCGTCCTGGCTGCACACGGCTTCTGCACGTTCTACTTTTGCTACGATTTTGGCATCGCAGCCTGCATCACGCGCCAGACGGCGAGCATAGTTCAGGTCTTCGCCGCAGCGCGGGAAGGAGACGGCCAGATAATCGACGCCAATCAGGGCGGCAGTCTGGATATCGGCTTTGTCTTTTTCAGTCAGCGCTTCGGCAGAGAGGCCGCCGCCCAGTTTGTTAATGCCTTTGTTGTTGGACAGCGGGCCGCCAACGGTCACTTCGGTGAATACCTGCATGTCTTTAACATCCAGCACTTTCAGCTGTACGCGACCATCGTCGAGCAGCAGAATGTCGCCTGGTACGACGTCAGCAGGCAGACCTTTATAGTCGATACCGACTTTTTCTTTGTCGCCTTCGCCTTTGCCGAGGTTGGCGTCCAGCAGGAATTTATCGCCAATATTAAGGAAGACTTTGCCTTCCTTAAAGGTGGAAACTCGGATTTTAGGACCCTGCAGATCGCCGAGGATACCGACATGGCGGCCCAGTCTGGCCGCAATTTCGCGCACTTTGTCGGCACGAATTTTATGATCTTCGGCGCTGCCATGTGAGAAGTTCATGCGAACAACGTTAGCGCCAGCCGCTATCACTTTCTCGAGGTTATTATCGCGGTCGGTAGCCGGGCCTAACGTGGTCACGATTTTGGTTCTGCGAAGTCTTCTGGACATGTAATACTCCATTGCTGAAACAATTTTGGTGTTGCGTGAACAGGAATTCGGACGTTCACCTGTGCATAGTCTAATGCTGGAACTTAACCGAATGTACAAATAGGTTACAAGCTTGTTATAAACTTTTAATGATTATCACTGCTAACCTGCAGTTCCTTATCAAAGCGCGATTCCTTCAACGCTTCCTTGACCCGCTTCAAGTTATCCCGGAATTTTGCCCCACGGCGCAGGGTAAACCCGGTCGCGAGTACGTCAATCACCGTGAGCTGGGCCAGCCGCGAAACCATCGGCATATAAATGTCAGTATCTTCGGGTACGTCAAGCGTGATGGCTAATGATGCCTCTCTCGCCAGCGGCGTTCCCGCGGTAGTTAGCGCAATCACCATGGCATCGTTTTCACGCGCCAGTTGCGCCAGTTCGACCAGACTCTTGGTGCGCCCGGTGTGTGAGATAAGCACCACAACGTCTCCATCGCTGCAGTTCATACCACTCATTCGTTGCAATACGATGTCATCGGAATACACCACCGGCACATTGAAGCGGAAAAATTTATTCATCGCATCATGCGCCACGGCGGCGGAAGAGCCTAATCCGAAGAAGGCGATTTTTTTCGCCTGCGTTAGCAGATCCACCGCGCGATTGACGGCGGCCATATCCAGCGACTGACGCACGTGGTCAAGGCTTGCCATCGCCGATTCAAAAATTTTTCCGGTGTAGGCTTCCACGCTGTCGTCTTCATCGACGTTGCGGTTTACGTAAGGGGTGCCGTTTGCGAGACTTTGTGCAAGATGCAGCTTAAAATCAGGAAAGCCCCGGGTGTCCATGCTGCGACAAAAACGGTTAACGGTCGGCTCACTGACCGAAGCCTGTGACGCCAGCGTCGCGATGCTGGAGTGGATAGCCTGAGAAGGGGAGGCGAGGATCACTTCCGCCACTTTACGCTCGGATTTGCTAAGGTTTTCCAGATGGGACTGGATTTTTTCCAGCATGTTCATGGTTAACAGGCGCTCATCGGTGAAAGCGATTCCATTAATGGGTGAAATCGCCGGGCAATTTAGTGAGAATATACCCCTGTGGATCCTGCAATGCAGAAGAAAGAGGGCAATTTACGTTGTTTTTTTTCATTACATGATCACAGTCGACTTTTGCCGACAGAATTTTGGCGAAATGACGAGCAAAAATAAGCTGTTGGCCCACTGCTGCTGGGGTTTTTATTCCAGAAATGCGTTTATCTGGCGTCGGCGGGGGTAAGGGGTTTCGGCATTAACGTAAACACAGTACAGTGCAGCGTAAGAAAATTACAAATAGCGCCTGGCAGAAGCACCAGGCAATCCAACTGAGGAGAATGACATGGCGGTAACGCAAACGGCCCAGGCATGTGATCTGGTCATTTTCGGCGCGAAGGGTGACCTGGCGCGTCGTAAATTGCTGCCTTCCCTGTATCAACTGGAGAAAGCGGGCCAGATCCATCCGGACACGCGTATCCTTGGGGTAGGACGTGCCGACTGGGACAAAGATGCATACACCAAAGTGGTGCGCGAGGCGCTGGAAACCTTCATGAAGGAGAAGATTGATGAAAGTCTGTGGGACTCCCTGAGTGGGCGCCTGGACTTCTGCAATCTGGATGTCAACGACACCAAATCCTTCACCCGCCTCGGCAAAATGCTCGATCAGAAAGAACGCACCACCATCAACTATTTTGCGATGCCACCAAGCACTTTTGGCGCTATCTGCAAAGGCTTGGGCGAAGCGAAACTGAACGCCAAACCGGCACGCGTAGTGATGGAAAAACCGCTGGGAACGTCTCTGGCGACATCCCGCGACATCAACGACCAGGTCGGCGAATATTTCGAAGAGTGCCAGGTCTACCGTATTGACCACTATCTCGGTAAAGAGACCGTGCTCAACTTGCTGGCGCTGCGTTTTGCCAACTCCCTGTTCATCAATAACTGGGATTCCCGCACTATCGATCACGTGGAAATTACCGTGGCGGAAGAAGTGGGCATTGAAGGCCGTTGGGGTTACTTCGATCAGGCCGGGCAGATGCGCGACATGATCCAGAACCACCTGCTGCAAGTTCTGTGCATGATTGCGATGTCGCCGCCGTCTGACCTGAGCGCCGACAGCATTCGCGATGCCAAAGTGAAAGTGCTGAAATCTCTGCGTCGTATCGACCGTTCCAACGTGCGCGATAAAACCGTACGCGGCCAGTACACTTCCGGTTTTGCACAGGGCAAAAAAGTGCCTGGTTACCTCGAAGAAGAGGGTGCGAACAAAAGCAGCAACACCGAAACCTTCGTGGCAATCCGCGTTGATATCGATGACTGGCGCTGGGCTGGCGTACCGTTCTACCTGCGTACCGGTAAGCGTCTGCCGACCAAATGTTCCGAAGTTGTTGTGTACTTCAAAACGCCTGAACTAAATCTGTTCAAAGAGTCCTGGCAGGAGTTGCCGCAGAACAAGCTGACTATTCGTCTTCAGCCGGACGAAGGCGTGGATATTCAGATCCTCAACAAAGTGCCGGGTCTGGATCACAAGCACAATCTGCAAACCACCAAACTTGATCTGAGCTATTCCGAAACCTTCAATGAAACTCACCTGGCTGATGCGTATGAGCGTCTGCTGTTGGAAACCATGCGCGGTATCCAGGCGCTGTTCGTGCGTCGTGATGAAGTGGAAGAAGCGTGGAAATGGGTCGACTCAATCACTGAAGCCTGGGCTGCCGATCAGGATGCGCCAAAACCGTATCAGGCAGGCACCTGGGGTCCGGTCGCTTCCGTCGCGATGATCACGCGTGATGGGCGTTCCTGGAACGAATTCGAGTAACCATACTGGCAGGCTATTTTGCTTGCCATTTTGAACCTGGGCTGTGCTCACCCTCCTCACGGACTGCGTGTACGCTGCGGAGGGTGCGCACTGTCCGTGTCCAAACTTTCGGCACCCATAACGCCTGACGGTTATGGTTCCGGGATACTCCGAATAGAGTATTTTACCGGTAACATGATCTGACACAGCATCTCGTGCGAAATTTGCACTTTTAAGCCCCGGGAGGTTCACCCTCGGGGCTTTTTTCATTACAATTGCGGGAGATGAATTTGCCCCTGAGCTACAGCAGACGCGCGTTTCAGCATTGTTAATGACTCCTGAACTTCGTGTTAATGCATAAGCCCAGACACTCAGAGTTTGAGGAGCTTTTATGAATCCTGCACTGTTACGCGTAACAAATCGTATTGTTGAGCGCTCTAAAGAAACCCGTCGCGCCTACCTCGCCCGCATCAATCAGGCCAAATCCGACACTGTCCAGCGCTCACGCCTGGCCTGCGGTAACCTGGCGCATGGCTTTGCGGCCTGCCAGCCGGATGACAAAGCATCGCTGAAAAGCATGCTGCGTAACAACATCGCCATCATCACCTCGTATAACGATATGCTTTCCGCGCACCAGCCATACGAGCACTACCCGGACGTTATCCGCCAAGCGCTGCATGGCGTGAATGCGGTAGCTCAGGTCGCCGGTGGCGTGCCCGCAATGTGCGATGGCGTCACGCAGGGTCAGGACGGAATGGAGCTGTCGCTGCTGAGCCGCGAAGTGATCGCCATGTCAGCGGCCGTTGGGTTGTCTCACAATATGTTTGACGGTGCGCTGTATCTCGGCGTGTGCGACAAAATCGTCCCTGGTCTGGCCATGGCGGCGCTGTCATTTGGTCATCTGCCGTCGATCTTCATTCCATCAGGCCCGATGTCCAGCGGTCTGCCGAACAAAGAAAAAGTGCACATTCGCCAGCTGTTTGCCGAAGGCAAAGTTGACCGCACGGCACTGCTGGAATCGGAAGCTGCGTCTTATCACGCGCCGGGCACCTGCACGTTCTACGGCACCGCCAACACCAACCAGATGGTTATCGAATTTATGGGCATGCAGCTGCCGGGATCCTCGTTCGTACATCCGGATGCGCCAATGCGTGAAGCGCTGACCGCTGCCGCCGCTCGCCAGGTGACCCGCATGACCGGCAACGGTAATGAATGGATGCCGCTCGGAAAAATGATCGACGAGAAAGCCGTGGTTAATGGGATCGTGGCGCTGCTGGCGACCGGTGGTTCTACCAACCACACGATGCATCTGGTGGCGATGGCACGCGCTGCGGGCATTATCATCAACTGGGATGACTTCTCTGATATTTCCGACGTTGTGCCGCTGATGGCGCGTCTGTACCCGAACGGCCCGGCTGATATCAACCATTTCCAGGCTGCGGGTGGCGTACCGGTGCTGGTGCGTGAACTGCTGAAAGGCGGCCTGCTGCACGAAGACGTAGAAACCGTTGCCGGTCATGGACTGTCTCGCTACACCATGGAACCGTGGCTGAATAACGGCGAGCTGGACTGGCGCGACGGTGCGCAGGCATCGCTGGATGAGGCGGTCATTGCCACTATTGATAAACCGTTCTCCCATCATGGCGGCACTAAAGTGCTGAGTGGCAACCTCGGTCGCGCGGTGATGAAGACTTCCGCCGTGCCGCTTGAAAACCAAATTATCGAAGCGCCGGCGGTAGTCTTTGAGAGTCAGCATGACGTGCTGCCTGCCTTCGAAGCGGGTCTGTTGGACAAAGATTGCGTGGTTGTTGTACGTCTTCAGGGACCAAAAGCTAACGGCATGCCAGAATTGCATAAACTTATGCCGCCATTAGGTGTATTATTGGACCGTTGTTTCAAAATTGCATTGGTCACCGATGGACGGCTTTCAGGCGCATCCGGTAAAGTGCCTTCAGCTATTCACGTCACGCCTGAAGCGTACGACGGCGGGCTGCTGGCGAAAGTCCATGACGGCGATATGATCCGCGTGAATGGACAAACCGGCGAGCTGACGCTGCTGGTGGATGAAGCCGAACTGGCCGCCCGCAAACCGCATTTACCTGACCTGAGCGCATCACGGGTTGGGAGTGGTCGCGAACTGTTCAGTGCACTGCGCGAGAATCTTTCCGGTGCAGAGCAGGGCGCAACCTGCATCACTTTTTAATACGACGAAATTACTCATTCTGGCGAGAGAAAAACTCTGATGAAAAACTGGAAAACAAGTGCAGAAGCAATCCTGACCAACGGCCCGGTTGTCCCGGTTATCGTTGTTAACAAACTGGAACACGCTGTACCGATGGCGAAAGCGCTGGTCGCGGGTGGCGTGCGCGTACTGGAAGTGACTCTGCGTACCGCGTGCGCCATGGACGCTATCCGCGCCATAGCTAAAGAAGTGCCAGAGGCTATTGTCGGTGCCGGTACCGTGACCAACGTTCAGCAGCTGAAAGAAGTGACCGAAGCGGGCGCGCAGTTTGCTATCAGCCCGGGTCTGACCGAGCCGCTGCTGAAAGCTGCGACTGAAGGCACTATTCCACTGATCCCAGGTATCAGCACCGTATCTGAACTGATGCTGGGCATGGACTACGGTCTGAAAGAGTTCAAATTCTTCCCGGCAGAAGCTAACGGCGGCACCAAAGCGTTGCAGGCGATTGCAGGTCCGTTCGCACATATCCGTTTCTGCCCGACAGGTGGTATCTCTCCGGCGAATTATCGCGATTATCTGGCGCTAAAAAGCGTACTGTGCATCGGTGGTTCATGGCTGGTTCCAACGGATGCGCTGGAGAGCGGTGATTACGATCGCATCACCAAAATTGCGCGCGAAGCTGTAGAAGGCGCGAAGTAAGACTTATTTGCCGGACGTGACATTTGCCCGGCGAAATGAAGATAAAGGCTGGGAGTGCGCATGCGCCTCCCGCCTTGTTTTATCCCTTAACGACGACGGCGGCGACCGCGGCTTTCGCCCGTTCAACCGCTGTTTCGACGTCATCAGCCGTTGCCAGCGCCACGCCCAGACGACGCGAACCTTCGATTTCCGGTTTGCCAAACAAACGCAGCTGAACGCCAGCCCCGACAGCGGCTTCCACGTTACCAAAACTGACGTTGCGGCTGGTTAACTGCGGCAGAATGACGGCCGAAGCGGATGGGCCGTACTGGCGGATCGCACCTATCGGCAAGCCCAGAAACGCACGGACGTGCAGCGCGAACTCGGACAAGTCCTGCGAAATCAACGTAACCATGCCGGTATCATGAGGGCGCGGTGACACTTCGCTGAAAATCACTTCATCGCCACAGACGAACAGCTCAACGCCAAACAGGCCATAGCCGCCGAGCGCCAGGACCACATCACGGGCGACGGCTTCGGCACGCTCGAGCGCCAGCGGACTCATCCGCTGTGGCTGCCATGATTCGCGATAGTCGCCGTCTTCCTGACGATGACCGACCGGGGCGCAGAAATGTACGCCGTCTACGGCGCTGACGGTCAGGAGCGTGATTTCAAAATCAAAGTTCACCACGCCTTCGACGATCACTCGTCCCGCCCCCGCCCGGCCACCCTGTTGGGCATATTGCCATGCGGCTGAGAGCTGTTCTTCGCTACGGATAAAGCTCTGGCCTTTGCCGGATGAGCTCATCACCGGTTTGATGATGCAGGGCAGCCCGATTTCGCTGACGGCGTCGCGGAAGCTCTGTTCGCTGTCGGCAAAACGGAAGCTGGAGGTTGGAAGTTTGAGTTCTTCTGCAGCCAGGCGGCGAATGCCTTCTCGATTCATAGTGAGCTTTGTCGCGCGGGCGCAGGGCACTACGTGCTGACCGGCCTTTTCCAGTTCAATCAGCATCTCGGTGGCGATGGCTTCGATTTCTGGCACGATAAAGTCGGGTTTTTCCTGCTCAACCAGCGCCTTCAACGCCTGGCCGTCCAGCATATTAATGACGTGGCTGCGATGGGCAACGTGCATCGCCGGTGCATCCGCATAGCGATCGACGGCAATCACTTCGATACCCAGACGCTGGCACTCAATGGCCACTTCTTTACCCAGCTCACCAGAGCCCAATAACATCACGCGGGTTGCCGCTGGACGCAGCGCTGTGCCTAGTACAGTCATATCGAAATTCCACAGTAAAAAAATGGACGTCAGTATATACGAAAACGTTTGCGTCTGTCTCGGATGAGAAACGACGTGATAAATAACAGGTGCTTACTTGCGTTGTTAGTGATTTGTACCATGCTTTTTAGGGTTATCAGGCGCGAGAGACATTCATATGAAAAAGAGAACAGCAATGACGGCAGTTTTGCTGCTGATGAGTAGCGTTGCGGCACACGCAGCCAGTGAGAAAACGGTGTCATTTAGCAAGTGTAAAGGCCAGGACGCCGATGGCATTGCCGCCAAGGTGAAACAGGATTACACCCAGAACCGAATTAATCAGTGGGCTGATGATCAGAAAACGCTGGGACAGGCCGATCCCGTTGCGTGGGTTAATATCCATGATGTGACCGGGAAAAATGATAAATGGAAAGTACCGCTCACGGTGCGCGGCTCAAATACCGATTTGCATTACGTCGTGACAGTGGATTGTGTAGCAGGAAACGCCACCTATCACGCGCAGTAATTTTCGGATCTTTAGCCAGACCAGACGTTTCCTGACATCGGCTCGCTTAGGCTGAGAGCATTCATCTCAGTATGGCGAGGATAAAATGGCAAACTGGTTAAATCAGATTCAATCCCTTCTCGGTCAATCATCGTCTTCTGCTCAGCCATCCGGCGAGCAGGGACTCAGTAAACTGCTGGTTCCCGGCGCGCTCGGTGGTCTTGCCGGGCTGCTGGTGTCCAGCAAATCATCGCGCAAACTGCTGACAAAATACGGAACCGGTGCGTTGCTTGTCGGCGGCGGGGCGGTAGCGGGCAGCGTGTTGTGGAACAAGTACAAAGATAAAATTCGTACGGCGCATCAGGGTGAACCACAGTACGGGCAGCAGACCAGTCCTGTAGATATGCGCACCGAGCGCCTGATCCTGGCGCTGGTGTTTGCCGCAAAAAGCGACGGGCATATCGATGATAAAGAACGGGCGGTGATTGATTCACAGCTGCGTGAAGCGGGCGTGGAAGCGCAGGGGCGTCAGCTGGTGGAGAAAGCGATCGCCCAACCGTTGGATCCGCAACTGCTGGCCAAAGACGTGCGCAATGAAGAGGAAGCGCTCGAACTTTATTTCCTGAGCTGCGCGGCTATCGATGTCGATCACTTTATGGAACGTAGCTATTTGAACGCGCTCGGCGATGCGCTGAATATTCCGCAAGAGGTGCGGGAAGGCATTGAGGCCGATTTAAAAGCGCAAAAACAGGCACTTTAACCTCAAGTTGGCATGTTTCGCTTGCATCGCTCTGCACATTTGCCACCCTTAGGGTAGGTAACTTGCAGAAGAACAACGACATGCCACCAAAAGCAAAACGCATTCCCCACACCATGACGCTTCATGGTGATACCCGGGTCGACAACTACTACTGGCTGCGTGACGACGACCGCACACAACCCGCAGTGCTCGACTATCTGAAGCAGGAAAACGACTATGGCCGCGAGGTCATGGCGTTGCAGCAAAACCTGCAGGACAAAATCCTGAAGGAGATTGTTGACCGCATTCCACAGCGTGAAGTCTCTGCGCCCTACAGCAAAAATGGCTATCGATACCGGCAGATTTACGAGCCAGGCTGCGAGTACGCGATTTATCAGCGCCAGTCCGTGCAGAAAGAAGAGTGGGACACTTGGGAAGTGCTGCTCGACAGCAATCAGCGCGCGGCGCATAGCGAGTTCTATACACTTGGTGCGTTAGGCATTTCGCCGGATAACGCACTGATGGCGCTGACGGAAGACTATCTCTCGCGTCGCCAGTATGGCCTGCGCATCCGCAGCCTGGAAAACGATAACTGGTATCCGGAGACCCTGGAAAACGTCGAGCCGGGCTTTGTCTGGGGCAATGATTCGCAAACTCTGTACTACGTGCGTAAACATCCGACGACGCTGCTGCCGCATCAGGTGTGGCGGCATACGGTGGGTATGCCTGTCACCGCCGATGAACTGGTATACGAAGAGAAGGACGATACTTTTTACGTCAGCCTGCACAAAACCAGCTCGAAGCATTACGTGATTATTCATCTGGCCAGCGCTACTACCAGCGAAGTGCTGTTGCTGGATGCTGAACTGCCTGATGCTCAGCCGCTGCGCTTTCTGGCGCGTCGCAAAGATCACGAGTACAGCGTCGATCATTTCCAGCATAACTTCTATTTACGCTCCAACCGCGAAGGTAAAAACTTTGGTCTTTATCGCTCACCTGTGCGTGATGAAAGCCGTTGGGAAGCGCTGATCCCTCCGCGCGATGAAGTGATGCTCGAAGGTTTTACCCTGTTTACCGACTGGCTGGTGGTCGAAGAGCGCCAGCACGGCCTGAGCAGCCTACGGCAGATCAATCGTAAAACCCGGGATTCCACCGGGATTGCATTTGACGATCCGGCATATGTGACCTGGCTTGCATATAATCCGGAGCCCGATACCGCGCGCCTGCGTTACGGTTATTCCTCGATGACGACGCCGGACACCTTGTTTGAGCTGAACATGGACACCGGCGAACGTACGGTGCTGAAGCAGCAGGAAGTGAAGGGCTTCGATGCCAGTCGCTATCGCAGCGAGCATCTGTGGGTCAAAGCGTGTGACGGCGCAGAAGTACCGGTTTCACTGGTTTATCATCGCGAACATTTCCGCAATGGGAACAATCCGCTGCTGGTGTACGGTTACGGCTCATACGGCGCCAGCATGGATGCGGATTTCAGCAGCAGTCGTCTGAGCCTGCTCGACCGTGGCTTCGTGTTTGCCATCGCCCATGTTCGCGGCGGTGGGGAATTAGGCCAGCAGTGGTACGAAGACGGCAAATTCCTGATGAAGAACAACACCTTCAACGATTATGTTGATGTTTGCGATGCACTGCTGGCGCAGGGCTACGGCAATCCTGAGCTTTGTTATGGGATGGGCGGTAGCGCAGGTGGAATGCTGATGGGCACCGTTATCAACCAGCGCCCGGAGCTGTTCCACGGGGTGATTGCTCAGGTGCCGTTTGTCGATGTGGTGACGACGATGCTCGATGAGTCGATCCCGCTGACCACCGGTGAGTTTGAGGAGTGGGGCAACCCACAGGAGCCTGAGTATTATCACTATATGAAAGGTTACAGCCCGTATGACAACGTTGTAAAAAAAGCCTATCCGCACCTGCTAGTCACCACCGGTCTGCATGATTCTCAGGTGCAATACTGGGAACCGGCCAAATGGGTGGCGAAGCTCAGGGAGCTGAAAACTGACGATAATCTGCTGCTGTTGTGTACTGATATGGATTCCGGGCACGGCGGGAAATCGGGGCGCTTCAAAAGCTATGAAGGTGTGGCGCTGGAGTTCACATTCCTGATTGCGCTGGCCCAGGGTACGCTGCCGGGCCAGGCATCACGCTAGCTATTCGCCAAGCCAGTGCTTGAGGGTTAAGCGCAGTTCCGGGCTCATCGAATTGAGATTATTGAATAACCAGCGGAGGTAGCCGGGATCTTTCTCGGCCACTTCTGACACTGGCTTCCCGCGGTATTTGCCGAAGGTGAAGGTGGTCATCAGTGCAGGGCGCCCGGTGATATCGGCCATCTGATCGGCGTTCCAGCCGGAGACATTCATAATATCAATCAGCAATGCGGCGGTAATATAGCAGTCATACAGCGCCCGGTGATGATGCAGGCCGGGCGGGGTGGTGACGTTCAGCTTGCGTGATTTGTAGAGCGCCATGTTGCTGTACTTGATACCCGGCCACAGGCGACGGGCCAGTTTCATGGTGCAAATCCACTCGCCGTTCATTTCTGGCAAGACACGGCGGTCGAAGCTGGCGTTGTGCGCCACGTACCAGGTGCTGCCCTGATAATGCGGTACCACGTCCTCAATCCACGGCTTATCAGCGACCATTTCTTCGGTGATGCGATGGATGGCCATCGCCTGCGGGCTGATCGGTCTGTCCGGGCGCACGAGATGGCTCATGGGGTTGGTTATCTTGCCGTCAACGATGTCCACCGAGGCGATTTCAACCACGCCTCCCTGTAAATCGCAGGTTTCAGTATCGATAACGCGTAACATTGTGCTCTCCCGGCTGAAAAGAGGCAGGTTATGCGCCACAGAGGCTTTCGTCAATGGCGCAAAGGCTTTCACGCAGCGGAATGATGTCGCCTTCCCAGCCGCCTTCGTATTTGCGACCGGTCAGCAAAAGGTCTCCGCTGTCGGCACGCACAATCAACTGACCGTGTTCATCCCACAGTGCGCTTCCCACGGCGTAGTTTGATTTTAATACCGCGATGGCGTAGCGGTGGGCCAGGCGCTGAAGCTGTTGCACTGACTGCTGTTGCTGAAATTCACAGGTACAGGTGCCGGTGGCCAGCAGCGTGGCATTCGGGTCGAGTTCGATAGCGTCGGCTTCGGGAGCCAGCACGCTAATGTGCAGCGTCTTTGGCGTCAGGCAGGTGCCTTGACCCTGATGCAGTGTAAGCGGTGCGGATGCGCCGGGCACAAAAATAGCCACGCCCTTTTGACGGTCGCCGTTCATGTCGACCGGTAAACCAGCAATGATTGTCATCCCGTGACGTTTCGCCGCAACACAAAGTGGTTGCAGGAGTGCATCTGTGGGGGTGGGGGAGAGGGGTGAATCGGTATCCGGTCCAGTCAGCGACATTTCCGGGAACACAATCAGCTGGCAGGTAAGCTTTGCCGCTGCTTCGATAAAACGCAAATGATGGTCAATGTTTTCCGCAACGCTCCTGTTGCGGGCCGTGTACTGTGCAGCAGCAATCGTCCATGCAGGCATAGTGGCTTCCTTATCACTTTCCCTGACTCAGAGTCCCTGAGTCATACTTGAGTATTTTCTCAAGATTGTAGCAGTGGTAGTGTAAGGAAGTGTAACAGTCAGTAATTCTTACTTCTGTTTTGGTTCGTACGGCAGACGGGACATGTTTACTGAAGCCAGTCGATGGGCGATCAGACGCTCGCGGAACCAGTCGCGAAGGTGCGTCGGCTGCTCACGCTCCACCACTTCTGCCACGATCGGCATATTGTAGCGCTCTTTAAATGCAACCCCGGCGGCGGCCAAATCGACGTTAATTTTGTCCATCTCGTCCTGGGGAAGTTTTGCCAGATTGGTGTTCATCGTAGGCTCCTCCTGATATCGGGCCTGAAAGTACTAAGAGTGTCGCGAAATAGCAAGACCAACGGCGGCGAATCTCGACGTAAACATTATACGGAGTTATTCTCTCACCCAGATATATAACAAAAGGGAATGAAGAGAATGAACCGAATCGCCTCCCGCGCGCTGCGCACTGGTGTTTTCCTGACCTGCGTTTTAACCACTTCCGCGGCCTTCGCCCATGCTCATCTTAAACATCAATATCCTGCTGCTGACGCACAGGTCACGGCGGCTCCACAGGCGCTGACACTCAACTTCTCCGAAGGGATTGAAGTAAAATTCAGTGGTATCACGCTGACGGGTCCGCAGCAGGCGCAGGTGCCTGTAGGCGCAGTGAAGCTCAATGAAAAAGACGACACCCAGATTATCGTCCCGGTCGAGCAGTCTCTTAAACCTGGCGATTATACCGTTGACTGGCATGTGGTGTCGGTGGATGGTCACAAAACCCAAGGCCAGTACCACTTTAGCGTGAAATAACCGTGCTGGCGTCGGTGTATGTCGGGCTGCGAGGTCTGCATTTCATTGCCGTAATGCTCGCCTTCGGCTGCGCGCTGTATGGCGCCTGGTGGGCAACGCCCCAGCTGCGTCGGCTGATGATGCGACGCTTCTTGCCGTTTGTGCGCGTTGCGATGCTGGTGAACGCCGTCTCGGCAACGTTAATGCTAATGCTACAGGGCGGCCAAATGGGCAACGGCTGGGGCGATGTCCTGCAGCCTGATGTCTGGCTCGCCGTGGTGGGTACGCGCTTTGGTAGCGTCTGGCTGTGGCAAATTCTGCTGACGTGGATTTCACTGATTGTTGTTTGTCTGAAACCGCATCGGCTGGCACCGCTGCTGCTGATTCTGTGCATTGCACAATTTTTACTCATGGCGGGCGTAGGACACGCGGCGATGCGCGATGGCATTGTTGGCGGGTTGCAGCGGATGAATCATGCGGTGCACCTTCTGTGCGCGGGTGCCTGGTTTGGAGGCCTGCTGCCGTTCCTGTACTGCCTGCGCTTGGCGCAAGGGCCCTGGCGAATCTCGGCTATCAATACCATGATGCGTTTTTCCCGCTGGGGCCATCTGGCGGTAATTGGGGTGATCCTGAGCGGCATGGCTAACGCCTGGCTGATTCAGGGGCAACTGGTGACGGATACAGCCTATGGGCGTCTGCTGTTGGTGAAATGTGCGTTAGTGGTGTTGATGGTGGTAATCGCCCTCGCGAACAGGTATGTTCTGGTGCCGCGAATGGCGACAGACAGACAGCGCATACAGACGCTGTTTGTGCGCACTACACAGGCGGAAATGATTTTAGGGACTCTGGTGCTGGCGGCGGTAAGCTTCTTCGCAACGTGGGAACCGTTCTGAATTAAGTGGCAGAATCATGAAAAAACTCGTTTTATCAATGTTGCTATTGGCAACAACTGGAACCGCACTGGCGGCGCCGAAGATTATCACCGTCAGTCGTTTTGAGATGGGTAAAGAACAGTGGGCATTCAATCGTGAAGAGGTCATGCTGACCTGCCGTCCGGGCAATGCGCTGTATGCCATAAACCCAAGCACGCTGATGCAATATCCGCTGAATGAGGTTGCTGAGCAGGAAGTGAAGGAAGGGAAGAGCAACGCCCAGCCGATTTCTGTGATCCAGGTCGATGATCCGGCGCATGAAGGCCAAAAGATGAGCCTGGAACCGTTTATCGCCCGCGCTGAAAAGCTCTGCTGAACCGCAACGCTAACTGATTGACAGACAATAAAAAACCGCAAGTTTTCCAGATGGAAGCTTGCGGTTTTTTGCGTTTTGTGACGCTTTGCTCACGGTTTTTTTTTGACCACTTTTGTCGCGGACTGGAAAACCTGGCATGGTCATCTATTCTTAAAGGGCAAGGCGATTTTAGCCTGCATTAATGCCAACTTTTAGCGCACGGCTCTCTCCCAAGAGCCATTTCCCTGGACCGAATACAGGAATCGTATTCGGTCTCTTTTTATCTGTAAGCTATATCAGTAACTTACAACGTCAGCCTGAAAATTATCCACACTTTCACGACCAACCTGTCTTCTTTTATATCACATCAAAATCGGTCTTAACATTTTTTTTACATGAAAAATGCAGATTGCTATGTATTCGTTTTGCCGTTTATCCCGGTATTTTTCGGTCATTTTCTCCGACTGATGCCCGAACATTTTTGGTGAAATCTTTGGCATACGCAGGCATATCGCTGTTCTTGAGAAGGCATCTCGTGCCAGAAGTAGAATCCTTACTCTCTGATTTTATTGAATATGTCAGACTTAAGGCGACCATCATTAAAAATGATGTAATTCCTGCTCTTGGTATATACACCCCCAGTTGAGCAAATGGAAGTCATAAGCGTCCGCTTCGCTCATAGAGGTTACCATGCATTCGACACAAGTGCGCTTCTGACCAGGATCGGGGCAGTCCACAGGCAGTATTAACAGACCATCCCTGCCATCTCAGGCCTCTGCTAAACTGAATGGTGAATCTCATTATGAGCAGGAGGATGTATGGGTTTAATCAGTTTCGTAAAAGAAGCGGGTGAAAAAATACTTGAGGCGGTCACCGGTACGGCGCATGCCGCGGATCAAAGCGAACTCCTTAAAGAGCATCTTAAGAAGAACGGCTTACAGGATGCCGATAAGATTGATGTGAAGGTTGAAGATGGAAAGGCTGTTGTTACAGGCGAAGGTTTAAGCCAGGAAGCAAAAGAAAAAATTCTGATTGCTGTCGGTAACGTGGCAGGGATTGCAGGTGTGGAAGATAACGTTACGGTGCAAGACACGGCTACAGAAAGTCAGTACTACACGGTTAAAACTGGCGACACCCTGAGTGGCATTTCTAAACAAGTTTATGGTGATGCTAATCAGTACAACAAAATTTTCGATGCCAATAAACCGATGTTGAAAAGCCCCGATAAAATCTACCCTGGCCAGGTTCTTAGGGTGCCAAAATAGATTTGGCACATACCTATCACTTTCGCGATAGCAATGCAGTTGATGGGCTCTATTTGAATAGAGCCCATGATTAACTATAAAGCGATTTGACCGTTATCAATATGCCATTCGCTGAACGGCTTCGGTCGTCCATAGTGATAGCCCTGTGCAAGCAGGCAACCCATAGAGTGTAATTTATCCCCCGTCTCCTGATCTTCAATCCCCTCCGCAACCAAGGGAACGCCAAAGCTTTTTGAAAGACTCAACACGGAATTTATGACCGATTCACTTCGGCTATCCTCCATTACACCACTGACAAATTGGCGGTCAATTTTAAGCTGATCAAACGGGAGCGTATGCAGATAAGATAGGCTGGAATAACCTGAACCGAAATCATCCAGGGAGATAGTGACGCCGATTTCGCGTAAGGCCTTCAGATGTCGGCAAGTATTGGTTCCACTGCCAACCAAAACACCCTCGGTAATTTCGATGCAAAGATTATAACCCTGCAACCCATGCTGTTGGAGCGACGCAATAACACCCTCTGCGAACTCATTCGCTTGTAGCTGAATAGGGGAGATATTAATGTGCAGTTTGAAATCTTCACAGTTGCCGCGAGTCATTAGTGCGGCCAACTCGCGACAAGCATTGTTGATGATCCATTCACCCAGTGGAATTATGAGGCCTGTCTCTTCCGCTATTGTGATAAATTTATCCGGCGGCACATTCCCCAGCACCGGGTTTTGCCAGCGCACCAGACACTCACCTTCGCGACATTCCGTATTTCCAGCCAATCCAACAATTGGCTGCATCACAAGATAGAACTCTTCACGCTCAAGTGCGTGACTCAGTTGTTCATGCAGCTGAATATGGAGCAGTCCGGAGGCATGCATGTCCGGAGTGAAGAGGGTAACTTTGCCATTACCCTCGCGGCGGGCATGATGCAAGGCGATACCCGCATAGCGTAGAACTTCATCAAGGTTTTCAGGCGTTAAAGCTTCCTCAGCCAGACCTGCGTTACCTTCGATACGCAATTCATGATGGCCGATATTTGGCATATCCTTAATGCTGAAAAGCGTATGTGCTTTTTGCTTCCATAAGCTGAGTTGCTCTACCGTTTTGACGGGAGGGAGAATAACCACAAGCTTATCCATGCGTTCGCGACAAATGATGATGTCTTCCGGGAAAGTATCTGTGATGCGTGAAATCAGATACTTCATTAATGAGCGGCCATAATCCTGGCCCAACAGATTAGTGAGCGAAGAGTGGTTACTAAGATGGACCAGCATAACAACGCTACGGTTATCCAGGTATTCAGGATGATGGCGCAACCCGGATATCGTCAGAGAGCCGGTTTCGATATCTTTATCCAGCATGGGGTGCGCAAGCTTTTCGGTACGTGTTACTTTCTCACGGCTCGGTAAGCGGGTCGGACGATTCTTCATGACGTATAGCTTTTCGTCGGCTATTTGACAATCTTTGGCAAAATCACCGGTAAATTCCTGGATGCCATATGAGCACGAAATTGGGATGGTTATACTGTCATATTGAAAATGTTTGAGCTTTTTCTGTGCCTGCTGCATTAGCGCACTGGCTGACGAATAGTTACACCATGGCATCAGCAGCAAGAACTCGTCTCCTCCAGTGCGAATAATTGTATCAGAAGCTCGCAACGTTCTGATTAGCGTATCAGAGAAATATGCCAAAGAAAGGTCGCCGACATGATGCCCATAGGTGTCATTGATGTCCTTGAACAAATCCAGATCCACCGCCACGATTATCCAGGATTCATGTGCGGACATGGAGTTGATGATGACCTCTCCGCCCTCTCTGGAGAATGCACGGGTCAACGAGTCGTAACTGAGTCGTTTCAACATGTTCATGATGTTGCGGTATGCATTTATTGACGAAGCGAAAAAAATCAGCAGGATAAGATTAGCAAAGACGAATCTCCACGGTCTGTGATGTATAACATTATATAAACCGACCTTCGCGTTGATGATAAAGCCTGCCGTCAAAGGAATTTGCACAATCGGGAAAGGGGAATAGCCTATTTCTGTAGGCGTAATCGGCAGGTCTGGCCCACCGCGTCTGCTCTGCAACGTAAGTTGATAAGATGAGGGCGTGATGCCAGTTTTGATGAAGTATTTATTAAACAACTCAGACAGATCTTTGGCGGTATAATCGGTGGAGATAATTCCTTCAATGCTGCTTTTATTATAATTTAGATTATTTGAAATCACAGGCACGCTGAACGTAATAACCGGCAGGCCGGTTAATGAATCTGTATAAACATCGCTGTAAAGACGTTCTGATACCAGGAATGCTTTTTCAGCTTTAACTTTTCTGGATACTTCGTCTAAATAAGAACTGATTGCCAGGTGAGGTGATGTGAATTTATATCCGCTTTTCTTTACCGGTTCAAAACTGTAAGCGTAGTTAAGGTTCGCACTGAAGAAATAAGTCCAGTATGATGTTTTGTTTTCATCACTAAGGCTATTCCAGAATGAATTGAGAATCGCCGATATTTTTCGGTCGTTAACGCTCACTTTACCAGAGGCAAACATTATATGTTTCTGATACAGTGACGGATCTAATTCATTTTCTTTGAAATTAGCACTGGCACCCAATTTTCCAGCAATATCATTACTGGAAAGAGCAACAAGATCCCCAAGTGCCAACGAGATGTTTTTATTTTTCTCAATGTTATGATTAATTACGACAGCTATGTCAGAGGTGGCGAAGCGTGCGCTGCGAATCATGTCAAGATAAGAGAGTAATAGCAGAGAGGCATTGACTATCAAAATGATAGTTAACAAAGAGAAAATAAGAGCTCTTTTCTCGATTTTGAACGCGTTTATAGTTTTCATAAAATGAAGGATACAAACCCAATTGTATTTCACAAAGGATAATGCTAACACTCCGGTAATCTCTACCCGCAACAAATCCTGTTTATTTCTGGATGGCGGCAATAAGTTTTATCCATAAATAAATTATCACAATGTATTCACGCCTCTATAAATACCTAATAATATGTTGTTAACATGGATCTAATACACTGGTGGCATTAAAAAATCAATGAGTTACAAATTCAAATGCACGCTCTGAAAAAAGCATAAAAAAAACCCCTTCGCTTCGCAGGGCAAAGGGGAAAAGCTTACAATGAATATTATATTTTCGGACTCACTTTTACGGCTTTACAGGGATATGCAGCGCCGCGAGGTGGTTTGGCCTGAAAGTTGCGCGTCCAGGGAAGTGGAGTCAGTCAGACCTGAAACTTAATGCTACATGCTGTCAGGAAGAAGCAGCACGCCGCGCTATGTTTCGTAAAGAATGGTATGCATCAAGGTGATTTGATTCAAATACCATCTTGTTTAATTTTGAATATGCGTAACCGCAGGGATTATTCGGGCGTGACGATATCGGGGTAGAGGAGGGTTTCAAGATAGCTGACCATGACCCAAATTTGATCGCTCAAAATGAACCAGATGCCCAGTCCAAGTAAAACCAGAACCAGAATTATCAAGGCAAATTCGATTTTGCTCATAGCCAGGAAGTACCGCCAGCGAGGTATCAGAGGAATACCTCATGATGATAGCGAAACATCAGGGGCTCGTGCAATCACCCTGCGCGAAAGTCTCTGCCAATGTACGGCAGAGACCAACGTAAGTGCGCTTACGCGTGCGGGAAAAATGCCTTGAACTGAGCGGTCATCTCATCGAGCAGCGCAAAGCGACGGCGGTATTCTGCACGTTTTTTGCTGGCAATATCTTCAAGAGATTTACGCTCCTGTGCCAGGGGCAACTGCCAACGGAATGGGTCGCTTTTAACACCGTCTAACGATGCCCAGAATTCGTCGTAGCTGGCATGGAAATGACGGCCTTTACTGAAGCGGTAGCGAAGGGCGCGGAACACGTGGCCATTATCGCTGACGCCGGCAAGCGTGCTGATCCCGCACTCGGCGGCCATCAGACCAAAGAATTCAACCAGAATACGCTTCGGGAACAGCCCGTAACAGGCGCGGGTGGCATGCTTAATCACATCATGAGAAACGTTGCGACGCGGCCCTTGCAGACCGCCGACGATAAGCTCCCAGCCGCTATTGCTCCGGGCAACGCTGAATGTCGTGCTGGCCAGTACCGTATTGTTTGCGTCGCAAAACCACAGTGTGCTTTCCCCTTCACGTTCGGCCTTGTGCGCGCAGGTGGCGTATAGCGTAAATTGCGCACCCTCTTTGCCCTCAAAGCTCAGCAACGCCGTAGGCTCCGTGGCGGTTAATGCCGCGGTAAGCAGGGGGCTTTTAAGCGAATCAATAAACTGATAATGACCGACAATGGCTTGCGCCCGCTGCGTTGACGATAAACCGCGAGCCAGATACTGGCGGTGCGTTTTGCTGGGCAATGTGACCTGCGCGTTCAGCAGGCGCATGAAGTCCGGGCGCTGGCCGAGTGTGTCGAGCAGCAGTCGGGTTGAGCGATAAAAAATCATCGTGCGCAGCAAAAACTTCAGACGGTAGTCTGCTTTTTTCCAGATTGGCGCGGGGGCAAGTTTGCCGCTGACCAGTTCGGAAATAAGATGCGCGCGTGGTTCAGGTGAATAGGCGGAGTGCAGGGTGTTGTCCGACATGATAATAACCTCATCATTGTTCTGAGGGTATTCTAACGGCCGGTGCGGTTAATCTTAATGCGCCCACAGACTTTATTCCGCGCTCGTTTATCCTTGATTTAGGTTTATCAAAAAGCCTAAGACAATCTGGGTATCCCCTATACTTAAATCAGGGGGGCAAGGCTATGTATCAACGAATTGACGGCAAAGCGTGGAGACATATTTGGTTGATTGGCGATCTACATGGTTGCTTTAATTTACTGATGCCGAAACTACAGTCTCTAAAGTTTAATCCCTGGCAGGATGTACTCATATCCGTCGGCGACCTGATTGATCGCGGGCCCGAGAGTCTCAAATGCCTCGAACTTATTCATCAAAAATGGTTTTTTGCTATTCGAGGAAATCACGAGCAAATGGCGATGGATGCGCTTGAGCATCAGCGGCTATCGCTGTGGGAACTGAATGGGGGAGAGTGGTTCGAGCAATGTACTGCTAGCGAACAGGCTGAGGCACGACGTCTGCTGCAGGCCTGTCATCAACTGCCGTATGTCATCGAAGTGGATACCGAATCAGGCGTGCATGTGGTGGCTCACGCCGATTATCCTGCCGCGCATTATCAGTGGCAGCAGGACGTAGACTGGCATCGTGTACTGTGGGACCGGCAGCGGCTGAGCGACCATCTGGCCGGGAATCACATCCAAATTGAGGGTGCGGATCACTTCTGGTTTGGGCACACGCCGTTAAAACACCGTTATGATGCGCTCAATCAGCACTACATCGATACCGGTGCGGTGTTTGGCGGTGAGTTGACGCTGGTCCAGCTTCAGTAATCACAAGTCGCTGTATTCCTTGGCCGGACGCCAGAAACCGTCAATAAAATCCTCAACCGGGAAGCAGCCGCCATGTCTTAATCGCTGAACGTCCATCGCCCGTTCGCACTGCGGCTCGGTGTTGTAAACATCCACCACAATATCTTCGCAGCCACCATCGAGATAACAAATAAATAAAACCAGAGCGAACATCGCATCCTCACACTTTTGCGTGGTGTCTTAAGTGTAAGAGAAATAAGCGGAAGGGGAAATAAATAACCCGCCTGTGGGCGGGTTCCTTTTGAATCAGGCTAAGCGCATGACCCAAGCATCGGACTTACTGTCATAGTGTTTGCGGTATAGAACAGAGTGTTCCCCATCGAGAATGGCGGGAACGCTGGTATCGGCATCCCATGCATCGAGTTGCATGCACAAATCGGGGTCGGATTTACAGGGGATGCTTAACGTTCGCTCCCCTTGCTGCTCGCCATGCAGCTCGCCGTCATCAATTTCAAAGGCGCCTATTCGTACGCTGGTTTTGGTCATAATGCTCTCCGGTTGTCTGCTTCGTCGTGGTATGACCAGTTAGGTCTTCCCATTTTTTAGCGTAGACAAGGGCGAGCATTTTGCCAGTCAGAACGTGCTTATTTTTGGCTCCGCGTTACGCTTTGGCAGCGAATAATTTTCCGTCCCGGACCAGTTCACGGGGATAGCTATTCTTGAGGCGCGACCCGACTTTTTTCGCCAGCCCCAGTGGATGTCCCTGAAAGGTCACAATAACATCATCCCGCGCAGGCGGCGTTTCCGGCCAGACATCGCGTCCGCGATACCACTCTTCGGCTTCCGTCTGCGTCAGTTCGAAGCGCGCACTTTTTTGGCCCGCCAGAGCGATAACGGCTTCGTGCTGCCAGCGGAATCCTTTGTTGAAGGTTTCAGCCAGACGTAGACCGATGCGAGAAAAACGCACTTTGCCCAGTAACGGCTCAATCTCTGACGGGAACAGCCAAATCTCTTTATCGCGCTGCCAGAGATTCAGATTTTCCTCCCAGTGCAAACCTACGGCGGCGGCAGCCTGTTTCACCGCCAGGGATTCGCGAGTCCGCATTGGCATGAAGGGGAATTTACCGACTTTGTAGCCTGGTGCGGGCAGGGCCTCAATGGCCGCGGTTTTCTTCAGTCGTGCGACAAAGAATCCTTCGCAATCGAAAATCTGTGGAAAGACACGCAGGAAACCTTCGGGCGTCAGCGCCTGGGTTGCGTCGTCGAATAGCGTGTCGAGCGGCATGATTTCGACCGCCAGGGGATAGCGGGCCAGCAACCAGCTCAGCACGTCCTCATTTTCGTCACGGTTCAGCGTGCAAGTGGAGTACACCAGCGTGCCGCCTGGGCGAAGCGCATGAAACGCGCTGTCGATAAGCTCACGCTGGGTTTGGGCTATGTCCAGATTGCTTTCCTGGGACCAGTTTTTCAGCGCATCGGGATCTTTGCGCACTACGCCTTCGCCGGAGCACGGGGCGTCGAGCAAAATGGCGTCGAATGACTCTGGAAGCGCAGCGCCGAAAACCCGGCCATCGAAATGGGTAAGGGCAACGTTGCTTATCCCACATCGGCTGATATTCGCGTGCAGGACTTTAACCCGGCTGGCGGAATACTCGTTGGCTAAAATAGCCCCTTCGTTCCCCATTCGTGCGGCAATCTGCGTGGTTTTGGAACCCGGTGCTGCGGCAACGTCCATCACCCGTCGAGGATGATTTTCGTCAGCAAACAGCGCAGTGACCGGCAGCATTGAGCTTGCTTCCTGAATGTAAAACAGACCGCTCAGGTGTTCGGCCGTGCTGCCAAGCGGCAGAGAATCTTCGTCTTCGCGCTCAATCCAGAAACCTTCGTCGCACCAGGGGACGGGCGTGAGTTGCCAGCTATACGGGGCAATCAGCTGCAGAAAATCCGGGACGGAAATTTTGAGTGTATTAACACGGATACTGCGGCGCAGCGGGCGCTGGCAGGCGGCGATAAATTCGTCGAAGGAGAGATGAGTCGGCATTGCCGTACGCATCACCTCAAGAAAGGAGTCAGGAAGATAAGCCACTAAACGCACCAGATTCATAAACGGGTGCGCAGTTTAGCACAGCGACTCTGGCTTCTTACAGCCGGAGTCGCTTCGCGTTTAGCGTGGCAGGGCGGTGCCCCATTCACGCCACTCTTTCGGTTCCGCGTCCTGCAACAGGAAGTGTTTATTTTCCTGCGCTTTCGGCGCGAGAGGCGTGCCTGGCGGTGTGGCAAAGGCTATGCCGCCGCGGATGAACTGATTGAAGGTCCCGGTTTTCACTACGCCGCCGATAATACCGAAATCGAGGCTGTAACCTGACGCCAACCAGAACACCGAGTTATTGCGCACCAGATGCTGATAGCGTTGGCTGATACGCAGGCCCACCATCACGCGGTCTGAAAGCGAACCCAGATGCAGGCCGGTAACCGTACCGACTTCGATGCCGCGGAACAGAACTGGTGTGCCGATGCTCAGCGATCCAGCCTCCGGCGCTTCGACGATGATGCTCAGGCCGTCGAGGTAACGGGAGTCGGTGATGGTGGCTTCCTGTAGCTCAAAATCGCGGCGTGGATTGCTGCCACGGCCCGGTTCAACGTTGATGTATGGTTGCAAAATGGTGTCCAGATGCTCAACGCCTGCCGCTGAGATCTGCGGCGTGACCACCGAGAACCGTGTGCCGCTGCGGGCAAAGGTGTTCACATATTCCGGATACAGAACCGCTTTGGCCTGCACTTCGTTGCGGGCAGTAATCAGTGTCAGGGTTTGAATCTGTCCGATATCAATGCCCAGATAGCGAATCGGCATCCCTTCGGCAAGCTTACCTGCATCAAAGGTGTGCAGGGTAATTTGCCCACCCACGGCGCGGGCCGCAGTTTCAGAAGGATACAGAATACGTTTATCGCCTTTACGCGCCCCGGCACCTGCGCCGCTCAGATTGTCGAAGCTGATAGCGCCGCGCAGCGCACGGGAGAGTGGGGCGGCCTGAACCGTCAGCCCGTTGCCGTTCAGCTGTACTTTTGCACCACCTTCGGCCCAGAACACGCTGTTTTTCGTCAGAAGCTGGCGGTATTCCGGTTTGACGTGCAGGTCGATATCAAACGCGTTTGCACGTGGGCGAACAGTGATGACTTCACCGACCTCAAATTTACGATACAGCACGACAGAACCGGCCTGAACGTCTGGCAGCGTGTCGGCAGTGAGCGTCATCGTCGATGTCGGCAGCTCGCCCAGACTGTTTTCAATCGCTTTCTCAAGATTGGCAAACAGCGGGTAGTTCTGCTTCATTGGGCCTTTTTCACCCGGCAGAACACGAATGCCGCCGCTGAGCCATTCACTGGCGCTGGCGCCGAGGAATTCAATACCGTCGAGACCGACTTTGACGTCAACGCGGCTGTTGACCACGAATTTGCTGTCGCCGTGTACCAACTCGCGATATTGCGGATCGATGGCGACAGAGAAGGAAACACCCTTGTTGTTCAGCGTGCGCTCAAGCACCTGACCAATTTTAATGCCGTGCAGAATAATGGGCTGCCCGGCCTCGACGCCGTAAGACTCCGGCGCATTCAGGGTGAGCGTGGCAACGCCTGGTTCCTGCAACAGCGTTTTATCGGCAGGGACGACCACGAAATGATTGCGCGGTTCGCCTTCACCAGGCACCAGTTCAAAGGTGCTGCCGGTGAGCAAGGCGCTGAGATTGGTATTCTCAAGCGACAGTTTAGGATTGCGCAACTCGATGCGGGTTTTGTCGCGCAACAAATTCACCACACTCGGATCTACAGTCATTTCACCGCTCACCGCGCCGCCCGGATTGAGATCAAGTTTGGTCAACTGCCCGACTTCCAGGCCCTGATACATCAAGGCAGTTGAACCCGCCTTTAGGCCTGCGCCATCGGGAAGGTCAAGTTTGACGATTACGCCTCGCTGGCTGTGGGCCAAATCGGCATATAGACCAAACTCATCGTTCTGATCGGCAGCTTTTGAATCTTCCGGTGAATCAAAGGCAATCGCGCCATTGACCAGTGCCGCCAGGCTTTCAAGCTGCACCTTCGCGCCACTCAGCCCGATGTCGGCTTTAATTCCGGAGACATTCCAGAAACGGCTGCCTTTTTTCACCAGATTGGTGAAGCGGCGGTCGATCAGAATATCGATTGTGACGCCCTGTTTATTGGCGTTAATCGCGTAATCATATACCCGCCCAACCGGGATTTTACGGAAGTACACCAGCGATCCGCTATTGAGCGAGCCTAAATCCGGAGCATGAAGATGGATCATCAATTCGCCATTGTTCAGGCGATATTTCGGCTGGGTATCCAGCGCCGTAAAGTGATCTTTCTTCGCGCCTTTACCGGGCATCATACCGATATAGTTCCCGCCGACCAGTGCATCAAGGCCGGAAACGCCCGCCAGTGACGCTTTAGGCGTGACCAACCAGAACTGTGTCTCTTCGCGCAGGGCATCCTTCATATCGCCTTTGATGCTGGCTTTGACCTCAATACGGTTAAGATTTTTGCCCAGGCTAACTTCCTGAACAGTGCCCACCTCAACGCCCTGATAACGAACAGGCGTGCGGCCCGGCACGATGCCATCTGCCGAGATGAAATCAATCGTGACCGTTGTGCCACGATCTTCAAAACTGTTCCAGATAAGCCAGCCAGCAATGAGCAGGGCAATTACCGGCAGCAGCCAGAAAGGGGAAATACGGCGTTTTGTTTTAATTCTCGCTTCAGTCGGTGAAGCGGGCGTTTCCTGACTCATGTGCATCCCAAAGTAAGCGGCTGTCCAGCCATTCAACAGCAAGAATAGTCAATATTACCGCAGCACCGAAATAAAACGCAGCGGGTCCCATTGTAAAAGCAAGTAACTGATCGCGATTGATAAGCGACATCATCAGCGAGATGACGAAAAGATCAAGCATCGACCAGCGACCAATCCAGGTGACGAAGCGCAACAGAAGTATTCGGGTTCTGAGTCCCTGTTCACATTTGAAGTGAATCGACAGCAACAGGGTAAGCATCACCAGCACTTTGGTAAAGGGCACAAGAATACTGGCGATGAAAACCACGGCCGCAACCGGAATATTACTGCTTCCAAGCGAGATGATGCCCGAAAGAATGGTGTCTTCCTGACGCGCGCCGTTCACATAGATAATCGAAATCGGTAGCAGGTTCGCCGGAAGCAGGAGAATTATTGAGGCAATCAGCGCGGCCCAGCATTTCTGCAGGCTGTTAGCCCGACGGTGGCGCAGCGGAATATGGCAGCGGCGACAACGCCCACGAGAATCAGCGAACCCTGTGTGGTGGCAACCGAGGCAAACCTGCAAACCCGGATCTGCACGTTGGGCTGGGCGCTGCGGATAAAAACGGTCCCAAAGCTGTTCCACGTTAAGGTGGATGAGTGTCAGGATACTCAGCAGTACCAGCGATATGAAAGCAATCAGGCCAACACCGGGCTGGAGAAACGCGTAGTCCTGAACTTTGATGGAAGCAACACCCACGCCAACAAGGTAGATATCGAGCATCACCCACTCTTTGAGCTTTTCGAGCATCAGCAGAACCGGGCGAAGATTCATACCGAGAATATTGCCCAGCCATAAATAGGCAATTGCAATAACCAGCACCAATGGCGCGCCGACGCTGCAAAACAGCACCATCGCAGCGGGGATAGGGTCGCCCTGATCGGTCATCTGCCAGATGCCCTGCAACAGGTTCGCGTCGATACGCACGCCGAGCAGATGTAAACGCAGCAGCGGCTCGCTCCATGCGAAAGGCATCAGCAACAACATGGTCACCGCCATTGCTGCCAGACGTGTTAATGACCAGTCGCGCCCGTCACGAATTTTTGCGTCGCAGCGAGGGCAATATGCGCTTTGTGACGCTTTCACCACGGGCAGGGTAAAAAGCGTGTCGCATTGCGGACAGCGGTGATATTCCACGGGCGCCAGTGGGTTGCCAATCGCGTGGACGGTGAGTTTTTTGCCCGGCGAAATTTGAGAAGCTCTTAGTGCCATTTATTAGCTTTTGAATTGAATGTATAACTCTATCTTAACCTATGAACGGATTCATCTTGAGCCCGAACGCATTTAATGCTTATTTTATTAGGCTATGCGTCGGCACTGACCGGCTTCGAATTAAGTACAATAAGTGATTGAATAATGAGCAAATCAGAGTTTTACGCGGATCTTAACCGCGATTTTCAGGCATTAATGGCAGGTGAAACCAGTTTTTTAGCCACACTCTCTAATACCAGCGCGCTGTTGTATGAGCGTCTGACCGACGTTAACTGGGCCGGTTTTTATCTCCTCGAGGGCGAAACGCTGGTTTTAGGTCCGTTCCAGGGCAAAATTGCCTGCGTTCGTATCCCGGTCGGTCGCGGCGTTTGTGGCACGGCGGTGTCGGAAAATCGCGTACAGCGTGTGGAAGACGTCCACGCCTTTGCCGGTCATATCGCCTGTGACGCGGCAAGCAACTCCGAAATCGTGCTTCCTTTGGTGGTTAACGGAACAATTATCGGCGTGCTGGATATCGATAGCCCGGCGTATTCCCGCTTCAGCACTGAAGATGAACAGGGGCTCTGTGAGCTGGCTGGTCACCTTGAAAAGCTGCTTGCGGCCACCGATTATCACAAATTCTTTCAGCCTGTCGCAGGATAATCAACGGATAACGTAGCATTTACCGATGGCGTCATTATAATGACGCCTGTTCATGCCCGCGGTATGTTGGCTACGTCCGTTGTAATCAGGAAATTTCATGGAAAATCAACCTAAGTTGAATAGCAGTAAAGAAGTTATCGCATTTCTGGCCGAACGATTCCCACAGTGTTTCAGCGCTGAAGGTGAAGCACGCCCACTGAAAATTGGTATTTTTCAGGATCTGGTAGCGCGCGTTGAGGGTGAAATGAACCTCAGCAAAACCCAGCTTCGTTCCGCCTTACGTCTTTATACGTCCAGCTGGCGCTATCTGTACGGCATCAAAGCGGGTGCAACCCGAGTTGATCTCGACGGAAACCCATGCGGCGAACTGGATGAGCAGCATGTGACTCACGCGCGTCAGCAGCTTGAAGAAGCGAAGGCCCGTGTGCAGGCACAGCGTGCAGAGCAGCAGGCTAAAAAACGTGAAGCTGCCATTGCGGCAGGTGAGCCCGTTGATGCCCCGCGTCGTGAGCGCAAACCGCGTCCAGCGGCACCACGTAAAGATGCGGCTGCCAATAAACCGCGTCCGGCGGCTAAACCTGCTGCGGCAAAAGCACCACGTCCGGCACGTGAAGAGCGTCTTACCCCGGTATCTGACATTTCTGAACTGAGCGTTGGCCAGTCTCTGAAAGTTAAAGCGGGTAACAACGCAATGGACGCCACTGTACTGGAAATCACCAAAGATGGCGTTCGTGTACAGCTGACTTCTGGTATGTCAATGATTGTACGCACAGAACATTTGATGTTCTGAAACGGAGGCCGGGCCTGGCATGAACAATTTTTTTAAGGTCACCGCGCTCGCTGGCATGCTGTTAATGGCAGGCCAGTCGTTCGCCGTGGACGATATTACACGTGCTGACCAGATTCCAGTTCTTAAGGAAGAGGCCCAGCATGCAACGGTAAGCGAGCGTGTAACGTCTCGCTTTACCCGCTCCCACTATCGCCAGTTCGATCTCGACAACGCGTTCTCGGCGAAAATTTTCGACCGTTACCTTAATCTGCTGGACTACAGCCACAACGTGCTGCTGGCCAGCGATGTATCCCAGTATGATGCCCGTAAATCGCAGGTCGGTGACGAACTGCGCAGTGGCAAACTGGATGTTTTCTACGATCTTTATAATCTGGCGCAAAAACGCCGCTTTGAGCGCTATCAGTACGCGCTGAAAGTGCTTGAGCGTCCGATGGATTTTACCGGCAACGACTCCTTCAATCTTGACCGCACCAAATCGCCATGGCCAAAAGATGAAGCCGAGCTGAATGCGCTGTGGGATGGCAAAGTCAAATATGACGAGCTTAGCCTTAAGCTTGCCGGTAAAGACGAAAAAGAAATTCGTGAAACGCTGACCCGTCGCTACAAGTTCGCGATTCGCCGTTTGGTTCAGACCAACAGCGAAGACGTGTTCTCTCTGGCGATGACCGCGTTTGCACACGAAATCGATCCGCACACCAACTACCTTTCCCCGCGTAACACCGAGCAGTTCAACACCGAAATGAGCCTTTCTCTGGAAGGTATCGGCGCTGTGCTGCAAATGGACGACGACTACACCGTGATTAATTCCATGGTGGCAGGCGGTCCTGCGGCGAAGAGTAAAGCCATTAGCGTTGGCGATCGTATCGTCGGCGTTGGTCAGACCGGTAAAGGGATGGTTGATGTTATCGGCTGGCGCCTGGATGACGTAGTCGCTCTGATCAAAGGGCCGAAGGGCAGCAAAGTGCGCCTGGAAATTCTGCCTGCCGGTAAAGGAACGAAAACCCGGACCATCACGCTGACTCGCGAGCGCATCCGCCTCGAAGATCGCGCCGTGAAGATGTCGGTTAAAAACGTCGGCAAAGAGAAAGTTGGCGTGCTGGATATTCCTGGTTTCTACGTGGGCCTCACCGATGATGTGAAGGTGCAGCTGCAGAAACTGGAAAAGCAAAACGTTACCAGCGTCGTTATCGATCTGCGTAGCAACGGCGGCGGAGCACTGACCGAAGCGGTATCGCTTTCTGGTCTGTTTATCCCGTCTGGCCCGGTAGTGCAGGTGCGTGATAACAACGGCAAGGTACGCGAAGACAGCGATACCGACGGCGTTGTGTATTACAAAGGCCCTCTCGTCGTGCTGGTTGACCGCTTCAGTGCGTCTGCATCTGAAATCTTCGCGGCGGCGATGCAGGATTATGGGCGTGCTTTGGTTGTCGGTGAACCGACCTTTGGCAAAGGCACCGTGCAGCAGTACCGCTCGTTGAACCGCATCTACGATCAGATGCTGCGCCCAGAGTGGCCAGCGCTGGGTTCTGTGCAGTACACCATTCAGAAGTTCTACCGCATCAACGGCGGCAGTACTCAGCGTAAAGGTGTGACGCCAGATATCATGATGCCAACTGGCAGCGAAGAGACGGAAACCGGTGAGAAGTTTGAAGATAACGCTCTGCCGTGGGACAGCATTAATGCTGCGACCTACGTCAAAACGGGCGATATGATGCCGTTTGGTCCAGAACTGCTGAAAGACCACAATGACCGTATCGCGAAAGATCCGGAATTCCAGTATATCGTCAAAGATATTGCCCGTTTCAATGCGCTGAAAGAGCGCCGCAATATCGCCTCTCTGAATTACGCACAGCGTGAGAAAGAGAATGAGGAAGACGACGCGACGCGCCTGGCACGCATTAACGATCGTTACAAACGTGAAGGCAAGCCACCGCTGAAGAAACTGGACGATCTGCCGAAGGATTACCAAGAGCCCGATCCGTATCTGGATGAAACGGTCCATATCGCCAATGACCTGGCAAATAGGGAAAAAGAGCAGCCCGCGGTAACACCAACCGCCAGCAAATAACCCTCAACAGGCACAAGAAATTGTGCCTGTTTTTTTTCCTTCCTCAAACATGCGTCAGCGAGATGCAACATAATGTAAAGTTGTGTTTTTCTCGTGACTTAGCGACCTCTCCTAGTTGAAAATCAGCGTAAGACCCATACCATATGGGTAATCGCATAGTGCGTTTTGTTACAACGAGGTTAAAGAAAATTATGATGCGAATCGCGCTCTTCCTGATGACCAACCTGGCGGTTATGGTCGTGTTTGGGCTGGTGCTAAGCCTGACAGGAATTCAGTCTAGCAGCATGACAGGCCTGCTTATCATGGCGCTGCTTTTCGGTTTTGGTGGCTCGATAGTATCGCTATTGATGTCGAAATGGATGGCACTGAAATCGGTAGGCGGTGAAGTCATCGAGCAGCCGCGCAATGAAACTGAGCGCTGGCTGATGAACACCGTCGCGCAGCAGTCCCGCCAGGCGGGTATTGCCATGCCGCAGGTTGCGGTGTATCACGCGCCGGATATCAACGCCTTTGCGACCGGGGCTCGCCGTGATGCGTCGCTGGTTGCCGTGAGTACGGGCCTGTTGCAGAACATGAGCCGTGACGAGGCTGAAGCGGTCATTGCGCATGAAATTAGCCACATCGCCAACGGTGACATGGTGACCATGACCCTGATTCAGGGCATCGTGAATACCTTTGTTATCTTTATTTCTCGCGTTATCGCGCAGCTTGCGGCCGGTTTTCTGGGTGGCAACCGTGATGAAGGTGAAAGCAGCAACGGTAACCCACTGATCTACTTTGCGGTAGCGACCGTGCTGGAACTGGTATTTGGTATTCTTGCCAGCATCATCACCATGTGGTTCTCCCGTCATCGTGAGTTCCACGCCGATGCCGGTTCTGCCAAACTGGTTGGCCGCGAGAAAATGATAGCGGCGCTTCAGCGCCTGAAAACCAGCTACGAACCGCAAGAAGCCAGCAGCATGATGGCGTTTTGTATCAATGGTAAAGCGAAGTCCATGAGCGAACTGTTCATGACGCACCCGCCGCTGGACAAACGTATCGAAGCACTGCGTAGCGGCGAGTATCTGAAATAACGAATTCACAGCACGACCCTTAAAGCAAAGCGCCTCTCAGAGGCGCTTTTTTTATGCCCGGATCATGAGACAGCCCGAGGCTGGGTGACGCGAAGGCCACTGAAGATGGCGGCGATAACCGCGAGGGATCCTGCCAGTAAAAGCGAAGTATGCGTCCCGTGGGTACCGAACAGGTTAAACATTAACGCCACCAGTGCCGCACCGGTACTTTGCCCCAGCAGACGGGCCGTACCTAACATTCCGCTTGCGCCACCGCTGCGATTACGCGGTGCAGATGACACAATGGTGTGATTGTTCGGCGACTGGAATAACCCAAAACCGGCGCCGCACAGCATCATGCGCCAGACAATGTCGATGTCCTGAGGCGAAGAGGGCAGCAGTGCCAACGCGAACAGCCCGCACGCCATTACCGCCAAACCTAATGCACCGAGGAAACCGGCGTGAACCTTTTCGATGAGAAAGCCAGCAATTGGGGCCATCACCATGGTGGCCAACGGCCATGGCGTCAGCAGCAGGCCGGTTTCAACTTCACTGCGGCCCATAACCGATTGCAGGAAGAAGGGCAGTGAAACCATGGCCAGCATTTGAGCGCAGAAGGAACAAATCGACGTACAGATCGACAGCGAAAATAGCGGGATACGCAGCAAATCAACCGGCAGTAGCGGCACTGGCAGCTTTAATTGGCGACGGACAAAGAGAAAGCCGATGACCAGCATCGCTACCACTTCACTCAGCACCAGTTGCAGAGACTGCCCTTGGGCAAAGCTGCTGAGTGCTGTTATCAGTAAACCGAAGGTTAAAGCGTTCATGACCGCACTCGGCAGATCGAAACGCGACGCCTGACTGCGGGCACCATTAGGCGGCAGATAACACATGGCCAAAACAAACGCCACGATCCCGAGCGGAATGTTAATCAGGAACAGCCACTGCCAGGACGCCACGGATAAAATGGCTGCGGCAATGGTCGGCCCTGCGGCAGAGGATACGGCAACAATAAACGAGTTGATTCCCATCCCCCGCCCGAGAAAGCGCTGCGGATAAATGAGGCGTATCAACGCCGTGTTGACGCTCATCAACGCTGCGCCTCCCAGACCCTGCGCCACACGGGCTAGCGTCAGCATTTCCAGTGAGTGTGAAAGCGCGCAAATCAGCGACGTACAGGTGAAGACCACCAGGCCGCATTTGTAAATTCGTCGATAGCCAAACATATCGCCGAGAAATGCCAGGGTCAGCAGCGAGATAACAATCGCGATTTGGTAGGCATTAACTATCCAAATAGATGCGGCGGGAGAGGCGTTAAGGTCGGTAGCAATAGTGGGAAGGGCGACGTTGGCAATGGCACCGTCAAGCACGGCCATCGAAATACCAAGCACGATCGTCAGAATGGCGCCATAGCGTTGTGGCAACGGCAAACCATCAGAAGCTGTTTTTTCCATGTGAAAAATAGGTCTTTAATGAAATCATTATGCAGGTAATGATTTTAGCATTGATTATTCAGCAGTATGTCGCAGATTTGTAACGAAGATGCAGAAGAGTGATTGCGGCGGAAGGCGCGCGAAATTATAATAAAAAACAGTTCTGAATTTTATAAAACAGTCGCGATGAGGTGATAAATGGCAGTTGCAGATTTGGATAAACAGCCAGATTCTGTCTCTTCAGTGTTGAAGGTATTTGGCATTTTGCAGGCGCTTGGCGAAGAGCGTGAAATAGGGATAACTGAGCTTTCACAGCGCGTAATGATGTCAAAAAGCACGGTTTATCGCTTTTTACAGACCATGAAATCGCTGGGTTACGTGGCACAGGAAGGCGAGTCAGAGAAATACTCTTTGACACTGAAACTGTTTGAACTGGGTGCGCGTTCGCTACAAAACGTCGATCTCATTCGCAGTGCGGATATCCAGATGCGTGAACTTTCTCGTTTGACGAAAGAAACCATTCACCTGGGCGCGCTGGATGAAGACAGCATTGTCTACATCCATAAAATTGACTCAATGTATAACCTGAGAATGTACTCACGTATCGGCCGTCGCAATCCACTGTACAGCACGGCAATTGGTAAAGTGCTGTTGGCCTGGCGTGACCGTGAGGAAGTAAAACAGATCCTCGAACACGTTGAGTATAAGCGCAGCACTGGGCGGACTATCGCCGATACCGTGGAGCTGTTACCGCTGCTGGATGTGGTCCGTGAGCAAGGTTATGGCGAAGATAATGAAGAGCAGGAAGAAGGTCTGCGTTGCATCGGCGTGCCAGTGTTTGACCGCTTCGGCGTGGTGATTGCGGGGCTGAGCATTTCCTTCCCGACTCTGCGTTTCTCTGAGGAGCGTCTGCACGAGTACGTCAGCATGCTGCACACGGCGGCGCGTAAAATTTCTGAGCAGATGGGTTACAACGACTATCCGTTCTGAGATGCACAGCCACAAAAAACGCCGCGATAAGCGGCGTTTTTTGTTGGTGGTGGTGTCCGATTATCCCTTATCGACAACCGTTGTGCTTTTACGCAGGAGAGGGCAGTCAGTTATGCCGATAATCCCGCTGTCAGTGTGAACATATTGCGCCGTGCTGGTACCACGCGCGGTGAGGTATTTACACTGTAATCCTAATCCGCCTACGTTTTCAGTGCTGCCAATTAGCACACCGTAGCCGGTTGAAAGCAAAGCAATCCAAATAATCGCCAGTACAATAATTGTACGAATCGTAAAACGCATCAATATGCCTCGTTTTTGTTTCTTCCTGTACAATAGAGTAGTTTGTTCATGCTCTGAAACAAGTCGATGATTCCTAAAATGAAGAGACTCCATTACAGTTAGCCGCGGTTTAAGGTTAGCGTGCTAATCTGTTAACAAATATGGTTACCCGGAGAGTGGAGTGAAAAAGTTACGGTGGGTCATCCTGGCGGTTATCTTTCTGATTGCCTGTCTATTACTGTGGACTCAGATGATTAACGTGTTGTGCGATCAGGATGTGCAGTTTTTCAACGGTATTTGCACCATCAATAAATTCATTCCCTGGTAAACTTTTTCTCATAGGAGATTTCCTTCCTCATGCCGCCGAGTGGTAGAATGATGGCTCCAATTTGAGGTGGTGAAATGGTTGATTTAATGAATTCCGGAATGCTGAATTTGGCCTCGCTGGCAGTCTCCTTGCTGGTACTGGTCATCGGGATGGCCCTGTGGTTTTTCGTAAACCGCGCCAGTTCGCGAACAAACGAACAGATAGAGCTTCTGGAAGCGCTCCTGGATCAGCAAAAGCGTCAAAATGCATTACTCCGTCGCCTGTGTGAAGCAAATGAACCGGAGAAAGAAGCGCCGGTGAAACCTGCAGAACAAGTCCAGGCAGAGTCGCAGGACAGTGATGATGATTTTATCCGTCTGGTGGCGGAACGCTGATAGACTTCCCGGTGGTCGAACAGCTTGACTGCCGGGATGCTCAATACCGTAATGTATTGCTATAACTTATTATTATGCTTTATCACTTTTTGGTCTCATGCCCTTCTTGCTATTTGTCCATGCTCTCCTTCAAAAATTTTTAATTCTTTTACATTATCCGTTAAAGCGTTATCCACAATTCATCGAAACGTTTTTATTGCCCCATGGTGAAGCGCTGTCATCAAATTTTCATTATTACCGTGCAGCATCAATAATATTTAATATTGATAATTAGTCTGCGTTTTATAAATGAGAGCGGCCAGAATTGAAGCATATTTATGCAAAAAAATGTCTAACTATAGGAAAATGTTGCGTATGCACGAAAGCTGTCTGGCAGAAGTAAACACGTTGAGCTATGGTAAAAAAATCGTAAAAATATGCAGCCTGACGGGCTTGTGACGGTATGGTCGTTGGTCTGATAAGTGATGAGATTTCGCATAATTGTGCAGATGATCATCGCTTAATGCGGTGTTATGTGCGACCGATCGAGACATGTTTAAAAATGGCTTGCCATTATTTACGTAGTATGTGATAACACGTTTTGGGTTAAACGAGGTACAGTTCTGTCTATGTGTGGCATTTTCAGTAAAGAAGTCCTGAGTAAACACGTTGTCGTTGAATACCGCTTCTCTGCCGAACCTTATATTAGTGCCTCATGCAGTAATATCTCAGTTTTAGCTATGTAAGTGCCCTCGGGCGAAGAAAACACTCTAAGGAATTTTGCAAATGGCAAAGATTAAAGGTCAAGTTAAGTGGTTCAACGAGTCTAAAGGTTTTGGTTTCATTACTCCTGCAGACGGCAGCAAAGATGTATTCGTACATTTCTCTGCAATCCAGGGTAACGGCTTCAAAACTCTGGCTGAAGGCCAGAACGTTGAGTTCGAAATTCAGGACGGCCAGAAAGGCCCAGCTGCAGTTAACGTAACTGCTATCTGATTCGAATACACTGATCTCATTTGACATCAGCCATAAAGCCTCGCATTAGCGGGGCTTTTTACATTTGTTTCTGAGTATGTCTGTCAGGTCCTCACAGTCGCGCTTTGTTGCAAAACCACATCGTTATTAGCATTGTTTATCGCTCATCCCGACCCCTTTTCACGTTAAATCATTGGGTTGTAAATCATAATCGGGAGCCGGAGTGCAAAACCATCGCCGTCACTTCACCCCAGTCCGTTTTGGCCTGGTGTGTTTAGGTATTTGTTGTTGTCTGGGGCTGTTATTGGCCCGCGTAGGTTGGCTACAAATAATTTCGCCAGATAATCTGGTAAAACAAGAAGATATGCGTTCCTTACGCGAAGAACCCATCGATGTTCCTCGTGGCATGATAATCGACAGAGAAGGGCGGCCGTTGGCAGTGAGCGTACCTGTTAGCGCAATCTGGGTTGATCCACAAACGCTGCTCTCGAAAGGTGGCGTCGGCTACAGCGCACGCTGGCAGGCGCTGGCCAATGCATTGCACACCTCATTGTCTGACCTGACCTCGAAAATCACTCAGCATCCGCATTCCCGTTTCCTTTATCTTGCCCGTCAGGTCGATCCTCAGCAGGCAGCCTGGATTGATAAACTGCATTTGCCTGGCATTAATCTTCGCGAAGAATCACGCCGCTTTTATCCTGCCGGTCACGTTGCCGCTAACCTTATTGGCTTTACTAACATTGATGACCAGGGCATTGAAGGCGTTGAAAAAAGTTTTAACGCGCAAATGCAGGGTAAACCGGGTCTGCGTCTGGTGCGTAAAGACCGCCATGGGAACGTGATTGAAAACCTGACTGAACAGGCCGCAGTCCCTGCGCATAATCTGCAACTCAGCATTGATGAGCGTTTGCAGACGGTGACTGAAGATGCGCTGGACAACGCCGTGCGCTGGAATAAGGCGGAATCCGGTGCGTCTGTACTGATTCGAATTGATACCGGCGAAATTTTGGCGATGGCAAGCTATCCGGATTTCAACCCCAATAACCGTGAAAAAGCCACGCTGGATGACTTCCGTAACCGCGCGATCAGCGACACCTTCGAGCCGGGTTCAACGGTTAAACCTCTGGTCATCATGACCGCATTGCAGCAGGGTATCGTCCGCCCTGACAGCGTGGTCGACACCCATCCGTACACGCTGGATGGTCACCGTATTCGCGACGTGGGCTATTATCCTGAACTGAGCCTGACCGGTATTCTGCAAAAGTCGAGTGATACCGGCGTGTCGCATCTTTCTCTGGCGATGCCGATTCAGCATCTGCTTGATACCTACAAAGGTTTTGGCTTTGGCCAGCCTACAGGACTGGGCTTAACCGGTGAAAGCCAGGGTTTTCTGCCTAAGCGTCGTTCTTGGGGCAAGCTCGACAGGGCAACGTTCTCATTCGGCTATGGTTTGATGATCACGCCGCTTCAGTTGGCGCATGTTTACGCGACGATCGGTGGCTTCGGGATCTCTCGCCCCTTGTCTATAACGCGTATCGATCCACCGGTGATGGGCCATAGGGTCATGTCTGATGAAATTGTGCATCAGGTAGAGCACATGATGGAGAGCGTGGCGTTGCCTGGCGGTGGCGGGATCAAGGCCGCGGTTAATGACTATCGCGTGGCGGTAAAAACCGGGACGGCAAAAAAAATCGGTCCCGATGGCAAATATATCGACAAATATATTGCCTACACTGCAGGTGTCGCCCCGGCCAGTAATCCGAAATATGCGCTGGTGGTGGTGATAAACGATCCTGAGAACGGTAAATACTACGGTGGTGCAGTTGCCGCGCCAGTATTCAGCCAAATCATGGGCGACGTTTTACGTCTCGAGAACGTGATGCCGGACGGTCTGGCTCCTGGCTCACCGAACTTAATCGTCACGCATCACGACGACACAGTCGCTCCCGCGCGGTAATCCATTCACCTGAAGGGCGAATAGCGTTACACTTTCGCCCTTTCAATGATATCGGAGTCATCATGTCCTGGAGTTGTCCTCTCTGTCATGCGCCGCTTGAGCGCCACAACAACAGCTACATTTGCCCACAGCGCCACCAGTTCGACCAGGCGAAAGAAGGGTACATTAATCTGTTGCCGGTGCAGCACAAGCGGTCGCGCGATCCGGGTGACAGCGCCGAAATGATGCAAGCACGTCGCGCCTTTCTTGACGCGGGCCATTATCAGCCGCTGCGCGATGCCATCAGCGACGTTCTCCGACATTATTCCCCGAAAAACATTCTCGATATTGGTTGTGGCGAAGGCTATTACACGCACGCTTTTGCGGCGATCGCCGAGCACACTTGGGGTCTGGACGTATCTAAAACCGCCGTGCGTTATGGCGCGAAGCGTTATTCGCAGGTGGACTTTTGCGTGGCTTCCAGTCAGCGTCTGCCGTTTAGCGATGCCTGTATGGACGCGGTCGTGCGAATTTACGCCCCGTGTAATCCGCAGGAGCTGGAAAGAGTTGTGAAGCCAGGGGGCGTGGTGATTACCGCGACGCCAGGGCCACGACATCTGATGGAGTTGAAAGGGCTTATCTACGACGAAATTCGCCTGCATGACGTGAACAGCGAAGCGTTACCGGGCTTTGAGAAAGTGGAGCAAAAACAGCTGGCGTATCCGATGACCTTGTCAGGAGGCGAAGCTGTAGCGCTGCTGCAAATGACGCCATTTGCCTGGCGCGCAAAACCGGACGTGTGGGCAAAACTGGCAGGGCTTGAAACATTTAACTGCCAGACTGATTTTCTTATTCAGGTGTGGCAGCGGAACGATTAACCACTGAAGTGGCTCCAGAGGATCTGGACGCCAATTCCAATCAGCACAATACCGCCGAGCATCTCGGCGCGTTTACCTAACAGTGGCCCAATATAGCGGCCAACCATCATTCCGATAGTCGTCATCACCAGCGTTGCGCAGCCAATGGCCAATGCAGTGTAAATGATATTCACCTGTAAGAAGGCAAGACCCACACCCACAGCCATCGCGTCAAGACTGGTGGCAATTGCCGTCGTCACAAGCAGCCAAAAACCGTGGCGATTCGGGGCTTTTTCTCTGCTATCGTCATTCCCTCGCCAACCTTCAATCAGCATTCGACTGCCAAGGAAAACTAACAGTACGAAGGCAATCCAGTGGTTCCATTCCAGCACGAACTGGCTGGCGAGCATGCCCATGCCCCAACCAATAAGCGGGGTGATAGCTTCAACGCAGCCAAAAATAAGACCGGTACGCAGTGCTTCAGAGAACTTTGGTTTATGCAGCGATGCACCTTTGCTTATCGAGACGGCAAATGCGTCCATCGACATACCAAAGGCGAGTAGGATAGTGGCTGAGAGATTCATCGCTTGTCCTGACCGGGGAAATATCCATATGACACACCGCTGCCCCCAGTAAACATACGTCATTCCAACGTATAGCAGTGATATGTCTATGGTCTCGCCTGTCCATCATGCTGATAAACCGTACGCACCACGTTTTGCAACGAGTATGTTGACACGTACATTTCCGGGAAAGGAAATCGGCTACTCCCCAACGACGGGCGCAACCTTAACATAATTTGAGAAAATAAAACAATAACAAAAAAACGTTATATCAATCACTAATTGATAACGATTTTCATTTGGAATTATGAGTGATAAGAACGTTAATAAATATGAGGTAAAAACCGGGGGGATATAGCCAGTGCTATAAAATCATTTGTCTAAAATAACTTCAAATATAGCAATGGCTATAATCATAACTCATTGAGATGTAGAGATAAGTTTGTAGATTCGTTCAAGATCGTCGATATTCCGCACGCGTACAAGAAGGCGACGTTTTTCTAATTGCATGACCAATACCCCATCTTCAGATAAATTTATCTCTTTAATGCGGGTCCAGGCAATCCACACATTGGCAAAGAAAAAGCCTTCTGGTTTAAAAATAATTTTTGGGGTTCGGATCCAGAACAGATATAAGCCCATTAACGCCAGCGCACATAATAACCATGTGGTTATTAATTGGCCATTGGCATTAACGTTCTGATAAATAAGAATCGCCACCAGACCAACGAAGATTATCCCATCGACACGTCCACGGCGGAGCAGGGGGATAGCGAGCAGCACGGGGCCGTTTAGGTGCGGCATGATGAATTGATCGTAAATCGCATAGGCCAGCAGGGCCACAATGAAGAGCACCAGCACCCAATCCGTGATAGCCATTAAACCTCCAGAAATAAAAACCGGGGGCAAGCCCCCGGCGTCATACGAGTAATAATCGTGTAATTACAGGCCCAGCAGGCCAACCGCATAACCAGCGATACCGATGACGAAGAAGCCAACGATGATCCACAGCGGGTTAACTTTCTTACGCAGCAGCCACATACAGGCGAAGGTCAACAGCAGTGGCACCAGACCTGGCATCAGCTGGTCAAGGATAGTCTGCACGGTGGTAACGTGAACCTGACCGTCGGAACCGGTGATTTTCGACACCACCAACGGAATGTTCACGTGCGTCCACTTGTTAACCAGAGCCCCCATGACAAACAGGCCGAGGATTGACGCCCCCTCTGTCAATTTCTGCAGGAAGCCGCCGCCCATGTCCTTAACGATGTCCACACCTTTGCGGTAACCGTAAGCTACGCCGTAGTAACGGGTTGCCAGACGCACGGCGTTGAACAGGATGAAGAACAGCAATGGACCGAGCAGGCTACCGCTCATCGCGATACCCGCACCGAGGGCTGCGAATACCGGACGTACAGTACCCCAGAAGATGGGGTCACCCACACCGGCCAGCGGACCCATCAAACCTACTTTGATACCGTTGATGGCACCATCGTCGATCTCTGCGCCGTTAGCACGCTGCTCTTCCATCGCCAGCGTTACGCCCAGAACCGGAGCCGCAACGTATGGATGGGTGTTGAAGAACTCCAGGTGACGTTTAATCGCCTGGCGGCGTGCTTCATTGTTTTCCGGATACAGGCGTTTAATTGCCGGCACCATGGAGAAGCAGAAGCCCAGCGCCTGCATACGTTCGAAGTTCCATGAACCCTGGAACAGGTTAGAACGTAAGAATACAGCACGGATGTCGCTCTGAGTGAGTTTTTTCTCTTGAGTTGTTTTTGTAATATCAACCATTTCGCTCACCTGTTAGTCCAGTTGGTTATCGAGATCGTTGTTAGCAGCCTGTACCTGGCCACCCGCAACACGATTGTATTTAGGGCTCAGCTGGATATACAGAATTGCCATAACTGCACCAATCACACCCAGGGCGACCAGGTTGAAGTTGGTGAATGCTGCGGTAACGAAGCCAAGGTAGAAGAATGGCATCAGGTAGCCAGCACGCATCATGTTGATAACCATCGCGTAACCAACAACCACGATCATGCCGCCAGCGATATTCAGACCGCCGGTCACCACTTCAGGGATAGCGTTCAGCATGCTCTGTACTTCGCTGGTGCCTACAGAGATAGCCACGATAACCGCTGGGATTGCGATACGCATTGCTTGCAGGAACAGAGAAGAAACGTGCAGCCAGGAGAGCGCCGTCAGGTTGCCCGTATCAGCCGCCTTATCCGCCGCGTGCTGGAATGCCACGGTGATCGTACGAACGATAATGGTCAGAACCTGGCCCGCTGCTGCCAGTGGGATTGCCAGTGCGATACCGGCGCCGATGCTTTGATGGCCCGCGATAACCAGAACGGTAGAAATGATAGATGCCAGTGCCGCATCAGGTGCAACAGCTGCACCGATGTTCATCCAGCCCAGGGCGATCATTTCCAGGGTACCACCGATGATAATACCGGTTTTCATGTCGCCAAGGACTGCACCAATCAGGGTACAAGCCACCAGCGGACGGTGGAACTGAAATTCATCGAGTACGGATTCCATACCCGCAATACACGCGACGATGAACACCAGCACAATCTGAAGAGTGGTAATCTCCATTGTACTTCTCCTATAACATAAGTCTTAAGTGTGAAAATTCAGTGAGCAGCAGGGTGGAACGTTATTTCCCAACTTTGCTGATCAAATCCATCATTTTCAGTCTCTGGTCGGTAGAAACTTTACGTGCTTCCAGTTCAATACCGCGTGCATTCAGTTTATTGAAAGCTTCGATATCTTTTTCGTCGACTGAAATCGCGTTGTTGACCTGTGTTTTACCTTGACGGAAGGCCATACCACCGATATTCACCGTGGTAATTTTCACGCCTTGTTCAACGATGCGTTCAACGTCCGTTGGGTTGGTAAACAGCAGCATCACACGATCCCCGGCATATTGCGGGTTGTTGTAAACGCGGATCATTTTTGCCACATCGACAACGTGCGCGGTAACGCCCGGAGGTGCAACCTGAGTCAGCAGAGTTTTACGAACGGTATCTGCTGCGACTTCGTCACTGACGACGATGATGCGGGTAACGTTGGTTTCTTTCGTCCAGCGGGTTGCGACCTGACCGTGAATCAAACGGTCATCGATACGCGCAAGGCCGATAACCATATAGTCATTCGGGCCCATTGGTTTTGCCGGAACGTTGGCTTTCGGAGCTGCGGCTACTGCAACCGGAGCGGCTTTTTCAACAGGTTTCGCTTTCAGCGCTCTCACGCCTTCGCGACCGGTTTCAACGGCCACTGCGACCAGTTCATCAAAGCTCGGATTGTCGTCTCGGCCCATGAAGGTTTCGACCAGCATCGGAACGTTGACCCCGGCGATAACTTCATAATGCTCTTTATCGACGACAATGCGGCTGGCTGCGTTAAACGGGCTACCGCCCCATGTATCGACGAGAAATAGCACACCTTTACTGGTGTCCAGTTTCGCAAGCTGTGCGTTGTACTTTTCGATAAGTGTTTCTGCATTCTCGCCTGGCACGAAATCGATCCAGCCGACGTTTTCCTGCTCGCCCAACAGCATTTCTGCTGTTTTCAGCAGCTGTTCTGCAGCCCAACCATGTGTGCCTATTACAATAGCAATCGTCACTTGCTACCTCCTTTTATTATCGTTACGACAAGACCACTGCCGTTTTATGAACCGTCGATTTTCACCGAATCGATTCAGATAGGGGTTAGAGTTAAAATTCTAATAACTTCCGTGAATTATTTTAGATAGTGAAAAAATAATTAATGTGATGAAGATCCGTAATTTACTCATCCACACTGAATAATTTTGGAGCGCAAAAAATCATCTGAAAAGTGCAAAGAGACGTAAATTTTTGCCAGATGGCTTTTGTCTCTGATATGTTTATTTCCCGTTTAATTACTCAGGAGTATAGGGCATAGCCCATGTATGGACCGTCACCGACGTCAGTTCACCCCCTGGCACTTTGCTGCCGCCACTTCCCCACTTTTTTATCACCCCGAGATAGTCTCGCCCGTCTTTGACATTGCGATGACAGACTGTGCCGTTTGCAGGAGCTGCCCATGGAACTCTTAATGGATCCTTCGATCTGGGTCGGCTTACTGACGCTGGTCGTGCTTGAGATCGTTCTCGGTATTGATAATCTGGTATTTATCGCGATCCTTGCGGACAAACTGCCGCCAAAACAACGTGATAAAGCGCGTCTGATTGGCCTGTCGCTGGCGCTGTTTATGCGTCTGGGACTGCTGTCGGTTATCTCGTGGATGGTGACGCTGACTCAGCCGTTGTTCAGCGTAATGGACTATGCATTCTCCGGGCGTGATTTGATCATGCTGCTGGGGGGGATTTTCCTGCTGTTCAAGGCGACGACCGAACTGCATGAGCGGCTTGAAAACCGTCAGCATGACGACGGTCACGGGAAAGGCTATGCCAGTTTCTGGGTCGTGGTGCTGCAAATTGTGGTGCTGGACGCCGTGTTCTCCCTCGATGCGGTTATTACCGCCGTGGGTATGGTGAACCATCTGCCGGTGATGATGGCTGCGGTAGTTATCGCGATGGCGGTGATGTTACTGGCGTCAAAGCCGTTGACCAACTTCGTCAACCAGCATCCGACGGTGGTAGTACTGTGTCTGAGCTTCCTGCTGATGATAGGTCTGAGCCTCGTCGCGGAAGGCTTCGGCTTCCATATTCCTAAAGGCTACCTGTACGCCGCAATTGGCTTCTCGATTATCATCGAGTTGTTTAACCAGATTGCCCGTCGCAACTTCATTCGCCATCAGTCGAATGTGCCGCTGCGTGCACGTACCGCAGATGCGATCCTGCGTCTGATGGGCGGCCGCAAGCAGAACGTGGTTCAGCACGATACTGAAAATCCGGTGGCTGTCCCGGTGCCGGAAGGTGCGTTTGCGGATGAAGAACGTTACATGATTAACGGCGTGCTGACCCTGGCATCGCGTTCGTTACGTAGCATCATGACCCCGCGAGGCGAAATCAGCTGGGTAGACGCTAACCTTAGCGTGGATGAAATCCGCCAGCAGCTGCTGTCGTCCCCGCACAGCCTGTTCCCGGTGTGTCGTGGAGAGCTGGATGAAATCATCGGCATCGTGCGTGCCAAAGAAATGCTGGTGGCGTTGGAGTCCGGTGAAGACGTGGCCGCGATGGCCTCAGCCTCACCTGCGATTGTGGTGCCTGAAACGCTGGACCCAATCAATCTGCTGGGCGTGCTTCGTCGCGCTCGTGGCAGCTTCGTCATCGTGACAAACGAGTTTGGCATGGTGCAGGGTCTGGTGACGCCGCTGGACGTCCTGGAAGCGATTGCAGGCGAGTTCCCGGACGCTGATGAAACGCCGGAGATCATTGCCGATGGTGATGGCTGGCTGGTGAAAGGCTCCACCGACCTGCATGCGTTACAGCAGGCGCTGGGCCTGGAGACTCTGCTCATCGGGGATGACGATGATATTGCCACGGTGGCCGGGCTGGTGATTGCGGTTAACGGACACATCCCGCGGGCCGGCGACGTGCTGCATGTTCAACCGCTGGATATCACCATCGTTGAAGCCAATGCGTATCGCGTGGACCTGGTTCGGGTCGTGAAACAATCTTCTCTTCACGACGAAGACGAATAATCCTCACAAAATAACGGGCAGCACATGCCCGTTATGTTCTTTTGGTGGAGGGTTTCTCCCTGACAGCCAGTGCGGAAATTCAGCCAGCGGCATCGGCTTTGCGTACAAAAAACCCTGTAAAAGATGTACTCCATGAAGACGCAGATAGTGCGCCTGCTGCGGGGTTTCCACGCCTTCCGCCACCAGTTCAATGTTCAGCCGCTGTCCAAGCGCGATAATAATGTCCGTCACCGTCGAATTCACCGCATCGGTGCCGATGGCATTGGTGAAGGATTTATCGATTTTTAGAATGTCCGGATGCAGCTGTTCAAGCCAGGAAAGGGTGCTGCTACCGGTACCAAAATCGTCAATTGCCAGCCGCACGCCTTTGCGATGCAGTTCGCGCACCAGCCGATAATCCACGCCCTGCAAATTGTCCCGCTCGGTGATTTCCAGTACCAGCTGTTGTTGTGGACGTGCGGCGAACCAATACTGATTCACATCCCGCAGCAGCGCGCCCTGCAGGAAATGGCTCGAAGAAACATTGATGCTGATATGAAACTGTTGGCTGGCCGGGAAATATTCAATCTGACGGATGGTTTCGTTGATGACATAACGCGTCAGCGGTGCGATAAGATTTTCCCGCTCGGCCACCGGAATAAACACTTCGGGTGAAATCCGCCCAAGTCGCGGGTTATTCCAGCGCAATAAAATTTCAACGCCGGTGCATTGCTGCGTGTGCGTATCGAGCTGTGGCTGACAGTAAAGCTCAAACTCACGGCGGGCGATACCCAGCGTGATTTCGCGTGAAAAACTCATGCGCCCTGCGGTGGCAATCCACGTGACGGCGGTCAGTACCAGCGTCAGGATCACCGCCAGCGGCACCTGGGAAGGCAGACCTTTCAGCGCCAGCACAGTTGCACCCGGTGTAGAGACGCTGATGCTGAAAGGGAAAAGTTCGGAACTTCGGCTGATAAGTCTTTCATCGCTGGCTAGCTGAAGGTTATCGCTGATGCCCTGCGATTCGCTGTAATAACGATTCCCGACGGAGACGACCACACGCCGGATCAGAGGCTCTTGCGCCTCCAGCAGCAGCGAGCTGAGCAAATCGATATTAATTGTCAGCAGCACGCCATCTTCGCCGTCCTGCGACGCGGGATACCATTGAATCAGGATTGGCGAACCCTTCAGCAAGGTTTCGTCCGTGGACAGCATCAGCTGTGGCTGAGGGGCGGGAAGTGAAGAGAGGCGCTGACGTAAAACTACATCCCTGTCGCCGAAAACGCTGGAACAGTACAGGATCCCGGATTTAACCAGGGCGATGGAGCGCAGCGTCTGTAACGCGGCGGCCTGTTTGCGGATAGGTAAATGCGCTACTTCGCAAGGTTGGCCCACAAGGTTGACCAGCTCATGCCGCTTTCCGGCCACGGGTATTAAAATTTTATCGAGACTTTCTACCGCATGAATCGCGTAGGCATCGATGCGTTGCTGATTTAAGTCGCGCTGTGAAATAAATCGCAGGCCGAAGGTCAAAAGGAGGGTAGCAACAGCGACCATCAGACATACGATGATCCGCTTGCGACGGTATCTCTTAATCAGATTTTGTGCTGTTTGCATGACTGACGCTCACCTGGCGATCGCCAACCAGAATGTTAGCGTCAACAGAGCAAGTGTAGTGCCCTGTGCATAAATTGCGGTCAGAACAAGAAAAAATCGCCCATCAGTAGGAGATGGGCGAGAGAGTATTAATCACATTGTACTTTAATGGCCAGGCCGCCCCGCGACGTTTCACGGTATTTGGCGTTCATGTCTTTGCCGGTTTCGTACATGGTTTCAATTACTTTATCGAGAGAAACGCGCGGCTCGCTGGTACGGCGCATTGCCATACGCGTGGCGTTGATAGCCTTCACTGAGGCGATAGCGTTACGTTCTATGCACGGCACCTGAACCTGACCGGCAACCGGGTCGCATGTCAGGCCAAGGTTATGCTCCATGCCGATTTCCGCCGCCACGCACACCTGCTCAGGACTGGCACCCAGCAGTTCGGCAAGACCTGCGGCCGCCATGGAACAGGCCACGCCGACTTCACCTTGACAGCCCACTTCTGCGCCTGAAATCGACGCGTTCATTTTATACAGGGCGCCAATCGCACCGGAAGCCAGGAAGTAACGAATATAACTTTCCGGGCTCACCGGTTCGATGAAGTGATCGTAATAGGCCAGCACCGCCGGAACGATACCGCAGGCACCGTTGGTGGGTGCAGTGACTACACGCCCACCGGCGGCGTTTTCTTCGTTAACCGCCAGCGCGAACATGTTCACCCAATCCACCACCGTCATCGGGTCGCTGTTGGTTTTGTCCTGACTCACCAGCATTCGACGCAGGGCAGCAGCACGACGCGGAACGCGCAGGGGACCAGGCAGCACGCCTTCGGTGTTCATGCCGCGATCGATACAGGCGCACATGGCCTGCCAGACGTTGGCAAAATAGTCTTCAATCTCTTTTTTGCTGTGCAGCGCCAGTTCGTTCTGCATCACCATGCCGGAAAGTGACAGGCCGGTTTCTTTGCAGTAGTCGAGCATCTCTTTCGCCGATTTGAACGGATATGGGACGCTAACGTCACCGCTCATGTCCTGGCCGAAATGCTCCTCATCGACGATAAAACCGCCGCCAATGGAGTAATAGGTTTTGCTGTAGATGACGGTGTCACCGGCAAACGCATGGATGGACATCCCGTTTTCATGCAGTGACAGATTGTCGCTACGAAAACGCATGCCATCGTCCTGCGGGAAATCTACTTCGCGACGACCTTGCGCCAGCAGCAGACGTCCGCGAGTTTGTACATCGCGGATAAACGCCGGGATCGCGTCGATATCAACGGTATCCGGCATATTACCCGCCAGACCCATGATGATCGCGATATCGGTATGGTGACCTTTACCGGTTAATGACAGTGAACCATAAACGTCCACCGCCACGCGGGTCACGTCATCGATCATTCCCTTTTCGACCAGGTCATCGACGAACTGCTTACCGGCCTTCATCGGGCCTACAGTATGGGAGGAAGAGGGACCAATCCCCACCTTGAACATGTCGAATATACTAATCACGCTAACACTCCTGACAGGGTTACCGGAAAGTTCCGATAACGATGTTAAAACTGCGCATAGTGTAAGAGGGAACTTGTAACGCAGCTTAACTATTCACATGAATTAAACTAATGCTTCACCTCGATTTTACTAATAGCGTGAAGTGAAGCACAGCATCTTTAATCCAGAGTATAGCTAAGGCTTCACGCCAATTTGTAAGGCCAGCTCACGAATAATGCCTGCGGTCATTCCCCAGACAAAATAATGCTGATACCAGGAGAGCCACACGCGGTGCGAATTTCCACGGCGGTGGATATCAAGCGGATGGTAGCGCCCCAAACGCAGGGCTTCGGCCAGCGGCATTTCGAATACCGCCGCGACTTCATCTTCGCTGGCGTGATAGTGCAAATCGTGCGGAATAATGCCGACCACCGGCGTCACCTGAAAACCGGTCACGCTATCCACGGGCGGTAACATACCGAGGATTTCAACCGAGGACGGAGGAATGGCTACTTCTTCCTGCGCTTCACGCAGCGCAGCGGCAATCAGCGATGCATCGCTGCTGTCCACTGCGCCACCGGGAAATGCCACCTGACCGGCGTGCTTACGCAGACGAGGGGAACGTTTGGTCAGCAGCAAGCCAGGTTCATCACGACGCACAATGGGGATAAGCACCGCCGCCTGCCTCTGATTCAGCGCCGCGCGCGTCGGCTGAGGGCGTAACAACTGAAATCGGGAGATGAAATCGTCAAGATTGATGTCCGGGTGCTGCATCGATTAACGCTCCAGTTGCTGCAGGATTCTGTTTACTTTATCAAACGTTTCCTGATATTCCGCCTGTTCATCGCTGTCGGCAACAACGCCTCCGCCGGCGGAACAGACAATTTTACCGTCCGCCGCCGTGAGTGTGCGAATGGTAATACTGGTGTCCATATTGCCACACAGGCTGATATAACCAATGCTGCCGCACCAGGCATTGCGGCGATGCGGTTCAAGTTCGTCAATGATTTCCATCGCGCGTACTTTTGGCGCGCCGGTTATCGAGCCGCCAGGAAACGCCGCGCGCAGCAAATCGGTGGCGTGGAGGCTGGCGGGGAGTTCGGCCGTAATGGTACTCACCAAGTGATGCACCGCCGGGAACGGCTCAACGACGAACAGCTCAGGCACGCGCACGCTACCCGGTACCGCCACGCGGCCAATATCATTGCGCATCAGGTCGACTATCATTAAATTTTCCGCTCTGTCTTTGGGTGATGCGCGGAGCTTTTCGGCCTGTTCTGCATCCTGTTGCGGATCTGCGAGTCGCGGTAGCGTGCCTTTAATTGGCCGGGTCTGAATGTTATTCCCATCGAGCTGGATAAAGCGCTCAGGCGACAAGCTCAGCACCGCGTGCGCTTTCAGGCGAATAAATGCGCTGAATGGGGCGCGATTGGCCAGATTGAGCTGACGAAAAGCCTGCCACTCATCGCCGGAATAACGAGCCTGAAAACGCTGGGCCAGATTGACCTGATAACAGTCGCCGCTGTGCAGATACGCCTGCACCTGCCGGAATTTCTCGCCGTACTCTGCGCGCGTCATGTTTGAGCGCCACGGAGCCGTCAGAGTAAACGGTTCGGTGACCTCGGCCCGTTGTGCTTCAAGCCACTCAAGTCGCTGATACGGATTTTCATGACTGAGCAGCGAGACAGTTTGCCGCTGATGGTCGACGATCAGCGCCCAGCGATAAATCCCCACTGCCATATCCGGCACGTGAATATCGTTAAGTGCGCGTTCCGGCAGTGTTTCAAAGCGTCGCCCGAGATCGTAACCAAACAATCCTAATGCGCCGCCCTGAAAAGGCAGGTCAGGATGCCTGGATACGGTCAGATCACAGTCATCTAAAGCCTGCTTAACCAATGTGAGCGGGTCGCCATCTGAGTTGAAATCCCCCTCTGGACGACAGATTTGCGTGGTTTCGCCTCTGGTTTCCAGAGTAACGGCTGGGTCGGCTACCACGATATCAAAGCGATTATGGGCGTGTTCGGCAAAACCGGAGTGCAGCAGCATCGCCCAGGGGGCGGCGGAAAGGGGAGTGAAATAGTGTTCAGCGGCGTCAACACGCCAGGGCAGCGTAATCACAGCAGGGGACAACTTCGACCTCAATCTGTCTGAAGCCGCCCGCTGGCTAATGTGCAGGCGGCGTGAAATAATAAACGCCCACAATGTAGCAGGAGTTCACCATGATTTCAGGTTTACCTTCACTGAGCCACGACCAGCAGCAAAAAGCGGTCGAGCGTATTCAGGAATTGATGACGCAAGGCCTGAGTAGCGGGGAAGCTATCCAGCTGGTAGCCAAAGAAATTCGCGCCAGCCACACTGGCGAAATGATCGTGGCCCGATTTGAGGATGAAGACGAGGAAGAGTAAACCCCTCCTGATTCGAGCCGCAGGTGCAATGCCTGCAACCCGAATGATTCAGGGTTTATGTCGATCAAACCGCAGCGACGATTTTAATCTCAACTTTATACTGCGGCTTCATCAGTCCGGCCTGCACGGTGCAACGCACCGGCGCATGTCCGGCAACGACCCACGCATCCCAGGCTTTATTCATCGCAGCAAAATCAGCTTTATCGGCGAGGAAAATCGTGGCATCGAGAATGCGTGATTTGTCGCTGCCCTGCTTTTCCAGAATCGCGTCAATCTGTGCCAGAGTATTGGCAGTCTGCTCAAAAGCATCGGCATCCAGATTTTCCGGCACGCCGGTGTAGTAGATAGTCTGGTTGTGGATAACCACATCGGACCAGCGGGCTTCAGCATCAATACGGACGATTGTCATCTCAGTTTCCTCTGTTATACCGGTCATACTTCAAGTTGCATATGCATTGGCTGCGCCTGCTCACCCCAGTCACTTACTTGAATAAGCTCCTGGAGATTCCCAGGCTTGCCGCCTTCCTGCAACTTGAATTATTTAGGGTATAAATTTTTATTTAAGGCGGTAAGAGTGCCATATTGTCGACGGCTCGTCATCACTTTGGCTGGTACAACGCCCCTCGCACTGACATAATCACTGTCCAGATTTACAGGGGGTAGTGTGACGGACGATTTTGCAACAGACGGGCAGTTAGCCAAGGCGATACCTGGGTTTAAACCCCGCGAGCCGCAGCGCCAGATGGCGCACGCGGTGGCGAAAGCCATCGACGAAACGCGGCCGCTGGTGGTGGAAGCCGGTACCGGTACGGGCAAAACGTACGCCTACCTGGCCCCTGCGCTGCGCGCAAAGAAAAAGGTCATCATCTCAACCGGATCGAAGGCGTTGCAGGATCAACTTTACAGCCGGGATCTGCCGACTGTCGCCACCGCGCTTAAATTTACTGGCCGACTGGCGCTGCTGAAAGGGCGCTCCAACTATCTGTGTCTGGAACGCCTCGAACAGCAGGCAATTGCCGGTGGCGACCTTCCGGTTCAAACCCTCAGTGACGTAATCATGCTGCGCAGCTGGGCCAATCAAACCGTTGATGGCGATATCAGCACCTGTGTCAGCGTCGCGGAGGATTCACACGCCTGGCCGTTAGTCACCAGCACCAACGACAACTGTCTCGGCAGCGATTGCCCGTTATACAAAGACTGTTTCGTGGTCAAAGCGCGAAAAAAAGCGATGGATGCCGATGTGGTGGTGGTCAACCATCACCTGTTCCTCGCCGATATGGTGGTGAAAGAGGGCGGTTTCGGTGAGCTCATTCCGGAGGCGGATGTGATGATCTTCGATGAAGCCCATCAGTTGCCGGATATCGCCAGCCAGTATTTCGGTCAGTCGCTCTCCAGCCGTCAATTGCTGGACATGGCGAAAGACATCACTATTGCCTACCGTACCGAACTGAAAGACACCCAACAACTACAGAAATGTGCCGACCGACTGGCGCAGGCTACACAGGATTTTCGCTTGCAGCTTGGAGAGCCAGGCTATCGCGGCAATTTGCGCGAACTGCTGGCTGACAACGGCATTCAGCGCGCGCTACTGCTGCTCGATGATGCGCTGGAGCTGTGCTACGACGTGGCGAAACTGTCCCTCGGCCGTTCGGCCTTGCTGGATGCCGCGTTTGAGCGCGCGACAATTTACCGTGGCCGCCTGAAGCGACTGAAAGAGATCAACCTGCCGGGATTCAGCTACTGGTACGAGTGTACTTCTCGTCATTTTACCCTGGCACTGACGCCGCTGACGGTCGCCGATAAATTCAAAGAAGTAATGGCACAGAAGCAAGGCAGCTGGATTTTCACCTCAGCCACGCTGTCGGTGAACGACGACCTGCACCACTTTACCGCGCGTCTGGGTATTGAAGAGGCCGAATCGTTGTTGTTACCTAGCCCGTTTGATTACAGTAAACAGGCGCTACTGTGTGTCCCGCGTAACCTGCCGCTGCCGAATCAGCCTGGCGGTGCGCGTCAGCTTGCAACCATGCTGCGTCCGATGATTGAAGCCAATAACGGCCGCTGTTTTATGCTTTGCACTTCGCACGCCATGATGCGTGACCTGGCCGAACAGTTCCGCGGAATGCTCGATCTTCCGGTGTTGTTGCAGGGTGAAACCAGCAAAGGCCAGTTGCTACAGCAGTTTGTCAGCGCCGGGAACGCTTTACTGGTGGCGACCAGCAGTTTCTGGGAAGGCGTGGACGTGCGCGGGGATGCGCTGTCATTGGTCATTATCGACAAGTTACCCTTTACCTCGCCGGAAGATCCTTTGTTAAAAGCGCGGATGGAAGACTGCCGTCTGCGCGGCGGCGACCCGTTTGATGAAGTTCAGCTCCCGGATGCGGTTATCACCCTTAAACAGGGCGTCGGGCGACTCATTCGTGACGTCGACGATCGCGGCGTGCTGGTGATCTGCGACAACCGTCTGGTGATGCGGCCATATGGCGCGGTGTTCTTATCCAGTCTGCCGCCGACTCCGCGCACCCGTGATATCAGTCGGGCCGTGCGTTTTCTTGCAGGGCTGTCACTGACGTAATTTGTGATGAGCTGTGTTAAGATGCGCGCCATTTTGTTGACCCCCTATTGCAAGAGCGCAACGTCCTATGCGAATTCTGGCTATTGATACCGCCACAGAGGCCTGTTCTGCGGCCTTGTGGAACGACGGTACTACTACGGCTCATTTCGAGCTTTGTCCCCGCGAACACACCCAACGCATTCTGCCGATTGTGCAGGATATTCTGACCGAAACCGGCACCACTCTGACCGAGCTCGACGCGCTGGCGTATGGTCGTGGTCCAGGCAGCTTTACCGGCGTGCGTATCGGCATTGGTATTGCACAAGGGTTAGCCCTGGGTGCAAATCTGCCGATGATTGGCGTGTCGACTCTGGCCACCATGGCGCAGGGTGCATGGCGTAAAACCGGCGCAACATGCGTGCTGGCGGCTATTGACGCGCGTATGGGCGAAGTTTACTGGGCGGAATATCAGCGCGATGCGCAGGGTATCTGGCACGGTGAAGCGACCGAAGCGGTACTGAAACCCGAGGCCGTTAATGACCGGTTGAAGCAACTCGACGGTAAGTGGGCTACTGTGGGTACGGGCTGGCAGGCATGGCCGGATATGGCAAACGATACACCGGTGACGCTGGTCGATGGCGATATGCTGTTACCTGCCGCAGAAGATATGCTGCCGCTGGCGTGTCAGCTATTCGCTGAGCACAAAACCGTTGTCGTAGAGCAGGCCGAACCGGTTTATTTGCGTAACACCGTGGCATGGAAGAAACTTCCTGGCCGGGAATGAATCTTAGTTTATATAACTGAGAATTAAGGAGTCGATTCATGGCGAGTCGCAAACAGGTCGTACAAGGTTTACTGGCTGGACTGGTCATCGCCGCGCTGAGTGGATGCGTCACGGTACCGGATGCCATTAAGGGCACCAGCCCAACGCCGCAGCAGGACTTGTCCCGCGTGATGGCCGCGCCGCAGCTGTATGTCGGCCAGGAAGCTCGTTTTGGCGGCAAAGTGGTTAGTGTCAAAAACGAGCAGGGCAAAACCCGCCTCGAAATTGCGACCGTGCCGCTGGACGAAGGCGCTCGACCTAGTCTGAGTGACCCTTCCCGGGGCCGTATTTACGCCGATGTGAATAGTTTCCTCGATCCTGTCGATTTCCGTAACCAGTTAGTGACTGTCGTTGGGCCAATTACCGGCACCGCGAAAGGGAAGATTGGCGATAGCAATTACACCTACATGGTGATGCAGGCTAATGGTTTTAAACGCTGGCGCGTGACCCAACAGGTTGTGATGCCACCGGAACCGATTGACCCATACTGGGGTGGTCCGCATCCGTGGCGTCACGGTTATGGCTACGGCGGCTGGGGCTGGTACAATCCGGGACCGGCACAGGTACAGACTATCGTTACCGAGTAACGTATTGTTTTATAAAATTAAAGAAACAGCGGCGAGTCCGCTGTTTCTTTTTGTCGGAATGGACTCCCGAGAGTCATAAAAATAAATAGTGACGCGCTTCGCAACCTTAAATTCGTATAATTAATAAACTGGTACGATAAGTTAATATGTTGTTAATAACTTGTTTATTGACAGGGGTTGTGATGACGACGAATTCTCATTTCAGAGGTGATGCATTGAAAAAGGTTTGGCTTAACCGCTATCCCGCCGATGTGCCGGCGGAGATTGATCCTGACCGTTATCAATCCTTGGTAGATTTGTTCGAACAGGCGACAACCCGCTACGCAGACCAGCCCGCGTTTATTAACATGGGTGAGGTGATGACGTTCCGTAAGCTCGAAGAGCGTAGCCGCGCCTTCGCCGCATATCTCCAGCAGGGCCTGGGTTTACAAAAGGGTGACCGCGTCGCCCTGATGATGCCCAACCTGTTGCAGTACCCGGTGGCGCTGTTCGGCATACTGCGTGCCGGCATGATTGTGGTCAACGTCAATCCACTGTATACGCCGCGCGAGCTGGAACACCAGCTCAACGACAGCGGTGCCAGCGCGATTGTGATTGTCTCCAACTTTGCCCACACGCTGGAAAAAGTTGTCGGGAAAACCCAGGTGAAGCACGTAATCCTCACCCGCATGGGCGATCAGCTTTCTACCGCCAAAGGCACGCTGGTTAACTTTGTCGTCAAATACGTCAAACGCCTGGTGCCGAAATACCATCTGCCGGATGCGCTCTCTTTTCGCAGCGCATTGCAGCAGGGTTACCGGATGCAATACATCAAACCGGTTGTGGTGTCAGACGATTTAGCCTTCCTGCAATACACCGGTGGCACCACTGGCGTTGCCAAAGGCGCGATGCTGACTCACCGCAACATGCTGGCGAACCTTGCCCAGGTGCATGCCACCTATGGGCCGCTGTTCCGGCCGGGCAAAGAAGTGGTGGTCACCGCGCTGCCGCTGTATCACATTTTCGCGCTGACCATGAACTGCCTGCTGTTTATTGAACTCGGCGGGCAGAACCTGCTGGTAACCAACCCGCGTGATATTCCGGGGCTGGTAAAAGAGCTGGCAAAATATCCGTTCACCGCCATGACCGGGGTAAATACCCTGTTCAACGCGCTGCTGAACAATAAAGAATTCCAGCAGCTGGATTTCTCCACCATGCGCCTGTCGGCGGGCGGTGGGATGCCGGTGCAGCAAGCGGTTGCCGAGCGTTGGGTCAAACTCACCGGACGTTATTTGCTGGAGGGCTACGGTCTGACCGAATGTGCGCCGCTGGTGAGCGTGAACCCGCACGACATCGATTACCATAGCGGCAGTATTGGTCTTCCGGTGCCGTCCACAGAAGTGAAGCTGGTGGATGACGATAACAACGAAGTCGCGCCGGGTGAACCGGGTGAGCTGTGCGTGAAAGGCCCGCAGGTGATGCTCGGCTATTGGCAGCGCCCGGATGCCACCGATGAAATCATCAAAGACGGCTGGCTATATACCGGCGATATCGCAGTAATGGACGAAGAAGGCTTCCTGCGCATTGTCGATCGTAAGAAAGACATGATTCTGGTCTCCGGTTTTAACGTCTATCCGAATGAAATCGAGGACGTGGTGATGCAGCATTCTGGCGTACAGGAAGTGGCTGCGGTCGGCGTGCCGTCCGGCAGCAGCGGCGAAGCGGTTAAAATCTTCGTGGTCAAAAAGGACCCGTCGTTGACCGATGAAGCGCTGATTACCTTCTGTCGTCGCCAGCTGACCGGTTACAAGGTGCCGAAGCTGGTGGAGTTCCGCACCGAGCTGCCGAAATCGAACGTCGGAAAGATTTTGCGACGAGAACTACGTGACGAAGCGCGCGGTAAAGGCGACAATAAAGCCTGAACTACGCGTGAGTCGCCTTCAGACGCCGGTTAAGCCGGCGTTTTTTATGGGCGCAAACCATAGAGAATATAGCTTGAATTATCAGATGATCACCGAGGACGCTGCGCTCAAGGCCGCCTGTGACGAGGCCCGCAACGCTCATGCCATTGCGCTGGACACCGAATTTGTCCGCACCCGAACCTATTACCCGCAGTTGGGCCTGATCCAGATGTTCGATGGCGAAACGGTGGTGCTGATTGACCCACTGACCATCACCGACTGGCGTCCATTCAAAGAGCTGATGCTCGACAAAAATATCACCAAATATCTGCACGCGGGCAGCGAAGATCTCGAAGTTTTTCTCAATACCTTCGGCATGCTGCCTGAGCCACTTATCGACACGCAAATTCTGGCTGCGTTCTGCGGTCGTCCAATGTCATGGGGCTTTGCGGCGATGGTCGAGGAATACACCGGCATTGCCCTCGATAAGAGCGAATCCCGCACCGACTGGCTGGCGCGCCCGTTGACTGAACGCCAGTGTGACTATGCGGCCGCTGACGTCTGGTATCTGCTGCCGATCGCCATCAAGCTGCTGGCAGAAACTGACTCCAGCGGTTGGCTGCCTGCGGCGTTGGACGAGTGTCGTCTGATGCAGCAGCGTCGTCAGGAAGTGGTTGACCCGGCAGAAGCCTGGCGCGATATCACCAACGCCTGGCAGCTGCGTACGCGTCAGTTAGCCTGCCTGAAGCTGTTGGCGGACTGGCGTCTGCGTAAAGCGCGCGATCGCAACATGGCGGTGAATTTTGTGGTGCGTGAAGAGCACTTGTGGGCCGTGGCGCGTTATATGCCAGGCAGCATGGGCGAACTCGACAGCCTCGGGCTTTCGGGCAGCGAGATCCGTTTCCACGGTAAAACGCTGGTGAGTCTGGTTGAAAAAGCCAAAGAGCTACCTGAAGATGCCTTGCCGGAGCCACTGCTGAACCTGATGGACATGCCGGGCTACCGCACGCTGTTCAAAGAGATTAAAGCCCTGGTGCAGGAAGTGAGCAAAGAGAAGGGCGTCAGCGTCGAGCTTATGGCGTCTCGTCGTCAGATTAACCAGTTGCTGAACTGGCACTGGCAGCTGAAACCGCAGAGCGGATTACCTGAACTGGTGTCCGGTTGGCGTGGTGAATTGATGGCTGAGAGTCTTAAACCGCTTCTGGAAAAGTACCCGCGAGCATAACGCGAAAGCCCTCTCTCCCAAAAGGAGAGGGCATCAGCCGATGTAAAACCGAAATCGAACCCAATAAAAAAACCCCGAATTTCGGGGTTTTCTTTTTTACCGCATCGTACTTACGATTTCGATTCTTCCGCTTCTGGCAGCGTCACGTTGAGCTCAAGTATCGAGATATCCCCGTCTTTTTGCTCAAGCTGTACCGTCACCATTTCTGGATCGATCTGAATGTATTTGCAGATAACATCAAGAATATCCTTCCTGAGCTGCGGCAAATAATGTGGTTCAGCGTCACTGCGGCGGCGCTCCGCAACAATAATCTGTAAACGTTCTTTCGCGATGTTGGCGGTGTTCTTTTTTCGTGAGAGAAAAAAGTCGAGTAATGCCATAACTTATCCTCCGAACAGGCGTTTGAGGAAACCTTTCTTCTCTTCTTCGATGAAGCGGAAAGGACGTTCTTCTCCCAGCAGACGATCTACCGTGTCGGCGTAGGCTTTGCCCGCGTCGGCTTCGGCATCCAGAATAACCGGTTCCCCCTGGTTTGAGGCGCGAAGTACTGACTGATCCTCCGGGATCACGCCAACCAGTTTAATGCGCAGAATTTCCAGCACATCTTCCATGCTAAGCATGTCTCCTCTGCTGACGCGTCCCGGATTGTAACGAGTCAACAGAAGATGTTCTTTAATTGGGTCTTCACCTTTCTCAGCACGGCGAGATTTCGACGCCAGAATGCCGAGAATACGGTCGGAGTCACGTACGGACGAGACTTCAGGGTTAGTGGTGATAACCGCTTCGTCAGCGAAGTACAGTGCCATCAGCGCACCGGTTTCGATACCCGCCGGGGAATCGCAGACGATGAAGTCGAAGTCCATCTTCTTCAGCTCATCCAGCACTTTTTCAACACCCTCGTAGGTCAGGGCGTCTTTGTCGCGGGTCTGAGAAGCCGGAAGAATATAGAGTTTTTCGGTACGCTTATCTTTAATCAGCGCCTGATTCAGGGTGGCATCGCCCTGAATCACGTTCACGAAATCGTAAACTACACGGCGTTCACAGCCCATGATTAAGTCAAGGTTACGCAGGCCGATGTCAAAATCGATAACGACAGTTTTCTTTCCCTTCTGGGCCAAACCAGTAGCGATGGCCGCGCTGGAGGTGGTCTTGCCAACGCCCCCTTTACCCGAAGTCACAACAATAATGCGTGCCATAAAAATTCCTTGTTAAAAGGGATTAGTTCAACGGTTCAATTGTCAAAGCCGCATCGTCCAGTCTCAGACGCACCGCTTTGCCATAATATTCGGCAGTGATGTTCTCACTCAGCCAGTATTCACCTGCGATAGACACCAGTTCCGCCGCAAGATGGGTACAAAATATTTGTGCTTCTCTGTCGCCACTGGCGCCCGCCAGCGCACGTCCACGCATCATGCCATAGATGTGAATGTTCCCATCGGCGATGAGTTCAGCGCCCGCACTCACATGACTTGTGACAATCAGATCACAGTTTGGTGCATAAATGCGCTGACCGGAACGAACCGGCGTATCAATCAATCGCGTTTTTGTGACAGGGATAACATTTGGAGAGGGAGCAGGGGCTTCGACAGGCGTGACTCGGGTGACTTTCTCTTTCCCTTCAGTCAGTAAGGGAATGCCCGCACGGTCTATTTCCGCTTTTAATTCCGGATTTTTACAGCCGCTTACGCCCATGATGCGTAAACCGGTGGAAGCAATTGCCTGCTGCAGCGGTTTCCATTGGGTGACCTCAGCCAGACTGCTGATATTCACCACCACCGGAGCGTGTCGCAAAAAAGCAGGAGCCTGGGCGATTTTGTCTTCTAACGCCTGACGAATAACCTCGGGTTTTGCCTCGTGCAAATGAACCACTGATAACGTGAAGCTACTGCCTTTAAGTTCGATTGGCGTGTTTGACATCCTGGCCTTACTCAATTTTCAATTTATCGGCCGCACAGCTGCGGTGATATTCCGAAGACTACAGGGCATGTTATAGTCACTAATATAGAGAGGCAAGTCGCCGCAGTCTAATTCAGAGTAAAAGTCATGTTTTGTGTTGTCTATAAAAGTACCAAGCGCGATCAAACTTACTTATATGTCGAAAAAAAGGACGATTTCTCCCGAGTGCCGGAAGAATTAATGAAGGGATTTGGTCAGCCGCAACTTGCAATGATTCTGCCCCTGGATGGGCGTAAACAACTGGTCAATGCCTCACTGGAAAAGGTCAAACAGGCCTTAGTTGACCAAGGCTATTATCTGCAAATCCCTCCTCCGCCGGAAAACTTACTCAAGCAACATCTCCAGGCGAGCGGGAAACAATAACGCGACGACAGGAGCAGGCATGTATCAACATCATAACTGGCAGGGCGCGCTACTGGATTACCCGGTCAGTAAAGTGGTTTGTGTAGGCAGTAATTACGCGAAGCATATTCAGGAAATGGGCAGTGCCACGCCGGAAGAGCCGGTACTGTTTATTAAGCCCGAAACCGCGCTGTGCGATATCCGCCAGCCGCTGGTGTTACCGGAAGGGCTGGGTTCTGTGCATCATGAAGTTGAACTGGCTGTGCTGATCGGCGGCACGCTGCGTCAGGCGACTGAAGAACACGTATTGAAAGCGATTGCAGGTTACGGCGTAGCGCTGGATCTCACGCTGCGTGACCTTCAGGGCAAGATGAAGAAAGCAGGGCAGCCGTGGGAAAAAGCGAAAGGGTTTGATAATTCCTGCCCGATTTCCGGATTTATTCCGGCGAGTGAATTCCACAGTGACCCGCAGAACACGCTGCTGGGCCTGAAAATTAACGGTGAAGTTCGCCAGCAGGGCACGACGGCTGACATGATCCACAAAATTGTGCCGTTGATTGCCTACATGAGCCGTTTTTTCACCCTAAAAAGCGGGGATGTTATCCTGACCGGCACGCCGGAAGGTGTTGGCCCACTGAGCAGTGGCGATGAGCTGGAAGTCTCCTTTAACGGTAACTCCCTCACGACTCGCGTGCTGTAAGCATCAATTGCCGCCCCTCTCGGGCGGCAAAACTTGCATCCGTCTGCCAGACTGGTTATAAGGTGCACCCTGGTTTTCAATGGCGGACATTCCTATGAGCGACACACCCTTCTGGCAAAGCAAAACTCTCGAGCAAATGACCGACGTCGAGTGGGAGTCTTTGTGCGATGGCTGCGGTCAATGCTGTCTGCATAAGCTGATGGATGAAGACAGTGATGAAATCTACTTTACTAACGTCGCCTGTCGTCAGCTGAACATCAAAACCTGCCAGTGTCGCAACTACGAGCGTCGTTTCGAATATGAAGCGGACTGCATCAAACTGACCCGTGATAATCTACCGACCTTCGAATGGCTGCCGCACACCTGCGCGTATCGTCTGTTGGCGGAAGGTAAACCATTGCCGACGTGGCATCCGCTGTTGACGGGGTCAAAAGCGGCGATGCACGGCGAACGTATTTCTGTGCGTCATATTGCGGTGAAAGAATCAGAAGTGCGAGACTGGGAAGATCATATACTGAATCACCCGAATCGCGGCTAACAGTCTGAATAAGAAAACGCCACCCGCAGTGATGCCGGTGGCGTTTTTTGTGGGTATCAGAAAAGTACGGAGTAATTCAGACCAAAGGTACGACCGCGGCCTTTGTAGGTGTACAAACCCGGTGCGCCGTAGGTTGGGCTATACAGCCCCGGAGCGCGCTGGCCCCACACAGTGGTGTACTCCTCATCCAACAGGTTTTCCACGCTGAAGCTGACTTTGCCGACCGGCAGGGTGTAGCTCCCAAGGAAATCGACGGTGTTGTAGCCGTCAATTTTGTTGCCATCGTTGTCCGACACGTCAAACGTCTGAGTGCTCTGCACGCGTAAACCCCAGTCGCCTGGCGCCCAGTTAACCCATGCGCTCACCTTCGACGGGCTGGCGCTGTCCACCGTCAGTTTCTCCCATTTACCGTTCTCGCGGGTTTCCGACTTGATGGCGTTAAAGTTCGAACCAAGACTCCATTCGCTGGCCGTAAAGAAGTAATCGACCTGACCTTCCACGCCATAAATTCGACGCTTGTCGTCCTCGAGGGTAATGGTCATGTCGGTTTTATTGATGTTGATGGTTTTATCGGACAGCGAGTAATAGGCCGCGATCTGAGTGCGCAGGTTGTCGCCAGTTAAACGCCAGCCTAATTCGTACGCATTTACTTTAATGCCGTCGAGCGTCGAATCATTGACGTTCACGCTGTTGTTCAGGCGGTAATGACCGTCAACCAGCGTGTAATTCCCGGAGCCGTAATACTTTGCCAGGTCAGGGATTTCAAAGCCCTGAGAGAAGTTAAACCACAGCTGCTGGCGGTCGGTGAGGTGGCCGAGGATCCCGGCGTTGAACAGCAGGTTGTTATAGTCAGTTTTACCGCCCGGTACCGCATCCGCTGAGGTTGCTTTCCCGTTGGCGATCGCCTGTTGCTGTGTGTAGCCGATAAAGTCATCGACCTTGTTTTCGGTGTACTGATAACGCACGCCGCCGGTTAAGGTGATGGCGCTAATGTCATAGCTCGCCTGCAGGAATGGCGCGAGGTTAGTGATGCTGTAGCCTGGATAACGGCCGACGTTATAGGCATTATCGAGCGTCATCCCGCCGCTGGCTGCGGCTTTGTCGAGATCGAAGAACTGCTGGTTGGCGTTAAACGATTCATGATCGACATCGACGCCCCAGGTCAGATTCAGATCGTCCACCGGCTTGCTGTTCAGCGTAAGCTTCCCGCCGTAAAAATCAGTTTTTTGCTGGGACGCGCCAATGCTGGTGACGGCGCCTTTGCTCAGGGTCGGGAAGGGGTAGAACGTCAGGCTTTCGTCGCGATAGTAAATTTGCGCCACCAGATCCTGACCCCAGACGTCGGTATTAGAGTACTGGAGATTAATAAGATGGCGTTCCGTGCCCGGCAGGCGATCGGAATTAAGATTGCCCTTGTTATATGCGTCGGCATCACCGGTTACTGCCGAGAAGTTATCTCCGAGGAACAGGCCGTGTTTGCCGTCTGACTGGCTTTTAAAATACTGTGTCGTCAGCTGGAACTGCTGATGGTCATCAATGTTAATCGTACCGGTGCCCATGATGTCCAGACGATCGGAATACTGCAAACCGGTTTGGGTGTTGTCGATAATCACCTCATCGCCGTTGCCGTCATACCAGCCTCCGTAACGCTGATACGCCACAGACAGACGACCGGAGGCGTTATCGTTGCCGCCGCTCACCGCCGCCGCGATATTTTCATCATGATCGTTATGGCTGTTAAAGCCGCTTTTTCCACCGGACTGGAACTCCACTTCGGTTTCAGGTTGGCCTTTTTTGGTGACAATATTAATCAAACCGCCGGTGCTGCCACCGCCGTACAGCGAAGTGGCGCCGGAAATGACTTCAATGCGTGAAATGTTGAACGGATCGATGGAGTCCAGCTGACGGCTGTCGCTGCGGGAGGAGTTCAGGCGTACGCCATCTACCATCACCATCATTGAGCGCCCGCGCATATTCATGCCGTAGTTAGTGCGCCCCTGGCTACTGACGTCCATACCCGGGATCAGCTGCGCCAGCACGTCTTTCAACTCCTTGCCACCCTGCACCTGCTGCTCAATATCAGCTTGTTCAATGACCCACGTGGTTTGTGCCATATCGGCAACAGTATGATTGGCCCGGCTGGCGGACACGACCAGCGTGTCTTCTTTTTGCGTTTCAGCCCAGGCCGAGGCGGAAAGCATGGCAAGTAAGCAGGGGTTCAACATCCACAAAATGCTGCGCTTCATTGTTATCAATTTCCCAGTAGTCGTAACAGAAGGTAAGAATGTGTCAATATTGATAATAGTTATCGTTATGATATTCATTCTGTTTACACTGGCAACTCATTTTGTCATATTTGTTTTCATTATCTCTATGATTTACCCACACTTTGTGGCGGTATTCCGTCTGTAGTCAGTCAGAGCCGGAGCGCCATTTTCCTTCGACAGGAGCCGTAACATGGCCGCGGGCTATCGTATTTTTAACGTCGTCTTAGCGCGGCGGATTCAGGTTTCCCCCTCTCTTTTACGCTGCGTGTTTACCGGGCCTGAAGTGGCGCAGATGAAACATGAATCGCCGGATCAACGCATCAAACTGCTGTTTGCCGAAGACGGGGAAGAAACGACCTCCATGGCGGTGAGCGACACCTGGTATCAGGATTATCTGGCGCTGCCGAAAGCGAAACGCCCAGTGATGCGTACTTACACGCTGCGTGAACTGCGGTTGGATGCGCAGGAGGTGGACGTGGAATTCGTGCTGCACGGTGACGGCGGACCGGCTTCGCGATGGGCAACACACGCCAGGCCGGGTGATGCGCTGCAAATGGTGGCCCCAAATGCTGCCTCAAGTGAAGACAGTGGCGGATATGAATGGCTGGATAACGATAGCGTGCGTCAGGCACTGCTGATTGCCGACGAAACGGCGCTGCCTGCGGCGATGGGTATTCTGGAACAGCTGGCGAAAAAATCGAATCCGCCGCACGTACAGGCTTTTTTCACAGTCCCGCATGAGGCTGACTTTCAGCGGAAGGATTTCCCTTTCGCCGACGTGCATTGGCTGGCGCGCGACAGGCAGGACGATTTACTGAGTGCGGTAGCGCACGAGGTGACGATCCCGGCGTATGCGCTGGCGCGAGAGCAGTCGACGGAAGAGAACAGTCTGGATGGATCGTTGCTGTGGGAAAGAGCGAGTGAGGCCGCGGGTTTTCAGGCCTGGGTGGCGGCAGAATCAACGCTGGTGAAAAACCTGCGTCGCAGCCTGATTGAGAAACAACAGCTCAACCGGGAATGTGCAAGTTTTATGGCATATTGGGCGCAGGGAAGGGCATAAAAAGGTTCCTGCGGTCTGATGCCCTCACCCCGGCCCTCTCCCACGGGGAGAGGGAGCAAACACTAAAACGGCAACCGTAGTTGCCGTTTGCTTTTACCTTGTGCGGTCTGATGCCCTCACCCCGACCCTCTCCCACGGGGAGAGGGAGCAAACACTAAAACGGCAACCGTAGTTGCCGTTTGCTTTTACCTTGTGCGGTCTGATGCCCTCACCCCGACCCTCTCCCACAGGGAGAGGGAGCAAACACTAAAACGGCAACCGAAGTTGCCGTTTGCTTTTACCTTCCGAAGAGGTCGCGTTTTTTCGGTTTGAACGGCTGGGCAATCAACACCAGCAGGCCGATGACCAGGAAGATCACAAAAATCCCCACCAGCCACTGTGGCATTTCCAGGGTCAGGAATGACCATTGGCGCTCGGCGCAATCGCCAGACGCAACAAACACCTGTGGCAGCCACTTATCCAGCGGCAGCCAGCTCGGGAAGCGAGCGGCAAAGTCGCAGGTCTGAAACGGGGAGGGATGCAACTGGATCATGGTGTGTTCCCACGCCAGCTGAACGCCACGCCAGGCGCTGTAAATCCAAATCAGAATACCGGCATAACGCAGCGGTGATTTCGGGGCAATGGCACCGACAATGCCTGCACCCATCACGCCGAACAGCGCAGAACGCTCATAGATACAAAGTACGCATGGCTTCAGCAGCATCACGTGCTGGAACCACAGCGCGACCATCTCCAGCGCAAAAGCGGTCAACGCCAGCAGTAACCACGCTCCGCGACCGCGTGAGCACTGGTTTAAAAATCGCAACATAATCATTTCCCTGGAACATGCTAAGACACCGCAGTGTAAACGAAAACATTTACCGCGCCACTATGCAGGCGTGAATAATTACGTAAAAGGGAATGAATCGCCCGGAAAAGTTTCCGGGCGTGAATCAGAGGACATTTAATGGACAGGCAGAGGAGTGCTCATCAGCCAGCCTTTGGCGGTCATCCACTCGGTATAAGGCATCAGAGTCAGTTCCACGCACAGCAGGCCGACAATCGTCAGTACGATGGTGTACGGCAGCGCCATCCAGACCATCCGACCATATGAGAGGCGAATCAGTGGCGCGAGGGCAGACGTCAGCAGGAACAGGAATGCCGCCTGACCGTTCGGTGTCGCCACCGATGGCAGATTGGTGCCGGTGTTAATCGCCACCGCCAACATTTCAAACTGCGGCAGAGAAATCGCCCCGTGCTCTAGCGCGGATTTCGCCTCGTTGATATACACCGTGCCGACAAAGACGTTATCGGAAATTGACGAGAGCAAGCCATTGAACAGATAAAACAGCGACAGCTGCGCGTGCGGAGACGCCTGCAGTACATAGCTGATAATCGGTGCAAACAGATGCTGGTCGATAATCACCGCCACCACGGCGAAGAATACCGTCAGCAGCGCGGTAAACGGCAGCGCTTCGGTGAACGCTTTGCCGATGGCATGTTCATCGGTGACGCCGGTGAGCGAGGTTGCAAAGATGATAACCGTCAGACCAATCAGCCCCACTTCTGCCAGATGCAGCGCCAGCGCGATAACCAACCACACGCCGATAACACCCTGAATCACCAGTTTGAGCGTTTCTTGACGCGTACGCTGCTCGCTGCTTTTCACGTCAAAATCTTTCAGCACGGCGCGCACGCTGGTCGGCAGGGGTTCGCCGTAGCCAAACAGTTTGAATTTTTCGACCAGCATGCAGGTTAACAGCCCACAGAACAACACCGGCAAGGTGACCGGCAGCATACGCAGGAAGAACTCACCAAAATGCCAGCCCACGGCTTTGGCGATGATCAGGTTTTGCGGCTCGCCGACCATCGTCATCACTCCACCGAGCGCCGTACCCACTCCGGCGTGCATCATCAGGCTGCGCAGGAAACTGCGGAACTGCTCGAGCACTTCTTTATTGTGGATGTCGATATGGCTGTCATCGAGCATGTCGCTATCGGTCGGACGCGCTGACGCGACGCGATGATAAATGCCGTAGAACCCGACCGCGACGCTGATGATTACCGCTACTACCGTCAACGCATCCAGGAACGCTGATAAAAACGCGGCTGCAATGCAGAAGGCTACCGAAAGCAGCATCTTGCTTTGAATCGTCAGCAACAGGCGGGTGAAAATGAACAGCAGCAGCTGCTTCATAAAATAGATGCCCGCGACCATGAAGATCAGCAGCAACAGCACTTCGAGGTTGCTGGCAATTTCTTCCCGCACGTGCTCGGCACTGGTCATGCCAATCATCACGCCTTCAATTGCCAGCAGGCCGCCAGGAAGCAGGGGATAGCATTTCAGCGCCATCGCCAGAGTGAAGATAAACTCTGCCACCAGTAACCAACCCGCGATAAACGGATCAATGAAGAAGACGACAGGGTTGATAACCAAAAACAGCAGGAGGGTCAGTTTGTACCAGTCCGGTGACTGACCGAGAAAGTTGCGCCACAGCGCACGAGAGGTTGATATATCCACGACAGATTTCCGATCCCGTCAAAAGTAAGCTATTTACTGAAGGTGAATCTCGCAGTATCCGCTCTGAAGCCGCTGCAAGCAAGCAAAGCCGGGGGGAACTAAATTTTTAAAATAAAACAGCGATCCCCTTTTAATTACGGCGATGCGCTATCTGCCCCTTATCGGCTCTGGTATGATGAGTTCAATATTAGCAACGCTGTGTAATGGAAATCTCACTATGGTCATTAAGGCGCAGAGCCCGGCGGGTTTCGCGGAAGAGTACATCATTGAAAGTATCTGGAATAACCGTTTTGCCCCAGGCACTATTCTCCCCGCAGAGCGTGAGCTTTCTGAATTGATCGGTGTCACACGTACCACCCTTCGCGAAGTATTACAGCGTCTGGCACGCGACGGCTGGTTGACCATTCAGCATGGTAAACCGACCAAAGTGAACAATTTCTGGGAAACCTCGGGCTTAAACATTCTCGAAACTCTGGCGCGTCTCGATCACGACCGCGTGCCGCAGCTGATCGACAATCTGCTCTCTGTGCGTACCAACATCGCGACCATTTTTATCCGTACCGCGTTTCGTCAGCATCCTGAAGATGCGCTGAAAGTGTTGGCTACCGCCCGCGAAGTGGAAGACCACGCTGATGCGTTTGCTGAACTCGATTACAGCATATTCCGCGGTCTGGCGTTTGCCTCCGGCAACCCGATTTATGGCCTGATCCTCAACGGTATGAAAGGGCTGTATACCCGCATTGGTCGCCACTATTTTGCCAATCCGGAAGCGCGCAGCCTGGCGCTGGGCTTCTACCATCAGCTGGCGAAAGTGTGTGAGCAGGGCGATCACGAACAGGTTTATGAAACCGTGCGTCGTTATGGTCACGACTCCGGCCTGGTCTGGCACAAAATGCAGAAAACGCTGCCGGGTGATTTGGCCATTCACGGCCGCTAATCACAGCGCAGTCAGTAAAAGCCGGGTAAAAACCCGGCTTTTGCATTTTTGTTACAGGAGATTTTGTCGCGGCGGGCAGCGTTCCAGCAGCTCTACGCTGCCATCGGCATTCTGCTGCTCCAGATGCACGTCAAAGCCCCACAGGCGATGCACGTGTTTAAGAACTTCCCGACGGCCCATATCCAGCGGCGCACGGTTATGCGGCACATAGCGCAGCGTCAGAGAACGATCCCCCCGCAGATCCACGTTCCAGACCTGAATGTTCGGCTCCAGATTGCTCAGGTTGTATTGCGACGACAGCCGGTTACGAATTTCCCGGTAGCCTTCCTCATTGTGGATCGCAGCAATTTCCAGATAGTTATTGTGGTCGTCATCAAGTACGGTAAACAGGCGGAAATCACGCATCACTTTCGGCGACAGAAACTGACTGATGAAGCTTTCATCTTTGAAGTCGCGCATCGCAAAATGCAGCGTCTCAAGCCAGTCGGAACCCGCGATGTCCGGGAACCAATATTTATCCTCTTCCGTTGGCGTCTGGCAGATACGTTTGATGTCCTGGAACATCGCGAAACCGAGCGCATACGGGTTAATGCCGCTGTACCACTGGCTGTTATACGGCGGCTGGAACACCACATTGGTGTGGCTGTGTAAAAACTCCAGCATAAACCGCTCGGTCACTTTCCCTTCGTCATACAGATGATTCAGGATGGTGTAGTGCCAGAATGTTGCCCAGCCTTCGTTCATCACCTGAGTCTGTTTCTGCGGATAAAAATACTGGCTGACCTTACGCACAATGCGCAGGATCTCACGCTGCCAGGATTCGAGCAGTGGGGCATTTTTTTCCATAAAGTAGAGCAGATTTTCCTGCGCTTCGGACGGATAACGCCGAGCCTCTTTCACCGTTTTCTCTTCTTCTTTCTTCGGCAGCGTACGCCACAGGGTATTCACCTGGCTTTGCAGATATTCCTCGCGACTTTTTTGTCGCGCCTTCTCTTCCTGTAACGAAATTTTCTGCGGACGTTTGTAGCGGTCGACACCGTAGTTCATCAACGCATGGCAGGAATCGAGAAGTTTTTCTACTTCGTCCACACCATAGCGCTCTTCGCATTCGGTAATGTATTTACGCGCGAAGATCAGGTAATCGACGATCGAACTGGCGTCGGTCCAGCTGCGGAACAGGTAGTTATTTTTGAAGAAAGAGTTATGCCCGTAGCACGCGTGCGCCATGACCAGCGCCTGCATGGTCATAGTGTTCTCTTCCATCAGATAGGCAATACACGGGTTGGAGTTAATGACGATTTCATACGCCAGCCCCTGTTGACCGTGTTTGTAGAGCCGCTCGGTTTCAATGAACTTTTTGCCAAACGACCAGTGGGTATAGTTGATAGGCATCCCGACGCTGGAATAGGCATCCATCATCTGCTCGGAAGTAATAACTTCGATTTGATGAGGATAAGTGTCGAGCCGATAGAGCTTCGCCACCCGGTCGATCTCCGCCAGATAGGTATCCAGCAGCTCGAAGGTCCAGTCGGGTCCATCGCTCAGACGTGTGGTGTCCTTATTCATGGAGTCAATCGTAGCCATTAGCGCGCCCTCATTGTTGGCGGCCCTCTCTGTGTGGAGAGCCTCACTATCAAGAATAGAACACCGCTGCCTGAACGCGCGAACAGCAAATATTTTTCTTCGAGATTTCCCTGCGTCAACGGCGACAAAATCAATAAATAGCGGAATATTGTGCTGGCGAAAATTACGCCGCAGCAGGAGATTTCAAAACCACGCATACCTTTGTAGCACGGCCATGTGTGAGGTAAGTCACCATAAAAAAAGCGTATGTTGAATAATATTTTCGTCTGAGTTATCAATTTGTAATCAGAAGATTGTTCTTTTACGAATCTGGAGTCGCTATGCGAGTGGTTATCCTCGGAAGTGGGGTAGTGGGCGTGGCCAGCGCCTGGTATTTGCGTCAGGCTGGACATGATGTGACCGTCATCGACCGGGAGCCGGGCCCGGCGCTGGAAACCAGTGCCGCCAACGCCGGACAAATTTCCCCCGGTTACGCTGCGCCTTGGGCCGCGCCGGGCGTGCCGCTGAAGGCGATTAAATGGATGTTCCAGCGCCACGCGCCGCTGGCCATCAGCCTCGACGGCACGTCAACTCAGCTGAAATGGATGTGGCAGATGCTGCGCAACTGTGACACCCGCCACTACATGGAAAACAAAGGCCGCATGGTGCGGCTGGCGGAATACAGCCGCGACTGCCTGATGGCGCTGCGCGACAGCACGGGCATCGAGTACGAAGGCCGTCAGGGCGGCACGCTGCAACTTTTCCGCACCGAGCAGCAGTATGAAAACGCCACCCGCGACATCGCCGTTCTACAGGATGCTGGCGTGCCGTATCAGCTACTGGAGGCCAGCCGTCTGGCGGAAGTGGAGCCTGCGCTGGCAGAAGTGGGGCATAAACTTACCGGTGGCCTGCGTTTGCCGAATGACGAAACCGGCGACTGCCAGCTTTTCACCCAGCGTCTGGCAAAAATGGCGGAAGAAGCGGGTGTGGTATTCCGCTATAACACACCAGTGGACAAACTGCTGTCGGAAGGCGACCAGATTTACGGCGTGAAGTGCGGCGATGAAGTCATCAAAGCCGATGCTTACGTGATGGCATTTGGATCGTATTCGACCTCCATGCTGAAAGGCATCATAGATATCCCGGTCTATCCGCTGAAAGGCTACTCGCTGACTATCCCGGTCAAAGAGGACGATGGCGCGCCGGTATCGACTATTCTTGATGAAACATACAAAATTGCGATAACACGATTCGATAACCGGATCCGTGTCGGCGGCATGGCAGAGATTGTCGGCTTCAACACCGAACTGCTACGAGCCCGGCGCGAGACACTGGAAATGGTCGTTCGCGACCTGTTCCCGCGCGGGGGGCACGTTGAACAGGCGACCTTCTGGACCGGGCTGAGACCGATGACGCCGGACGGCACACCGATTGTGGGACGCACACCGTATAAAAATTTATGGCTGAACACCGGACACGGCACGTTGGGCTGGACCATGGCCTGCGGTTCCGGTCAGCTACTGAGCGATCTGCTTTCTGGGCGCACGCCTGCGATTCCGTACGAGGATTTGGGCGTGGCCCGCTATCAGTCAGGTTATACGCCTTCGCGCCCTCAGCATTTGCACGGCGCGCACAATTAAGGAGCCGTTATGTCACGTCCCGTTGTAGCCAGCCTCGATTTAAAGGCGCTGCGGCAGAACCTTGTAGTGGTGCGATCTGCGGCACCGGAGTCCCGCGTCTGGTCGGTTGTTAAAGCTAACGGCTACGGTCATGGAATCGAACGAATATGGGGTGCGCTAAACGATACGGATGGTTTTGCGCTGCTCAATCTGGAAGAGGCTGTCCTGCTGCGCGAACGTGGCTGGAAAGGGCCGATTCTGATGCTGGAAGGCTTTTTCCACGCTGACGATTTACCGTTATATGACCAATACCGACTCACCACCACCGTGCACAGTAACTGGCAGCTGAAAGCGCTGCAAAACGCAAAGCTGAAAGCACCGCTGGATGTCTACCTCAAAGTGAACAGCGGTATGAACCGCCTTGGATTTACGCCTGATAAAGTGCACACCGTCTGGCAGCAGTTGCGTGCGATGAGCAATATTAGCGACATGACGCTGATGTCACACTTTGCCGACGCGGAAAATCCCGATGGCATCACCGAGGCTATGGAAAAGATAGAACAGGCCGCGGAAGGGCTCGATTGTCCACGTTCGCTTGCCAACTCAGCGGCCACGCTGTGGCACCCGGAAGCGCATTTCGACTGGGTTCGCCCGGGAATTGTGCTCTACGGTGCGTCACCTTCCGGGAAATGGCAGGACATTGCCAACAGCGGGCTGAAACCGGTCATGACCCTGAGCAGCGAGATTATTGCGGTGCAGAATCTTAAAGCGGGCGACACCGTGGGCTACGGACGTTTATATAAAGCCCAACAGGAGCAGCGTATCGGAATTGTGGCCTGTGGCTATGCCGATGGGTATCCGCGCAATGCGCCAGACGGCACGCCGGTGCTGGTGGACGGTGTTCGCACCGAAACGGTAGGTCGGGTGTCGATGGATATGCTGGCGGTGGATTTAACGCCGTGCCCGCAGGCCGGGATTGGCACGCCGGTCGAACTGTGGGGTAAAGAGATTAAAATCGACGACGTTGCCAGTCGGTGCGACACTGTGGGGTATGAATTGATGTGCGCGCTGGCGTTACGTGTACCCGTTGTGACTGAGTAAGAGTCGTTTTGCCCGGCGGCGCAGGCATCAGACCGCACCGCCGTACAAAAGTGAATCTACTCCACTTCCTCTTCGGCAACGCGCACACCCACTTTCAGCACCGCGTTGTCTTCTTTCTCCGCTACGGTCCAGACCATCCCGGCAAACTCCACCTGGTCACCGACCACCGGCGCCGCGCCTAACTGGTGCTGCACAATCTCGCCCAGCGACTGTTGGTTATCGCGAAATTCTTCCCCGCCGTCGAGACCGTAAACCATCGCCACATCGGCAAATTTAGCGCTGGCCTCAAGAATAAAGTCACCAAAGAAACGCTGATCCAGTGCCACCGGCGGCGACTGGCTGAACAGCTTACCGAGTAACGGCAAATCCCGCTCGCGACCAATCACGCACAGCACATCGCCTTCCCGCAAACGGGTGCTGCCCGTCGGGTGGAGCAGCACATTGTCACGGAACAGTGCGGCAATACGGGTATCGCGCGGCATATGCAAATCCCGAAGCGCAGCGCCAACGCACCATTTATCGGCGCTGAGTTGATAAACAAACTGTTCCCACGGGTTCTCCGGGTGAATATCTAACCCTACACGCGACACCGGCCAGCCGACCGGAGGTACCACCACTTTGGCTTTTTTTGCCGCCCAGGAGAGTGATGTCCCCTGCAACAGCAGTGAAATCAGCACCACGAAGAAAGCGACATTAAAGAACAATCGCGCATTTTCCAGTCCGGCCATCATCGGGAAAACCGCGAGGATGATGGGTACCGCGCCGCGCAGGCCGACCCAGCTGATAAACACACGCTCGCGCAAGTTAAAACCGCGAAACGGCAGCAGGCCAATAAACACCGATAACGGACGTGCGAAGAAAATCATCCCGGCAGAGAGCAGCAGCGCCGGAAGAGCGATAGGCAGCAGGTCGGACGGCGTCACCAGCAGGCCCAGCACCAGGAACATGCCAATTTGTGCCAGCCACGCCAGACCGTCAAAGTTCTGCAAAATCGCGTAACGGTTGCGAATAGGGCGGTTACCGAGCAGAAAACCACACAGATACACCGCCAGAATGCCGCTGCCGTCGAGCGTTGTCGTTACCGCGAAAATCATGATCCCGCCGCTCAGCGCCAACAACGGATAAAGCCCGGCAGGCAGGGAAATGCGGTTGATCATTTGCAACAGCAGGTAGCCGCCGCCGAGACCAATCAGAATACCCAGCCCAAACTGCTGAATGATGTGCACCGCAAACATCCAGCTCAGCCCGGTTTCGTGCTGTTGGATCATTTCAATCAGGGTGATGGTGAGGAACACCGCCATCGGGTCATTGCTGCCGGATTCAATTTCCAGCGTCGAGCCGACACGTTCGTTCAGCCCTTTACCGCCAAGCAGAGAGAATACCGCTGCCGCATCCGTCGAGCCGACAATGGCGCCAATCAGCATGCCTTCAATCAAATCGAGGTGGAACAGCCACGCGGCCATCATCCCGGTGAGTCCGGAGGTGATAAGCACGCCGACCGTCGCCAGTGACAGCGCCGGGCCGAGAGCTACGCGAAACGAACTCGCCTGAGTACGCATTCCGCCATCAAGCAGGATAACCGCCAGCGCGAGGTTACTGACCATGTAAGCGAAGGGGTAATTATCAAACGGAATGCCGCCAATGCCATCGATACCGGCCAGCATACCGATAGCAAGGAAGATCACCAGAATCGGGATACCGAGTCGTGAGGAAAAGGAACTGAGTAAAATACTGAAGGTGACCAGCACCGACCCCAGAATAAACAAACTGATTATTGCCCCGGCATCCAACGTTCACGTACTCCCTATATCGCGTGACTCAATGGTAAAACGTTATCATACATGCATGTAAATCGATGGATTTATAAGAGCTATGAATGCTTTTTTTCTCCACTGATGACCGGATGACCCGTCATCGACAGCGTGGTTGACTTCGCGTTGTGCACCAGACGCGCCTGTGATCCAAGTGGCAGCGTCACCGTGCGCTGCTCGTGACCGAAATCAAGCCCGCTGATAACCGGGATAGATAACCGTGATTGCAGATAATCGATCATCACCGGCAAATCGTAACCGGCATCGTAATCGTTTGGCTCCGCGCCGCTAAAGCTGCCGAGCACAATGGCCCGCTGACGACCTAAAATCCCTGCATGGAACAGTTGCAGCAGCATACGCTCCACGCGGAACGGGTGTTCGTTAATGTCTTCAAGTACCAGAATGCCGTCGTCAATTTGCGGCATCCACGGAGTGCCAATGAGCGACACCAGCATCGCCAGATTACCGCCCCACAGCGTGCCGTTCACGTCACAGGCCCGGCCGTTGCCTTGCCATTCCACGGAAAATGCCCCGTTTCGCAGCGCGCGCCAGAAGTGCTCGAGGGTAAATTCGTTGAGCGTTTCTGCCCCGAAATTGCCCGCCAGCATTGGCCCGCTGAAGGTGATTACGCCTTCGCACAGGAGTGCCAACTGAATGGCGGTGAAATCGCTATGGCCGCAAATCAGCAGCGGATCATTTTGCTGGCGTAATGCGATGGCCTTCCAGTCAATCATGTCCAGTAAACGGTTCGCGCCATAGCCGCCGCGCACCGCTAAAACGAGGTTATCGCGACCAAAAAGTGCCGCCAGCGCATTGATATCGCCCGCGCGATCCGCTTCTGTACCTGCAAAACGCTGCTGGCGGCGCGTGAGAATGCGCTGATTATTGACCTGGTATCCTGCCTCCTCCAGGCGCGCAATCCCACGGGTGGCGGCCTGTTGGTTGATGCAATAGCCTGAGGGAGCAATCAGATGAAACAGAGTCATGGCAATTCCTTGCAGAGAATGAAACAGTTATCATGCCGCCTGAACATCGCGTTGTCATTAGCGCAGCACACTTCAGTGAAAAGGATAGAAGCGTGAAATTGAGATGGTTTGTTGTTTTATTTGTCTTACTTGCCGGATGTAGTTCAAAACCGAAAAACGATTACCGCAATCCACCGTACAACCCGACGGTACCCGTTCAGCGGGCAATGCAGTGGATGCCAATCAGCCAGAAGGCCGGTACGGCGTGGGGACTCGATCCTAAATTCATCACTGCTATTATCGCGGTTGAGTCAGGTGGTAATCCGAATGTGGTCAGTAAATCTGGCGCAGTGGGTCTGATGCAGCTTAAACCTTCCACCGCCGGGCGTGAAGTATATCGCCATATGGGCTGGAAGGGCGATCCGTCGGTCAGTGAGCTGAAAAACCCCGAACGTAACATCTCGATGGGTACCGCATACTTCAGCATCCTTGAACACGGTGTTCTGGCGGGCATTGAGGATCCGCAAGTGATGCAGTATGCGCTGGTTACCTCCTACGTTAACGGCGCGGGCGCGCTGCTGCGAACCTTCTCCTCGGACCGTAAAACGGCGATCAGGAAGATTAACGGCATGGATAAGGATGAGTTCTTCGATTATATCGTCGAGAATCACCCTTCATCACAAGCGCCGCGCTACATCTGGAAAGTGCAGAAAGCGATGGACGCGATTGACTAACGCACTTTATTCGCGCGTTCGCGGGCCTCACGCTCCAGAGAGAAGATAATTCGCTGGAGCGTGCGCTCAATCGCCGGGCTGATGTTGAGAAAACGAAAGCTCAGGCGCGGGGTGCTGATCGTTTCATTTTTGCTGTCGACCACCTTGCGCTCGCTCAGTGAAAGCAGCTGCGCGTCGAAATGAAATTTACCCCATTCCCCCATATCCAGTTCCATCTGTGGGAGCATCACCCCAGATTTCAGGGCCGCAGACGGCGCGCCATCCAGCAATGCACCCATTCCACCGAGTGACAAATCACACAAACGAAAACGCACTTCGCTGTTATCGGGTAGTTTCGCCTTGCAGTAATACACCGGATGCAGTGGGGCGGAAATACGGAAAAACTCGCGACGCTGCACAAACCACAGCGACGGCGGCACGGGCATCGTGAAGGCAGGCAAATCAAGGAACTGGCCGGGCGCTATCTTCGGCACCGTAAATTCAATTTTCGCCCCCTGAGTTTCAGCGGAGAGCGTAATATTTTCCGCACGCTGAACGGCGCGGTTTTCATATTCCTGACTGCCGTAATCGACGATCAGCGCCTGAGAAGAGATATCGAGAATGCGGGTAATAAATTGCGATGTCTCCCACGAGACACGCAAAGGGACGTGGTCGCGATGCAAATCGCGAAGAACGTTTAACACTGCCAGCGGATTTTGTTTAAGGAATTGCTCATTGTAATGACTCACGCCTGGTCGCTCCTTATCGACAGAGATTCGATAAACTATCGGCAGCGCGAAACATAACTTAATACAAACGGGTGAAAATTTTTCAACAGATAAATTTTTTAGTCGAATACCTTCTTTTTGGGAATGTTTACCTATACTTAAGGGAACCAAAGCACACAATAGTCGTGTTTAAATTGTGGTTAATTTGTTTATTTTGGAGGGTGGTTAAAATGGGTATTCTGACCTGGATTATTTTTGGACTGATTGCGGGTGTTATTGCGAAACTGATTATGCCGGGTCGTGACGGCGGCGGTTTTATTCTCACCTGCATTCTGGGGATCGTCGGTGCCGTGGTTGGCGGCTGGCTGGCTACCATGTTTGGTATCGGCAATGTTTCCGGCTTTAATATGCACAGTTTCCTCGTGGCGGTTGTGGGTGCCATCGTGGTGCTGGTGGTATTCAGATTACTGCGTCGCAACGCATAAATACGACAGCCCGGCGGCGCATGCTTGCCGGCCTACTTTGAAACGGTAGGCCCGGTCAGCGAAAGCGCCACCGGGCAATTTTTTAATCACCCATCAGAAATCATAGCCGACGGTTGCGATCACCGACCGCTCAGCGCCCCAGTAGCAGTTATTGGTGCCGTAGCAACCAGAAACATACTCTCTGTCGGTCAGGTTATTCGCATTAACCTGCAAATACGCGCCTTTCAGAGCTGACGTCCAGGCACCCAGATCCGCACGGATCATCGCATCCAGCAGCGTAGTCGACGGCAAACGTTCGGTATTCGCGTCATCGGCCCACTGTTTGCCGATATAACGTACGCCCGCGCCCGCGCTAATCCCGTAATCAAACTTATAGTGCGCCCAGAATGATGCCATCTGATCCGGCGTCAGCTGCGGCGTATTGTCGTCGGTGCCGTCTTTGGTATCAGCAAAGCGCAGGCGGTTCCAGGTGTACCCGGCGATGGTGCTCAGGCGTGGCGTCAGCTGATTGCGCGCTTCCAGTTCCACACCCTGCGAATGCACTTTTCCGGCGGGCAGGAAGGTGGCGGTAGCGATATTGGTATCTCGCGTGGCCACATCTTTCTGTGTCAGGTCGTACATTGCGATGCTGTACATGTCCGCAGTGCCCGGCGGCTGGAATTTCAGCCCGGCTTCGTACTGCTCGGCGGTGGTCGGTTTCAGCAACTGACCGTCCGGGCCTGCCAGCATGGCAGGCGTGATGGCCTGGCTGTAGCTGATGTACGGCGACAAGCCGTTTTCAAAGGCATACAGCAAGGATGCGCGGCTGCTGATGTGGTCATCGGAACGACGCGAAGAGGTGCCAAATGTATCGCTCACTTGCTGTGAAACAATGCGGTCATAGCGCGCGGAGAGATCCGCATGCCAGCGGTTCCACACCATCTCATCCTGCAAGTACAGACCGGCCTGATAATAACGGCGATTGTTATAATCACTATAGGTCAGGGTATGTCCATCCTGCGCAGTATAGCCGCTCCACGGATCGAGCGGAGAGGCACCCCCTGCGCGGCTCCACAGGTCATTGCGGAAGCGGTGATATTCACCACCCAATACCACGGTGTGCGACACGTCGCCGGTGTTGAAATCAGCCTTAATGCGGTTATCGGTCGACCAGCCGTCGAGCGAACCGGTTGAACCGCTATAGCCGCGGGCCAGCATATCGCTGTCGCCAACCCAACCCACCTGATAAACCTGGTCGAGGTTTACGTCGGAATGGGTATAGCTGCCGCTTGAATACACGGACCAAATGTCATTGAACTGGTGATTAAATTCGTAGCTGTAAATCTGTTCGCGACGCTGGTAGCCATCGCTCGGGTCACCTTCATTGGTGTGGTTGCTGAGTTTGCGACCGTTGTGCTCATAGCGCGTGCCGTCCAACGGTAGCGAGCCATGATAGCCGCCTGATGGATCTTTTTGCAGGTACGCACGCAGTAACAGGCTGGTGTCAGAATCCGGTTGCCACAGCAGCGACGGGGAAATCGCGTAACGTTCTTCGCGGGTGTTGTCGACCTGGGTGTCGGTGTTACGGGTGATGCCCACCACGCGATACGCCCACTGATCGTTAATCGCGTCGGTGTAATCGAACGCTGCACCTTTGGTGCCCTGGGTGCCGCCGAACGCCTGAATGTGGCCTTCGGAGGTAAACTGTGGGCGCTTGGAGGTCAGGTTAACCAGCCCGCCGGGTACGCTTTGGCCGTACAGCGCGGAAGAGGGGCCTTTAATCACATCAATTCGGTCGAGAAACCACGGGTCAATCTGAATGACGTTGTGGCTGCCGCCATCGCTCATCAGGCGCATGCCGTCGAGGAAGATGTTGTCCACGTCACCGCCGTGGTAGCCGCGCAGGGAAATGGCGTCGAAGCGAGTTGCCGAGCCGCCGAAGGTGCTATACACGCCCGGTGTATAGCTCAGCGCCTGGCTGACGTTGGTCGCACCCTGATCTTCCATCTGCTGACGGGTCACAACGGATACCGACTGGGCGGTAGTGATCAGCGGTTGATCGGTTTTGGTGGCACCGGTTGAGGATTTAACCGTATAGCCCTTGGTCGGTGCGGTCGCGGATTCAGCCGGCTGAGCGGTAACCACTACCGTTTCCTCAGCGAAAGACGAGCAAGGGAACGCCAGCGCCAAGGCGCAAAGTGCTGACGAGCGTTTGAGGCGCAGTGTGTTATTCATCGCATAATCCTAAGAGACCCGGCCTGGCACTCCTGTGCGCCACCGTGTCAAAACGTGCGAAAATGTCATTTTTCGTAAAAAGAATGCGAATTATTATTGTTTGCGTTAATCGAAGCAAGAGAAGAAATGTCAGAGCAGCTGCCAGAAATCCACGGCTTTATTGCGGTTACCGACGGGAAAGCAGAGCGGGAAGGGGATAGCGGACAATGCGAGAAAAAACCTGCTACCAGAACTGGTAGCAGGTCAAGGGTCTATTATTGCGTTTTTTCAGCCGGAGCGGCTGGGGTTGGGCTTGCCGCAGGTGCGGTAGACGTCGCCGGAGTCGTCGATTTCAGCGGTGCCTCGGCAGGCGCTGTCGCTGCGGGTCGTGTTGTTGGCACGTTGTCGCACGGTTTTTCTTTCGGGCAAATCAAATCGAGCATTTTCAGCGTCACGCCGTTACTCCAGCCGAATCCATCCTGCAGTGGATATTCACCTCCGCCGCCGCCCGTGCCGGTGGACGTGATGTCATATTTCTCCACCAGTTTTTGCTGACTGTCGTAAGTGTGTTGCACGTTGGTCAGGAATCGCCAGGAAACGTCCATCGCGATGTTGTCCTTACCATAGTTTTGCAGCCCTTCGGTGGCGACCCATTGCAGCGGTGCCCAGCCGTTCGGGGAATCCCATTGCTGACCACTGTTGATGGTGGTGGTCGCAATGCCGCCTGCTTTTAGCAACCGCGATTCCGTTACCGTTGCCATTTTTGCCGCTCTGTCGTTTGAGGCGGCGTTAACGTACAGCGGGAACAGCGCGGCGGCGGTCAGCTGATTACGCACCTTGTGCGTTTTCAGATCGTAATCGGCGTACCAGCCCTCTTTGTCGTTCCACAGATGACGCTCCATTGCCTGCTGGCGGTCGCTTGCCAGCGTATCGTAACGCGTGGCTTTGGCGTCATCACCCGCTGCTTTACTGGCGCTGGCGATGATTTTCTCCATCTTGAACATCAGTGCGTTAAGGTCGACCGGCACAATGCTGGTGGTACGAATAGTGCTGAGTTTTTGCGGGTCATCCATCCAGCGTGAGCTGAAGTCCCACCCGGACGCGGCGGCAGAGCGCAGGTCGCGGTAAATTTCCGTCGCCGGGCGATTCGGATTACTTTTGGCGGTATTCACATCGTCGAGCCAGGATTCCGGGCGCGGCGTGTCTTTGTCATCCCAATAGCGGTTGAGCAGCGCGCCGTCATTGAGTTTGACCACCCGTTTATTGGCTTCGCCGTTTTGCAGCGCATCCTGACCGTCCATCCAGTAGGCGTGCTCTTTCTCCATCTGCGGCAGGTATTTTTTCAGTGCGTCGCTGTCGTGTTTCGCCAGCAGTTCCACCATTAGCGAGAAGAACGGTGGCTGCGAACGGCTCAGATAATAGGTTCGGTTGCCGTTAGGAATATGGCCCCAGGTGTCAATTTCATAGGCGAAGTTGGCGACCATATCCTCGATTTTGTCCCAGTGACCGCTCTCCGCCAGGCCCAGCATCGTGAAATAGCTGTCCCAGTAATACACTTCGCGGAAGCGCCCGCCGGGCACCACATACGGTTTCGGCAACGGCAGCAGGGAATCCCACTTCGCGGCGCTGTCGGTGGTACGTGTTAGCACCGGCCACAGTCCGTCGATATGCTCACGCAGGCTCTGGCCCGCAGGCGGCACGTATTTGTCTTTTTCCTGCGGCAGAGAGAAGTTCACTTCCACAAAATGGCGCAGGTCAAAGCTCGACTGATTGCGCTGCATCCGATAGTCCGCAAGGATCATCAGCGGATCGCCCTTAGGCACCGCATCGGCAAATGTTTTTTGATCCGGGAACAGCTTCGCGCTTTGCACATCATTAAACAGCGGACCCAATAAAATATCCGGCGGCTGCGGTGTGGCGGCGAGGGTTTCATCCGCCTGGGCCGAGGTCAGACTCAGCGAGAGTAGGGCGCCACCGAGGGCGAGTTGCAGGGCGAGGTAAAGCGTATCTGGGCGGCGCAAAGCGGGTTTTCTCATCGTTGATTCTCCTTTTAGTTGCGCAAATTCCGCTGTTTACAACCATAGACGAATATCGGCCCCGGCGTGTGTCGGGGTTAACGTTTTGCACTTTTCCAGACAAATTCCCGTCGTGCGGTTATGTGAGCAATAAAACAAAAAAATCGAGAATATATCTCTTTGATCCCTCAGAGATCACATAAAGCAAAAAACATAAGAAACTAGCTAAAAAACATAATGGACCGCCTTTCACTGGCTGTGCAAAAAATAGCGCCACATAAGAAACCGGTTACATAACTTAATACTGAAGGGGAGTTTTATCATGGCAGGTGAAAAGTTATCCGTCAGAGAAAAAGTCGGTTATAGCCTCGGTGATGCCGCCAGTCATATCGTTTTCGATTCATCGGTCGCTATTCTTGCCTGGTATTATACCGATATTTATGGATTGCCACCGGCAGTCATGGGCACCATGTTTTTATTAGTTCGAGTATTGGATGCGATTACCGACCCGATAATGGGGGCTATTGCTGATGCAACGGCCACCCGCTGGGGACGCTTCCGTCCATGGCTGTTAGCTATCTGTATCCCGTTCGCCGTGAGCTGTGTGCTGGTTTATTCTATTCCGAGTTTTTCAGACAGCGGAAAAGTCGTTTATGCCGTTGCGGCATATATATTTATGACTCTGATGTACACCGCAATTAATATCCCATATTGCTCATTAGGCGCGGCGTTGACTACCGACCCACAGGAAAGTTTGTCACTGCAGTCGTGGCGCTTTGCCATTACTCCAATTGGCGGTGCATTAGGCACAGCGTTAATTTTACCACTGGCGGATTATCTTTATCCAGGCGACAGGGCGACGGGTGTTCAGGTGGCCATGGCATTATTTGGCATCATCGGTTGCCTGATGTTCATCGTCTGTTTCTTTAGCACCAAAGAGCGTGTTCAGCCGATTAAAGAAGAGAATCTGAATATTGCCCGCGATGTGAAAATACTGTTCCGCAACGATCAGTGGCGGATATTGTCGGTCTATAACTTCACGATGCTGGTGGCGGTGGTTATTCGCGGCGGGGCAGTGGTCTATTTCGTGAATAGCGTGCTGCGCGAAGGGGCGGATATTATCAGCTGGTTTATGCTCGGGGGCATGTTCGCCTCGATGTTTGGCTCGGTGTTAGCTAAACCGTTTGGTACCCGCTTCTGTAAAGTAAAACTCTCGTTCTGGATAAACCTTATCAATGCGGCCTTGGGTGTGGTGTGCTTCATGCTGCCGATGAATTACTGGGTCATTCCGCTTTTCGCTCATGTTCTGATTCAACTGGTCCAGGGCGGGAATGCCGCTATCCAGTGGTCAATGATTACTGACGCCAACAACTATGGTGAATGGAAAACTCAACGCCGTATTACAGGCATGAATGTGGCGGCCAATATCTTTGTTATCAAGCTTGGCGTCGCGGTCGGCGGTGCGATTCTCGGTTGGGTGTTGGCGTATTATGGCTATGCTTCAAGCAGCCAGGTACAGTCGGCGGAAGCCCTGTACGGCATCGTTCTGCTGTTCTCGGTAATCCCATCCGTGTTCTATCTGTTGACCGCCATTGCTATCAGATACTACGGCCTGACTGAAGCAAGGATGAACGCCATTGTGACTGACCTGAATCACGGCGTGTTTGCTGATTCAGAGCGCGCAACGGAGACCTCTTCCGTTACACCGTAACCCGTGATGTTCATCTGTTTATCGTTTTTCTGTCATTAAAGCGTCATGCGCAGCGTTGTTAATAACCCACGGCGAAAACAAGCAACGTGGAACTCTTATGAACAACGCTCGCGCACTCTTTTCCCTGAACGATTATCCCGTTCAACCGCAGATTATTCACGCCCCACAGCGCAAAGTGCTGAGCGTGAAAAATTTATGCAAATCGTACAATGCCCAGCAAAAGGTATTGAACGACATCAATTTTGACCTTCATGCGGGTGAAATGGTGGGCATCGTCGGGCGTTCGGGAGCGGGGAAATCCACGCTGCTGCACGTACTCAACGGCACTCACCCTGCAACCTCGGGCGAACTGCTCAGCTATCCGGAAGTTGGTCTCCCGCGTGATGTTTCCGACATCAGCGGACGCGCGCTCAATGCATGGCGCAGCGAATGCGGCATGATTTTCCAGGATTTCTGCCTGGTCCCGCGTCTCGATGTGCTGACCAACGTCTTGCTCGGCCGACTGAGCCAGACTTCAACGCTCAAATCCCTGTTCAAAGTGTTTTCGGACGACGACCGCGCTCGCGCTATCGCGCTGCTCGAATGGATGAACATGCTGCCTCATGCGCTACAGCGCGCAGAAAACCTCTCCGGTGGACAGATGCAGCGCGTGGCGATTTGCCGGGCGCTTATCCAGAATCCGTCGATTCTGCTGGCCGACGAGCCCGTGGCCTCGCTCGACCCGAAAAACACCCAGCGTATTATGACCGTCCTGCGTGAAGTCAGCGAACAGGGCATCAGCGTGATGGTCAATCTGCACTCGATTGAATTGGTGAAAAATTACTGCACCCGCGTGATAGGCATCGCGCAAGGGCAAATCGTGTTTGACGGTCATCCGGACGATTTAAGTCAGGATGTCCTGCAGCAACTTTATGGCGACGAAATCAGCCAGCTCCATTAATCCTCAACGCAAGACAACACGGGCAATGATAATGAATAAGCACATGACGAGCGCATTACGTTTTTCCGCGATGATGGCAGGGCTGCTAGTGGCATGGCAGGCCACGGCGGAGCAACCGAAAGAGCTGAATCTGGGTATTCTGGGCGGGCAAAACGCCACCCAGCAGATTGGCGATAACCAGTGCGTGAAGGATTTTCTCGACAAGGAACTGAACGTCGACACCAAACTGCGTAATTCTTCTGACTATTCTGGTGTCATTCAGGGTCTGTTGGGCGGCAAAGTGGACGTAGTGCTGAGCATGTCGCCGTCGTCCTATGCCTCGATATACATCAATAACCCCAAAGCGGTAGATATCGTCGGTATCGCGGTGGACGATAAAGACCAGTCTCGCGGTTACCACTCGGTGGTTATTGTCAAAGCTGATAGCCCGTACAAAACCCTTGATGACCTGAAAGGCAAATCTTTCGGCATGGCTGACCCGGATTCAACCTCCGGTTTCCTGATCCCGAACCAGGCTTTCAAGAAAAAATTCGGCGGCACCACGGATGATAAATACAACAACTTCTTCTCCAGTGTCACCTTCTCCGGCGGCCACGAGCAGGACATTCTTGGTGTGCTGAACGGCCAGTTCGCAGGCGCAGTCACCTGGGCGTCGATGGTCGGTAATTACAACGACGGCTACACTGCCGGCGCGTTTAACCGCCTGATCCGCATGGATCACCCGGACCTGATGAAAAACATCCGCATCATCTGGCAATCGCCGCTGATCCCCAACGGTCCAATCCTGGTGAGCAACAGCCTGCCGCCAGAATTCAAAACCAAAGTGGTCGAGGCGGTGAAGAAACTGGATAAAGAAGAACACCAGTGCTTCATCAAAGCGATGGGCGGTACCCAGCACATCGGCCCGGCGACCGTGGCTGATTTCCAGCAGATTATCGACATGAAACGCGAACTGGTTAACGCCCGTTAATCAGACCTTTTCACTCCCCCGTGCAGCCTGCGGGGGAGAGTCCATTCCGCGAGCGAACATGCAGAATACTGAATTTGAACGTTACTACCAGCAGGTGAAAATGCGTCAGACGCGCGACACGTTCACCTGGTCGGCGCTGCTGCTGGTGCTCTACATCGCGGCAGGACAAGCCGCCGAATTTAATCTCCTCACCATCTGGCACTCGCTGCCGAATTTCCTCGATTACATGCTCGAAACCGTGCCAACGCTGCACGGCGGCGTGCTATTGGGCGATGTGCACACCAAAGGATCGCTGGCCTACTGGGGCTACCGCTTGCCGATTCAGCTGCCGCTAATTTGGGAAACGCTACAGCTGGCGCTGGCTTCCACGCTGGTGGCGGTGGCGATAGCGACGCTCCTTTCGTTTCTGGCGGCGAGTAACGCCTGGGCACCGGCGGGATTACGCTTTGGCATCCGCGCGTTGGTGGCATTTCTGCGCACCATGCCGGAGCTGGCGTGGGCGGTGATTTTCGTGATGGCTTTTGGGATCGGCGCGATCCCGGGATTTCTGGCACTGACACTGCACACCATCGGCAGCCTGACCAAGCTGTTCTACGAAGCGATTGAAAGTGCGCAGGACAAACCGGTGCGCGGCCTCATCGCCTGCGGTGCCTCGCCGATACAGCGGATGCGTTTCGCACTGTGGCCGCAGGTCAAACCGATATTTCTCTCATATGGCTTCATGCGTCTTGAAATCAACTTCCGCTCGTCGACCATTCTTGGGTTGGTCGGCGCGGGTGGGATTGGTCAGGAGCTGATGACCAACATCAAACTCGACCGCTACGACCAGGTGAGCATGACGCTGCTGCTGATTGTCATCGTGGTCTCGCTGCTGGATACATTGTCTGGCCGCCTGCGTCAGCGGGTGCTGGAGGGGAAAAAATGAACAACTGGCAAGCGGTGACTGACACCGAACATTGCCGTAAAGCGCACCCGGCGCTGTTTCGTGCCCAAGGTCGCCACTTGCGCCATCTGGCGATTGTGGCGCTGGCGGTAGGTCTGTATTACGTCTGGTTCTTCATTCAGTTTGGTATCAGCTACGAACAGCTCACTACCGGGATGCAGCAGCTTGGGCGCTACTTCTTCCGCATGTTCGTCTGGCATGATTTTCTCAACTGGCCGTTTGGCTACTACTTCCGCCAGATTGGCATCACGCTGGCGATTGTCTTTTCCGGCACCATCACTGCCACGTTGATTGCGCTGTTGTTGTCGTTTCTTGCCGCGCGTAACGTCATGCGTGGCCCGGTAACGCGGTTTGTGGCGATGTTTATGCGTCGGCTGTTTGACCTGCTGCGCGGGATCGACATGGCTATCTGGGGGCTGATTTTCGTACGTGCTGTCGGTCTTGGCCCGCTTGCTGGGGTGCTGGCGATAATCATGCAGGACACCGGATTGCTTGGGCGCTTATATGCCGAAGGGCACGAGGCCGTGGAGCGTTCGCCGGGCCGTGGTCTGACGGCGGTTGGTGCCAACGGGCTGCAAAAACACCGCTTTGGCATCTTCACCCAATCGTTCCCAACGTTCCTCGCGCTGAGTCTCTATCAGCTGGAATCCAACACCCGCTCGGCGGCCGTATTAGGCTTTGTCGGGGCAGGTGGTATCGGGCTGATTTACGCTGAGAACATGCGCTTGTGGAACTGGGATGTGGTGATGTTTATCACTCTGCTGCTGGTGGCAGTAGTGATGACCATGGATGCGCTGTCGTCGTGGCTGCGCCGACGCTATATTACCGGAGCGATTATTCCGCTTTATAAAGCAGAGTGATCGTATAAACGAAGTAGCGCGAACCCAAACCCGGTGGCGTTCGCGCTAAGGCAGGGTTAACGCGTCAGACGTTGATAACTGCCTGGCTGCGTGTGGCGCTCGAGGGCGCGAAGATCCCAGTCGATACCCAGCCCAGGGGAGGAGGGTGGTAAACCGTAACCGTTTTCCACCTGCATCGGCTGGTGGGTAAGCGTATCAAGCTGAGGAATATATTCTAGCCAGCGGGCATTTGGCACTGCCGCACACAGCGAAACGTGAAGTTCCATCAGGAAATGTGGACACACCGCAATATTGAAGCACTCGGCAAGATGTGCCACCTTCAGCCATGGCGTAATGCCGCCGATGCGCGCCACGTCGACCTGTACGACAGAACAGGCGTTCTGCTGCAGATACTCGCGGAAGTGCAGCGTGCTATAGATACTCTCCCCGACGGCGATGGGCACACTGGTCTGCTGGCTAAGGCGAATGTGCCCCTGTAAATCGTCGGCCGGGAGGGGTTCTTCCAGCCAGCCGATATCCAGTTCTTCATAATGATGCGCCCGACGAATGGCTTCATCGACCCGGAAGGCCTGGTTGGCATCGGTGAAAATCTCGAAATTATCGCCCACCGCCTCGCGTACTGCGCGCAGGCGAGACATATCTTCTTTAATCGACAGGCCGACTTTCATTTTGGTGGCGGCAAAACCATTTTCCTGACATTCCAGTGCATTTTCAACCAATTCACTGGTCGACAAATTGAGCCAGCCTCCTTCGGTGTTATAAAGCGGGATACGCGACTGGGCGCCCCCTGCGGCGATCCAGAGCGGTTGGTTACTCCGCTTACAGCGCAGATCCCACAGCGCGGTATCAATGGTCGCCAGTGCCAGCGAGGTAATCGCCCCGACGGAGGTGGCGTGGGTCAGAAACAGCAGTTCGCGCCAGCGTTGTTCAATTTCGTCTGCTTCTTTGCCAAGCAGCGCGGGTGCTAGCGTTTTTTCCAGTAAAGAGAGAACGGCGGGGCCGCCGGTGCCAATGGTATAGCTGTAGCCCAGGCCTTGCGCGCCGTCTGAATCAGTAATGCGTACAAAAGGTGTTTCCTGGCACACAAACGCCTGGATAGCATCTTCCCGCCGAACTTTTGGCTCCAGCATCACCATAAAAACTTCAACGGATGTAATCACTGCCATAACGGTTTTCCTTACTGTGGTGAGCCGGATTCGGCGCGAGTCAGTTGCTGTTGTTCACCTAAGCCTTCAATGCCAAGACGCAGGGTTTGGCCGGGCTTCAGATACACGGGAGGTGTTTGCCCCATGCCAACGCCGGGCGGCGTACCGGTAGAAATAATGTCCCCGGGATAGAGCGTCATAAATTGCGAAATGTAGGCAATCAGATACCGCACGCCATACACCATAGTGGCCGTGGAGCCTTGCTGATAGCGATGACCGTCCACCTCAAGCCACATGTTGAGATTTTGCGGGTCGGGGATCTCATCCGTAGTCACCAGCCACGGGCCGGTTGGGCCAAACGTGTCGCAGCTTTTGCCTTTTACCCACTGACCCTGGCGTTCGATCTGGAAGGCGCGCTCGGACAAATCGTTGATCACGCAGTAACCGGCGATGTGTTCCATGGCCTCGGCTTCGCTGACGTATTTCGCCTTTTTACCGATGACGACCCCCAGTTCGACTTCCCAGTCCGTTTTCTGTGAACCACGAGGGATCTCTACCTCGTCGTTTGGCCCGACAATAGCGTGAGGGGACTTCATAAACAGAATGGGTTCAGGCGGAACCACAGCGTTGGTTTCTGCGGCGTGATCGGAATAGTTCAGCCCAACGCAGATAAACTTGCGACTGCCGCCGATGCAGGAGCCGAGGCGCGGATTGCCTTCCACCAACGGCAATTCATCGCTTGAAAGTGAAGCCAGGTGAGCAAGTATTTCTGGTGACAGCGTGTCGGCACTGATGTCGTCAATCCATGCGGATAGGTCACGAATGTTTCCCTGGCTGTCGAGGAGTCCGGGGCGTTCCTGACCCGGCTGACCAAAGCGAAGTAAGCGCATTACAGGCTCCTTTGAGCATGAAAATCTCAGGCAGACCAGCCGCCGTCGATGTTATGAATGTGTCCGGTGGTGAACGTGGCGTTGCTGAGATACAGCACCAGATCGGCGATTTCGTCTGGCTTGCCAATGCGTCCCATCGGCTGACGGCGAATGAAATCGGCGCGTGCCGCATCGTAGTCGCCGGTATCGCTAAGACGCTGCTGGAGTGACGGCGTTTCAACTGTGCCAGGGCAGATGGCGTTGCAGCGAACCCCTTGGGTGATGTAGTCCGCCGCAACGGATTTTGTCAGACCAATGACCGCCGCTTTACTGATGCTGTAGGCACAGCGGTTTGGCACGCTTTTCACGCTCGATGCCACCGAAGACATATTGATAATGCAGCCGTCGCGACGCGTTAACATCCCCGGCAGAACCGCCTGAATCAGGTGAACCTGTGACACCACATTAAGCTGCCAGGCCTGATTTAAGTGTTCATCGCTGACGGTCAGTACATCGCCGCTATGCACAATTCCCGCACAGTTGAACAGCACATCAATAGCGGTTTGTCTGGTGATGAAATCGTGAATTTCTGCCGTGTTGGTCACGTCGAGGCGTGCGGTGCGGACATTCTCAACTCGCGACAGTGCGTCGAGTTTTTCTTTATTGATATCGGTGGCAATCACCTTAAACCCGGCGTTTGCCATCCTGAGAGCGGTGGTGTGGCCAATGCCTTGTGCGGCGGCAGTGATCAAAATGGTCTTCTGCTGCGTCATGTTTTTCTCCGGTGGTGAGCAAGCGGTTTGTTAATACACTGTAAACATCTGACCATTTAATTCAAATATGAATTTATAATTTATATATGCACGTCACATTTCGTCTTGCGCACCTGTCATGGCAAATGCCGCAGAAGTGCTAAGATGTGACGACGAAAAACAACGTGTTACTAACGCACAGGCATGAGGAAGGTATGGCGCAAAACAAGCCTGAAGTGGAGTTGGTCGAGGATCGTTACCGCGCACCGGCTCTGGACAAAGGACTGGATATTCTTGAGAAACTGGCCGAACTGGAAGAAGGGCTTTCGCAGGCAGAAATCGCAGCCGCGTTAGAACGTAAGCCCAATGAAATTTATCGAATGCTCGACAGACTGGTGAAGCGCGGTTACGTGGTGCGCACCAGCGTCGATCAGTACCAGCTTTCCCTGAAGCTGTTCGAGTTGGCGCATCGTCAGTCACCGATGCGGCGACTGGTGGTTCAGTCGATTCCTCATCTGAGAACTTTCGCGGAAGCGGCCCAACAGGGCTGCCACATTGCGTTGTATGAACGCGGCGGACTGACGGCAATCGCTCAAGTCGATGCACCTGGATACTGGGGTTTTGGTATTCGCGTTGGGGCGCGTTTCGCGTTGCGAGATTCCAGTTCCGGGCATGTCCTGTTGGCGTTTGCCTCTCCACAGGATCAGCAATTTATGTTGCAACAGAGCGAACAAACGGATGGCATCCTCAACGAGGCGATGCATAAAAAGCTGGCCCAAATCCGCGAGCAGGGTTACGAAATCATGCCGAGCTTGCAGGTTGAAGGCGTCTACAACATCGCCGTGCCATTATTAAACAGCGGTGGACAGGCAATAGCGGCACTGGCGTGTCCGTGGGTTAAGCATCTGGATCATATGAATAATCCTTCCTGTGATGCGGTACTTCAACTGCTATTCACCACCGCGGAAAACATTCGTAGCGGCGGTGTAGACGCGTAGTCTGCACTGAGGCTTTCCCCTAAGCGGCCACTCTGGCCGCTTATTTTTTCTCCTGATTTTGCGAACCAGCTCCCTCTTTCCTGATACGGAAAGTGGCTGAATGTGATATTCATATATAAATCTAAAATTTACTTTTGAATAATTGTGCATTCACAAATACATTCCAATAACACGAAAGAAACACAACAATAACGTAATGCTTGGCAACATCTGCCTCTGTACAGGAGAAGACCATGCAGCAAAAAACAACACCAGGGTTAAGAAAGGCCGTTACGGCGTCAGTAGTCGGAACCATCATTGAGTGGTTCGACTACGCGTTGTACGGCGCCGCCGCAGGATTAATCATTAATAAAATATTCTTCCCCGATCTCTCGGAAGTTGCTGGCGTGTTGGCAGCCTTTGCAACATTCGCAGTGGGCTTTTTTGTTCGCCCGCTGGGTGGCGTGGTCATCTCCCATATTGGCGATCGCTATGGGCGTAAGCCCGCACTGGTATTTTCCATCACCTTAATGGGTATCGGAACGGTCGCTATCGGGTTATTGCCTGGTTACCAGGAAATAGGTCTGATGGCGCCTGTGCTGCTGGTTATCATGCGGATGGCGCAGGGATTTGGTGCCGGAGCAGAATATGCCGGAGCGCTGACGCTGCTGTATGAATACTCGCCCAAGCATTTGCGAGGTTTTTATACCGCCCTGTTGCAATCAGCCACGGTGATTGGGATTATCTTTGCCAGTCTGGCCTTTTGGGGCGTATCCCTGATGCCTGCGGATATGATGATTAGCTGGGGCTGGCGCGTGCCGTTTATTTCGTCGGCGGTGCTGTTCGTGATCGCCATATACATTCGGCGTCATCTGGATGAAACGCCGGAATATGTTCAGGCCATGAAGCAGGCAGATCAGGAGAAGAAAGCGCACAAACTGCCGCTGAAAGTTGTCCTGACCCGCTATCCACGTGAGCTGTTCTGGAGCTTCCTGATGATGTCGGGCCACAACGCCAACGTCTATATTCTCAGTGCCTTCAGCATTAGCTACATGACCAACACCTTGCATCTGTCGAAAACCACCGCGCTGAGCGCGCTGTTTATTTCGGCCTGGTGTGCGGTTATCAGTGCGCCCATCATGGGCTGGCTGGCGGATAAATATAATCCGGCAAAGATTTATGCCGCTGCCGCACTGTTTACCGTGGTCTATGCCTTCCCGTTGTTCATGTTTATCGACAGCGGCAATTTGCTGATTATCACGCTCGGCATGTCGGTGGCGTTCATCATCAGCTATGGGGCAATGGCGGGACCGCAAGGGCTTCTTCTGGCGCGTGTTTTCCCGACGCAATACCGTTATTCCGGGATAAGCGTGGCCCGAGAAATGAACGGCATGTTGGTAGCAGGGCCTACGCCGCTGATCAGCGCCTTCCTGGTTGAAATGGCCGGCGGTAAACCGACCTACGTGGCGGTATTTCTTGGCATCTGCTGTGCACTGAGCGCCTTTGCGGTCTACAAACTGATGTCTATGCAAGCGGCAAAACAGACGCAATCGGCGACATCACAGCCGAACGTGGGCGAAGGGTAATCCGCGTGCATCGTGCGTGAGAACAACGCGACACGCACGACACACAGCAAATGAACGTATTACCCCCGGGCGGGACGCTGTCATTTCCCGCCCGAAAAACTCCCGTCGTGCCCTCCAGCAATGATATGATTACGCCCCTGTACGTCAGCCGCAGGCTGATACCGATATCTTTACCGGAATAATGACCGTGACCTCTTTTGCTGAATTAAACGCGCTTCCTGCAGAACAACTCGAGAATCTGAATGAGCTGGGCTATCTAACCATGACCCCGGTGCAGGCGGCGGCGTTACCGGCCATTCTTGCGGGGAAAGACGTCCGCGCTCAGGCGAAAACCGGCAGTGGAAAAACTGCGGCGTTTGGCCTGGGTCTGCTGCAACACATTGATGCCAGCCAGTTTATTACTCAGTCTCTGGTGCTGTGCCCTACGCGTGAGCTGGCCGATCAGGTCGCCAAAGAACTGCGTCGCCTGGCACGCTACATGCCGAATATCAAAGTTCTGACCCTGTGCGGCGGCCTGCCGTTCAGCGTTCAGAGAGACTCCCTGATCCACGCCCCACATATCATTGTTGCAACGCCGGGCCGTCTGCTCGATCACCTGAAAAAAGAGACCGTCAGCCTCGAAGCCCTGCAAACACTGGTGCTGGACGAAGCTGACCGTATGCTGGATATGGGCTTCGCGGAGGCTATCGACGACGTCATCAGTCACGCGCCGGCCAAGCGTCAGACGCTGTTGTTCTCCGCGACCTGGCCTGGCGCCATTGCCGCCATCAGTACGCGCATTCAGCATGAGCCGCTGACGGTAGAAATTGGCACTGTCGATGAACTGCCCGCCGTCGAACAGCAGTTCTACGAAGTGTCGCGCAACGGCAAAATCAGCCTGCTGCAAAAGCTGCTGAGCAAACATCAGCCCGCGTCCTGCGTGGTGTTCTGTAACACTAAAAAAGATTGCCAGGCGGTGTGTGACGCATTAAGCGAAAGCAACCAGAGCGTGCTGGCCCTGCATGGCGACATGGAACAGCGCGACCGCGATCAGACGCTGGTGCGTTTTGCTAACGGCAGTAGCCGTGTGCTAGTAGCGACTGACGTCGCTGCTCGCGGGCTGGACATCAAGGCACTGGAAATGGTGATTAACTTTGAGTTAGCGTGGGATCCGGAAGTGCACGTGCACCGTATCGGTCGTACTGCGCGTGCCGGGCAGAGCGGCCTGGCAATCAGCTTCTGTGCGCCGGATGAAGGTCAGCGTGCCGCTGCGCTGGAAGAAATGCTGAATATGAAGGTGCACTGGCAGCAGGCACCGACCAGCGTCACCATCACTCCGCTGGAAGCAACCATGGCGACGCTGTGCATCGATGGCGGTAAAAAAGCTAAAATGCGTCCAGGCGATATTCTTGGCGCATTGACCGGTGACATGGGCCTTGATGGCGCGGATATCGGTAAAATCGATATTCACCCGATCCACGCCTTTGTTGCGGTGAAACAGGGCGTGGCTCGCCATGCCTGGAAGCAGCTCCAGCAGGGCAAAATCAAAGGCAAATCGGTGAAGGTGCGGTTGTTTAAATAACGGCTCACCAATGCAAGAAACCACGCTTCGGCGTGGTTTTTTTATATCGGTCTTCGCCCGGCGGCGCGTGGCTTGTACGGGCCGCCGGGCAATGATGGCTGACTTAACGCACCATCGGCAAATTCAACTCATGCTTCTTCGCGCATTCCACGGCCTGTTCGTAGCCCGCATCGGCGTGACGCATCACACCGGTTGCCGGATCGTTCCACAACACGCGAGCCAGGCGTTTATCCGCTTCAGGCGTACCGTCGCAGACAATCACCACCCCGGAATGCTGGGAGAAGCCCATCCCAACGCCACCACCGTGATGCAGGCTGACCCAGGTTGCGCCGCCTGCGGTGTTCAGCAGGGCATTGAGCAATGGCCAGTCGGACACTGCGTCGGAGCCGTCTTTCATCGATTCGGTTTCACGGTTTGGTGAGGCAACGGACCCACAGTCGAGATGATCGCGGCCAATGACAATGGGCGCTTTCAGCTCGCCGTTACGCACCATTTCGTTGAATGCCAGACCCGCCAGATGACGTTCGCCAAGGCCCAGCCAGCAGATACGCGCCGGTAAGCCCTGGAAGGCGATGCGCTCCTGGGCCATGTCCAGCCAGCGATGCAGATGGGTGTTTTCCGGGAACAGTTCTTTCAATTTGGCGTCAGTTTTGCGAATGTCTTCTTCATCGCCGGACAGGGCCACCCAGCGGAACGGGCCTTTGCCTTCGCAGAACAGAGGGCGAATGTAGGCCGGGACGAAGCCTGGGAAATCAAAAGCATTTTTCACGCCCTCATCCAGCGCGACCTGACGAATATTGTTGCCGTAATCCACGGTCGGGACGCCCATATGATGGAAATCGAGCATTGCTTGCACGTGCACCGCCATTGAGGCGCGCGCCGCTTTTTCGACCGCTTTCGGCTGCGTTTCACGCTCGTCCAGCCAGCGGTTAACGCTCCAGCCTGTCGGTAAATAGCCGTTGATCGGGTCGTGCGCGGAGGTCTGGTCAGTGACGATATCCGGGCGCATACCGCCCGCTTTGGCACGTTTCACCAGCTCCGGTAAAATTTCCGCGGCGTTGCCAAGCAGGCCGACGGAAATGGCTTTTTTCTGCGCATTCGCATCGGCAATCAAGGTCAGCGCCTGATCCAGATTTGTCGCTTTGTAATCGACGTAGCGGGTGCGAATGCGGAAATCGATACGGGATTCCTGGCACTCAATCGCCAGCACCGATGCACCCGCCAACACGCCAGCCAGAGGTTGTGCGCCACCCATGCCGCCTAGCCCGGCGGTGAGGATCCATTTCCCGCTCAGGTCGCCGTTATAATGCTGGCGGCCCGCTTCGGCGAAGGTTTCAAACGTGCCCTGCACGATGCCCTGGGCGCCGATGTAAATCCATGACCCGGCGGTCATCTGGCCATACATCATCAGTCCGGCTTTATCGAGTTCGTGGAAGTGATCCCAGTTGGCCCAGTGCGGCACGAGGTTCGAGTTGGCCAACAGTACGCGTGGAGCATCGGCGTGTGTGCGGAACACTGCCACCGGTTTGCCTGACTGCACAACCAGCGTTTCTTCCGGCTGTAACGCCTCAAGTGAGCGCAGAATTTGCTCGAAGCATTCCCAGTTGCGGGCTGCTTTACCAATCCCGCCATAGACCACCAGATCTTCCGGTCGCTCGGCAACGTCCGGGTCGAGGTTGTTTTGAATCATGCGATACGCGGCTTCGATCAGCCAGTTAGCGCAGTGAAGTTTGTCCCCACGAGGCGCGCGAACGGTACGGGAGAGGGCAGTGGTCTGATGCGTGGTCATGTCATTCCTTCCTGATTCTTGAGGCATGTCGGATATCGGTCAAACGCTGCTGCGTTTGTTATGAATATGTAACAATAAAAGCGATAATGTACGCGCCTGTCTATACAACCTGGCGCAATTTCCAGCGTAGATCACATTCGCTTTTATAAAATCGAGAAGAAACAGGGCATTAAAACAGCATGATTTCTGCCAACAGCAGCGTGGCGTCGGGCGTCAGCGGAAACATCTCGCCCGGTTGCGCCTGACTCCAGCTTATTCCGCTCTGGGCTTCATAGCGTTGATTATCCAGCTGCCATGCGCCTTGCAGCACCAGGGCGACCCCTGATGAACCTGGCGTGTATGCCTGGGTGATCACTTTCACCTGCGCTGACGCCCGCTCGCGCTGGGTCATAATATTGAAATCCCGGCCCACGCAGTTAATGCCTTCCGTCGTCAGCGGCCACTCCCCGGCAAACGCCCACGGCTGCCAGCGTTCTAACCGATGATTCACGTCGACACCGCGCAACCACAGCGGGGCACCCTCCAGCAGCGTAATCACTCTGTCCACCCCGGCAAACAGTGAGAACGGGCCGTCGGCGTTCAGGGTCGCGATACTGGCCCGCCAGAGAAACGGTGCATCGGGCGAGGGGTGGCTGACAATTTCACGGGTTGCGCCGCCACCATTTTTCCAGCGAGTGACGGGTAACGTGACGAACTGAAAGGGGGTAATCATTGGGCTAACTCCCTGGTTTTCTGCGCGTTAAGCTGTTTAAATGCCACATTTGAGATTCATTTTGATTACAAATTATTTACAACATGGCTCACAAATCCATCATTCGACGAGTGTGATGGAAAGTCAATGGTTGTATATACATGTTCTGTCATTTGTTACACGCCATGCCCCATTGCATGAAATACGCTAATGAAATCAGGAGAATCATCATGAAGCAGCGCACCACTTTTCGCGGGATCTGTCTGACCACTCTGCTTTCAGGGCTGCTGCTAAGCGCCGGGGGCGTGAATGCCAAAGCGTGGAGCTCGATAACCATCGCCACTGAAGGCGGGTACGAGCCGTGGAACCTGACCCTGCCGGGCGGTAAGCTGAGCGGCTTTGAGCCAGAGCTGATGGAGAATCTGTGTCAGCGGATGGGCATCCAGTGCAAGCTGGTGGTGCAGAATTGGGACGGAATGATAGCCGGGCTGAATGCCGGCAAATATGACGTGATCATGGATGCGATTGTGATTACTCCGGACCGCAAAAAAGTGGTCAGTTTCACCGTGCCATACGCCGCCACGCCTGCGTCGTTCATCACCATCAAAGGCAATCTCCTGCCACCAGCGCCAGTGATTAAACTGCACGACGATGAAAAAGAGATCCAGGCCGCCATTGCGCCTCTGAAAGCCGCGCTAAAAGGCAAAACCATCGGTATCGCTTCCGGGACGGTGTACACGCCGTTCATCGACAAATACTTTAAAGACGTGGCCGATATTCGTGAATACAACAACTCCGCCGATGCCATCCTCGACCTCCAGTCCGAGCGCATCGACGCGGTGTTCGACGACATCACCTTCGCCAATTCCACGCTTTCCCGCCCGGAAAATAACAATCTGACCTTCAGCGGCCCGCAGTTGAGCGGCCCTGTCTGGGGCGAAGGTGAAGCTATGGGCGTGCGCCCGGCGGATGCTGATCTGAAAGCCAAACTGGACACCGCCATCAAAGCCGCCCTGGCCGATGGCACGGTGAAAAAACTCAGCGAAAAATGGTTTAAAGCTGACGTCACCCCATAAGCGAGGTTGAAGATGATCAATTTACTGGGTCTGGGGGACGACGGTTGGGGAAGACTGATCCTCAGCGCCACGCTGACTACGCTATTGCTCTCCGTGGCGGCGCTGCTGGTGGGCGCGCTGGTCGGTGGGGTGATTGCCTCGGCGAAGCTATCGCATCGCGCACCGGCCCGTTGGCTGGGTTCGGCGTATTCCGTGGTATTTCGCGGCATTCCTGAACTGCTGATTATTTATCTGTTTTACTTCGGCGGCTCGGGGCTTATCTCGCTGATTGGTCAGATGTTCGGCGCCGACGGTTTTATCGAAGTGCCGCCGTTTCTGATTGGCGCCCTGGCGATCGGGTTGATTTCGGCGTCTTATCAGGCAGAGGTGTACCGCGCCGCGCGTCTGGCGCTGTCGCCCGGTGAAGTCGAAGCCGCGCAGGCGATTGGTATGCCGCGCTGGCGGATTTTGCAGCGAGTGATGCTGCCGCAAATTTTCCGCTACGCCTTGCCGGGACTGTCTAACGTCTGGCAGATGAGCCTCAAAGATTCGGCGCTGGTGTCGGTCACCGGCATCGTGGAACTGATGCGCGCCAGCCAGATTGCGGCGGGTTCGACCCGTGACTATTTCCTGTTCTACCTGATTGGCGGCGGCTGCTATTTGCTGCTGACGCTGTTGTCGAACAGGGCATTTATCAAGGCGGAAACCCGTCTCAATCGCGCATGGCAGCGCCGAACTGTGGCCCAGGCTTAAGGAGCGCAAATGGTTATCGACGTGGCTTTTTTGACTGACACTTTCCTCAAGCTGAGCGCCGCATTGCCGGTGACGCTGGGGCTGTTTATCTGTTCGTTTCTGCTCGGCGGCGTGCTGGCGTTGGGCATTCTGGCGATGCGTATGAGCCAGTGGCGCGCACTGAGTGCCTTTGCCCGCGGCTATATTCTGGTGTTTCGCGGTTCGCCGCTGCTGATTCAGCTGTTCCTGATTTATTACGGACTGGGACAGTTTGGTGTGATTCGCCACAGCTTTATGTGGCCGTTATTACGTGAACCGTTTATCTGCGCGGTGCTGGCCCTTTCATTATGTACCGCGTCCTACACCGCAGAAATCCTACGCGGTGGCTTGCTGGCGATTCCGGTTGGTCAAATCGAAGCCGGACGCGCCTGCGGGATGTCACGCCTGCTGCTTTTACGGCGGATTATCGCCCCGGTGATGCTGCGCTACGCGCTCCCGGCGTATTCCACCGAGGCGATACTGCTGGTGAAATCCACCGCGTTGGCAAGCCTGGTCACGGTGTGGGATGTCACCGGCGTGGCGCAGCAAATCATTCAGCGGACCTATCGCACCATGGAAGTGTTCCTCTGTGCCGCCGCAATTTACCTGGTTCTTAATTTTATTATTGTTCAGCTGTACGCCCTGCTTGAGCGTCGGCTGACGCCGCATACCCGCCAGAGCCCGAGCACCCTCGCGCTGAAGCCTGTCACCAAAGGAGAATAATATGCACAATTCGCGTCCAGTCACCCTGTCGGTCAGCGGAATTCACAAATCCTTTGGCATGCTTGAAGTGCTGAAAGGCATCTCCATCGACGCGCAAAAGGGCGATGTGATTTCGATTCTTGGCGCCAGCGGTTCAGGAAAAAGTACACTGTTGCGCTGCATTAACCTGCTCGAAACCCCGGATGCGGGTGTGGTCAGCGTGGGCGGGGAAACGATTGAAATGAAGCAACATGCGCGCGGGCATCAGCTGGCGGCGAATCCTAAACAGATTGAACGCTTGCGTTCGCGTCTGGGGATGGTGTTTCAGAGCTTTAATTTGTGGTCGCACATGACGGTATTGCAAAACGTGATTGAAGGGCCGCACTACGTGCTCAAGCGCAATAAACGCGAGTGCATCGAACAGGCAGAACAATTGCTGGACCGCGTCGGGCTGCTCAACCGCAAAGACTATTATCCGGCGCAACTCTCCGGTGGTCAGCAACAGCGCGTGGCGATTGCCCGGGCGCTGGCGATGGACCCGGACGTCATGCTGTTTGATGAACCGACGTCGGCGCTCGACCCTGAACTGGTAGGTGAGGTGCTGAAAGTGATGCGTAGCCTGGCGGAAGAGGGGCGCACGATGCTGGTGGTGACGCACGAGCTCGGTTTTGCGCGCCACGTTTCTAACCGAGTGGTGTTTATGCATCAGGGTAATATCGACTGCGAAGGGTCTCCTGACGAACTGTTTGGCGACCAGGGTTCGCCGCGTTTTCAGCAGTTTATCTCCAGCCACTATCGCCAGGAGCAGCCATTGTGAGTGCAGCCATCGAGTGGGGCGACCAGCCGTTACGCTGGCAGGATGTGGCGCGCGTTGCTCGCGGCAACGCCAGCTTAACGCTGAGCGCCAGCACCTGGGCGCGCATCGCCCAGGGCCGGGAGATAGTAAATCTGATCGTCGCCTCGGGCCATGTGGCGTACGGGGTGAATACCGGCCTAGGTGCGTTGTGCAATATTAGCCTGGCGGAAGAACAGCTCAGTCAGTTGTCGCGCAATACTCTGCTCAGCCATGCCTGCGGGGTTGGGCCATTGCTGGACGAGGCGCAAACCCGGGCCATTATGTGCGCGGCGATTGCCAACTACAGCCACGGCAAATCCGGCATTTCACCGGCGATTGTTGAACAGCTGCTGACGTTTCTGAATCAGCGCATTACTCCGCAGGTGCCGTCGCAGGGATCGGTGGGCTATCTCTCGCATATGGCGCATATCGGCCTCGCGCTGATGGGTGTCGGGGACGTCAGCTGGCAAGGGCAGGTTGTGCCCGCGCAGCAGGCGTTGGCACAAGCCAGGCTGGAGCCGATTTCGCCAGGTGCGAAAGAGGGGTTGAGTCTGGTGAACGGCACGCCATGCATGACTGGTCTGGCGTGTCTGGCACTTGACGACGCACAGCGTCTCCTCGACTGGGCCGACGTAACCGGGGCGATGAGTTTTGAAGCCCTGCGCGGACAGATTGTAGCCTTTGATGCTGAAATCCTGGCGCTGAAAGCCAGCCCTGGGATCCAGCACTGCGGCGCCAGACTGCGCCAGCTGCTGGCTGACAGCCCGTTGCTGGCCGAAAGCGTCGGCGTGCGCACCCAGGATGCCCTTAGTCTGCGCTCGATGCCGCAGGTTCATGGTGCGTGTCGTGACCAGTTTGATCATGCGCGCACTCAGGTGGAAACCGAACTCAACGCCTGCACCGATAACCCGCTGGTGCTTGGCACGCCGGACAACTGGCGGGTGGTGTCGCAGGCTAATCCACACGGTGAATCAGTGGCGATGGCCTGTGACCTGCTGGCGATTGCGATGGCGGAACTGGGCAGCATGTCCGAACGCCGTCTTGACCGCTTAGTGAATCCGCTGGTCAGCGGCCTGCCTGCGTTTCTGGTGGCCAAGCCGGGGGTCAATTCCGGGATGATGATTGCCCAGTACGTGGCGGCGTCGTTGTGTGGGGAGAATAAACAGCTCGCGCAGCCTGCGGTGCTCGATAACTTTGTCACCTCAGCGTTGCAGGAAGATCACCTGAGTCTCGGCACCGGCAGTGCCTTAAAGCTGCATCGGCTGATCGCTAATCTGTATCACATCATCAGCATTGAATATCTGTTGGCGGCACAGGCGCTGCATTTCCACGGAGAGCAAAAACTGGCTCAGGGCACACGTCACAGCCTGGCGCTGCTGCGTGAGACGGTCGCGCCGTGGGAAGAGGATCGCTGGCTGGCACCAGAAATAACCAAAGCGGTAGCAACCCTTAAAAATCATCAACCGGGATTTTAGCGAGGCAATTATGTCTTCATTTTCGTCAACCGACACGCAGGCAGGCAACACCCGGGGGCGCATCGCCGAGACGCGCTCCATAGACTACATCCCGGATAACGAGCGTCATGGCCATATCTTCAGCCAGTTCACGCTATGGTTTGGCGGTAATTTACAGATAACCGCCATTGTGACCGGCGCGCTGGCGGTGGTGCTCGGGGGCGACGTGGTATGGTCGCTGATTGGCCTGCTGGTGGGGCAGATTTTAGGCGCGGGCGTGATGTCGCTGCACGCGTTGCAAGGGCCGCGTCTGGGCTTACCACAGATGATAATCAGCCGCGCGCAGTTCGGCGTGTTTGGGGCGGTTATCCCGCTGGCGCTGGTGTGCGTGATGTACGTAGGCTTTTCTGCCAGCGGCACGGTGCTGGCTGGGCAGGCGATGGCGAAACTGCTGTCGGTGAGTAACAACGCTGGGATGATTATCTTCAGCGCAGTGATTATCGTCATCGCGGTGCTGGGTTATAAAGTCATTCACAAACTGGGCAAACTGGCGAGCCTCGTCGGCGTGCTGGCGTTTGCGTGGCTGTTTGTTTCGCTACTGCTGTCGACCGATTTTGCCACCCTCGCACAGAATAACCATTTCACGTTGCCAAACTTCTTGCTGGCGGTGTCGTTGTCGTCGTCCTGGCAAATCGCATTCTGTCCCTACGTATCTGACTACTCGCGTTACCTGCCGCGTAACGTCTCCGGCAAAAAGACCTTCTTTGCGGTCTTTAGCGGTACGGTGTTAGGTACCCAAGCGTCTATGACCCTCGGCGTCATCACCGCAGCCATCGCGGGCAGCGCCTTTCCGGGCCATGAAGTGAGCTACATCGTGGGGCTGGGAAAAAACGAAATGATGGCGATGGTGATTTATTTCGCTATCTGCTTTGGCAAAATCACCTTCACCACTCTGAACGCCTACGGCAGCTTTATGTCGCTGACCACCATTGTCTCCGGTTTCCGCCAGCAGGTGACGCTGAGTGCGACATGCCGTGTGATTTTTGTGGTGATGATGGTGGCGATTTCCTGTGTGATTGCACTGCTGAGTGAACCGGCGTTCCTCAAACATTTCACCCATTTTCTGCTGTTCCTGCTGGCATTCTTTGTGCCATGGAGCGCCATCAGCCTGTGCGATTAATACCTGATTTCCCGTCAGTCGGTGGACATCCCGGCGCTGTTTGACCCGAAAGGCCGCTACGGATACTGGAATTTTTATGGCATCGCGGTGTATGTAACGGGTGTGCTTATCCAGCTGCCGTTCATCGAAAACCCGCTGTTCCATGGGGCGTTAACGTGGATGTTTGCCGGGAATGATGTGTCGTGGATTATTGGCTGGGGGGGAACCGCGCTGTTGTATCTCGCGCTGCATAAGCTGGACAGCCGCGCGTTGCCTGCCCAGACCGTTTATCCGTCGTAAGGTCGATGAATTGCCCGGTGGCTCAAGTTTGCGCCGCCGGGCGTTGCAACGGAAGAGGTTATGCCTGCGGGTTTAACAACCACGTGCCGGGTTTATCGACGGAAATGCTGGCGCTGCGGGACTGTCTGGCGTTACGCAATGTAATCACGTACTGGCCTGACGAAAGCTGCACCGAGGTATAGCCATTCACCGGGTTCGGCGTTTTCTGCGCCTTGCCGTTCACTTCCAGCTGGTCACCTTCATCCACACGAATATACACCCGGGCGAGGGCGGTACCGGCTGAGACGGGTTTAGCTGAGGTTTCGGCGGTAACAGTCCCCGTCATTGGCGATGTAGACGACACCTCCGTAGACCCATGCTGACCAAACAACACCCCTCCTGCAATCAAACCAACCACGACGCCTCCGGCAATATGCAACGGCGTGCGATATGACTTCCACCATGGGTGCGCGGCGGTATCTTCCTGTGGCTCTTGCTCAATCGCCATCAGCATCGAGCCGGCCTGGCTTTCTGCTGGCAGAGTGTGAGTCTCATTCAGGCTAATGCCCGCCAGCGTGGTAAATTCGGCGATCGTCTGCGGTCGGTCTTCTGGACGCAGCGCCAGAGTGCTGTCAATAGCCTGTAACAGCTCAAGCGAATAGCCTTCCGGGCGACTTTCCGCCAGCGGTACGCAGTTGTCCTGAATGCTGCGCGTGACGCTGGCTGGCGGCCGGTTACCGGTTACCAGCGTATAAAGAATGGCCCCTAACGAGTAAATATCCGTCCACGGTCCTGGCGGGTTATCAACGTCATCAGAATATTGTTCCAACGGTGTAAAGCCCGGATGCAGAAGGGTTTTATTCACCTCACCACTTTCCACGCCGTGCTGGCGCAGGGCGCCAAATTCCAGCAGCAGTGGCAGGCCGTTGTCCTGAATCAGAATGCTGTTCAGCGACAGGCGGCAGTGGATATAGCCTTTCTCATGCAGCGCAGCCAGCGCCCCGCACAACATCGGCAGCATATGGCGGATCCACGCTTCGTTAATGCGTTCCGGATGATGCTGGAAAAGCTCGGCCAGCGTCATGCCGCTGTACACCGGGGTCGCGGCATAGGCCGTTTCGTTGTAAGTCCAGAAACGCAGAATTTGCACCACGTTCGGGTGATTCAGACGCGCCAACTGACGCGCTTCCTGAATAAAACCGTCGAGGCCGACGCTAAACGCCGACTGGTCCTGTTTGCTGCGCGGCACCAGGCGCTGCGTTTCACTACGCACCGTCAGGGTGCGCGGCAGAAATTCGCGAATGGCGACCTGGCGTTCAAGCTGATGATCGAGGGCGCGATAAACGATGTTGTCGCTACTGGCGTCAATGACATCCTGAATTTCAAACTCATCAAAGCGATAACCGGACGGCAAAGCGTCGGGCGGGCGCTGTGTGTAATCGTTATCTGTCATGCTACGGATCTCTGCTCAAAAAGTGACAAGATCAATTCTGTGTGCGCCATGCACCCACCGCCGGGTTACGCAACTGCGTTTGCAGGGAGTCAATCAACAGCAGGGTGACCGGGCTGTCAGGCGCCAGCCAGCTGGCCCAGGCTTTGCGCACCTGATTGAGCTGTTTTTGCAGATTGGCTTCATCCATCGCCATTTCGTGCGGCACTTTGACCGCAATGGTGCCGCTGGCCGCCCATGCGTTAAGCTCTGGGTTGTACGGCAGGATCATCCAGCTTTGCGGTGCCTGTTCATTACTGACCACCATCCGCTCGTTGTTGAGGGTGGTGATCAGCAGGTTGTCGGCATCAATGCCGTCACGCAGGCCGCTCACCGGGAAACCATGCACGAAGGTCATCGGCAGGCGTTTTTCACCCGCGTTGCCGCTCTGAATGACGTCGCTGCGACCGCTTAACCAGCCGCCTTTTTCGCACTTGCCCTCAGGAATAAACAACGCAGAAGCGCCTGCATTAGCCGCCCAGAAGGTGCGTAGACGACAGCCATCTTGCAGGGTAAATTCCTGCCATGGCGTGCGATCTGCCGGGGCAGATTTATCCTCAGATTGCGTCGGGATGACCGGACTGTCGTCAAGCACCGGGGTCACTTTCACATCCCAGTCGTTCGCACGGTCTGCGGTACCAAAGGCCAGCACCTCACCTTGTGGGTCCTCGAGTCGCCAGTGCACGCGTTGTAGGGTGGAGCACTGACTTTCCAACAGGGTGCCGAGACGTGGCATAAAACCGGTCAGGATCGACGGGGATTTATCGCCATTGGCGACAATGCGTAGCGGAAGCTCTTTCTCACACCAGTTCTGCGGCGAATTGCTTTTGATGTTATCGATCCAGATATCCAGCTTCTGCGAAGGAGACTGTACAAAACGGTAGTTCTCTGCCCATACGGTCGAAGATGCCAGCAGCAACGCCACACCTGAAAGCCAGAGTTTCATAGATTTCCTTTATGCGTCTCAAAAACGGGTAAACCCAAGCGAGGGAACAGGATAAAGATTAGTTAATTATCCAGGTTCCGCTGTTCGCGTTCTGACAAGCTTTGCTGTTGCTGTCCACATTAACGCAGGTGGCTTTGCTCGACTTGCGGGTGCGTGGACGGTCTTTTTTCAGCGTCTGCGCATACAGTTCGCTTTTGACCAGCGCGCGCGGTGGAACGTAGCCAATCAGCTCCGGTTGGTCTTGTTCGGCAATCGCCAGCCAGCCGTTCTGGACGCTGCCGAGCACAGTATAGGTTTTACCGTTTTCCAGTTCGCTCAGAACTTTGCCGCCAAAATCAGGAGTATTCATGACAGAACCGGCGTATAGCGCGCGATAGCTGGCATTAACTGGAGTAAATTCTGTCGGGACAGTAACGATATAACGGTGAGTCAGCGTGACGCCATTGACCTGGCTTGTGACCAGCGTATCGTCGGTCATCGTTGGTGCAGGGGCTTTACAGCCGACCAGCACGGTCACTATCAACAGAGGCAAGAGGTTTCGCAATTTCATTCAGACGTTCCCTGCAAATCGGGGTTAGGCCCAATGGTCATGGTGCTGCCTGCGGAGCAGGGATGACTCATGGCGTAGACGACGCACAGAGATAGTCACCGAGCAAACAACATTCTGACCCGGGATTCCACTAAATATTTAACAAGTGTTTAGCACGGATTGTCTGATTTTACATAGCCTGTTTAACAATACAATGCTGATAACACGGATATTTTTAGCACATCGGATTGATTTATAAGCAAAGGCGCGCGTTAGCAGCGAATTTTGTGGGGATTAAACGAAACGGGGAATGTAACGCGACTGACCCCCGGTAGCCCGGGAGTCGCGGTGAAGCAGATTAACGTTCTTGCTGCGCCATGAGCAGGGCAAGGTCGACCAGGCGATTGGAGAAGCCCCATTCGTTGTCATACCAGGCGAGGATTTTCACCATATTGCCACCAATCACCAGCGTCGAAAGACCATCAATAATTGACGAGCGCGGGTCGCCCTGGTAATCGCTGGACACTAACGGCTCATCGCTATAGCCGAGAATGCCTTTCAGTGGGCCAGATGCCGCCGCCTGACGAAATGCATCATTCACTTCTTCCGCCGTGACATCGCGCTCAAGGGTAACGGTCAGGTCGACAATCGACACCACCGGGACCGGGACCCGCAGTGAATAACCGGTCAGACGTCCGTCAAGCTCAGGGATAACTTTACCGAGTGCTTTCGCCGCGCCGCTGGAGTAGGGCACGATAGAGAGCGCTGCGGCTCGCGCCCCGCGTAGGTCTTTCTCCGGCTGGTCGTGCAAAACCTGGCTGTTGGTGTAGGCGTGGGTGGTGTTCATCAGGCCATGCTTGATGCCGAAACGCTGGTGCAGCACCTGCGCCGCCGGGGCGAGACCGTTGGTAGTACAACTGCCGTTACTCACCACGCTGTGTTTTTGCGGATCGTAGAGCTGGTGGTTGACGCCCATCACTACTGTTAAATCGTCATTTTTGCCAGGCGCGGAGATGATGACGCGCTTCGCGCCACCGCTGTGGATGTGGACTGCTGCTTTTTCGCGATCGGTGAAGAAACCAGTGGCTTCAATCACGATATCCACCTCAACGTCGCGCCATGGAATGTTCGCCGGGTCACGTTCGCTGAACACGGTAATCGTCTGGCCGTCGACCCGTAGCCCACCCTCGACGGCTTCTACGCTTGCGGAGAACGTGCCGAGCAGCGAATCGTATTTCAACAAATGCGCCAGCGTTTTGCTGTCCGTTAAATCATTGATTGCCACAATCTGTAAATCGGGATTGCCGAACGCCGCGCGTAAAACGTTGCGACCAATCCTGCCGAAACCATTAATACCGACCTTAACCATGATCAACTCCTTCTCTGTTGTCTATGGCGTAACTGTAGGCGGGCAGGGTGTTGGCGTAAACGACAAAAAAGGATCACATTACGCCATTTTGCGACAATGGAAGCGCTGGCGATACTCACCCGGCGTCAGGTGTAATTGTTTTTCAAACAGGCGACGCAAATTGATGCTGCTGCCAAACCCGGTCTGTTCGGCAATGCGCTCGAGCGGATCGTCAGTTTGCTCCAGACGCTGGCGGGCTGCGGCCAGACGCGCCTCGGCCACGTAGCGGGCCGGAGACGCTCCGGTTTCACGGGTAAACACGCGGGTAAAGTTCCGTGGGCTCATGGCGGCTTTTTCTGCCAATTTTTCCACGCACAGGTCGGCGGTTATATTGTCGAGGATCCACGCCAGCAGCGCGTTCATTGGCCCGTGTCCGTCGGATTGTTTCAGGTTATAGCGGCTGAACTGCAACTGCCCGCCGGGGCGGCGCAGATACATCACCATGTCCTGGGCGATATCGCGGGCGAGGGTGAAGCCATAGTCTTCTTCGACCAGCGCCAGCGTGAGGTCGAAGCCGGTACTGACGCCGCCCGAAGTCCAGATGTGGCCGTCCTGAACGTACAGTGGCCCGGCTTCGACGAGGACCTGCGGATATTCGGCTTTCAGCGTGTCGAGTAATTTCCAGTGGGTGGTGGCCCGTTTGCCTTCCAGCAATCCGGCCTGCGCCAGTAAAAGTGCGCCGCCGCAGACAGAGGCTACGCGTCGGGCGTGCGGGGCCGCAAGGTGCAGCCAGTCGACAACCGCGATGGACTCCAGCGGATCCTGTCCACGACCGGTGATGATAATGGTGTCCAGCGGTTCGCGTGGGTCCAGCTCGTGCAAACGGTGATCGGCCAGCAGATTTAACCCTGACTGGCCGTGAATAACCTGATGCGGTTGGGTGGTAGCGAGTGCCACGTGATAACGCGGCTGCGCCGGACCTTCCGGATGCAGGCGATTGGCCTGCATCAGAATGTCGGCAATACCGGCAGACTCAAACAACATGCCGCCGTCGGGGACGATAATCAGGATTTTTTTCATGTCCTGAAAAGTACACCTTGCACATATTAAGTCAAGTCGGTAATGATGCTGCTTCTTCGCGCGGGACCGCTTTTTTCATCGGGATAACGGCAATGATGATCGCCCCCAGAACCAGGAACCCGGCAACCATAAAGATCCCGGCGTTGAAGTTGCCGGTGACATCTTTCATCCAGCCCATTAGCAGCGGCCCGAGCGCCGCGCCGGTCATCCCGGTGGCGTTGATCACCGCAATGCCCACCGCGCGAGCGCGCAGGGAAATGTAGCGATCCGGCGTGGTCCAGAAAATAACCATCGCCGCAAACGCCCCTGCCGACGCCATCACAATACCGCTGAACTGCCACAGCGGATTGGTGCTGGAAGCGGTGAGCATCCAGCCTGCGGCGGCAAAAAGATACGGCAGCAGAGTGTGGAATTTTCGCTCGTTCATTCGGTCCGAACGTTTGCTCCACCACACCATCGCCACGATGGTGCACAGCTGCGGAATGGCGCTCAGCAGGCCGATGGTCACGTTACTGCTGGTTTCGTTAAAGCTGCGCAGGATAAGCGGCGTCCAGACGCTCAGTGCGCTCAGCGTATTGGTCAGGCAGAAATAGGCCAGCGTGTAGAGAATGATAATCGGGGTGAACAGTTCGCGCGCCATGCTGCGCGGCGGCAACAGCGAAGCGCTGGCGGCCAGCTGTGTTTTTTGCAGCGCGATTTTGTCCGCTTCCAGCATCTCGTTCAGGCAGGCCTTGTCGTCTTCGGTCAGCCATTTCGCCTTCGACGGACTGTCATCCAGCCAGAACCACACCACCAGACCTAACAGCACCGACGGGAAGCCTTCCAGCAGGAACAGCCACTGCCAGCCTTTCAGGTTCAGCAGGCCGTCCATGTTGAGAATGTACCCTGAGGCCAGCGACCCCAATGCCATGGTGACCGGCATCGCAATCATAAACAGGGCGTTGGCACGGGCGCGGTACTGGGCCGGGAACCAGTAGGTTAAATACAGCAGCAACCCCGGCAGGAAACCGGCTTCCGCAATTCCGACCAACATTCGCAACACATACAGACTGTTCGGTCCGCTGGCGAACATCGTGGCGGTAGACGCAATGCCCCAGATGACCATCAGCATTGCAATCCAGCGGCGTGCGCCGACGATACTCAGCATGATATTGCTGGGAATTCCGCAGATAACGTACATCACATAAAACAGAGTAGTGGCGAGCCCAAACATGGTGCTGCTCAGGCCGAGATCTTTGCCCATCGTCAGCCCGGCAAAACCAATATTAATGCGGTCCAGATAGGAGAATACGAACAGGACAAATAAAAATACAATTAGGCGGCGGAACAGCTTCTTGATAACGGCTTGCTGGCGCGGGTCCAGCGGCGGATCCTGAGGTAATTGTGCAGACGTATCGGTCATAAAAACTCCACATTGCGATTATTAGTATGAGTGTGCAGGTCGGCTAAACGTATAGAAAATAGCCACGGCAAACGTCAATGTAATAACCAAAAAATGATACGTAATTGCAGGTGATATATCATTTATGAATCATAATGCGACGGCGATCGTGCCTTTTTCTTATGACCCGGTTCAAACCCGCAACACGCAACGTTTTGACGCTATAGCCGTCACGGATTCGCAGGTATAATCGCGCTATCTGCTGCTTTTTTCTGGTAAGGAAACGCATGAGTAACATAAAAAAAATCGCTGAGGACACAGCCGCCGATCCCGGCTTCCATCGCGAAGAATTTCCGTTCTACTGGATTGTGAATGTTTATGCGCGTTACACGCAAATCATGGAAATTACACTGAAAAAAGCGCAGCTCGATGTTTCTGGCTTTCGGGTGCTGATGGTGACGCACCAGTACGGCAAAGCCAGCATTTCGCAGATTGCCGAGTACGCAATGGCTAAAATGCCGACGGTCACCAAAATCGTTGGCCGCCTGCGCGAAGACGGTTTGGTGACCACCGCCAGCAGCGAAAGTGACGCCCGCGTAACCGAAGTGATGCTCACTGAACTCGGGCGGCAAAAAGTGGAAGAAGCCTACGCCCAGGCCAGCAAAGTGTTTGAAAAAGGGTTTAAAGGCATGACCAGCAACCAGGTGGCGAAAATGAATCTGTCACTGGCAAAAGTGCTGGATAACCTCAACGAACTTTGACCCTGAAGCGCGCAATGACAAATTTGTGATCTGCTTATGCAATTATCATAATCCTCTGTAATTCCACACCTTTTAACGAAATGCTGTCATCATTGAACATGACGGCATTCTGCTTCAACTCCGCCATTTTTGTTTTATTTTTCATCAGCCTGACGCAATAACCTTTTGCTTAAAAAGGTTAATGAATTGTTGTCTGCTGGTAAAGTTAACGTGAAATATTACTTGAATTTTCATCTAAATCTTCCATGATTGACCTAACATTAATCAGGACAAAAGGTCGCGTTGACGACTCACCTGAATATGATTCGTTTTTTCTGGTCAAGGTGTTAATCATGAAGCCAGTTTCTGTGAGCAAAGGTTTTGTAGAACAGTTTATCCTCGGTGAAGGCGATCTTCGTTTTGCGGTCAAAGACACGCTGGACGTGGCAGGTTTCCCGACCCGGGCAGGCTGTCGGGCGCTGGAAAACGCCCCGGATGCAGAACACCATGCCAGCGTGGTTACCACGCTGCTGGGTAAGAATTGCGTAATGACCGGAAAAACAACGCTGCATGAGTTGGCGTTTGGCGTGACGGGCATCAATGCCTGGGGCGGTACACCGCTCAATACGCGCTTCCCTGAAGTGATCCCGGGCGGCTCATCCAGCGGTTCGGCGGCGGTGGTGGCCTCAGGCGAAGTCGATTTTTCCCTCGGCACCGATACCGGCGGATCCGTGCGAATGCCTGCGGCCTGCTGCGGAGTTATCGGCCTCAAGCCCGGTTACGGCGTTTTGAGCCGCCAGGGCGTCATGCCTGCGGAGAGCTCGCTGGACTGCGTCGGCGTATTCACCCGTGATGCTGCGGTGCTGCGCCAGGCGATGACCCGGCTCGGCGTTGTTGTCAACGAACCCTTGTCCGCGCTACCGGCGATGTCGTTCCTTTCCGCTGCAACCCCTGAAATTGATGCCTGCCTGCGGGCTTTCCTCGAACAACATTCCGTGCAGCCACGCGACGCAGAATTGTCGCTGTTTGCCGACGCGCACCGCGCTGGACTGGCCATCATCAGCCACGAAAACTGGCTGGCGCTGAATCCGCTGCTGGCGAGCGGGCAGGTGTCCGCCGATGTGGCATCGCGTATTCGCTCAGGGGCTGACGTCAGCCCGGAAGCCCTCGACACCGCCGAACAGACTCGCCGTGATTTCAGCGCGCAGCTCGATGCTTTACTGGCGCAAACTCCGTTGCTGGCGCTGGCAACCTTGCCAGAACTGCCGCCGACGTTGAGCGAGGCTAAAGACCCGCTGAGCGTGGTCAATCTCACGCGGCTGGTGCGTCCGTTCAACCTGAGCGGTCACCCGGCACTGTCGCTGCCGGTCGGTGAAATCGCCGGTCGCCCGGTATCGCTCCAGCTGGTGGCGGCCAAAGGTCATGACGGTTTGCTGGTGCAAGCGGCTGAATGGCTCACCCAGCGACGACGTCACTAACCACTTCTTTCGTTTTTTCTTTTCCCTGATGACTCAGTGAGTACGACTCATTGCGGCTTCGTGCGTCCTGAACGCGCCGCATATAACAAAATCCGGAGGAAGCTATGTCTGCCGTACCGATTCGTGAAGAGCTGGTTCCGCTGTTGAGTGACGTTGCCACTCGCAGCGCCGATTTTGAGCATCAACGTCACATCTCTGATGACGTGATTGCCCGTTTCAAACAGGTCGGCGTTTACCGCGCGCTGGTGCCGAAAATGTACGGCGGTGACGAATGTTCCCCGGCTGAGTTTTGTGAACTGGTCGAGCAAATTGCCACCGCCGATGGTTCGGCAGGCTGGGTCGCCAGTTTCGGTATGAGCCCGTTTTATCTCGGCGCTCTGCCGCCGGACACCCTGAAAGAACTCTATCGCGACGGCCCGGATGTGGTTTTTGCCGGGGGGATCTTCCCGACGCAAAAAGCGCAGCAGGCCGACGGCGGCTACCGCGTCAACGGGCGCTGGAGTTTTGCCAGCGGCAGCATGGGCGCCTCAGTTTTAGGCGTTGGTATTCTGCCCGACGGCGAACAGGCTTTGCCGCGGATGGCAGTACTGCCGCGTGAAAATGTGCATATCGACCCGGTGTGGGACACCGTGGGTCTCGCCGGAACCGGCAGCCATGACCTGGTGGTTAACGACGCGTTTGTGCCACACGAATGGACCTTTATCCGCGGCGGGGCGCTGAATCTGGAAGGGCCGCTGTACCGCTATCCGGTGCTGTCGCTGGCGACCCAGGTGCTGTCCGTCGTCGCCCTTGGCGTGGCCCGCGCCGCGCTGAATGAAATCTACGCTATCGCCCATCGTCAGCAATCGGTGACCGGCGCACCGCGTCTGGCCGACCGGCCACAGGCGCAGATGCAAATTGCCCACTGCGAAGCCGAATTACGTTCCGCCCGGGCCTGGTTTTATGACGCCATCGACGACGTCTGGCAAAAACTGCGGGTGGGGGATGACGCGAGCTGCGAACAAATTAACGCGCTGCGTCTCTCGTCCACGCACGTTACCCGCGTTTCCGCCGAGGTTGCGCGTCAGGCGCTGGCCCTCAACGGCATGGGCGGCGTGACCATGACCAGTCCGCTACAGCGCTACGTGCGCGACACGATGGTGATTACCCAACATGCCTTTATGGGCGACCTCTCGTACCTCAATGCCGGTACGGTCTTCTTTGGTGGCAAACCGCTGCCGGGTTACTTGTGATTTTTGAAAGGAGCAACAGATGAGCCAGTCAACAACCTTACGCGTGCTGTTTTGCATCGGCGTGAACCAGAACTTTTTCGATGCCAGCCCGGCAGAAGCCAAACAGGTGTGGGGCGCATTCGGCGTGATGATGAAAGGCATTGATGAAACGCCGGGGATCTCCGTTATCGGCAATATGGACGACGACCAGCTGATGGTCGGCCCGTCCACCACCGCGCCGTGGACTACCTACGTGTTAGCCGACGCTGAGCGTCTGGAAAACGTCGCCGCAGTCTGCAACCTGTTCCGCACCACGCCGGTCGGCGACAGCGGCAGCAAGCTGTGGAAGTACTGCAAAATCGAGGCCCGCGTCGGCCGCGAACTGATAATCCAGAACTGACGGAGCTGACGATGAACGCCCAGGATGCGCTGCGATTGCAGCAGCTCGAAGACTATCAGGCGGCACGGGTTTGCATCAGCGATTACATGCGTTTATGCGACCAGCTTGATACCCCGGAAACGGTACAGGCGATTGGCGCGCTGTTCAGCGTGGATGCCTGCTGGGAGGGCGTTGGTGAACCCTACGCCACGCGTCTCGGGCGTCATCCGGGGCGCGACGCCATCGTGAAAATGATGGCGGGCTACGTGCGTCAACCGGCGCATTTTGCGATGAACGCGCACTTCCTGTGCTCCGAAGCGCTATGGCATGAGCCGAACGGCACACTGCGCGGCCGCTGGCTGATGCTGCAAACCTCGGCGTTTAGCGCAGGCGGTGCGCATCTCAACGCCGCAGAACTCAATGTGAATTTTGTGCGAGAGGCGGGCGAGATGGTGATGCGCCACTTCACCACCCGCAACCTGTTCAGCCGCCCGGTAGACCACTGGCACGCGGCGGATGCCTTACCGGTTCCTGATAAAAACGAAGACGTGCAGGAGAATGGACATGCAATGTGATCACATCATTAATGTGAAAAATATCGATAGCGCGACACCACCGACGCTGACGAGCGCGGAGATTGCGGGGCTGGTGAAATCCGACCGGGTACACACGTCGCTGTACACCTCGGAAGAACTGTTTCAACTCGAACTGGAGCGTATCTTCAGCAAAACCTGGGTATGGGTGGCGCACGCCAGCGAAATCCCGGACACCGGCAGCTTTAAAACCACAGAGATCGGCACCCAGCCGGTGATTGTGGTGCGCGGGCGTAAAGGTGCGGTACACACCTTGCTCAACCGTTGCCGCCATCGCGCCGCCACGGTATGCGAACACCGCAGTGGCAAAACCAACAGCTTTGTCTGTCCGTATCACGGCTGGGGCTACGCGCTGGACGGCAGCCTGCGCGGCGTACCGCATCCGGAAAGCTACGCCGATCAGCTGGAAAAGGGCGAGTTGGGGCTGGTGTCGCTGCGCACCGAACAGTACGCCGGAATGATTTTCGCCACTTTTAATGAGCAGATTGAACCGCTGGAAGACTTCCTCGGCGTCGCCAAAAAGTGGATGGACTTGTTCATGAAGCAGGGCGCGGGTTATCCGATTAAAACCGGGCCGGCACACCGTTTCCGCTTCCCCGGTAACTGGAAGATTCAACTCGAAAACACCACCGACGGCTATCACTTCCCGGTCGTTCACCGTTCGTTTTTAAGCTCGGTCGATAAGCAAACCGAAGAGATGCTCAACTTTGTTGATGGCAGCGGCTACGTCGAAGATTTAGGCAACGGCCACAGCGTGATGGTGATGATCCCGGAACTGGTGGATTTAGACGCCAATCTTGACGCGCCAATCCCTGAACGCTTCGCTGAACTGGCCGACGCACTACGCGCCGATCACGACGAAGACCAGGTCCGACGCATCGTGCGTGCCGTCGGCGGCTCCGGTTTTAACCTCAACATTTTCCCGAACATCGCCTGTTCGATGGCCTTCTTCCGCGTGCTGCAACCGGTGTCGGTGCAGGAAACTGAGATTCATCATGCGGTGATCACCATGGACGGCGGGCCGGAAATTGCCAACCAGGCACGGTTGCGTCTGCATGAACATTTCCAGGGGCCGATGGGCTTTGGTACGCCGGATGACTCCGAAGCGTGGGAGCGCGTACAGCGCGGGGCCACTGCGGGCGACGATCTGTGGATCATGCTCAACCGTGGGCTGGCTGGGGAATACCGCTCTGACGATGGTTTACGCAGTGATGTCAGTGCCGAAACCGGAATGCGTGCGGCCTACCAGCAGTGGAAAAAATTGATGACGGAGGCAGAACAATGATGACCCCAGATTCTGCCCTGTTTACCGCGATGGCGGTGGTCAATCTTGAAGGCGATTTGCTCGACCAGGGTGAATTCCATACCTGGCTGACGCTGTGGCAACCCGACGGCTTGTACGTGGTGCCGATTGACCCGCAGGAAACCGATTTTAAAAACACCCTGAATTACGCCTGCGACGATCACCACATGCGCGAAAAACGGGTGAAGCGCCTGTACAGCGGGGAGTCCATTTCCACCACACCGCGCGCCAGAACGCTGCGCACACTGTCGCGTTTTCGGGTGCTGGAAGCGAGCGACGACCAGATTGTGGTGCGCGGGGCGCAATCCCTGTGGGAGCACCGTAAAGGCCACAGCCGCCATTATGCGGCAGACATCACCTGGCAACTGCAACGCCACGGCGAAAGCTGGCTGATTGAGCAGAAGGTTATCCGCCTGGTGAACAGCGACGATGTGCTGCACAGCATCGGCTACATCCTTTGAGGAGCGCATGATGACACAAACCGCATTAGTCACCGGCGCGGCTGCCGGACTGGGCAATGTCATTGCCACGCATTTGCTGGAGCAAGGCTTCCAGGTGGTGATGACCGACGTGGATGCCGCTCGTGTGCAGCAGGCAGCCGACCGGGTCGATAACGGGCAGGGCAAGGTGTTGGCGCTGGCGCTCGATATTCGTCAGCCGCCGGATTTTGCTCGCGCGCTGGATGCCACGATTGCCCGATTTGGCAGCCTCGAGGTACTGGTCAACAACGCGGCACTGACCCTGGCGACACCGGTAATGGACATTGAAGTTGATGAGTTCGACCGGGTAATGACCACCAATCTGCGCGGGACGTTTGTCGGCTGCCAGACAATGGGCCGCTACTTTGCCCGCCAGGGCTATGGCCGAATCATCAACCTCGCGTCATTAGCCGGGCAAAACGGCGGCACCGCGTCGGGCGCACACTACGCGGCTTCGAAGGGCGGCATTCTGACCCTGACCAAAATTTTCGCCCGCGAGCTGAGTCAAACCGGCGTCACGGTTAATGCCATCGCCCCTGGCCCGATGGATTCTCCGGCGGTCCATGCCATCGTTCCGGAAGAGAAAATGGCTGGCCTGCTACAGATGATCCCCGTGGGTAGCCTCGGCGATGCGGAGTTTGTCGCGCAGGCCGTGGCGTTGCTGGCTTCACCGCAGGCGTCGTTTGTCACCGGGGCAACCTGGGACATCAACGGCGGCCTGTTCATGCGTTGAGGAGCAAAACATGCTGACACTTCAGGTTATCCGACGAGAGTTACAGGGCGAGGTGGTCCTGCTGACGCTGGCCCATGCGGACGGCATTGCGTTGCCCGCTTTCCGCGCGGGGGCACATGTCGACCTGCATCTGACCGCGGATCTGATTCGCCCGTATTCGCTGTGTGGCGACCCGCAGGACCGCCAGCATTATCAGCTCGGGATCCTTAAGGACGGCAATTCGCAGGGTGGCTCACTGGCGGTCCATGCGCTGCGTGAAGGTGATGCGGTAGCCGTCAGCGAACCGCGAAACCTCTTCAATCTGGTTGAATGTGCCGCACACAGTCTGCTGATTGGCGGCGGGATTGGCATCACGCCGATGCTGGCGATGGCCGCCGAACTGCACGCCGCTGGACGCTCGTTCACGCTGCACTACTGCGCCCGGTCGCGCACTCACGCAGCATTTGTACCACAGCTCGAAAGCGCAGACTACGGCGGACAGGTTCAATTGCATTTCAGCGATGAGCAGCGTCTGAACCTGGACGCGGTACTGAGCGACGTGCCGCCCGGTACGCATGTTTATGTTTGCGGCCCGACGCGGCTAATGGACGCGGTAAACGATGGGGCGAAACGCCACGGCTATGCAGCAGAAAACGTTCATCAGGAGTGTTTCAGTGCCGAGGTGCAAACCGGCGGTGCGGCGTTTGAAGTGGTGGCAGCAACCAGCGGGATCACCGTTCAGGTGCTGGAAGATCAGACTATCGTTGAAGCGCTGGCGCAGGCGGGGTTGAAGGTGAACGTCTCCTGCAAACAGGGCATCTGCGGCAGCTGTCTTACCGATGTGCTCGAAGGCGAGCCGGACCATCGCGACAGTTATCTCACTGATGAAGAAAAGGCCGACGGCGACCAGATCTTGCTGTGCTGTTCCCGGGCGAAGTGCGGCCGTCTGGTTATCGACTTGTAAGGAATCTCACATGACTCTGCAAACTGATTTTCGTAATGCGATGGCCCAGTTGGGCAGCGCGGTCTCAGTTATCACTACCGACGGCCCGGCGGGGAAATTTGGCTTCACGGCGTCTGCGGTCTGTAGCGTGACCGACCAGCCGCCAACTCTGCTGGTGTGCATGAACCGCAACTCTTTCGCCCATGAGCACTTCAAGCGCAACGGCACGCTGTGCGTCAACGTGTTATCGAGCGACCACCAGACGCTGTCGGGCGTGTTTGCTAATGCCAGCCTGCGTTCAGAGGAACGTTTTGAACATGATAACTGGCAGATATTGAGCAGCGGCGCGCCGGTACTGAGTTCGGCGGTTGCCTGTTTCGATTGCCTGATTGCCGACTGTCATGAAGTGGGCAGCCACTCGGTCTTTTACTGCCAGGTGCAGGCGATCCGCATCAGCGAGCAGCCGCGCGGGCTGGTCTGGTTCAACCGTCGTTATCATGCCATCGGGCATGACGTCGAGGCGTAAAGCCACTCATTATATAAAAAGGGCACGCGTGATGAGCAATGTGGCAACTGAAAATAACGTAACCGCCGGGGCCGTTCCCCAGGATGCGCAGCAAATGCGTAAGCTGGTGATGGCGTCGGTGCTGGGTAATGCGCTCGAATGGTATGACTTTTTCCTGTACGGCACGGCGGCGGCGCTGGTCTTCGGCCCGCTGTTCTTCCCGGTGGGCGGTGACCCGCTCCAGGGTACGCTGCTGGCATTCTCCGGCTTTGCGGTCGGCTTTCTGGCCCGTCCGCTGGGCGGTATCGCGTTTGGGCATATCGGCGATCGCTACAGCCGCAAAATGACGCTGATCATGACGTTGACGCTGATGGGCGCGACGACCTTCGTGATTGGTCTACTGCCCGTCTATTCGCAGATTGGCATCTGGGCGCCGATCTGTCTGATCTCGTTGCGCTTCTTGCAGGGTGTGGCCTCGGGTGGCGAGTGGGGCGGAGGGGTGCTGATGCTCAGCGAAAGCGCGCCCGCGTCACGCCGTGGTTTTTATACCGCCTGGAGTCAGATGGGTGTCTCCGGTGGTTTCGTGCTTTCGGCCTTCGCGTTTTATCTGGTGCAGCAACTGCCGGAAGCGGACTTTATGCGCTGGGGCTGGCGTGTGCCGTTCCTGCTCAGCATCGTCATCTTTTTAGTTGGCGTGTATATCCGCAAAAACATCCGTGAAAGCAAAGCCTTTACCCAGGCGAACCCGGAAGACAAGCACGAAAAAATCCCGCTGGTGACGCTGATGCGCGATCACCCAAAAGCGCTGTTGCAGGCGATTGCTTTGCGTCTGCCGGAAAACGGCGCGTCCTATATTTTCTTCACCTTTTCGGTGGTGTACGCCAAACACATCGGCATCGGCACCGGGGAGATCATCAGTGCCGTGACGCTGGCGATGCTGGTGGAATTTTTCTCGATTTTGTTCTGGGGAGCGTTATCCGACCGCATTGGGCTGAAACCGGTCTATTACATCGGCGTGATGGGGCTATTGGTGATGGCATTTCCGTTCTTCTGGCTGCTTTCCACCGGTAACTACGGCTGGGTGATGCTAGCCATGATGCTCGGTTTGCCGGTGTGTCACGGGGCGATGATCGGCACTCAGCCTTGCATTATGAGCGACCTGTTCCCGGTGCGGGTGCGCTATTCCGGACTGGCGCTGGGGCATGAAGTGGGTTCGATATTTTCCGGTGGACTGGGGCCGATGCTGGCGGTGGCGTTGCTGATGGAGTTTGACGCCTCCTGGCCGGTTTCCCTGTTGCTGATGGTATACGCATTACTGGCCTGGGTGGCGCTGCGCAGCTTGCCGTCCGGCCAACAAAACACGCACACAGGAGTGAAACATGAGCATCAGCATTGAGTCCATCGCCTGCTGGCTGGTGGATATCCCGACCATTCGCCCGCACAAGCTGTCGATGACCACCATGGGCTGTCAGACCTTGACCATCGTACGCATGACCTGCGCACAGGGTGTTGGCTGGGGCGAAGCCACCACCATCGGCGGCTTAAGTTACGGCTCAGAAAGCCCGGAATCGATTAAATCAGCGATTGAAACCTATCTTTCGCCGCTGCTGTGCGGGCAAACCTTCAGCGGTGTGGCGGCGCTCGCCGCGAAAATGAACGCCAGCGTGAAGGGCAACACCTTTGCGAAATCGGCTCTCGAAACCGCGTTCCTCGACGTACAGGGGAAAATGCTTGGTCTGCCGGTCAGTACGCTGCTCGGCGGGGCGTTAAGCGAACGTCTGCCGGTGCTGTGGACTCTGGCGAGCGGCGATGCCGAAAAGGATATCGATGAAGGAAAACGCCTGTTGGCGGAAGGGCGGCACGACACCTTCAAACTGAAGATTGGTGCGCGCGAGTTGAAAACTGATATCCACCACGCGCTGGCGATCAAAGCCGCGCTTGGCGACGAGGTCAGCATTCGGGTGGACGTCAATCAGGCGTGGGATGTGGCCACCGCCATTAAAGGGATGACCGAACTGCAGGCCGGCGGCATTGACCTGGTCGAGCAGCCCATTCCGCTGTGGGATCAACGCGGATTAATCACGCTCAGTCAGCGCTTTGCCGTGCCGATTCTGGCGGATGAAGCGGTGGCAACCCTCCACGACGGCTATGCGCTGGCCAGCGGCGGTTTCACTGGCGCGTACGCGCTGAAAATCGCCAAAGAGGGTGGGCCGGTGCAGGCGTTAAAACTGGCGCAGGTGGCACAGGCCGCCGGTATTGCGCTGTACGGCGGCACCATGCTCGAAGGCACGCTCGGCACGGTGGCCTCTTTACACGCCTGGTCAACGGTGAATATGCAGTGGGGCACCGAGATGTTCGGCCCGCTGCTGCTCAAAGACGACATCGTGGTGCGACCTCTGGATTTCAGTCACGGCCAGGTCACTCTACCGTCAGGCCCGGGGCTGGGCGTTGAAATCGACGCCGATAAACTTCGGCATTACGCCAGAACCTAAAGGATATCAACATGCTTTTTAAAGTTGAAATGCAGGTCAACATTCCGTCTACGTTACCGAAAGCGCAGGCGGATGAAATTAAAGCCAAAGAGAAAGCTTATTCACAGCAATTGCAGCGCGACGGCAAGTGGCCACACATCTGGCGCGTGGTCGGTCAGTACGCCAACGTCAGTATTTTTGACGTGGCGGACAACCAGGAGTTGCACACCATTCTGACGGCGCTGCCGCTCTATCCGTATATGGACATCAGCGTGCAGCCGCTGTGTGAACACCCGTCGTCGATTTATAGCGAGCAGTAATTAAACAACGAAAACAACCCTTACCCTACAAGAGGAAGTTGCAATGTCAGTCAATCCGGCAAAACAAACAGAACTGGAAACGTTACTCGCCATCAGCAGCGGCTTAAATTCAGCGCAGGGCAGCGAGCGGTTTAAAGCCATCATGCATCAGGTGCTCGGCGACCTGTGCCAGACCATCAAAAAGTTCGATATCACCGATGAAGAGTTTTGGCTGGCGGTGAACTATCTCAACGAGCTGGGGGAACGCAAAGAAGCGGCGCTATTGGCGGCGGGTTTAGGCCTGGAACACTATCTGGATATGCGCGCCGATGAAAAAGAGGCCGCTGCCGGGAATGAAACCGGTACGCCGCGCACTATCGAAGGGCCGTTGTATGTGGCGAATGCACCGCTGAGTCAGGGCTTTGCGCGGATGGATGACGGCAGTGAAAAAGCCGAAGCGATGTGGTTGCACGGGCAGGTGACCGATATTAACGGCCAGCCGGTGGCGGGCGCGGTGGTGGATATCTGGCATGCGAATACGATGGGCGGCTATTCGTTCTTCGACCCGTCGCAGAGTGAATACAATTTACGCCGTCGTGTAGAAACCGGAGCTGACGGACGCTATGCGGTACGCAGTATTGTGCCGTGTGGCTATGGCTGCCCGCCGGATGGCCCGACGCAAAAACTGCTGAACGGATTAGGCCGCCACGGTAATCGTCCGGCGCACGTGCATTTCTTCGTTTCCGCACCAGGCTTTAAGCATCTGACCACGCAAATTAACCTCAACGGTGACGAATATTTGTGGGATGACTTTGCCTTTGCGACCCGCGAAGAGCTGATTGCTGACCCGGTAAAAATTACCGATGAACGTCTGGCGCAGCAGCGTGATATTCCTGCCCCGCATACCGAAGTGAGTTTTGATTTCTCGCTGGTGGCGACCGATGAAAGCAGCGAAGAGGAAAGGGTGAAACGCGCGCGCGTGAAGGCATAAATAAAAAGCAGGGCAGTATCAGACTGCCCTGCTCCAGCGTTACAGGGCGCGGATCTCTTTCGAGCGCAGCGTCACCCGCACCGGCACCGATTTATACGACGGCGTGCCGCTGTCTTCATCACGATAACTGAGTGGAATCAGCACGTTGGCTTCCGGATAATATGCCCCGACCGAGCCGGAGGCGATGCTGTATGCCACCACGGTGATATCTTCCAGCCGCTGATGGCTGTCGGGCAACGCGGTGGAAATATCTACCCGGTCGCCGTGCTCCAGCCCCAGTTGCGCCATGTCATCTTCGTTCATAAACAGCACATCACGACGACCAAACACACCGCGATAGCGGTCATCCAGCGCGTAAATGGTGGTGTTGTACTGATCGTGACTGCGCAGGGTGATCATCCGTAAGGTGTTGTCGCCTTCGCCTTTGACGTTTTCATCCACGCCGTGGAATACCGAAAACATGGCTTTGCCGGTCGCCGTCGGCCACACGCGCTCCGTTGGCGGCAGCGGCATGCGGAAACCACCCGGCACGCGAATACGTTCGTTGTAATCGGTGAAGCCGGGCAGGGTTCGTTCAATCAACGTGCGAATCCGATCGTAATCGGCGACCAACTCTGTCCACGCCACTTTGGTCTTCGGCAGCGTCGCTTTGGCCATGCCCGCGACAATCGCCGGTTCGGAAAGCAGTAGCGAGGACGCCGGTTTCAGCTTGCCGGAAGAGGCGTGGACCATCGACATCGAATCTTCCACGGTAATCGACTGCCTGCCGCTCTGCTGCATATCCAGCTCGGTGCGGCCCAGACACGGGAAAATAAACGTCTCTTTGGCGACCAGCAAATGCGTGCGATTGAGTTTGGTACCCACATGAACGCTGAGGTCGAGCTTTTGCATTGCCGGGAAGGCCTGCTGGTGATCGGGCATCGCTACGGCAAAGTTACCCCCGAGACAAATCATCGCTTTAGCATCACCGTCAATCATTGCCTGCGTCGCGGCCACAGCATCGTGACCGTGTTTTGACGGCGGCACAAACCCGAACACTTCTTCAATTTTTGACAGGAATGCTGCCCCAGGTTTTTCCGTGATACCGACCGTGCGGTTGCCCTGCACGTTAGAGTGCCCGCGCAACGGACAAATGCCTGCGCCGGGCTTACCGATATTGCCGCGCATTAGCAGTAAATCAGCAATTAAACGGACGTTGGCGGTGCCTTTGTTATGCTGGGTGACGCCCATGCCGTAGGTAATGATGGTGGCGTTAGATTTGGCGTAGGCGGTAGCGACGCTTTCAAGGTCGGCGCGTGTCAGCCCCGATTCCTGTGCGATGGATTCCCATGAGGTCGCGTTAATATCCGCGGAAAACTCGGCAAAGCCTTCGGTGTGCGCAGCAATAAATTCACCGTCCAGCACGTTACCGCGCTCGGCTTCAAAGGCGAGCAAATGTTTGGCGATGCCTTTTAACGCGGCCGCGTCGCCGCCCGCTTTAACCTGAAAATAGGTCGAAGCGATATCGGTTGAGCTGTAGGTTGCCATTTCGACCACGCTCTGCGGATCGGCAAAACGCTCCAGCGCGCGCTCGCGCAGCGGGTTAAAGACGATAATCGGCACGCCCCGGCGGGCCAGTTCGTGCAGAGTGCCCATCATGCGCGGGTGGTTGGTGCCCGGATTATGGCCAATGGACAGTACCAGCTCGGTTTTCTCAAAATCATCGAGCGAGACCGTGCCTTTGCCGATACCGATGGATCGCGGTAAGCCGGTGCTGGTGGCTTCATGACACATATTGGAACAGTCGGGAAAATTATTGGTGCCCAGTTCGCGGGCGAACAGCTGGAATAACCAGGCTGCTTCGTTCGAGGCACGACCGGAAGTGTAAAACTCGACTTCATCCGGGGCCAGCCCACGCAGGATTTCACCTATGCGCGCAAAGGCGGCTTCCCAGTCCACCGGGCGAAGGGTGTCGCTGGCTTTGTCGTACACCAGAGGATGGGTTAAACGGCCATAGCCTTCCAGTTCGAAATCACTTTTCGCCAGCAGCGAGGTCACGGTATTTGCCGCCAGAAACGCAGGCGTGACCCGTTTGTTGGTGGCTTCCCAGGTGACGGCCTTCGCGCCGTTCTCGCAAAACTGGAAGGTGGATTTGTGTTCTTTATCTGGCCACGCGCAGCCTGGGCAGTCAAACCCATCGGGCTGGTTGGTGCGCAGCAGCGTGGGAGGCGCGTCAAAGGTATCCATTTGCGTGCGTACGGCAATTGCCGTGGCTTTCAATGCTCCCCAGCCGCCAGCAGGCCCGTCATAGTGTCTGATCCCGGGTACTGCGCGTCGTTTGTTACTCATATCAGCTCCTGCTGGGTGGTTTACTGGAACAATTCTACACTGCTGGCGTTAACGGTTTAACGACAAAAGAGGAACAATTTGTGAGGGGGCGGGCGCATTGAAGACGACACTCCCGGTGGTTATTTTCCACAAAGTGAAAATGTTACGTCGGCAGTACATTTCGTTCGAGAGTCGTTATGCCTCCTTATTATGAATTATATCCAACACGTTAAATAAGCCTTGTGAAAAGTAAGGGGTATTTAACTCTGTATTTTCATGAGGGTTATTTTGTGCCGTTTCGTTTATATTACATCAGCCCCCTCCTTATTTTTGGCAGGTTGTTTTTGGAAGCTATACCGTTTTGATCGAAACGACGCGGTTGTTTGAATACCCTTTTACTGTTTGTGATTTCATTCGAAATGATGAGTATGGCCAGTTTATTGTTGTGAACTTTTCTGTTTTTATGCGAGATAATACCGCTGGAGATAAAGTATTCAGATTAATAATTAGGTTCGGTAGAGGCTTGTCATGGAGGTTTAGCGCTGCTAATTAATTAAAAAAGCATTGTTGTTATCTATTTAGCAATCACCCACAGGCGGACCGCACGGGTAAACTGACGCTAACGCCGGTATAACAAAGATAATATATTGTCAATGTTGCGACCGCATCGTTCAGCCCCTGATCCCCGCATCTATATGTTGATGATTGAATTGTCTGCTATATTTTCGTAAACCGTCTTTCTTACTGATGAAAAATATTTCGTCGGGTTTATGCTGGCATTTATCAATGGGGATGTTATTTCCCTGGGTTTATTACGGGTTCGTCAAGAGTGACGGTTGGGCATCGCTGATGACCAGCCTTTATGCGCTGCGTTAGGTTCAATTTAATGACCGGGGATACAGAATGTTGGATACGTTGATCGCCGAAGTCACTCATGCATTGCAAACAACGCCAGGGCTGGCGATTTTTCTGGCCCTGACATTTGGATATGGAATTGGTCAGATCCGCCTTGGTCCAATTCAGCTTGGCGGTGTCTGCGGCACTTTAATCGCAGCCTTATTGATTGGTCAGCTTAATATCCCGGTTGAGTCGGGGATTAAAAATGTGTTTTTCATGTTGTTTATCTTCGCCTTAGGTTATAGCGGTGGCCCACAGTTTTTTGCCAATCTGAATGCCAGAGGCCTGCAGTTGGGCATATTTTGCCTGATTGAAGTGGTGGCGGTACTGGCATTGGTGCTGACAGCCACGGTTGTTATGCATCTGGACCCAGGCACTGCGGCAGGGATGATGGCCGGAGCCGCGACCGAATCAGCCGTGGTGGGTACTGCGACGGATGCGATCTCTCGTCTCGACCTGCCCGCGCACGAAATCATTCGCTTGCAGGGTAATGTCGTGACGGCGTATTCCATTACCTACATCTGCGGCCTGATCACCATCGTGATCGTTACCAGCCAGCTGTTTCCCCTTTTCTTGCGCGTTAATTTGCGCAAAGAGGCCGACAAACTGTGGGTGAGCATGGGCGGGCGCATTGAAACCGAAGGGGTTTCTGCTCTGCCTGCGGTCGTCGGCCGTGCCTACGTTGTTGAGGGCGGGGCAGGCTATACCGTGTCTTCGATCCTGACGAAGCTGGGGCAGCAAAGCAGCATAATTCGCGTTCAACGCCGTGGGCGGCAGGTGGCGTTGTCGCCGGATCTTAAGCTCCGCCGTGGCGATGAAGTTCTGGTGGTGGGCTATCGCGGTTCGATGATTGATATCTCGAAGATGCTTGGTAGAGAAATGCCCGATACTACGTCGCTGAGCGTCGGGCTTGATACCTACAGCATTGTCCTTCTCGCCCCCGCTATGTTTAACCAGCCGCTTCAGTCGCTGACGTTACCGCCAGGCGCGCATGTCGCCTCCATTCAGCGGGGCGATTCCACGCTTCCTTCGCTACCCGGCACGCTGTTGCAGAAACACGATATTTTGCAGATTTACGACGCCAGTCCCGGTGGCGGCCGCACATCAGCCCCGCAGCTGGGTGGTATCGGCAAAATGCTGCCAGACAAACTGGCCAGTAATCTCGGCATCGCCGGATTGGCGATTGCTGTAGGCACAATTCTGGGCAGCTTCACCCTCAAAATTGGCGGCATTCCTTTCTCCGCAGGTACCGGCGGCGGCGTGCTGGTTGTCGGCTTGATCCTCGGCTGGTATCACGCCCGTCGTGCCGATCTGCATACGGTCAATTCTGATGCGTTGTCGCTGCTTAAAGACCTTGGTCTCGCCGGGTTTATTGCCGGTGTCGGTCTGTCATCCGGGCCTCAGGCGCTGGCGCTGATTGAACAATATGGCTTTACCTTGCCGGTTCTTGGGGTGGCGATTGCGGTCATTCCTGCCTCGCTGTCCCTGATAGTTGGTCATTTCTGGCTGAAGCTCAGCCCGCCCGTTTTATTGGGCGCCATCGCTGGGCAGCAGTGCAGTACACCGGCATTGAGTGCGATTCAGAACGCGTGTGGAAACTCCACGCCGCTGCTGGGTTACACCATCACCTATGCAATTTCCAACGTCGTGCTCCCATTGATGGGGCCGTTGATTGTCGGGCTGGCCAGTTCATTCCAGCCCTTATAGCTGTCAGGACTTTTCATCCATGTAACTGAGGTTAACCCATGAACTGGTTGCACGATTTGTTTCAAAAGTCTCCCGAGATCGCACTGTTTTTCTCGATTGCTGCCGGGTATTACATCGGCAAGATTAAATTTGGGAAATTTCAGTTAGGTGGGGTAGCAGGCTCGTTACTGGTGGCCGTGTTAGTTAGCCAGGTCGGGGTGCAGATTGATCCCGAAGTGAAATCCGTGATGTTTGCGCTGTTTATTTATGCCGTGGGATATGAGAGCGGGCCAGATTTCTTCCGTTCTCTGGGGAAACAATCGATTAAAGAGATCGTTCTCGCGGTTGTTCTCGCTGTCACCGGCCTGCTCACTGTGGTGGTGTTAGCCCGCTGGTTTGACCTTGATAAAGGGCTGGCTGCGGGTGTTGCTGCGGGAGCACTGACTCAGTCAGCGATCATCGGTACGGCGGGTGACGCGATTACCAAATTGGGCCTTGGGGCCGATGAGGTTCAGCGTCTGCAAGGGAATGTGGCGATTGGCTATGCGGTGACCTACGTGTTCGGGTCATTCGGCGCCATTTTGGTGTGTGTGAACCTGCTGCCGAAATTTATGGGCCGAAGCATCAAAGACGATGCCCTGAAGGCTGAGAACGAAATTCAGGCCGGAGCGAACGTCTTTGGTCCGGGCCAGGAAGCGGCCGCACCTGACTTAGTGGGCAGGATTTTCAAGTTACCAGCCGGTACCGCGACAAGCGTGCAGGCGCTCGAAAATACCACTGAAGTGGCTATCACCATTGAGCGTGTTAAACGCGACAAACAGCTTCTTGAGCCAAGCCCGGACATGCAATTACTGCCTGGCGATATTGTGCTGGTGGTGGGACGCCGTAACGCGGTGGTTTCCGTTGCCGATAGATTGGGCAAGGAGATGCACGACGAAGAAGGCATGGAATTGACCATGCAGCGCCGGGATGTGGTCATCACCAACAAGACGCTCGACAAACGGGCGTTTGGCGAAATCCGGGCGGAAGTAGCGCACGATGTGCGTCACGGCGTGTATGTCTCGCAGATTTCCCGTCAGGGTAAAATTCTGCCGTTGGAACCGGAAACGCAGCTGTTATTGGGCGATATGGTCACCGTGTTTGGCGCTGAAAATGACGTTAAACGCGTGGTGGATTTGGTCGGCCATGCGATTGTGCCGAGTGCCAAAACAGACTTCGTCTATATGGGTGCAGGCCTGGTGGTCGGTTTACTGGTCGGGATGCTGACCGCAAAAATCGGTTCTATTCCGTTAACCCTCGGCAGCGGCGGTGGCGCATTGCTGTCTGGTTTACTGTTCGGCTGGTTCCGCTCTCGTCGCCAGTCGTTCGGCTATATGCCTTCTGGTGCGGTACAAATCCTGAAAGATTTGGGTCTGGCTGCCTTCGTGGTGGTAGTGGGGATTTCATCCGGCCTGCAGGCGGTGCAAACCGTTCAAAGCCAGGGCCTGAAACTGCTTATCATCGGTATCGTGGTAACGATCCTGCCGTTAATTCTTACCATGTTGTTTGGCCGCTATGTTCTTCGCTACAACAACACCGCCATTTTCGCCGGGGCGCTGAGCGGTACGCGCAGTGCTAACCCTGCCTTCGGTGAAATTCTCGATAAAGCTGAAAACTCCGTCCCAACCGTTCCCTTTGCCATCACCTACGCCCTCGCTAACGTGTTTTTGACCTTGCTGGGGCCGCTGGTGGTTGCACTGGTTTAAAGAAGTTTCATCAAATGGTCGCCAGCCCGGGCCTACACGGGCTGGCAGTTTATTCTGTCAATGATTCAGTAAGGAGTAGTGACATGGATTTTAGCGATTCGGAAAAACTCGCGCTATTAAGCCCTTTTGAACTGAAAGATGCACTGATGCAGCGTGCCGTTCAAAGCAATCAGTTGATGTTAAATGCCGGGCGTGGCAACCCTAACTTCCTGGCAACCACTCCACGTCATGGCTTCTTCCAGTTTGGCCTGTTTGCGATGACCGAAGCCGAACGTTCTTACAAGTACATGGAACATGTTGGCGGATTCCCTCAGCGTGAAGGGATCGAGGCCCGCTTTGAACTGTTTGCCCGACAACATGAAACGATTCCTGGGGTGCGTTTTATTGAGTCCGCCGTGTCCTATATCCGCGACCAAATGGGGCTGAACGCGGGCGATTTCATTTACGAGATGTGTGAAGCCATCCTGGGCTGTAACTATCCAGTGCCGGACCGCATGCTGAAGATGAGCGAAGAGATCATCGGCAAGTACATCCACAAAGAAATGATTGGCAATTATCCTTTCGTGGGCAAATTCGATATGTATGCGCTGGAAGGCGGTACGGCGGCGATGACGTATCTGTTCGCCAGCATGAAATCGAACCATGTCATCAACGAAGGCGATACGATTGCGCTCGGGATGCCGATATTTACGCCATATATCGAGATCCCTGAGCTGAGTGACTACAACCTTAAAACCATCCATATCGACGCGCCGCAGTCGAACAACTGGCAGTACACGCACGAAGAATTGGATAAGTTGCTGGATCCAAAGGTTAAAGCCTTCTTCCTGGTCAACCCAAGCAACCCGCCATCGGTTAAAATTGACGACGATACCTTGCGTTATATCGCCGAAATTGTGAAAAAACGGCCTGACCTTATCATCCTGACGGACGATGTTTACGCCACGTTTGCGGATAACTTCGTTTCGCTGTTTGCTATTTGCCCGTACAACACCATCCTGGTGTACTCCTTCTCCAAATACTTCGGCGCAACGGGCTGGCGTATGGGGATTGTGGCGACCCACGAAAACAACATCATTGATGCGGCGATTGCGGCGTTGCCGGAAGCCAAACAGAAACAGCTGGATAAACGCTATTCTTCAATCACTACCACACCTCGTAGCCTGAAGTTTATCGATCGTCTGGTGGCGGATAGCCGTACCGTAGCGCTGAACCATACTGCGGGGCTTTCAACGCCAATTCAGGCGCAGATGACGTTGTTCTCTCTGTTCTGTCTGATGGATGAGCCGGATGCCTACAAGGCGGAAATGAAACGTATTGTATTGCGCCGTAAAGAAGCGCTTTACCGTGAGCTGGGTCTGCCAATGCCGTATGACGCCAACTCGGTACGTTATTACCACCTGTTGGATCTGCAAGACCTGGCAGAAGAAATGTACGGAAAAGATTTTACCAAGTGGATGATAAGCCAGATGAAACCGAATCAGGCGTTGTTCCGCCTTGCCGAAGAGACGGGTGTCATCCTGCTGCCAGGTAAAGGGTTCGGCACCACCGACCCATCATGGCGCGTTTCACTGGCAAACCTGAATGAATATGACTATGCCAATATCGGTAAAGCGATACGCAAACTATCAGAAGAGTATTATCAAATGTTTGTTCAGGCGACCGGGGCCAAAGTTACGACGCCTGCGGCCAAAGCCGTCAAAACGATTGAAAATGCCACTGTAAAAGCGAAAGGCAAAAAGAAATAATCGGGTAGGGTCGTTCTGATGGAATAACAGGCAGTGTCCTTAGGGGCACTGCCTTTTTTATGGGGCGGTTATTTAGAGGAACACATTGCGACGATTCACTTTATCTTGCAGGGCTTTGCAGCCTTAATACAAAGACTATGCTGCACATGATGACACACGCAGCCAATAAGACCATGCTCTGAAGACCGATGACAGCTAATATCTGTCCCCCGGCAAGTGCACCGGTGCCAATCGCTGCATTGAAAATTGCAACGTAAATTGCTGACGCTGGCTGTGCGGCATTTCCCGCATTTCGCAGAAGCCATGTCTGCAATCCAACGAATACAATTGCCATACTCCCGCCCCATATAGAGAGCAGCATACCTGTGAACCACAGAGGAAGTGATGCAAAGCTCTTCATACCCAGTATCCCAAGCGCAACTGCACTGAGAAACAGTGAAATCAAAATCAGTACTTTGATATGTCGGTCAATCAACTTGCCGGCAATGATATTCCCTATCAGTCCAGACAGTCCTGAAATCAACAACAGACCAGAAATGGAAACCGCCAGTACCCCCCTGGTTTTTGTCAGCAGTGGTTCAAGGTAAGTAAATGCCGCAAAGTGCGCCGAAATAATGCAGGCAGTTGCACCATAAAGAGAAAGGATCTCTGGATTTTTAAATATACCGCGGTAAACATCCAACCTCAGTGGCTGAGGAGAAGCCAGTGTGGGCAGCGTCCAGAATAAAGCGCAGGCGGTGGCCAATGACAACAGTGAAATCGCTGTAAACGCATGGCGCCATCCGGCCGTGTCTGCAATAAAGCTGGACAGCGGCACACCCAAAACACTGGCAGCCGAAACACCGCCAAAGATGATTGACGTGGCCAATCCGAGTTTACCTGTCGGAACAAGCTGTATGGCCACGGTACCAATTAATGCCCAGAAAGCACCGTGTGCCAGTGCGCCTGCTATACGGGCAGTCATAAATGCATTCATTGTGTGAGATTGCGACGCGAGCAGACAGGAGAGAGCCAGAATCAACATTAGTGCAACCAGCAGACCCTTTCGGGAAATTCGTGCTGGCATTGTGCCGGACAAAAAAGCGGCCAAAGCGGCAACCCAGCCATAAGCGGTAACGACAAGACCCGCACCAGATTCAGTCTGATTCAGATCCTTCGCTAACATGCTCAGCATGCCCACAGGTGCAAGTTCGCTGGTCACAATCGTAAACGCACTGATCCCGAGCGCTGTTACTGCCACCCAGGCGCGGGCGGGCACCGGACTTACCTGTAAAATGGTGTCGTTCATGTCATAAATACTCTTGATAGATACTGGGAGAAATGTGTGAAGAATGTTTCGTAGGCTGGGTGCGGGTTCGCATGCCTTTTATCCCTCGGTGCGTAACGTTCTTCGGCGCTTTCGCTTTGAGCAACTAACCAGCCCGGGCGTTATAAAACCCTGACCGAGTGTGGATACATCAGGGGATGTCGCTAGATTGCTTTTATGCATGTCTATCTCCTTGTGTGGGACTGCAGTATCATCCGGCTAAATATGATAAAACAGACCAGAAAACGGAGATCCGTTTTCCATAAATGGAAAAGCATGAAAGCAGATTTTAACTGGGACGATGCGCGGGTTTTTCTGGCAATTGCTCGCGTGGGTACGTTGAGTGGTGCAGCAGATACCATGGGGATGGGCATTGCTACCCTCTCAAGAAAGCTGGAGCGCTTTGAGAAATCACTCGGGGTGCCACTGTTCAGCAGGCATCAGAACGGCTACCGACTGACGGATGATGGCGAGGCTCTTCTGGAGCGAGCTGAGGCGCTCGAATATGCGGGGCTAGCGTTAGGTGAGTCGGCAAAATTGCAGGGTAACGTTGCCGGAATTGTCCGGCTTGCGACATCGGACAATCTGGCCACGCATTTTATTCTACCTTCGCTTAAGGATATTCTGGAGAAATATCCCGATCTGCGTGTGGAGGTGCTCAGCGGTGTACAGTCAGTAAATCTGAATCGTAGGGACGCCGATTTAGCAATACGGATGATCAAACCTGACAGCGGGAATCTGACATTGAAGCGTCTCGGAACGGTGGGATTTGGATTATACGGTGCTGATGCATATTTAAAAATGTTGAATGATGGGCTCACCGGATTATCTTTAAGTAACGCTCAGTATGTGGGCTGGCCGGAAGCTCACCAGCACTTGCCTGCTGCACAATGGGTAACGCGAATGCTTCGCGGCAGGCCATGTAGAGTGGAAGCAAACTCGCTCGTGACACAGTTATCAGCAGTTTCAGCAGGCATTGGTTTAGGTGTTTTGCCGCACTTTATGGCAAGGAGAAACGGCCTGTATTGCGTTAATTCAGATATCTCTGTAGACCAGACATTATGGCTGGTGATGCACTCAGACTTAGCTGGTTCGCGGCGGGTCAGAGTGGTCGCAGACCATTTAATTGCCTTATTTGATGAGGTTAAAGATCAATTGACGCTGCCATGATCATTTAATGATGACTTCCAGGTCTGTTTGAATGACTACACCGGTTAGAATTTTTGGCCGTTCGCATTTCACGAACACTTAGCTTTCAAGTGCAGCGAGGATGGCGGTTTCCATTTTCTCTGGGGTAGTGAAGGGTGCAAAACGCTTGAGCGGTTTGCCGTCGCGTCCGACCAAGAATTTAGTGAAGTTCCACTTTATTCGTCCACCCAGCACGCCGGGCAATTCGTCTTTCAGGTAACGAAACACCGGGTGTGTCGCGGCGCCGTTGACGTCTACTTTCTCGAACATCGGGAAGCTGACACCGTAGTTGATATGGCAGGTCTGCGCGATTTCGTCGGCACCGCCGGGTTCCTGTTTGCCGAACTGGTTGCAGGGGAAACCAAGCACGACCAGACCCTGGACGGCGTACTTCTTGTAGAGTGCCTCAAGGCCTGCGTATTGTGGCGTGAAGCCACAATGGCTGGCGGTGTTAACCACCAGAACAAGTTCCCCAGCATAGTCAGCCATAGAGACAGGCTGTCCTCGCAGGCTGGTGGCAGTAAGTTGATGAAAGGTGGTCATGTCGGGATCCTCAAAGCGGAATCAGGTTGTCGTCGATATTACTACTGTAGTGACGATTTTTCGTCCCACTGCGGCACAAGAGAAGGGGGTGACCATTCCATTAACAAAGCCGATCGTATTGCGACGTTGCCGTGAATGACCCGGCAGGGAATGTAATAGCGATGTACTAATTTAAACGCTGAGCGTAAGAAATGTCACGGAGTGAATATCGCTGCTGATACTCACTCCGCTTGTTAATCCACGAGACTTTTAATCAGAAGATAGATTTCGCTCTCTGTTTCACGGCATAGAACAACACCACAGCGAAACACACCATCGGCAGTGAATAGGAGACGGCAGTGTTGTAGTGATCGGCGATAGCGCCCATCAGGTACGGCATCACAGCGCCGCCGACAATCGCCATAATCATCACTGAGCTGGCGCGTTTGGTTTGTTTGCCCATATTCTTGACGCCCATCGCGAAAATGGTCGGGAACATGATCGACATAAAGAAGAATATTGCCACCAGTGCGATCACCGAGACGTTATCAATCCCCGCGACCACCACCCCGCATAGCACAATATTGATGATGGAATAAATCACCAGCAGTGTAGCAGGACGGACAAATCCCATCAGCCATGTACTGAAGAAGCGCCCAACCATAAAGCTGATCATACCGACTGACAACAGGTACGAGGCATTCTGGTTAGACAGCGTATGCCAGTGCTCGGTGGTGTAGTTGATGAAGAACGCCCCGACACCCACTTGCGCCGCCACATAAAAGAACTGGGCGATCACGCCGCCAGTGAAATGACTGTGCTGCCACAATCCTTTCTCAACGCCGTGATCTTCCGATGTACTTTGCTCGCGGATATCCGGCAATTTTGTGCGCCCGAACAGGAAGGCAATCAGCAGCACCAATATTGCAATGGCGACGTAGGTGGTTTTTACCGAAGACAATCCGTCAGCGGTGGTGCCCTGAGTAGCTGAGAAGAACAGCGAACCGCCGATGATTGGGCCGATAAACTGGCCTAACCCATTGAAGGATTGTGAAAGATTTAATCGGCGTTCTGCACCAGCCGGATCGCCTAAAACGGTAGCGAACGGATTTGCGGCAGTTTCCAGACAGCCCAGGCCGAGAGCAATCACAAACAACGCAAACAGGAACATGCCGAAGCTTCCTGCGGAGGCGGCAGGGACGAATAACAGCGCGCCCAGCGCATACAGGCACAATCCGACCAGGATCCCGGCTTTATAGCCGAACCTGTCCATAAAGAAACCGGCGGGCAGGGCGATGATGAAGTAAGCCCCGAAATACGCGGCCTGCAACAGGCCTGATTGGGCTTTATTGACGTGTAACACTTCCTGGAAATGCTTATTCAGGACATCCAGCAGCCCGTAGGATAAGCCCCACAGGAAAAACAGCGTGGTGACCAAAATGAACGCCAGTCGGAAACTGGTCGTCGTTTTGCGCTGCGCATAAGCGGGCGCGGCAGTTTTGTCGGCGAGCATAGTGTATTCCTCAGTATCTGGTAACGCATGTAGGGGGTCAGCTCAGTTGGCTGATTTTTTTATGTCAGATAACGTGAAAAACGGTCGACTCCCTCACAGCAGGGAGAGTGGCTTCTGTTCAGCAAGCGAAAAAATCTTCTCCATTTCCACCCACTTTTCACCGGCGGGTGTCCACGGCGTGGGGCGCTGATATTTCCACATCAGGGATTCCCACTCGCAGACTTTCGGATCCTCCAGACTGCGGCGTTCAAACAGCCCGCTGTCAAAATCTTCCGTGGTTTCCATCACCATCATCAGGCGGTTTCCCAGCCGGTAAATGTCCATCTCTTCGATGCCATAACGACGCAGATGCGCAGTAATTTCCGGCCAGATTTCGCGGTGATAACGCTGATATTCTTCGATAAGCGCAGGATCGTCGGCCAGATCCAGCGCCTGACAAAAGCGGCGCGTCATGTCAGCGCCCGGTCAAGATGCATATAGCCGCCGTCGACCGTCAGCCACTGGCCGGTGGTGTGAGAGGCGCGGGAAGAAAGCAAAAACACCACGGTATTAGCGATTTCCTGTGGCGTGGTCATACGTTGCCCCAAGGGAATATGCGCAGTGATTTGTTGTAGTTTTGCTTCCGGAGCGTCGAAGCTTTTGATCCAGCGTTCGTATAACGGCGTCATCACTTCTGCCGGGATCACCGCATTCACGCGGATACCGTCGCCGAGCAGCGCCGCTGCCCATTCGCGGGTCAGCGCCAGAATGCCGCCTTTCGCCGAAGCATAACCGCTGGTATTGCCCTGTCCGGTTAACGCCGTTTTCGAGCTGATATTGACGATCGCTCCGCGACTGGCGCGTAGTGCGTTCAGGCTCAGATGGGCCATCAGGTAATAGTGGATCAGGTTTTTTTCGAGCGATTGCACAAAAGCTTCGCGACCGGCATCCAGCCCGACGCTGTCATTGGCACCGGCGTTATTCACCAGCCCGTCGATACTGCCGTAGCGGCGAAGCACCTCATTCACCGCCGCCTGGCAACTGGCTTCGTCACACAGCTCGGTCAGTACAAAACGGGTCTGGGGCGAAAGCTGTTGCAGTTTATGCATCAGTTCGTTGGCCGGTTCGGTATTGCTGATGATCACCGGGATTGCACCTTCTTCCGCCAGCGTCAGCGAAATCGCCGCGCCGATACCGGAACCGCCGCCGGTGACGATCACTACCTTATTTTGCAGATGCAGATTCATTACGCGTTCCTGTCGTCGGTAAAAGCTATAGTCGGTAAACAGTGCAGGCATTGCCGCCAAAAATGGCTGCCTGCTCGTCAGAACTGAGTGAAGCCGTGGCCTGTTCACATAAATCCCACGGATTTTCATCCGTCGCTGCCAGCAGACATACCGGCCAGTCGGAGCCAAACATCAGTCGTTCAGTACCAAAAACCTCCAGCGCGACCTCGAAATAGGGCAGCAGATCGCGGGCTGACATCCCGGCCGGACGCGGCTCGGTCAGTAGTCCAGAGAGTTTGCAACTGACGTGTTTTAACGCCGCCAGCTGCGCAATCTGTTTTTTCCAGTGCGCTGCGCCCAGGCTGAGATCTGGCTTGCCGAAATGGTCGAGCACCAGAAAGTGCCCGTCATGGCGCGCCGCAAACTGCACGGCTTCTGGCAAATGGCGGTGCGTCACCAGAATTTCATAGACGCTTTCCTGCCGCTGAAGCAGGTTTACACCGGCGTTGATGGCCGGATCTGTCAGCCATTGCGCGGGCGAAGGTTCGTCCTGAACCTGATGACGAAAACCGCGCAGCAGCGGGTGAGAAAGCGCCTCCAGATCACCTTGCAGAGCAGGCGATGAAAGATCCACCCAGCCGGTGACGGCGCGTACGAAGTCAGTTTCCTCTGCGAGTTTCAGCAGGAAGCGCGTTTCCTGCACAGAGGAACATGCCTGAACCAAAATTGTGCCCTGAATATCGTGATGCTCTAACGTTGGACGCAGCGCCTGCGGCAACAAATCCTGCTTCAGTACCGCCATCTCATCACTTATCCAGCGGTAATCCTGCGACGTGTAGCGCCAGAAATGCTGGTGACTGTCGATTCGCATCATCGGCGTTCTCCTTCCTGCTTTTAGCGACGCAAACTCAGGCGTGATAGCGGTATTTTTCTATCGAGGCCGGATGCATATCGATGGAGAATCCCGGTGCCTGCGGCGGCATATAGGCCGCACCACGAATGTCACACGGATGCACAAAGTGTTCGTGCAGATGATCAACGTATTCAATGACCCGGCCTTCGTGGGTTCCGGCGATGCACAGATAATCAATCATCGACAGGTGCTGTACGTATTCGCACAGGCCGACGCCGCCTGCGTGCGGACACACCGGCAGATTGTATTTCGCGGCCATCAGCATCACGGCCAGTACTTCGTTGACGCCGCCCATGCGACAGGCATCAATCTGCACCACGTCAATGGCTTCGCGCATGATGAACTGCTTGAACATGATGCGGTTCTGGCACATTTCACCGGTCGCCACTTTGACTGGTGCAACACCCTGACGGATCTTGCGGTGGCCTTCGATATCGTCCGGGCTGGTCGGTTCTTCGATAAACCAAGGTTTGGCGAAGGCGAGGGCGTTCACCCACGGAATGGCGTCGTTGGTTTCCCATACCTGATTGGCGTCGATCATCAGTTTGCGATCCGGGCCGATGACTTCGCGGGCAATGCGCACGCGACGGATGTCATCTTCCAGGTCACGTCCGACTTTAAGCTTCAGATAATCAAAACCGGCATCGACCGCTTCCTGACACAAACGGCGCAGTTTGTCATCGGGATAACCCAACCAACCTGCCGAGGTGGTGTAGCACGGGTAGCCTTCTGCAAGCAGTTTCTCCGTCCGTTGTGCTTTATTGTCGGCACGGCGTTGCAGCAGCGTCAGGGCTTCCTGTGGCGTGATGCAGTCGGTGATGTAGCGGAAATCGATGCAGCGCACTAACTCTTCCGGTGTCATATCTGCAACCAGTTTCCACAGCGGTTTACCGGCCGCTTTGCTCCATAAGTCCCACACGGCATTGATCACCGCACCCGTCGCCAGATGAATCGCGCCTTTGTCCGGGCCAATCCAGCGCAGCTGGCTGTCACTGGTGAATTCCCGCCAGAACTTACCCATATCGGCGGTAATTCCCGCCAGACTGCGACCGACTACTAAGTGCTCCAGTGCGCTGATCGCCGCACAGCAAATTTCATTACCGCGCCCGATGGTGAAGGTCAGTCCGTGCCCGCTCAGCGCCAGGTTATCGGTTTCTAAAATCACGTAAGCGGCGGAGTAATCCGGATCCGGGTTCATGGCGTCCGAGCCATCCAGCGCCAGCGAAGTCGGGAAGCGCACATCTTCTACACGTATAGCTGTAATCGTTGTCATCGAAAAAATTCCTTCAGCTGTAATCGGTTACGCCTGCACCGTCTTCTGGCGCTGCTCGCCCAAACCTTCAATTCCCAGGCGCATCACCTGACCTGCTTTCAGATAGACTGGCGGCTTTTGCCCCAGACCGACTCCCGGTGGTGTGCCGGTGGAAATGATGTCGCCCGCTTGCAGGCTCATGAAACGACTGAGATAACTGATGATTTCCGGAATTTTGAAAATCATGGTGCGGGTGTTGCCGTGCTGCCAGCGCTTGCCGTCCACTTCCAGCCACAGATTCAGCTGGTGCGGATCGGGGATTTCATCGGCCGTCACCAGCCACGGGCCGGTTGGGCCGAAGGTATCGCAGCCTTTGCCTTTATCCCAAGTGCCGCCGCGTTCAATCTGAAATTCCCGCTCAGACACATCGTTAATCACGCAATAACCGGCGACATGCGACAGGGCATCGGCCTCGCTGATGTAGCGTCCGCCGGTACCGATGACGACGCCGAGCTCCACTTCCCAGTCGGTTTTGACGGAGTCACGTGGGATTTCCACGTTGTCATTCGGCCCGACAATCGCGCTGGTCCATTTGCTGAAAATCACCGGTTCTTTCGGGATCTCCGCGCCGGTTTCGGCAGCGTGATCGGCATAGTTCAGACCGATACAGATGAATTTTCCCACCTTGCCAACACAGGCACCCAGACGGGGTTCACCGCTGACCAGCGGCAGGCTTTGCGGGTCGAGCTGGCGTAGTTTGTCCAGCGTTTCAGGCTGCAAAAATTTGCCGCTGATGTCACTAACGTGCGCGCTGAGATCACGTAGTTTTCCGTTGCCGTCGAGCAGGCCGGGACGTTCAGCGCCGGGATTGCCGTAACGTAATAATTTCATGGGTCAGTGTCCTTCTGTGAAAGTCAGATCTGCGAAAATCAAATGGTTAAAGCGGCTGTTGAGTCAGTTACTCCAGCCGCCGTCAATAATTTGAACCGTGCCGGTGGTGTACGAGCTGGCATCTGAAGCCAGATACAGCGCCAGTTGCGCGATTTCTTCGGTTTTACCGATACGCCCGATCGGCTGGCGGGAAACAAACGCCGCATATACCTCTTCTTCGCTGCGGCCTTCAGCCTGAGCCTGCGCGGCAATGCGCTGGCGCAGGGACGGGGATTCCACCGTGCCAGGACAAATCGCATTGCAGCGAATGCCGCGGGTGACGTAATCCGCTGCGACTGAGCGGGTCAGGCCTATCACCGCCGCTTTTGAGGCGCTGTAAGCAAAGCGGTTCGGCACCCCTTTGATGCTCGAGGCCACAGAAGACATGTTGATCACCGAACCGCGGTTGCGTTCGAGCATGGCGGGCAAAAAGGCACGGATCATGCGGAACATCGCGGTGACGTTGAGATCTAACGCAAACTGCCATTCGCGTTCGGTGCAGGTCAGTATATCGCCGCTGTGTACTACGCCCGCGCAGTTGAACAGCACGTCGAGCGCGCCGGTTTCTTCCGCCAGCGCGGCAATAGCCTGTGGGTCGGTCACATCGAGAAGTCGTGGCGTAATGCCCGGAATATCGCGTAGCGCGTCGATGTTGATATCGGTCGCGATGACTTCAGCACCTTCGCGGGCAAACAGCGTGGCGGTGTTAAAACCGATGCCTTGTCCGGCGGCGGTGATCAGAACTTTTTTCCCTGCCAGGTTCATAGTAACTCCCAATTAAAAAAGCATTTTAGGTCTAATGGTCAGGCCATTGAGGGCGAAAAAAATAAGTTAAAAGCGATGCGGTTTGCTAAGATGTTCGGCAAGCTTCTACTTAAAATATCATTTCGATTAACTAATTTTTCACATGTATAAAACAAATCAGCAAGATTTTTGTCCGAGAAATGCAAGCTGAATCACTTAATGAGAATTGACATCAGGTGTCCAATGCCGATAAAAAAATTAGAAAATCCTAGAATATACAGGCAGATAGCTGACCAGCTAAAAACGTTAATTGATAACAAGGAATTTCCACCCGGCAGCCGACTTCCCGCTGAGCGTGAGCTGGCCAGTCAGTTGCAGGTCAGCCGGGCTTCGGTGCGTGAAGCGCTGATAGCGTTAGAAGTGATCGGGCTGGTGGATGTGCGGGTAGGGAACGGCGTGATTGTGCGTCAGCCCTCGGCTACACCGGTTGCAGCCTCACAGGAACCAGTGATGTCGCAGGCCGGGCGCAATCAGTGGGCGGATGTGGATGACGAGCTGAATATCGAGCTGGATTTTACCGCCGAGCTGCCGCCGTTTTCGCTGTTGCAAACCCGTCGTTTGATTGAGCCAGAAACCGCTGCGCTGGCGGCAAAAAACGCGAGTGACGACGAAATTTCGGCAATCAGGCAGGCATATGAGCAGAATTGTCGCGATAACCGTAATGGCTCGGCCACTCATCCCGGCGACCGCTTATTCCATATCCGCATCGCCCAGGCCAGCGGAAATCCGGCCTACGCATTCATCATCGCGCACCTGCTTGGGCACCGCTACGGCACTATGTTCCGCAGTCTGCAATTGCATTACACCCCGCAAGACATGCCCCATCGTTCTGAAATTGAACATCTCGAAATCCTGACCGCGCTGGAAGCACGCGATAGTCGTGCGGCGAAAAAAGCGATGAAAGATCATCTGGATGCAGTGATTAAGATTTTTGGACAAGGCTAAGAGAATGAAGGTGGAAACGGATTGTACTCATCCATGTACTCATTTTTGACTGCGCTGTCATGAGATGGATGAGACACCATGAAAAGAAAAATCCACGCAATTGCGTGGATTTTATGGGGTTTGTCAGTCTTCACGAGATACATTGAGATCTCATAAGACAACACATTTTATTTTAGACGTTGAACAGGAAGTTCATCACGTCGCCATCTTTAACGATGTAGTCTTTGCCTTCTGCGCGCATTTTTCCGGCTTCTTTGGCACCTTGCTCACCCTTGTAGGTGATGAAGTCTTCAAAGGCGATAGTCTGTGCGCGGATGAAGCCTTTTTCGAAGTCGGTATGGATTTTACCCGCAGCCTGTGGGGCGGTAGCGCCGACAGGAATGGTCCAGGCGCGAACTTCTTTCACGCCAGCGGTGAAGTAGGTTTGCAGGTTCAGCAGTTCGTAACCGGCGCGGATAACGCGGTTCAGACCTGGCTCTTCGATGCCCAGTTCAGCCATGAATTCGTCACGGTCAGCATCGTCCAGTTCAGCGATGTCGGATTCTACTGCGGCGCATACGGCAACCACCACAGAACCTTCGGCGTCGGCGATTTTACGCACCAGGTCGAGGTAAGGGTTGTTTTCGAAACCGTCTTCGTTGACGTTCGCAATGTACATGGTTGGCTTCAGGGTCAGGAAGCTCAGGTATTTGATGGCGGCTTTATCTTCTTCAGTCAGATCCAGCGAGCGCAGCATACCGGCGTTTTCCAGCTGCGGCAGGCATTTTTCCAGTGCGGCCAGTTCAGCTTTCGCGTCTTTGTCGCCGCCTTTCGCGCGTTTCTGTACGCGGTGGATAGCACGTTCGCAGGTATCGAGGTCCGACAGCGCCAGCTCGGTATTGATAACGTCAATATCATCAGCCGGATCGACTTTGTTATTCACGTGGATGATGTTGTCATTTTCAAAGCAGCGCACCACGTGACCGATAGCTTCGGTTTCACGGATGTTGGTCAGGAACTGGTTGCCCAGGCCTTCGCCTTTGGACGCGCCTTTCACCAGACCGGCGATGTCGACGAATTCCATGGTGGTCGGCAGAATACGCTGCGGCTTGACGATCTCAGCCAGCGCATCCAGACGCGGATCGGGCATCGGCACGACACCGGTGTTCGGCTCGATGGTACAGAACGGGAAGTTGGCCGCTTCGATACCCGCTTTGGTGAGCGCGTTGAACAGGGTGGATTTGCCGACGTTAGGCAGGCCGACGATACCGCATTTAAATCCCATGATGTAAATCACCTTAATCTTTGGTAATCAACCTGTTACGTTGAACAGATTGCAGAAAAGTAAACAACTTCGCCTATTATACACGGCGCAGGGCAAAATTGCCGCCCGCCGGGCGTTATTGTGCTTTAAAAGCGTGTAAGCGGTTGGTCGCTTTGCTCAACCCGTCTTTCAGCCAAACTTCGGTACAGCGTGCCGCTTCGTCAACCGCTTCGTCTATCAGCTTCTGTTCCGACATTGGTGGTTTGCCCAGAACAAAACCAACAACTTTGTTTTTATCGCCCGGATGACCGATTCCCACGCGTAAACGGTGAAAATTAGGGTTGTTACCGAGTTTACTGATGATGTCCTTCAGACCGTTATGACCGCCGTGTCCCCCGCCAAGTTTGAACTTCGCCACGCCGGGTGGCAGGTCCAGTTCGTCATGGGCGACCAGAATTTCGTCCGGGGCGATGCGGAAAAAGGTCGCCATCGCGGCAACGGATTTACCGCTGAGGTTCATGAAGGTGGTCGGCACCAGCAGGCGCACATCTTCGCTCGCTAAGTTGATGCGCGAGGTATAACCAAAGAATTTGCTTTCTTCGCGCAGCGGGGCGCGGCAGCGGTCGGCCAGTAAATCTACATACCAGGCCCCGGCGTTATGGCGGGTAGCGGCATATTCAGCCCCTGGATTGGCAAGGCCGACAATCAGTTTAATCGTCACGTTTTTATTCCTGAGTGCGTCGATATCTGGCGCGTAGTGTACTGTAATCGCTGCGGGAGACAAAATTCTGCAAGCCAGACGGGGTGAAGGGAGTCGTTGCGGTGCTGAACCATTAGAAATTTATATAGTTCAGGCTGTTATTTGTAAAGTTATGTTGCCCAGATGTTCGTAATTGTGATCGCATACGCACTAACCGACAAAAGTGTTGTCTATACTTTACACACAAGGACCAGGGATATTCCCTGTCAACCCAAAGTTCCGGAGGTGACATATGAAACGCAGAAACGCTTCGCGACTCGGTAACGTGCTCATGGGTTTAGGGTTAACTGTCATGGTCGTCGGGGTTGGTTACTCTATTTTAAACCAGCTTCCGCAACTTGACCTGCCGCAATACTTTGCGCACGGCGCAGTGCTCAGTATCTTCCTCGGTGCAGTCCTTTGGCTGGCGGGGGCTCGTGTCAGCGGTCACGAGCAGGTGAGCGACAGATATTGGTGGGTGCGTCACTATGATAAACGCTGTCGTCGGGACACCCATCGCCACAGCTAATACCTGGATTTTTCAGCAAAACGGCTCCTGAGTGAGCCGTTTTCATTTATGAGGTCAGGGTGCAGGGCGAGTAAACATCCGCACCGGGCTGCCGTGATAGCTGACGTCTTGTTGGAACTGAAATCCAAAACGTTGGGCCAGATGCACGGAACGCTGATTCTCTTCATCAATAATGCAGCATAGCGGTGTACCGAGTTCACGGTCTGCCCATTGCAGCATCGCCTCTAAGGCTTCCTTGGCATAACCCATCCCGTGCACCGCGGGGATAAGCGCCCAACCTGCTTCAGGGCAGTCCAGCGCCGGGGTAAGATTACGCTTCGCTTCCTGCAAGCCAAACGAGCCAATATAGCGTCCTCTTTGCTTCTCAAACACCGCCCAATAACCGTAACCCAGCACCTGCCAGTGGCCGATATAGCGCAGTAATCGGCTCCAGCTTACCTCCGCATTTTGTGGCTCCCCGCCAATAAATTTCACCACCTGCGGATCGGCCCAGAAGGCCGCCAGATCGTCAAAATCATCTACGGTAAAATGGCGTAATACCAGCCGTTCGGTCTCCAGGTGCGGGGCGTGTGTGAGCATCGTCTTCCTTATTGGTTGGTCATTTGATTATCGCGTTGGTCCGCCAGGGCCGCATCTCGGTCCGGATAAAACGCCAGTCGACCTGGGATCGGCTTAACGCCAGCGCGAGCCAGCGTGCGCAGCGGCTGAAATTCCAGATTCGACACCCGCAGTTCACAGCCTTCCGGCAACCGGCTGACAAAGCGCTGGAACGCTTCCAGGCCACCGGCGTCCAGCACCGGCACCGCATCCCATTTCAGCACCACAATGCGTTTTCCGTCGATACGGGACTGCAAATCGAGGAAGACGCTTTCTGCGGCGGCGAAAAACAGAGGACCGATCACCCGAATCACCAGTATGTCATCTGGCACGGAAACATTCACTGGCGCAAGGTGTGTCATTCTGGCAATCCGTCGCATGAATAACAAAGATGCCAGCACGATGCCGACGCTGATAGCGACCACCATATCAAACAGCACTGTAAGCGACATACACATCAGCATCACCACAATGTCATCAATAGGTGCCCGGCGCAGCAGGTGAACGACTTTGTGCGCTTCGCTCATGTTCCACGCCACCATCAGCAGCAGGGCAGCCATCGCGGAAAGCGGTAGCCAGGAAAGCAGCGGGGCTAGCACCAGCAGCGCCATTATTACCAGTACCGCGTGGATAACCGCCGCCATCGGCGAGTTGGCACCGGCGCGCACGTTGGCGGCGGAACGGGCAATGGCGGCGGTGGCGGTGATCCCACCGAAGAATGGCGCAATCATGTTGCCGAGGCCTTGACCGATCAGTTCGTTGTTGGCCTTATGGCGCGTGCCGGTCATGCCGTCGAGCACCACCGCGCAGAGCAGTGATTCAATCGCGCCCAGCATTGCCATCGAAAAAGCGGCAGGGAGCAGCGCCTGCAGGGAATCCCAGCTCAGGGTAAAGTCGGAATCAGGCATTTTCCACGGCAGCACCAGCTGCGGTAAAAGCTGCGGAATACCGTTGCCCTGCGTGCCGTCGCTCAGCACATAGTGAAACTGTGAGCCGATGGTCGCTACGTCTCCACCCAGCATATTCACGATGCCCATTACCGCGCAACCCGCCAGCAGCGCGGGTAAATGCCCCGGCAAACGAATGCCCAGCCGCGGCCAAAAAATTAGAATCGCCAGCGTCACCACGCCAATGGCGGCATCGCCCGGGTTCAGCGTCGGCAGCGCCATCACCAGCGCACCCACTTTCTGCCAGTAGTGTTCTGGCATATGTGGCAACGACAAGCCGAAGAAATCCTTTATCTGCATGGTGGCGATGGTGATGCCAATCCCGGAAGTAAAGCCGAGCGTCACCGAGATCGGAATATATTCAATCAGACGGCCAAAACGGGCGAGGCCGAACAACACCAGGAACACGCCTGAAAGCAGGGTCGCAACCAGTAAACCGGCGAGACCAAACTGTTGAGAAACAGGGTAGAGGATCACCACGAATGCGGCAGTCGGACCGGACACGCTAAAGCGTGAGCCGCCGGTGAGGGCAATGATTATCCCGGCAACGGCAGACGTATAAAGGCCGTACTGCGGCGCAACGCCGCTGCCAATGGCCAGCGCCATCGCCAGTGGAATGGCAATAATGCCGACGGTGACCCCGGCTACCAGATCGCGGGTAAAGCGGTTAACGGTGTATTTTTCTTTCCAGCAGGCGTCGATAAGGGCGCGAAACGGCAAGATATCTGCGAGTGTGGATCGGTTCACAGTGGTCTTCATCCATGAGCGCATCATTTGCCAGGGGAGAGCAAATGAAGGAGGCATTAGTCATACAAATGGTTGAGTAAAACAAAAAAACCCGCCGGAGCGGGTTTTTATATCGGGCTCGATTAATGCTCGAACATGGCAGAGATAGATTCTTCGTTGCTGATACGACGAATCGCTTCGGCCAGCATTCCTGACAGGGTCAGGGTACGAACGTTTGGCAGCGCTTTGATTTCATCCGACAGCGGGATGGTATCGCAGACAATTACTTCGTCGATGACGGAGCCGCGCAGGTTACTTGCCGCATTGCCAGAGAAGATCGGGTGAGTTGCGTAAGCAAATACGCGCTTCGCACCACGTTCTTTCAGCGCTTCGGCGGCTTTGCACAGAGTGCCGCCGGTGTCGATCATGTCATCAACGAGTACACAGTCACGGCCAGCAACATCACCGATGATATGCATCACCTGTGAAACGTTAGCGCGTGGACGACGCTTGTCGATGATAGCCATGTCAGTGTCATTCAGCAGCTTAGCGATAGCACGGGCACGTACTACGCCGCCGATGTCCGGAGAAACCACAATTGGGTTTTCCAGTTTCAGCTGCAGCATGTCTTCCAACAGGATTGGACTACCGAATACGTTGTCTACCGGCACATCGAAGAAGCCCTGAATCTGTTCAGCATGCAGGTCTACGGTCAGAACGCGGTCAACGCCGACGCTGGACAAGAAGTCCGCGACAACTTTGGCAGTGATTGGCACACGAGCGGAACGTACGCGACGATCCTGACGGGCATAACCAAAGTAAGGGATAACGGCGGTGATACGGCCTGCGGAAGCACGGCGCAGGGCATCGACCATTACAACCAATTCCATCAGGTTGTCATTGGTTGGGGCACAAGTGGACTGGATGATGAAAATATCACCACCGCGTACGTTTTCGTTAATTTGTACGCTGACTTCACCGTCGCTAAAACGACCTACGGCGGCGTCACCAAGAGAAGTGTACAGGCGGTTGGCAATACGTTGTGCTAGTTCCGGGGTAGCGTTACCAGCAAAAAGCTTCATATCAGGCACGAGAAAAACCTCAGGCATGCGTCCAGTGGTGGATGAATGGGCCAAAAACTGTGCGGGCCAGGCGCATTTCATCCAGGCGGTGTGTTTTTGAGCACGATGCAACGTCTGGAACGGGGTGACGTTGTCACCGAAACTCAGTCTGCCCCTTCGAAAGTCAGCATTAACGGCGAGATGTTCACACCGCGGGCAATAAAGCCCTGCAGCCATTCCGGGGCTTGCTCAAGCACCTGGCGGGCGGCGGATTCGGTGTCAAATTCAGCAAACACACAGGCCCCTGTGCCAGTCAGGCGCGACGGGGCGTATTCTAACAGCCAGGAAAGCGCTGCATCAACCTTACGAAAACGTTTTCTTGCGATAACCTCGCAATCGTTGCTGAATTCACATTTTAGTAACGTTTCAATTGACCTGTGTGGCGAATTTCTGGGCAATTCTGGGTCGCTAAAAATAACCGGCGTCGGAATACTCACACCAGGGTGTGCGACAAGGTACCATTTTTCTGGCACCGTGACCGGTGTGAGCACTTCGCCAACCCCTTCGGCGAAGGCGGCGTGTCCACGCACAAATACCGGCACGTCAGCGCCAAGCGTCAGGCCCATCGTCGCCAGTTCATCAACCGATAGCCCGCATTCCCATAAATGGTTTAACGCCACCAGTACAGTGGCAGCGTTTGATGAGCCGCCGCCGAGACCGCCGCCCATCGGCAAACGCTTGTCGATACTGATATCCGCACCCGCGCCTTCCGACAGTCGACCGCTTTCTGTCGCCGCGCGCATCAGCATTCGGGCGGCGCGAATAATCAGATTCTCCTCATTCGGCACACCGTCCACCGGTGTCAGCAACCGCAGTTTGCCATCGGGACGCACGTCAATGGTTATCGTGTCGCCGTAATCAAGAAACTGAAACAGCGTCTGCAATGTGTGATAACCATCGGCGCGCTGGCCGGTGATATAGAGAAAAAGATTCAGCTTTGCCGGAGAAGGCCAACGGGTACTCATTTAACGATCCAGCTGTCCATTTTCAGTTTGATACGCTCGCTGCCTTCGGTCAGCTCCATGTTCGACGGCAATGACGGCTGGGTTTTGCTGTCGTACCCGCTGTACACCACTTTCCAGTCTTTACCGTTTTCAGTGTAGTTCACTTCACTCAGGCGATACTGGTCATCGAGTTTGTAGTCGGTCGCGTCGCCCGGCAGGCCGAGGATCCACTGACGCAGGCTGTTCAGCGGAATAGGCATTCCGGTCAGTTTGCCAATCATCTCTTCGGCGTCGGTGGAGGTGTAGGATTGACCTTTATTATCAATCAGGGTCACGTTGCCTGGGCTAGCGGTGAGCGACAACTCGGTGCTGCCGAGCGGGTTAGTCAGCAGCAGGCGATAGTTATCTTTACCCGTCTGCTGCCAGAAGAAGCGCGCATACACTTTTTGGTCGTCAGACAAGAATGCAAACGCACCGCGGGTCTGATACTGGCTTAACTGACGCACTTCCTGCTGATGTTTCTGCCACTGCGGCGAATCCGGGCTCTTACCTGGACCCTTTGGCGCGTTGATGGAACAGGCGGTTAATACCAGCGCCGCCAGGGGCATCAGGCGTAATACACGGGACAGGTTCATAAAAATCCTTGATATACGTTGCAGTTATAACTCCCAATGCTAGCGCCGCCTTTATCCAGCGTCTACGTTCAAGTTGTCTCAAATCACAAAATTACCGATTACTCCGAAAGGGGGCCCTCCCTTTTATTGACCTTACGCATCCTGTATGATGCGCTCAGACTAACCTTATCAACGCTGGTACTACTCCTGCATTCATGACGCTCCTGGCACTAGGCATCAACCACAAAACCGCTCCGGTCGCGCTGCGAGAACGTGTTACGTTTTCGCCAGATACGCTCGACAAGGCGCTGGAAAGTCTTCTGTCCCAGCCAATGGTGCAGGGCGGCGTGGTGCTGTCGACGTGCAACCGCACCGAGCTGTATCTCAGCGTTGAGGAAGAAGGTGATTTGCAGGAATCGCTGATTCGCTGGCTGTGTGATTATCACCAGCTCAATGAAGAAGACCTGCGCAACAGCCTTTACTGGCATCAGGATAACGACGCAGTCAGCCATCTGATGCGCGTTGCCAGTGGGCTGGACTCGCTTATTCTCGGTGAACCACAAATTCTTGGGCAGGTGAAAAAAGCCTTTGCCGATTCCAGCCGTGGTCATTTGCATGTCAGTGAACTGGAACGCATGTTCCAGAAATCCTTCTCCGTGGCCAAACGCGTGCGCACCGAAACTGACATTGGAGCCAGCGCCGTTTCCGTGGCCTTTGCTGCCTGTACGCTTGCCCGCCAAATTTTTGAATCTCTGTCGTCAGTCACTGTGTTACTGGTCGGCGCCGGGGAGACGATTGAACTGGTTGCCCGTCATTTGCGTGAACATCGCGTCAAAAAAATGCTGATCGCCAACCGCACGCGTGAACGCGCGCAGGTGCTGGCCGATGAGGTTGGGGCAGAAGTGATTGCCCTGAGCGACGTCGATGAGCGCCTGAAAGAGGCGGACATTATTATTAGTTCTACCGCAAGCCCGCTGCCGATCATCGGTAAAGGCATGGTGGAACGAGCGCTGAAGGCGCGTCGCAATCAGCCGATGCTGCTGGTGGATATCGCCGTGCCGCGCGACGTAGAGCCCGACGTCAGCAAACTCGCCAACGCCTATCTTTACAGCGTCGACGACCTGCAAAACATCATTCAGCACAATATGGCGCAGCGCCATGCCGCCGCGCAGCAGGCTGAAACGATTGTCGAGCAGGAAACCAGTGAATTTATGGCCTGGCTGCGCGCGCAAAGCGTCAGTGAGACTATCCGCGATTACCGCTCGCAGGCCGATCAGGTGCGTGATGAACTCACCGCCCGCGCATTGGCCGCGTTGCAGCAGGGTGGCGATGCCGAAGCCATCATGCAGGATCTGGCGCGAAAGTTAACCAATCGCCTGATCCACACTCCAACCAAATCACTTCAGCAGGCTGCCCGTGACGGGGATGATGAACGCCTGAATATTCTGCGCGACAGCCTCGGGCTGGAATAGCGCTGCTCTCTCAAATTTTAATTACAGGGTGAATTTTACACGCCTATGAAGCCGTCTATTGTTGCCAAACTGCAAGCGCTGCATGAGCGCCATGAAGAAGTCCAGGCGCTGCTGGGTGATGCCGGAACCATCGCCGATCAGGACCGTTTCCGCGCACTGTCGCGGGAATATGCGCAGCTCAGCGATGTCGCGAAATGTTTTACCGACTGGCAGCAGGTCCAGGAAGACATTGAAACCGCACAAATGATGCTCGACGACCCGGAAATGCGCGAAATGGCGCAAGAAGAGCTGCAGGAAGCAAAAGCCAAAAGCGAAGAACTGGAACAAGAGCTGCAGGTTCTGCTGCTGCCGAAAGATCCGGATGACGAGCGCAGCGCGTTTGTCGAAGTCCGCGCCGGTACCGGCGGGGATGAAGCGGCGCTGTTTGCGGGCGATCTGTTCCGTATGTACAGCCGTTATGCCGAAGCGCGTCGCTGGCGCGTAGAAATCATGAGCGCCAACGAAGGCGAACATGGTGGATTCAAAGAAGTGATCGCCAAAGTCAGCGGTGACGGCGTTTACGGTCGTCTGAAATTTGAATCCGGCGGCCATCGCGTGCAGCGCGTTCCGGCCACCGAATCCCAAGGGCGTATTCATACTTCCGCCTGTACCGTCGCGGTAATGCCTGAACTGCCTGAAGCCGAAATGCCGGATATCAGCCCGGCCGATTTGCGTATTGATACCTTCCGCTCTTCGGGCGCGGGCGGTCAGCACGTTAACACCACCGATTCCGCAATCCGTATTACCCACTTGCCGACCGGTATTGTGGTGGAGTGTCAGGACGAGCGTTCTCAGCATAAAAACAAAGCCAAAGCACTTTCCGTGCTGGGTGCGCGTATTCGTGCCGCTGAAATCGCAAAACGCCAGCAGGCAGAAGCGTCCACTCGCCGTAACCTGCTGGGTAGTGGCGATCGCAGCGATCGTAACCGCACCTATAACTTCCCGCAGGGCCGCGTGACTGACCACCGTATCAACCTGACGCTGTACCGTCTGGATGAAACCATGGAAGGCAAACTCGATATGCTCATTGAACCGATCGTGCAGGAATATCAGGCCGATCAGCTGGCGGCGTTGTCCGATCAGGAATGATGAGTTTTAAACAGTGGCTGATTCAGGCGATTGAGCGTCTCGCGAGCAGCGAAAGTCCGCGCCGTGACGCTGAGATTTTACTCGGCCACGTGACGGGTAAATCACGTACCTATATTCTGGCCTTCGACGAAACGACGTTAACGACGGAAGAGGGTGCTCAGCTGGAAATGCTGCTCAGCCGCCGCGTTAACGGCGAACCGGTGGCGCATCTGATTGGGATGCGCGAGTTCTGGTCGCTGCCGCTGGAAGTCACCCCTGCGACGCTGATCCCGCGTCCGGACACCGAGTGTCTGGTCGAACAGGCGCTGGCCCGTTTGTCGCCTGAGCCTTGCGATATTCTCGATTTAGGCACCGGCACTGGGGCTATTGCGCTGGCGCTGGCGAGTGAACGCCCGGATTGCCGGGTGATTGCCGTTGATTTTGTCGCCGATGCGGTTGCGCTTGCCACGCGTAACGCCGGTAGTCTGGGAATCAGCAATGTCACGATTGCCCACAGCAACTGGTTCAGCGCGCTGGAAGATAAAACGTTTGGCATGATTGTTAGCAACCCGCCCTACATCGATGAGCAGGACCCGCACCTGGCCGAAGGCGATGTACGCTTCGAGCCGCTCAGTGCGCTGGTTGCCGCCGATGAAGGGCTGGCCGATTTGGCTCATATCATTCACGAAGGGCGGCGCTTTCTACTGCCCGATGGCTGGATGTTGCTGGAGCACGGCTGGACGCAGGGCGCCGCGGTAAGAGAGCTTTATATTCAGGCCGGTTATACGCAGGTGGAAACCTGTCGTGACTATGGCGACAACGAGCGCTTAACCGTCGGGAGACGCAATGCTGACTGAAAGCGCGTTTAGCGTTATTATTAGCATCATTTTGAAGTCATCAGGTTGCCATTCGGTAACCCGCAGTTGGGGTAGGTCATGAGGTCATTAGCAGATTTTGAATTTAACAAAGCACCCTTGTGCGACGGCATGATCCTCATCACTGAACTGATCCGCGACGATTTTCAGGCCCAGTATGTGATAGATGAGCTGGAGCAACTGGTGAGCCTGGCGCGCGAAGAGATTAGCCCATCATGGACTGAAACTCGTCAGGTGGAACGCCTGATTGAGTTGTTCTACGGCGAGTGGGGCTTCAGCTCCGCACACGGCATATACCGTCTTTCTGATGCGCTGTGGCTCGATACCGTGTTGAAAAACCGTGAAGGTAGCGCCGTGTCGCTGGGCGCGATTATGCTGTGGATCGCACGTCAACTCTCGATTCCCATGATGCCGGTGATTTTCCCGACGCAGCTGCTGCTGCGCGCGGACGTTGAAACCGGTGAAATGTGGCTGATTAATCCGTTTACCGGCGATACCCTTGATGAACACACGCTGGAAGTGTGGCTGAAAGGCAATATCAGCCCGGTATCTGAACTGTTTAACGAAGATCTGGATGAAGCAGAAAACGCAGAGGTTATCCGCAAACTGCTCGATACCCTGAAATCTGCCTTGATGGAAGAGCGGCAGATGGAGCTGGCCCTGCGCGTCAGCGAAGCCCTGCTGCAGTTTAATCCAGAAGATCCGTATGAAATCCGCGATCGCGGCCTGATCTACGCCCAGCTGGAGTGTGAACATGTCGCGCTCAGCGATCTGAGCTATTTCGTAGAGCAGTGCCCGGAAGATCCTATCAGCGAAATTATTCGCGCCCAGATCAATAACATCGCGAGCAAACACATTACCTTGCATTAATCCGGAAAGAATCCGATTAACCCCTGATAAGGCGATCCTATGAAACAAAAAGTGGTTAGCATTGGCGATATCAATGTCGCAAACGACCTGCCGTTTGTGCTGTTCGGTGGCATGAACGTGCTGGAGTCCCGTGACCTCGCAATGCGCATCTGTGAGCACTACGTGACCGTGACCCAGAAACTGGGTATCCCATATGTGTTCAAAGCCTCTTTTGATAAAGCCAACCGCTCATCCATCAAATCTTACCGTGGCCCGGGTCTCGACGAAGGGATGAAGATTTTCCAGGAGCTGAAGCAGACGTTCGGCGTGAAACTGATCACCGACGTACACGAAGCCGCCCAGGCACAGCCTGTCGCCGAAGTGGTTGACGTTATTCAGCTGCCTGCGTTCCTTGCTCGTCAGACCGATCTGGTGGAAGCGATGGCAAAAACTGGCGCGGTCATCAACGTTAAAAAACCACAGTTCGTCAGCCCTGGTCAGATGGGTAACATCGTTGATAAATTCGCTGAAGGCGGCAACGACAAAGTGATTCTGTGCGACCGTGGCACCCAGTTCGGCTACGACAACCTGATTGTTGATATGCTGGGCTTCAGCGTCATGAAAGCCGTTTCTGGCAACTCTCCGGTTATTTTCGACGTGACCCACGCCCTGCAATGCCGCGACCCGTTTGGCGCTGCATCCAGCGGTCGTCGTGGACAGGTTACTGAACTGGCACGTGCCGGTATGGCAACGGGCCTGGCTGGGCTGTTCATTGAAGCGCACCCGGACCCGGAAAACGCGAAATGCGACGGTCCGTCTGCTCTGCCACTGGCTAAGCTGGAACCGTTCCTGAAACAGATCAAAGCGATTGACGATCTGGTGAAGAACTTCGAGCCGCTGGATACCAGTAACTAATTTGTTCGCTTGTTAAAAGCAAAAACCCGCCGCGGCGGGTTTTTTTATGGGGGTTATTTGATGCCCGAAACCGATGTGCCCGGCGAACCGTCGCTTGCCTGGCTTACAAAGCAGAATATGTCGGTCCAGGAGGCATAAGCGTCGCCGGGCATCAGTCCGCACAAATCACGCAAATATCGTCATCAAATACGCTGCAAACAACGCCAGATGCGCTGCACCGTTCAGCACATTGGTGCGTCCGGTCGAGAATGAAATCTGGCACAGAACCAGCGACGCGACCATCACGATCATCTCCGGCGCGCCGAGTGCGAAGTGCAGGTCATTCCCTGTTGCAAAAGCAATCAGCGTCACCACCGGCACCGTCAGGGAAATGGTCGCCAGTACTGAACCGAAGAACAGGTTCATTGCCCGCTGAACCTGATTGTTCAGTACGGCTTTCAGCGCACCGAGACCTTCAGGCGAGAGGATCAACAACGCAATCAGGAAGCCAGTAAACGCCACAGGGGCATTCATGCTGCTCAGCAGCGTCTCCAGAGGAATGGCATTCATCTTGGTCACCGCAATCACCGCAACCAGATGCACGATCAGCCACACCGTGTGCCACAGGCTGCTATGTGCGGATGGTTTACCATGATGCGGATCTTCGTCGTCAGCTTCATCTTCATGCTCATAAACGAACAGACTCTGGTGCGTTTTGGTCTGAATCAGCAGGAACACGCCGTACATGGCGGCGGAAATTAACGCAACCAGCAGCGCCTGGCCGGAGGAGAAATTCGCGCCCTCCAGCGCCATCGGGAATACCATCACGATAATAGCCAGCGGGAACAGGGCAATCAGGTACTGTTTAATGCCGAATAAATTCACGTACTGAGTGGCAAACTTACGTCCGCCGAGTAACAGTGAGAAACCAACCAGGCCACCGGTGACAATCATGATTATCGAATACAGCGTATCGCGCATCAACGTCGGTGCAGCATCACCTGTCGCCATTAATGCGGAAATCAGGCTTACTTCGAGAATAACCACCGAAAGGCTTAAAATTAATGAGCCATAGGGCTCGCCAAGACGGTGAGCTAAGACGTCTGCATGACGAACAACGCTAAATGCACTGCTTAAAATACCGATTAACGCCAGGATGTTAATCCCAATAACCACTGGCAGAGACTGGTTATGGCCAAAGAAAACCAGTATCGCCAGCGCCACGACCGGGAAAATAAGGGTCGTCTCCTTGTGACGGGTCTTAACCGCCTCATGTGCTTGTGTCATGAACCATCTCCATTTTGCGAAATTTTTATAATTATAAATAAATAAAGGCAATAAAATAGCAGACTCAAGAAACATCCCGGTGAACTTTTACTGAAATTTACCCGAATGATGATAAAACATCGCAGTGGGTGTTATTTCGGGGTTTTGTTTATTTTTTGTTTAAATAACAGCATGTTGATTCCATTGGTTATCCAATTTTCACCCGTATTTGCGCCTGTCCACGGACTGAGCCACACTTACAGTTCCTGTGAAATCTGGAGGTTTTATGCCTTATAAAAGCACCGGCGATTTACCTGACAGCGTTCAGCATGTTCTGCCTGCTCATGCGCAGGACATTTATAAAGAAGCGTTCAATAGCGCATGGGATCAGTATAAGCACAAAGAAGACCGGCAGGATGATGCCAGCCGTGAAGAGACTGCGCATAAGGTCGCATGGGCAGCAGTAAAGAATGATTATCAAAAAGGCGATGACGATAAATGGCATAAAAAGAAATAAATTGAAGGTCTTATTTAAGTGAGGTTAATCACGAATCGTTTATTTGCACTTTATTGAACTCCGTTGTGTTGCAAGCGGCCCGTTCATTGCATATTGTCTGAGGACGCTGGATAATATTTCAGCAAATCAGAAGGGAATGGGGTTGCAGGGAAGTGTGCAGTGGTGGAGGTATAAAGTGTTAACACGTGATTTCTTGCTGAAGGCCGATTGCAAAACGGCGTTTGGTGCAATCGAGGAATCGCTACTCTGGTCGCCGGAGCAACGCGCAGCCTCACTGGCCGCGACGCTTGCCTGCCGACCTGATGGTGGCCCTGTATGGATCTTTGGTTACGGTTCGCTGATGTGGAACCCGGCGCTGGATTACAGTGAATCCTGCACCGGCACGCTCGTCGGTTGGCACCGTGCCTTCTGTTTACGCCTGACGGCAGGACGCGGTAGCGCCTGTCAGCCTGGGCGGATGCTTGCACTCAAAGAGGGCGGACGCACCACCGGCGTGGCCTATCGCCTGCGGGAGTGTGCGATGGATGAAGAATTGGCGCTGCTGTGGAAGCGCGAGATGATAACCGGTTGCTATCTGCCGACCTGGTGCAAGCTGGAACTTGACGATGGCCGTACGGTTAATGCCCTGGTGTTCATCATGGACCCGCGCCATCCCCTGTATGAATCCGATACCAGCGTGAAGGTGATTGCACCGTTGATCGCCGCCGCCAGCGGGCCGCTCGGAACTAACTCACAGTACCTTTTTTCGCTCGAGCTGGAACTGGTGAAGCTTGGTATGCAGGATGAGTGTCTGAATGAGCTGGTGGGGAAGGTCCGCCATTTGCTCAACGGTGAAAGCCTGCCGCGCTCAGCGTGAAAAATGCCCAACGGCGCTAGCGTTTGCACGGACCTACAGGTTTTGTAGGCCCGATCAGCGTTAAACGCCACCGGGCATTCTTGTCTCGCGGTTATGCCGGAACGAAGCTTATCGAATGCTCCAGCGACTGGCTGTGACTGTCGATCAACACATTCCAGGTGCCGCTATAAGGCACCGTTAAATACGCATTTTCCCGATTTTGCACGCTCAAAATATCCGTATGAATATCATGCGCCTGCTTTTTGGCACTCATTAAATGAATATGGCAGCGCTCCGAACAGCGTACAACCACTGTATCCCCACCAAATAACGTCAAACTCGCTTTCACCATCGCCATTATTTACCCCGTCACTATCAGCCCGCGCATTCCGTGCCTGAAATTCCTATGTGATGTTGTTCACAATTCACTCATGGCATAACACCAAAGGGAGAGGTTACCGATGCTGATTTTGATCAAAAAATGCTGCAACAATTAAACGAAAATGACAATGTACCTGAAACCATTCAGCTGGCACGTCATTTATGGTTCAAATACGCGCCAGCAGAAGATTAAATGCGGAAATGGCTCGCGGTCGTAGCAAGGTCACCCGCCTGGCTTTGCAGTGCGCCCGCCGCAGCGGCAGATTCCACCACCAGTTCGGCGTTCTGCTGAACCATTCGGTCGAGATGAATCACCGCGTGGTTAATTTCCTGAATGCCCTGCATCTGTTCGCTACTGGCGATGCTTATTTCGCGGATGATCCCCGACACGCTGCCGATGTTGGACACAATTTCTTCCATGCTTTCCCCGGCCAGACGCACATAGTGCGAACCGGTGGCCACGCTTTGCGCAGTGGTATCAATCAGCGTTTTGATCTCTTTTGCCGCCTGGGCACTGCGGCTGGCAAGATTACGCACTTCACCTGCGACCACTGCGAAACCGCGACCCTGTTCCCCCGCGCGGGCCGCTTCGACGGAAGCGTTGAGGGCCAGAATGTTGGTCTGGAAGGCAATACCGTCAATGACGCTGGTGATATCGCCAATTTTTGCCGATGCGATTTCGATGGCCTGCATGGTGTCGATGGCGCTGGACACGACGCTGCCGCCTTTCGAGGCTACTTTGGTGGCTTTTTCTGCCTGCGCGCTGGCGGCAGTGGCGGATTCAGTGGATTGCGAAACAGAGGCGGTGATTTGCTCCACTGCGCTGGCGGTTTCACGCAGGCTGGAGGCCGCCTGTTCGGTACGCACAGAAAGGTCGCGATTCCCGGCGGCAATTTCCCTGGCAGCGGTTTGCACGGACGAGGTCGCGTCGCGCAGCTGGAGCATCACTTGGGCTAGTTTGTCGCTGAACAAGTTGAAGGCGTGGGCGATTTGCGCGACCTCATCTTTGCCGTTTTCCGGCAGGCGCTGAGACAAGTCGTTGGTGCCGTTACCGATAGATAGCATCGCGTCGCGAATAGTCAGCAGACGCTTCAGCATCGCGGCGACCAGCAGATGCACCACACCACCGCCGACCAGCATCAGCACGATAAACGTAATCAATGAGGCTTTGAGCAGGGCGTTCATGCCCGAGGTGGCATCCTGATGGTCGAGCGCCACCACTAACAGCCAATGAGTTCCCTGAACCGGGATAGCCGAGAAGATTTTATCGCTGCCACCGAGGGTACCCTGAACGGTATCGCCGCGAGTCAGGGCCGATAACGACACGCCGGAAATTGCCTGACTAAACGGTTTCAGGGTTAACGCCGGATTGCTGGCCGCAATCACACTCCCGTCGCTGTTCAACAGCAGACCGCTACTGGCGGGCGTCGGGTGAATTTCACGCACGTTGGCGACCACATTGTCCATAGTGACGTCTCCGGCGACAACTGCTTTCAGCGTGCCGTTGTCTTTCACCGGCACCGCAAAAGTGACCACCAATTTCCCGGTGCCTGCATCGACGTACGGCGCGGTGACCACCGGCGCATCGTCATGCACAGCCTGTTGATACCACGGGCGTAGGGTTGGGTCGTAGTCTGCAGGTACACCGGTCGGGTCGGAGAATTTCGCGGTTTTGCTGGCGTAGCCGACATACACATTGCTGAAGCCGCCTGCGCGCGCCATTTGCAGGAACTGTGGCACCGGATCGTCGCTGAGCGCGACGTTATCCAGCGAGGCGATAACTGCCATTTTGCTGCTTACCCAGTCAGAAATCGCCACCCCGTGACTGGTGCGGGTGCTGACCAGCATTTCATGTTGAGCCTGAAGGTTATCGCGACGCGTAACCTGATAATTGATGATGGTGTTGAGAAGAAGCGCAACCGCCAGACAGCCAGCGGTTGCGGCAATAATACGCGTGCGAATAGAACGAAACATAATATATTCCTGCTGTGTTGTGTGCTGGCATATCGGCAACCCAACCAGGAACTTGATGCTATAACCGGGTACATAAGAAAAAAGACTTTATCAGCGTTTTTTGACTTAAAAAGTTAATACTTTGTCCGCGTCGAGCGTCCACTGTGCCAGCTCAACCAGCGTGCCAATTTCAACACCATCGGCGAGCGGCAGTGGAGTAATGCCGCGTCCGTCGGTGCAGGTTTTGCATAATTTTACCGGCACATCCTGTGCGGTCAGAATCTCCAGCATTTGCTGAATGTTGTAGCCCTCGGCGGGCTTCTGCCCACGCAGCCCGGCGGTGACGGCGTCGGACATCAGGAACACTTTCAACTCAACGGGCTGCTGCTCGCGTATCGCAATGGCCAGACGCAGGCTGTTGAACAGGGATTCGCTGCCGTAGGCCGCGCCGTTAGCAATAATAACAATACGTTGCATGTTCACTCCTGAAAGAGGATTAGGCCTCTGATGCTACTGTGACGCTTGCTGTCTGCCAACCGGTTTACGCCAGGGTGATGATATGGCACAACGTTACTGCCCGAAACGCCCAATCAGCCCGGCAGCGGCCAGCTGATGCCCTTTGAGTTTTTCGAACAGCGCCTCGCGGGTTAAGCCCGCAGGTAAAGTGGGTGGCAGGTCGGTCGCAATCAGCGTGAAGGTGTAATGATGTGCGCCAGAGCCGGGCGGCGGACATGGCCCGTACCAGCTGGCGGTGCCAGGCGTATTTTTTCCGCCGGTAAAACCTTTCGCATCGCGCAGTGCATCTGGGCCAAAACCGGTGGACGCAGGCGAAATGTTGTAGGCCACCAGATGCGTAACGCCGAGTCCTTTATTGCCTTCCGGATCGTGAACAACCAGCGCAAGACTCTGCGTCTGCGACGGAATATTGCTCCATACCAATGGTGGCGAGCTGTTTTTGCCAGTGCAGTTTGTGTTTTTAGGATCATTACCTGCGTACTGGCTATTGAGCATGGCGTTATCGGCAAAAGCCGGTGACTGGACGATAAATAGCCCCTCCGCGCAGACGTTGCCGATACTGCCGAACAGGGCCGCGCAGGCGATGGCGCAGGGGAGGGTTTTCATGGGGGGCTTCTCACGCAGGAAAGGTGGTTTAACTGTAGCCGATGCTTAAGGATCTTCCTGAATTTTGTGCTAAAGCTGAAAGAGAGCGCTAAAACCGTTAGAGTAAGAAGACGTGCCGTCTGGCACGATATTGATTTATTGAGGGATCCCGCTGCGTTTTGAGGTATTTGTTGTCACGTCCACGTCTACTGTTGTTGTTACTCTTGCCCCTGGCAGGAGGTGCCGCATCTGCCCGCCAAACCTTCGTCGAACAGGCCGAACACCCGTTTGATGAAAGCACCGACCACCTGCCCAATCTGGGGATGACCCCGGATGATCACGAAAGTGAAAAACACCTCGCAGAAATGATGAAGGCGTTTGGTGAAGCCAGCATGCAGGACAACGGCCTGGATACCGGCGATCAGGCGCGGCTCTTTGCCATCGAAAAACTCAGCTATCAGCTCAATTCCGAAATGAATCAGCAGCTCGATTACTGGCTTTCTCCGTGGGGGAGCGCCTCGGCGGAGCTGTTGGTGAACAGCGAAGGTAAGTTTACCGGCAGCCACGGTAACTGGTTTGTGCCGCTGGAAGACAACAATCGCTATCTGACCTGGACTCAGGTTGGCTTAACGCAGCAGGACGACGGACTGGTGAGCAATCTCGGGCTTGGGCAGCGCTGGGTGGCGGGTGACTGGCTGCTCGGCTATAACGCCTTTTACGACAGCCTGATGGGTGAAAGCCTGCAACGTGGCGGTTTAGGGGCTGAAGCCTGGGGAGAGTATTTACGGCTGTCGGCCAACTTTTATCAGCCTTTCAACAGCTGGCGCGATGACAGTGATACGGTCGAAAGTCGAATGGCGCGCGGGTACGATCTCACGGCCCAGGCGCGACTGCCGTTCTATCGTTTCATTAATACCAGCGTTAGCTTTGAACGCTATTTTGGTGACAGCGTCGATCTGTTCCATACCGGCACCGGTTATCACAATCCGATGGCGGTTTCGCTAGGGCTGGCTTACACCCCGGTGCCGCTGGTGACGATTTCTGCCGCGCATAAGCAGGGTGAAAGCGGCGTCAGCCAGAATAATCTGGGCATGAAGCTCAACTACCGTTTCGGCGTGCCGCTGAAGAAACAGCTCGAGTCCAGCGAAGTGGCGGCGTTTACCTCGCTGCGTGGCAGTCGTTATGACAGCCCGGAACGCAGCAATCTGCCTGTGGTCGAGTATCGCCAGCGTAAAACATTATCCGTTTTCCTCGCCACGCCGCCGTGGGATTTGCACCCGGGCGAAACGGTGTCTTTGAAGCTTCAGGTGCGCGGTCGGTTTACGATTAAGTCATTGACCTGGCAGGGCGATTCGCAGGCTCTGAGCCTGACGCCGCCGGTGAATCACAGCAGCCCTGATGGCTGGACCGTCATTATGCCGGCATGGGATTACAGCGACGGCGCGAAGAACCGCTGGCATCTGTCGGTAGTGGTGGAAGATGAGAAGGGGCAGCGCGTCTCGTCCAATGAGATTACGCTGGCGCTGACTGAACCGCTGGTAGCTTTCCCGGCGGCGTCAGATTCGCTGTTACTGCCTTAAAAAATACGTTCCTGATGGACCCATACCGCCGCTTCGACGCGGGATTTGAGCTTCATCTTTTTCAGCATGTGCTTCACGTGAACCTTCACCGTGCTCTCGGTGATATCGAGTCGACGGGCAATCATTTTGTTCGGTAAACCTTGGGCAATCAGCTTAAGAATATCGCGCTCGCGCGGCGTCAGCTGATTAATATCGCGGTCGGACGTTGCACGGTTCGCTCGCAGGCTGGCAGCCAGCACCGGCGTCAGCGCTTCGCTTAATACCATTTCCCCGGCGGCGGCTTGATGCAGCGCCTTCAGCAAATCTTCCGGCTCCATATCTTTCAGCAGGTAGCCATCCGCACCGCGTTTAAGCGCCGTCACCACGTCTTCTTCATGGTTGGATACGCTGAACACGACTACGCGCCCGGAGAGGGATCTTTCACGCAGCTTGTCGAGGGTTTCCAGTCCGTTCATGCCCGGCATGTTCAAATCGAGTAGCACCAAATCCGGATCGAGAGATTCTGCGAGCTCGATGCCCTGTTCGCCATTGCTGGCTTCGCCCACCACCAGAAGGTCAGGGGCCATGCTGATAAGCTGTCTGACGCCGGTGCGCAGCATTGGGTGGTCGTCAATTAGCAGGATAGTGGCCTGTTCCTGATTACTCATGAATAAGTCCTTGCGGTTGTGGAAGCGATTTTTCGGGAATGAAAGAAACGACAACTTCAGTGCCAGCGGTATCACGGCGTCTGACCTGGCAATCGCCACGCAGACTCTGCGCCCGATCGCGCATGATGATTAAGCCGTAGTGGTTAATCCGTTCAGCGTGGTCCGGAACGCCGAGGCCGTTATCGGCCACGGTGAGACGAACCTGATTGTCGTTTTGGGTAACCGTCACAGTGACTTCCGTCGCTTCAGAATGTTTAAGCGCATTGCTCAACGCTTCACGGGCAATCTGTAATGCATGGATAGCCTGATGCGAAGGAACAAAACGCGGAGGGAGCTGGTAATCCAACTGCACGGTAAAGCCGAAGCGGGCGCTGTATTCATCACAACTTGCTTCCAGTGCAGGGCGCAGCCCCGGTTCGGTTAATTGTAGTCGGAAGGTCGTCAGAAGCTCGCGCAGCTGCACCCACGAGGTATTCAGCTCGTTGCGCATCTGGCTCAGCAGAACCCGGCTGTCTTCCGGCAGTTTTTCGCCCTGCATTTGCAGACAGCTGACCTGCATCTTCAGGCACGAAAGCGACTGGGCGATGGAATCATGAAGTTCGCGGGCGATGGTGGCTCGCTCTTCCATAACAATCAGCTGATACTGGCGCTCTTGCTGGCGGTCGAGGGCCAGCGTGGCGGTCAGCTGCTCAACCAGCGTGTCCACCAGTTGCTGCTGGTCGTGGCTTAAATGGCGGCCTGCGGGCAGCGTTGCCAGCAGAATACCGTACTGATTATGCGCATCGGTCATCCGCCATTTCAGGGTTGTGCCGCCGCCGGGCAAATCCGGGAGATTGCGCGGACAGAGATAACACCCTTTGTCGTCGCAGTCGGGCTCAGAATGACAGCTGAACTCTTGGTGGTTTTCCTCGTCTTCCATATCGTAAACCCGCACTTCGATATCGCGCAGCAAGGTCAAACCTTGCAAGCCATTCAGCACCGGGGAAATACGTTCACACAGCGGCGACTGGGAATGCAGACGCCGGTTGGCCTGCCAGAGGAAGGCGAGAATTTCGTTCTTTTGTTCGAGATTAGCGGTTTTTTCCTGCACGCGCTGTTCCAGCACGGCGTAGCTTTCGGCCAGCTCTTTCGACATGTTGTTCAGCGCCATGCCCAGCGTCGCCATTTCGTTACGACCGCTGATTTTCGCGCGTTTGCTGAAATCACGCTGGCTCACTGCCCGCGCCATGCTCAACAGTTGTTCCCAGGGGTGCAGCAGCCGCGCACGCAGCCAGACGATGGTAAACAGGAATAGCAATGCCATGCACAGCGCCATCATGCTGTGTACCCACACCACATGTTGAATGCGTTTTTCAGTGGTATGGTCAAACGCGGTGACCAGCTTGTCGATGCGGTTCACAAAGGCCGCCACCTCACCGGAAACTTGTTCCTGGCGGGTCGCCTGCTTCAGGTTTGGTGCCAGCTCTGATTTCCAGTACCGTTGTAGGGCTTCGAGCTGTTGACGCTGACCGTCGCGATCCGCGGATTCAATCAGTTCCGGGCTGCTCACGGTCTGATTCATTTCATCGAGCAATGTCCGATCGTTGGCCTTCAGCGGAATCGCTGCCAGCAAGCGGTAGCTCTGCATTCGCAAGGAGCCTGCTTTGTTGATAGCGTGCGCGCTGCCCTGGACACCGTGGACCAGGCGTGCAGAAATCGCCATGCCCGTCACACCGATAGCGGTGGACAGCAAAACAATAAGCGCCAGTTGATTGACCAGCGTAAGCGGGGTAAAAAGACGTTTAAACATCGACAGTCTGGCTCCTGACCTGGGATGCAATCCGGGAGTGCGGCTTATTCTGGGATATCAACCGGAGTATACATATACTCAAAAAGGATTACTCCTTAATTGCCAGGGGTGGCAGGGGAAGGGTGTAAAGGGGTAATCCCTGCCTGAGCAACGTGAAAAACCACAGTTTTTTGAGTGATGCGACCTACTCACTAAGGGTAATGCCCGTTTTTCGCCCAAAAATATGTTCTCTTTTCCTTTGATTTATATCAACTTACCCTGGCTGGTAAACCCTAATGTGGCGGCAACTAACTCCATCATTTGAGGTTTATATGAGTCATACTTCCGCTTCGGAAAAGGATAAAGGCGCGGTCATCACTGACTGGCGCCCTGAAGACCCGGCCTTCTGGCAGTCTCGTGGCCATCGTGTTGCCAGTCGCAACCTGTGGATTTCCGTTCCCTGCCTGCTGCTCGCGTTTTGCGTCTGGATGTTATTCAGCGCCGTTGCCGTAAACCTCAATAAAGTCGGTTTTAACTTCACCACCGACCAACTGTTCATGCTGACCGCATTGCCTGCGCTGTCTGGCGCACTGCTGCGCGTGCCTTACGCATTCATGGTGCCGGTTTTCGGCGGTCGTCGCTGGACTGCATTCAGTACTGGGATCATGATTATTCCGTGCGTGTGGCTGGGCTTTGCGGTGCAGGACACCTCTACGCCGTTTAGCGTCTTCATGATTATCGCGCTGCTGTGCGGTTTCGCCGGGGCGAACTTTGCTTCAAGTATGGCGAACATCAGCTTCTTCTTCCCGAAAGTGAAGCAAGGCGGGGCGCTGGGTCTGAACGGCGGTCTGGGTAACATGGGCGTGAGCGTAATGCAGCTGGTTGCACCGCTGGTTATCTCCGTCTCCGTATTCGCAATGTTTGGCGGCGACGGTGTGGCTCAGCCAGACGGTTCTTCGCTGTTCCTTGAGAACGCGGCGTGGATTTGGGTTCCGTTCCTGATTATCTTCACCCTCGCAGCGTGGTTCTTCATGAACGACCTGGCGGCGTCGAAAGCCTCTCTGAAAGAGCAGCTGCCGGTGCTGAAGCGTGGTCACCTGTGGATCATGGCGGTGCTGTATCTGGCAACCTTCGGCTCGTTCATCGGCTTCTCTGCTGGTTTTGCAATGCTGTCGAAAACCCAGTTCCCGGACGTGCAAATCCTGCACTTCGCATTCTTCGGTCCATTTATTGGTGCGTTGGCTCGTTCACTGGGCGGCGGCATTTCTGACCGTCTGGGCGGCACACGCGTCACGTTGTTTAACTTCATCGCGATGGCCATCTTCTCCGCACTGCTGTTCCTGACCCTGCCAACTAACGGCCAGGGTGGGAACTTCATCGCCTTCTTCGCGGTGTTCATGGGCCTGTTCCTGACGGCCGGTCTGGGAAGTGCATCCACCTTCCAGATGATCTCCGTTATCTTCCGCAAGCTGACCATGGATAAAGTGAAGGCCGAAGGTGGAAGTGAAGAACATGCTCTGCGTGAAGCAGCAACCGACACTGCTGCGGCGCTGGGCTTCATCTCTGCAATCGGCGCGATTGGCGGTTTCTTCATCCCGAAATCGTTCGGTATTTCGCTGGAGATGACCGGTTCTCCGGCGGGTGCTATGAAAGTATTCCTCGTGTTCTACATCGCCTGTGTGCTGATCACCTGGGTGGTATACGGACGTAAAACAAAAAAATAAGCGTTACTTTTTGATTATCATGGCGCGAGAGATCGCGCCATTTTTTTATCCTCTTTTAGTTACAACATACTCTTTGATGTATCCATGTTATCGGCCTGTGCGTTTTGGCGTCTAAAAGGCGCGCGGACAAGCATCTACTCCTTAATACCTCGCATCGGTCTCCAGACACAAAATAAGTCAGACATTTCTCAATAAATATCTATAAAACAATGATTTAAAAAATAAAAACAGATAATACTTTGGTGGTATTTGTTGTTTTTCGTCCGATTGTTAACAAATCCCGCCTTGATCGCCATCAATTCCCATCTCCTTTCATAAGGTTACTTTCGCCGCAATTGTTGCAATGTCGATTTATCAGAGAGCCGACAGGCTCCATACAGGAGAAACCCGATGAGCAAATTTCTGGACCGGTTTCGCTACTTCAAGCAGAAGGGCGAAACCTTTGCCGATGGGCATGGTCAGGTTATGGAAACTAACCGGGACTGGGAAGATGGATACCGCCAACGGTGGCAGCATGACAAAGTGGTGCGTTCTACCCACGGCGTAAACTGCACGGGTTCATGTAGCTGGAAGATTTACGTGAAAAACGGCCTGGTAACCTGGGAAACCCAGCAGACCGACTACCCGCGTACCCGTCCGGATATGCCAAACCATGAGCCGCGCGGCTGCCCACGTGGCGCCAGTTACTCTTGGTATCTCTACAGCGCTAACCGCTTGAAATATCCGCTGATGCGCAAACGCCTGATGAAAATGTGGCGTGAAGCGAAAGTTCAGCATCCGGATCCGGTGAATGCCTGGGCTTCTATCATCGAAGACTCAGACAAAGCGAAAAGCTTCAAACAGGCTCGTGGTCGCGGCGGCTTCGTACGTTCTTCATGGCAGGAAGTGAACGAACTGATTGCGGCGTCGAACGTCTACACCATCAAAACCTACGGTCCCGACCGTGTGGCGGGCTTCTCGCCGATCCCGGCGATGTCGATGGTTTCCTACGCGGCGGGCGCGCGTTATCTGTCTCTGCTTGGCGGTACCTGCCTGAGCTTCTACGACTGGTATTGCGACTTGCCTCCGGCGTCTCCACAGACCTGGGGTGAGCAAACCGACGTGCCGGAATCGGCCGACTGGTATAACTCTTCGTACATCATCGCCTGGGGCTCTAACGTGCCGCAGACGCGTACCCCGGACGCTCACTTCTTTACCGAAGTGCGTTACAAAGGTACCAAAACCGTCGCGGTTACTCCTGACTACGCTGAAATCGCCAAGCTGTGCGATCTGTGGCTGGCCCCGAAACAGGGTACCGATGCTGCAATGGCGCTGGCGATGGGCCACGTTATGCTGCGCGAATTCCACCTCGACAAACCGAGCCAGTACTTCACCGACTACGTGCGTCGTTATACCGATATGCCGATGCTGGTGGCGCTGGAAGAACGTGACGGTTACTACGCTGCAGGCCGTATGTTGCGCGCATCAGACCTCGTTGACGGTCTGGGCCAGGAACAGAATCCAGAATGGAAAACGGTGGCCTTTGACGATAACGGCGAAGTGACCGTGCCAAACGGCTCGATCGGTTTCCGCTGGGGCGATAAAGGCAAGTGGAATCTCGAACAGCGCGACGGTAAAAGCGGCGAAGAAGTTCAGCTGCGCCTGAGCATGCTCGGTAGCCATGACGATATCGCTGAAGTCGGTTTCCCGTATTTCGGCGGCGACGGTACCGAACATTTCACCAACGTAGAACTGGAAAACATTCTGCTGCACAAACTGCCGGTGAAACGCCTGCAGATGGCAGACGGTTCTACTCAGCTGGTGACCACCGTTTATGACCTGACCATGGCCAACTATGGCCTGGAACGTGGTCTGAACGATGAAAACTGTGCCAATAGCTACGACGACATCAAAGCGTATACTCCGGCATGGGCTGAAAAAATTACCGGCGTATCCCGCGCACAGATCATCCGTACCGCGCGTGAATTTGCGGACAACGCGGATAAGACCCACGGTCGTTCGATGATCATCGTCGGCGCGGGCCTGAATCACTGGTATCACCTCGATATGAACTATCGCGGGATTATCAACATGCTGATTTTCTGTGGCTGCGTCGGTCAGAGCGGCGGCGGTTGGGCACACTATGTGGGCCAGGAAAAACTGCGTCCGCAAACCGGCTGGACTCCATTGGCGTTCGCGCTGGACTGGAACCGTCCACCGCGTCACATGAACAGCACCTCTTATTTCTACAATCACTCCAGCCAGTGGCGTTATGAAACGCTGACCGCGCAGGAGCTGCTGTCGCCGATGGCGGATAAATCCCGCTACACCGGGCATTTGGTTGACTTCAACGTGCGTGCAGAGCGCATGGGCTGGCTGCCATCCGCGCCGCAGTTGGGCACCAACCCGCTGCACATTGCGGCTGACGCTGAGAAAGCCGGGATGTCCGCGGTAGATTACACCGTGAAATCCCTGAAAGATGGCTCGATGCACTTCGCCTCTGAGCGTCCGGATAACGGCAAAAACCACCCACGTAACATGTTTATCTGGCGTTCGAACCTGCTGGGCTCGTCCGGTAAAGGCCATGAATACATGCTGAAGTACCTGCTGGGTACCGAGCACGGCATTCAGGGCAAAGATCTGGGCGTGCAAGGCGGCGTGAAGCCGGAAGAAGTGGAATGGGTTGATAACGGCCTCGACGGTAAACTGGATCTGGTGGTGACGCTGGACTTCCGTTTATCGAGCACTTGTCTGTTCTCTGACATCGTGCTGCCGACCGCAACCTGGTATGAAAAAGACGACATGAATACCTCGGATATGCATCCGTTTATTCACCCGCTCTCTGCGGCTGTTGACCCAGCATGGGAATCGAAAAGCGACTGGGATATCTACAAAGACATCGCCAAGAAATTCTCTGAAGTCTGCGTGGGTCATCTGGGTAAAGAAACGGACGTGGTGACACTGCCAATTCAACACGATTCCCCGGCCGAAATGGCGCAGGCGATGGACGTGAAGGACTGGAAAAAAGGCGAATGTGACCTGATTCCGGGCAAAACTGCCCCGCACATCATGACCGTGGAACGTGATTACCCAGCCACCTGGGAACGCTTTACCTCAGTCGGACCACTGCTGGAGAAAATCGGCAACGGCGGGAAAGGCATTGCCTGGAACACCGACAGCGAAGTCGAGCTTCTGCGTAAGCTGAACTACACCAAGGCTGACGGCCCGGCGAAAGGCCAGCCCCTGATCAGCACGGCGATTGATGCCGCAGAAATGATCCTGACGCTGGCCCCGGAAACCAATGGTCAAGTGGCGGTAAAAGCCTGGGCCGCACTGAGTGAAATCACCGGTCGTGACCACACGCATCTGGCGCTGAATAAAGAAGACGAAAAAATTCGCTTCCGCGATATTCAGGCCCAGCCGCGAAAAATCATCTCCAGCCCGACCTGGTCTGGCCTTGAAGATGAACACGTCTCTTATAACGCAGGTTACACCAACGTCCACGAGCTGATCCCATGGCGTACGCTATCTGGTCGTCAGCAGCTGTATCAGGATCACCAGTGGATGCGCGATTTCGGTGAAAGCCTGCTGGTGTACCGTCCGCCGATCGACACCCGTTCGGTGAAAGCGGTGATGGGCCAGAAGTCCAACGGCAATCCTGAGAAGGCGCTGAACTTCCTGACGCCGCACCAGAAATGGGGCATTCACTCGACCTACAGCGACAACCTGCTGATGCTGACCCTGTCACGCGGTGGTCCGATTGTGTGGATGAGTGAATCCGACGCCAAAGATTTGGGTATCGAAGATAACGACTGGATTGAAGCGTTCAACAGCAACGGTTCACTGACAGCGCGTGCGGTTGTGAGCCAGCGTGTTCCGGCGGGGATGACCATGATGTATCACGCCCAGGAACGTATCGTGAACCTGCCAGGTTCGGAAATTACCGGCCAGCGTGGCGGGATCCATAACTCTGTCACACGTATCAGCCCGAAACCAACCCACATGATTGGTGGCTACGCGCAACTGGCGTATAGCTTTAACTATTATGGCACCGTCGGCTCTAACCGTGATGAGTTCGTGGTGGTCCGTAAGATGAAGAATATTGACTGGTTAGATGGCGAAGGGTGTGACCAGGTACAGGAGAGCGTAAAATGAAAATTCGTTCACAAGTCGGCATGGTGCTGAATCTCGATAAATGCATCGGCTGCCATACCTGCTCAGTCACCTGTAAAAACGTCTGGACCAGCCGTGAAGGTGTGGAGTACGCGTGGTTCAACAACGTGGAAACCAAGCCGGGCGTCGGCTTCCCTAACGACTGGGAAAACCAGGAGAAATGGAAGGGCGGTTGGATCCGTAAAATCAACGGCAAACTGGTGCCGCGCATGGGTAACAAAGCGCTGCTGCTGGGTAAAATCTTTGCGAACCCGCATCTGCCGGGCATCGACGATTATTACGAGCCGTTTGATTTTGATTACCAGACCCTGCATAAAGCCGGTGAAAGTAAGCATCAGCCGATTGCGCGTCCGCGCTCGCTGATTACCGGCCAGCGCATGGATAAAATCACCTCGGGCCCGAACTGGGAAGATGATTTGGGCGGCGAGTTTTCCAAACTGTCCCGTGACAAAAACTTCGAAAACATCCAGAAGGAAATGTACGGCCAGTTCGAAAACACCTTCATGATGTATATGCCACGTTTGTGCGAACACTGCCTTAACCCGGCATGTGTGGCGACCTGTCCGAGCGGGGCGATTTACAAGCGCGAAGAAGACGGCATTGTGCTTATCGACCAGGATAAGTGCCGCGGCTGGCGCATGTGCATCACCGGTTGTCCGTACAAAAAAATCTACTTCAACTGGAAAAGCGGCAAATCCGAGAAGTGCATTTTCTGCTACCCGCGTATCGAAGCCGGTCAGCCGACCGTGTGCTCCGAAACCTGCGTGGGGCGTATTCGCTACCTCGGCGTGCTGCTGTATGACGCGGACGCTATCGAACAGGCGGCAAGCACCGAGAGCGAGAAAGACTTGTACCAGCGTCAGCTGGATGTGTTCCTCGATCCGAACGATCCGAAAGTTATTGAGCAGGCGCTGAAAGACGGCATTCCGCAGAGCGTGATTGACGCCGCACAGCAATCGCCAGTGTATAAAATGGCGATGGACTGGAAGCTGGCACTGCCACTGCATCCGGAGTACCGCACGTTGCCGATGGTCTGGTACGTGCCACCGCTGTCTCCAATTCAGTCTGCGGCGGATGCCGGAGAGATTGGCAGCAATGGCATTCTGCCGGACGTCGATAGCCTGCGCATTCCAGTGCAGTATCTGGCGAACATGCTGACGGCGGGCGACACCGCGCCGGTTCTGCGTGCCCTGAAACGTATGCTGGCGATGCGCCACTACAAGCGCGCCGAAACTGTTGATGGTGTGAACGACACGACCGCGCTGGACGAAGTCGGTCTGACCGAAGCCCAGGCACAGGAAATGTACCGTTATCTGGCTATCGCTAACTACGAAGATCGCTTCGTGGTGCCAAGCAGCCACCGTGAACTGGCTCGCGACGCGTTCCCGGAAAAAAGCGGCTGTGGCTTTAGCTTCGGCGACGGGTGCAGTGGTTCCGACAGCTCGTTCAACCTGTTCAACAGCCGTCGTATTGACGCGATTGATGTGACCAGCAAAACGGAGCGCAAATCATGAAAGAACTGGTGATTGTCTCCCGTCTTCTGGAATACCCGGATGCTGCCTTGTGGCAGCATCAGCAGGAAGTTTACGATGCGCTGACTGAGTCTGACGTGCTGAGCAAAGAGGACGCCCAGTCGCTGTGCGTATTCGTTCGCGACCAGACGCATAAAGATGTGCTCGATGTACAGGCGGCCTACAGCGAACTGTTTGATCGTGGCCGCGCTACGTCGCTGCTGCTGTTCGAACATGTTCATGGTGAATCTCGTGATCGTGGCCAGGCGATGGTCGATCTGATGGCGCAGTATGCGCAGCACGGTTTAGAACTCGACAGCCGGGAACTGCCGGATCATTTGCCGCTGTATCTGGAATATCTGGCGCAGCTGCCGCGTGAAGAAGCGCAGGGCGGATTGCAGGATATCGCGCCTATTCTGGCGCTGCTGAGTGCGCGTCTGCAACAGCGTGAAAGTCAGTATGCGGTGTTGTTCGACGTACTGCTGAAGCTGGCGAGTACCGACGTGGATAGCGAGAAAATGGCGGAAAAAATTGCGGACGAAGCCCGCGATGATACCCCGCAGGCGCTGGATGCGGTCTGGGAAGAAGAGCAGGTTAAATTCTTTGCAGACCCGGGATGCGCTGAGTCGGATATCGCCGCCCATCAGCGTCGTTTTGCCGGTGCCGTTGCGCCGCAGTATCTGAATATTTCCACTGGAGGGGAGCGCTAATGCAATTCCTGAATATGTTCTTCTTTGACATCTACCCGTACATCGCCGGAGCGGTATTCCTGGTCGGCAGCTGGCTGCGTTACGACTATGGACAATACACCTGGCGGGCGGGATCCAGCCAGATGCTGGACAAAAAAGGCATGAACCTGGCGTCGAACCTGTTCCACCTCGGGATCCTCGGCGTATTTGCCGGTCACGCCCTCGGGATGCTGACGCCGCACTGGATGTATGAATCGTTCCTGCCGCTGGAAGTGAAACAGAAAATGGCGATGTTCGGCGGCGGTGCTGCCGGACTGATGTGTCTGGTCGGTGGTATTCTGCTGCTCAAACGCCGTCTGTTTAATCCGCGTGTGCGTGCCACCACTACCGGCGCCGACATTCTGGTGCTCTCAGTGCTGGTTATCCAGTGCGCGCTGGGTCTGCTGACCATACCGTTCTCTGCGCAGCATATGGACGGCAGCGAAATGATGAAACTGGTTGGCTGGGCGCAGTCGGTGGTGACTTTCCACGGTGGTGCATCTGCGTACCTCGACGGCGTAGCGTTTATTTTCCGTGTGCACCTGGTGCTCGGTATGACGCTGTTCTTGCTGTTCCCGTTCTCGCGTCTGGTACATATCTGGAGCGTGCCGGTGGAATACCTGACCCGCAAATACCAGGTTGTTCGCGCGCGTCGCTAATTACCGCGCTTTCTGTTCAAGGCCCTGCTGATGCGGGGCCTTTTCTTTTGTGCCCCAGCCCAGATTATTCCCCGCCGCTGCAAATAGGATCAGTATCCCGCCGAACCACTGTATCGCGCTTAGCGTATGACCAAACGCCAGGCTATCGACCACAATCGCCACGAGCGGATAAATAAACGAGAGTGAGCCGATAATGGGCGTTGGTAATTTCTGAATGGCGCTGTAGAGCAGTTGGTACATTACTCCGGTGTGAACAATCCCGAGCGTGAGCAAAATTCCCCACGGGAAGGTTGTTGAAATCGAGGTGAAATGCGCCAGCGGGAGCAGCATCACTACTCTGGTCAAGACCTGGATAAAGGCGATATGCTGCGGAGGAAACGGGCGTACTTTCCGGACAATGATGGCCGTCAGTGCGTAGAAAAAGGCCGCACTTAATGCCAGCGTAATCCCTGTCAGCGCTCGGTTATACCCTGCAAGCGCTGGTGCGTGTCAGACCGCTGCCGGGGCTACTACAAAAAGTCGATAAATATATTCAGGCGATGCCGGAATGCATTGAATGCGACAAGGTTACCGGGAAAGACTGCTTTGTGATGCGTTTAGTCGTGAAGGATACTGTGCAGAGAAAAATGTGGCATCTAAAGTGAGTTTGAAGGTGGTGCTGAAGAAGAGATGGTGGCGGGGGAAGGATGACTTGACGCTAGTGCGTCTCGCCCTTCGGGTCGTTGCCTGCGGCAACGCTTTCTCGCTTTGCTCGAATCGAACCTTGGTCGAAGCTTCTCATCCTTCCCTGTGCAGAGAAAAATATGGCATCTAAAGTGAGTTTGAAGATGATGCTGAAGAAGAGATGGTGGCGGGGGAAGGATGACTTGACGCTAGTGCGTCTCGCCCTTCGGGTCGTTGCCTGCGGCAACGCTTTCTCGCTTTGCTCGAATCGAACCTTGGTCGAAGCTTCTCATCCTTCCCTGTGCAGGGAAAAATGTGGCATCTAAAGTGAGTTTGAAGATGGTGCTGAAGAAGAGATGGTGGCGGGGGAAGGATTCGAACCTTCGAAGTCGATGACGACAGATTTACAGTCTGCTCCCTTTGGCCGCTCGGGAACCCCGCCAGGGGTATGATGTGATGCTGGTACTGACCGGAATTCGTGGTGGCGGGGGAAGGATTCGAACCTTCGAAGTCGATGACGACAGATTTACAGTCTGCTCCCTTTGGCCGCTCGGGAACCCCGCCAGGGGTAATGCTTTTACTAGCCTGCTCCCTTTTGGGAAGCGGGGCGCATCATATCAAATGACGCGCCGCTGTAAAGACTTCCTTTCAGGAAAATGAACCGTTTGCGTGCTTTTTGCCCATAACGTTTAAAAGCCCTGCAACGGTCATCCGCCTTACAGAATAATTGTCCGATTACCGTACACAAACACGCGCTGTGCGAGAACCTGATACAACGCGCGGCTGAGAACGTTTTTCTCGACGTCTCGACCAGCGCGCATCATGTCTTCTGCCGTGTAGGTGTGATCGACGTGAATCACGTCCTGCATGATGATCGGGCCTTCATCCAGGTTGTCGTTCACGTAGTGCGCGGTGGCACCGATGATTTTCACGCCGCGATCGTAAGCCTGCTGATAAGGACGTGCGCCGATGAACGCGGGCAGGAACGAATGGTGAATATTAATGATTTTATTCGGGAAGCGTGACACGAAGGCCGGAGTCAGGACGCGCATGTATTTCGCCAGAACCACGTAATCTGGCGCGTGCTTGTCGATGGCATCCGCCATTAGGGCATCATGCTCTTCACGGGTATGGCCTTCGTGGCTAACCAGCTCAAACGGGATATCGAATTTCTCAACAAGCGTTCGCAATGTATCGTGGTTGCCAATAACCGCGGCGATGTCGACATCCAGGCCGCCGTAATTAGCTTTCATTAACAGGTCGCCCAGACAGTGTGCTTCTTTGGTGACCAGAATCACAACGCGACGACGGCCCGCTGGGGTCAGTTCGCGAATCGAACCTTCCGGTAATGCGCCATCGAGATCGGCCAGCAGTGTGGCATCGTTGAAGATGCCTTCAAGCTCGGTGCGCATGAAGAAACGCCCAGTGCGATGATCGACAAATTCATTGTTCTGCACGATGTTCAGTTCGTGTTTGTAGCAAATATTGGTAATACGTGCGATCAGCCCTTTTTGGTCGGGGCAGATTGTACGCAACACTTTTCGTTGTAATGAGTGCATTGCGGGGGAAATCCTGTTGAGGTGTTTGCTGTTTCTGTGTGGCGGCCTTATTGACCGCAGCACTTTTTAAATTTTTTACCCGATCCGCACGGGCATGGGTCGTTGCGGCCGATTAACGGACGTGTACCATCAATATAATACCATTGTCCATTTTCTTTTAAGAATCTTGAACGCTCAATCAGGGCACTACTCTTGCTATGTTCACGAAAGCGGGCAACAAAGCTGACAAAGCCTTCGTCGGCGTGTTTCCCGTTATCGGCGGCAAAAAGTGTCAGACCGAGCCATTCCGTTCCAGCGAAACTCTTCTCGAGATCCGCACGGAATGCGTCTGGTTCACAGGACGGATGCCAGGTTTTCACCAGATAATCTGCGTCCTTCATCACAAAGGCGCTATAGCGCGAACGCATAAGCTGTGACGGCGTTAGCGCAAGCTCGCTGCCTGACAGATATCGCTGGCAACATAGGCTATACTCCAGAGCGCTGCCGCAGGGGCAAAGTGAATGCATAAATGCCTTCCCGTTGAGTCAATAAAGAAAAGCGCAGCTGCGCCGGCGGTAAATATGTTAACCGAGCAGTGGCAATGTTGCTACGTTGGGAATAGGGTTCAGTACAGCCAGGAATGAGAAAGCTTAAAGTAGGATTAGCCCTGGGTTCGGGCGCGGCGCGTGGATGGTCACATATCGGCGTCATTAAAGCGCTGCAAAAAATGGGCATTGAGATTGATATCGTTGCAGGGTGTTCCATTGGTTCGCTAGTGGGGGCGGCCTTTGCCTGCGATCGTCTCCCTGTTCTGGAAAAGTGGGTTTGCTCTTTCAGTTCGTGGGATGTTTTACGTCTGATGGATCTCTCCTGGCGGCGCGGCGGACTGCTGCGCGGCGAACGTGTATTCAGCCATTTCCGCCAGCTTCTCCCTGTCGATACTATCGAATCCTGCGAACGTCGTTTTGCGACCGTCGCCACCAACCTCAGCACTGGGCGTGAACTTTGGTTTACCGAAGGTGACCTTCATATGGCCGTCCGCGCCTCGTGCAGTATCCCTGGGTTGATGTCTCCCGTGATGCATAACGGTTACTGGTTGGTCGATGGCGCGGTGGTGAACCCAGTCCCAGTTTCGCTCACTCGTGCGTTGGGTGCAGACATCGTGATTGCTGTCGATTTGCAGCACGATGCGCATTTAATGCAACAGGATCTGCTGTCGGTGAACCTTCAGCCCGATCCACAGTCTTTAGAGAATGATGAATCGCTCACCTGGCATGAACGTTTTCGTGCCAGGTTAGGGCGCATGACATCACGCCGGACGGCAATAACACCCACGGCCATGGAGATCATGACGACCTCTATTCAGGTGCTGGAAAACCGATTAAAGCGCAACCGTATGGCAGGCGATCCGCCCGACATCCTGTTGCAACCTTTTTGCCCACAGATATCTACGCTTGATTTCCACCGAGCGCCCGCGGCCATCGCCGCAGGTCAATTGTCGGTTGAGAAAAAGATGGACGAGCTTTTACCGTTAGTCCGCAGCATGGGTTAGGGCATTTTTCGATTACTTCAGCAAAATCTGACAGGCGATAGCACGAATAGCGTGCCACTATTTACTTATCGTCTGCCAGGGGAGATATCATGACGCAGCCATTGGCGGGAAAACAGATTCTTATCGTCGAGGACGAACCCGTTTTCCGCTCATTGTTAGATTCGTGGCTTTCATCGCTGGGTGCAGATACGGCCCTGGCTAAAGACGGTGTGGATGCTCTCGAAAAGATGGTCAAGCTCAACCCTGATCTGATGATTTGCGATATTGCGATGCCGAGAATGAACGGCCTTAAGTTGGTCGAATTCTTACGTAACAACGGACATCAGCTTCCGATTCTGGTCATTTCCGCAACCGAAAATATGGCAGACATCGCCAAAGCGCTGCGTCTCGGCGTGCAGGATGTGCTGCTCAAACCGGTCAAAGATCTAAACCGCCTGCGTGAAACCGTTTTCGCCTGCCTCTATCCCAATATGTTCAACTCTCGCGTTGAGGAAGAAGAGCGTTTATTTGAGGATTGGGATGCGTTGGTGACGAACCCATCCGCTGCGGCGAAATTACTTCAGGAACTTCAACCACCCGTCCAGCAGGTTATATCTCACTGCCGAATAAATTATCGTCAGCTGGTGTCAGCCGATAATCATGGTCTGGTGCTCGATATTGCACCACTCTCAGATAAAGATCTGGCATTTTATTGTCTCGACGTTACGCGAGCGGGTGATAATGGCGTTTTGGCCGCACTTTTGTTGCGTGCTTTATTTAACGGTTTGTTACAAGAACAGCTTTCGCACGAAGGACAGCGTCTACCTGAATTAGGCAATTTGCTAAAACAGGTCAATCAATTGCTGCGCCAGGCCAATTTACCAGGACAATTCCCGTTACTGGTTGGGTATTACCACAGCGGAATTAAAAATCTGATCCTCGTCTCTGCCGGACTCAACGGATCGCTTAACACCGGTGAGCACCAAATACAGATCAGCAATGGGGTTCCGCTGGGCACATTAGGTAATACTTATTTAAATCAAATCAGCCAGCGCTGCGAATCCTGGCAGTGCCAAATTTGGGGAGCAGGGGGGCGCTTGCGCCTGATGTTGTCTGCGGAATGAACAATTAGTCTGAATCTCGGGTTATTGCGGTCCCCGCTTTCAGACGGTAGTGGTACTATCAGCAGGATTTATACGTAAAAATCCTAATTCAAGGTTAACGTGTCCTTTTCAGACCAGATTGAGCAATCGGTACTGATATACTTAACGCGTTATTAATTAACGAGCACGTTCAAAAGTTGAACAGTTCAGGAGATTTCAATGGCTGCATTAAATACGAAAGTCACTAAGGCCGTAATCCCGGTAGCGGGATTGGGTACCAGGATGTTGCCCGCCACTAAAGCGATTCCTAAGGAAATGCTGCCGCTGGTCGACAAGCCATTAATTCAGTATGTAGTCAATGAATGTATTGCTGCAGGCATTACTGAAATTGTTCTGGTTACGCATTCTTCTAAAAACTCTATCGAAAACCATTTCGATACCAGTTTTGAACTTGAAGCCATGCTGGAAAAACGCGTTAAGCGCCAGCTGCTGGAAGAAGTGCAGTCTATTTGTCCGCCACACGTGACCATTATGCAGGTCCGTCAGGGGCTGGCAAAAGGTCTGGGCCACGCAGTTCTGTGTGCGCATCCGGTTGTGGGTGATGAGCCTGTCGCGGTTATTCTGCCAGACGTGATTCTGGATGAGTATGAATCCGATCTGTCCCGTGACAACCTCGCCGATATGATGAAGCGTTTTGATGAAACAGGTGCCAGCCAGATCATGGTTGAACCGGTTGACGACGTAACTGCATACGGTGTTGTGGATTGCAAAGGCGAAGCCTTGAATCCAGGAGATAGCGTGCCAATGGTGGGTGTGGTTGAGAAACCAAAAGCCGACGTGGCGCCGTCTAACCTCGCCGTTGTAGGCCGTTATGTTCTGAGCGCGGAGATTTGGCCGCTGCTGGCGAAGACGCCTCCAGGCGCCGGGGACGAGATCCAGCTGACCGATGCAATCGATATGCTGATCGAGAAAGAAACCGTTGAAGCCTATCATATGAAAGGCAAAAGCCACGACTGCGGTAATAAACTGGGTTATATGCGTGCGTTTGTTGAATATGGCATTCGCCACAATTCACTGGGTGCGGATTTTAAAGCCTGGCTGGAAGAAACAGTGGAAGCGGGCAAGTAATTTGCTCACCTGCTGTACCGACCGGGGTTCTGAAAAGACCCCGGTTTTTTATTACCTGTCATCAGGATCGTGTTAAAACCAGGCACTATTGAGAATGCCAGGGTCGATTTCAGGATAAAAAAAATCCCGCAGAGCGGGATTTTCAAACAAACAAGAAAGATTAAATCAGGAAGTCGTCCAGAGATTTACCTTGCTCATCCATTGCTTTTTTGATGATTGCCGGGGTACGACCCTGGCCGGTCCAGGTTTTAGTTTCGCCGTTTTCATCAACGTAGCTATATTTAGCCGGGCGAGCTGCACGTTTAGCTTTAGCACCAGATTTACTTGCTGCAGCAATGCTGTTCAGCAGTTCATTTGGGTCAATGCCATCAGCAATCAGCATTTCACGGTATTGTTGCAGTTTACGAGTACGCTCTTCAACTTCGGCAGCGGCCGCATTATCTTCTTCGCGACGTTCGTTAACAACAACTTCTAATTTTTCCAGCATTTCTTCGAGAGTTTCGAGAGTACATTCTCTTGCCTGCGCACGAAGAGTACGGATGTTGTTCAAAATTTTAAGTGCTTCGCTCATTGTCGTATTCTCAAACTTATATTGTGGGGTGGTTTGTTGAGGTAATAATAGAGCGTTAATTTCAGATGTGCAATAGGGTGCTTTGTAAGGAAGTCAAAATATCGTGTTATTTACCGCGATTAATAATTAGATAAAGTTAAATTTCACGCGCCAGTTCACATCATGAGGGCTTATTGCCAGTCATCAATCATAAGAACACCCTTACAAAGTATGCCTTTTTCTCTGTTACAGCGCGGCATATATAAGAGGAACGCGAATATCAGCCTTTCGTATTACTCGCGGCCCAGGGGGCGAATTTCCTGGAATCAATAGAATCTGAATCATAACGTCACGAAAGCCTTGGGCCACCAGGTAAGGGATTAGCTGGCTGATAACTCGGCATTATCTTAAAGCGTCATGTGAATAGCTGACTGTTTCTGATTGTTATTATAGATAAGAAGAACTTAATATTTTACGTGAAGGCGCAATGGATTATGCGCTGCGTGAACGCTGAAATTTACAGGGGATATGGTACAATTCGTGCCGTTAAATCACGATGATTGAGGTGATGCTGCGAATGGCACAACTTTATTTTTACTACTCTGCAATGAATGCAGGGAAGTCTACGGCTTTGTTACAATCCTCCTATAATTACCAGGAACGCGGAATGCGAACGCTGGTTTATACCGCAGAAATTGACGACAGATTTGGCGCAGGAAAAGTCAGTTCCCGCATCGGATTATCCTCACCGGCGAAGCTCTACAACCAACAGACATCGCTGTTTGACGATATCGCTGCTGAGCACGCGCAGGAGCCGATTCATTGTGTGCTGGTAGATGAGAGCCAGTTCCTGACTCGCGAGCAGGTCTACGCGCTGTCAGAGGTTGTGGATGAGTTGGATATCCCGGTGCTGTGTTACGGCCTGCGTACAGATTTTCGCGGCGAGCTGTTTATTGGCAGCCAATATTTGCTGTGCTGGTCCGATAAACTGGTGGAATTAAAAACCATCTGCTTCTGTGGTCGTAAGGCGAGCATGGTGCTGCGACTGGATCAGGAAGGGCGTCCGTATAACGAAGGGGAACAGGTGGTTATCGGCGGGAATGAGCGCTACGTCTCCGTATGCCGTAAACATTACAAAGAAGCGCTTCTGGAAGGCTCTCTGAGCGCTATTCAGCAGCGAGTGCGAGGGAAGGTGGAAGAGTAATCTCACCACGCTTTAGCGCGCAACAGACATAAAAAAACCCGCCATCTGGCGGGTTTTTATTTGGCTTTCAAATTAAGCGGTTTTCTTCGCTTTTTTGTCAGCTTTAGCTGGAGCTGCTGCTTTCTTTTCAGCTACGTCGCCTTCGCTAAATTCGCGGCCGTAGTAGGTATCAAGCAGGATTTGCTTCAGTTCAGCAATCAGTGGGTAACGTGGGTTAGCACCGGTACACTGGTCATCAAACGCGTCTTCAGACAGTTTGTCAACGTGTGCCAGGAAGTCAGCTTCCTGAACACCTGCTTCACGGATAGACTTAGGAATACCCAGTTCAGCTTTGATGCTGTCCAGCCATGCCAGCAGTTTCTCGATTTTCGCAGCAGTACGGTCGCTGGAAGAAGTCAGACCCAAGTGGTCTGCGATTTCTGCGTAACGACGACGAGCCTGCGGACGGTCGTACTGGCTGAATGCAGTCTGCTTGGTCGGGTTGTCGTTCGCGTTGTAGCGAATAACGTTGCTGATTAGCAGGGCGTTGGCCAGACCGTGTGGAATGTGGAACTGGGAACCCAGTTTATGCGCCATGGAGTGACATACACCGAGGAAGGCGTTAGCAAACGCGATACCGGCGATAGTCGCAGCGTTGTGAACACGTTCACGTGCAACTGGGTTCTTAGAGCCTTCGTGGTAAGACGCTGGCAGGTTTTCTTTCAGCAGTTTCAGAGCCTGCAGAGCCTGACCATCAGAGAACTCAGATGCCAGTACAGACACATAAGCTTCCAGGGCGTGAGTTACCGCATCCAGACCACCGAATGCACACAGTGATTTCGGCATATCCATCACGAGGTTGGCATCAACGATAGCCATGTCCGGAGTCAGCGCGTAGTCAGCCAGTGGATATTTCTGACCAGTCGCATCATCGGTAACTACCGCAAACGGGGTCACTTCAGAACCGGTACCGGAAGTGGTGGTGACCGCAATCATCTTCGCTTTCACACCCATTTTCGGGAACTTGTAGATACGTTTACGGATGTCCATAAAGCGCAGAGCCAGTTCTTCGAAGTGAGTTTCTGGGTGTTCGTACATGACCCACATGATTTTCGCAGCATCCATCGGGGAACCGCCGCCCAGCGCGATAATCACGTCTGGTTTGAAGGAGTTCGCCAGTTCTGCACCTTTACGTACTACGGTCAGAGTTGGGTCAGCTTCAACTTCAAAGAACACTTCAGTTTCAACGCCAGCTGCTTTCAGAACAGACGTGATCTGGTCTGCATAGCCGTTGTTGAACAGGAAACGGTCAGTCACGATCATCGCACGTTTGTGACCATCGGTAATCACTTCATCCAGCGCAATTGGCAGTGAGCCACGACGGAAGTAGATGGATTTCGGAAGTTTGTGCCACAACATGTTTTCAGCTCGCTTAGCAACGGTTTTCTTGTTGATCAGGTGCTTAGGACCCACGTTCTCAGAGATGGAGTTACCACCCCAGGAACCACAACCCAGAGTCAGGGAAGGCGCGAGTTTGAAGTTGTAGAGGTCACCGATACCACCCTGAGACGCCGGGGTGTTAATCAGAATACGAGCCGTCTTCATTTTGTCGCCGAAGTGCTTAACGCGCTCTGGCTGGTTGTCCTGGTCGGTGTACAGGCAAGAGGTGTGGCCGATGCCGCCCATCTCAACCAGTTTTTCCGCTTTAACAACGGCGTCTTCGAAGTTCTTAGCACGGTACATCGCCAGAGTCGGAGACAGTTTTTCGTGAGCGAACGGCTCGGATTCGTCAACAAGGGTCACTTCGCCAATCAGAATTTTGGTATCTGCTGGGACGGTGAAGCCTGCCAGTTCTGCAATTTTGGTTGCTGGCTGACCAACGATAGCTGCGTTCAGACCGCCATTTTTCAGGATGATGTCCTGAACGGCTTTCAGCTCTTTGCCCTGCAGCATGTAGCCGCCGTGAGAAGCAAAACGCTCACGTACAGCAGCGTACGCAGAGTCAACTACGATAACGGACTGTTCAGATGCACAGATTACGCCGTTGTCGAAGGTTTTAGACATCAGGATGGACGCCACAACGCGTTTCACATCAGCTGTTTCATCAACAACAACAGGGGTGTTACCCGCACCTACGCCGATGGCAGGTTTACCGGAGCTGTATGCTGCTTTAACCATGCCCGGGCCACCCGTGGCGAGGATCATGTTGATGTCTGGGTGATGCATCAGAGCGTTGGACAGCTCTACGGAAGGCTGATCAATCCAACCAATCAGATCTTTCGGCGCACCTGCTGCGATTGCAGCCTGGAGAACGATATCAGCGGCTTTGTTAGTCGCGTCTTTCGCACGTGGGTGTGGGGAGAAGATGATTGCGTTACGCGTCTTCAGGCTGATAAGAGACTTGAAGATAGCGGTAGATGTTGGGTTGGTGGTCGGTACGATACCGCAGATGATGCCGATAGGTTCAGCGATGGTGATAGTACCGAAAGTGTCATCTTCAGACAGGACACCACAGGTTTTTTCATCTTTATAGGCGTTGTAGATATACTCAGAAGCAAAGTGGTTTTTAATCACTTTATCTTCCACGATACCCATGCCAGATTCGGCAACGGCCAGTTTCGCGAGAGGGATTCGAGCATCTGCAGCAGCCAGTGCGGCCGCGCGGAAGATTTTATCAACCTGTTCTTGGGTGAAGTTGGCATATTCACGCTGAGCTTTTTTTACGCGCTCGACGAGTGCGTTCAGTTCAGCGACATTAGTAACAGCCATAAATGCTCTCCTGGATAATGTTAAACTTTTTTAGTAAATCAGCTGCGCGATACGTCAGTATAGACAGACCACAAGCAGCTTGCGTAAGAGCCATAAAAACAACAGGTTACTTAACGACCTTCATCCACTGATTTACTAAAAGAGCCTTCCATTACACCCGGTAGAGGTACCGGGCTACTCCCTGGTGCGACATTAAGATTACCCACTTCTGAGTACGAATTGCGTGATCTAAATCAAGATTACACCAAGCTGACTCCATTCAGCAGGCCGATTTTAGCGGTTTGTATCAAGTGTTAAAAGATCGTAATTTCGGGCTGGGGTAACATTAGCATAATTTAAACAGATACATAACAACGTGTATTGGTAGCGTTTTACAGCAGATTTGTGGTGAAGAATGCCGTCAAACAGCGTATCTTCAGCGCGTTTTTCGTGATTACTGTACGTCAACTACTACAATTGATGAGGGCGCGGGGTTACCGTGATTCAATCGCTGTTCGATTTTCCAACTTATATTAAGTTTTTCATTGGCTTATTTGCGCTGGTAAACCCGGTGGGTATCATCCCGGTGTTCATCAGTATGACCAGCTACCAGTCAGCGCCTGCGCGCAATAAAACCAACCTGACGGCAAACCTTTCGGTCGCCATCATCTTGTGGACTTCACTGTTTCTTGGTGACGGCATTCTGCAACTCTTCGGTATCTCTATCGACTCGTTCCGTATTGCGGGCGGTATTCTGGTGGTCACGATTGCGATGTCGATGATCAGCGGAAAGCTCGGTGAGGATAAACAGAATAAGCAGGAAAAATCAGAGACGGCAATCCGCGAAAGCGTTGGCGTTGTCCCCCTGGCATTACCCTTAATGGCCGGGCCGGGGGCAATCAGCTCCACGATTGTCTGGGGCACGCGCTACCATAATATCGCGCATCTGATTGGCTTCTCCGTCGCTATCGCGATTTTTGCCGGTTGCTGTTGGGGACTGTTCCGCATTGCGCCGTGGTTGGTGCGGTTACTGGGACAAACGGGTATCAACGTTATCACCCGTATCATGGGTCTGCTGCTGATGGCGCTTGGCATTGAATTTATTGTGGCCGGTATCAAATCTATCTTCCCCGGATTGCTCGCATGACACGGTCCTGAAACGGGGCGAACACGCCCCCGTTTTTTCTTTCATCTATTAGCAAAACATATCAATAAATGTGAATTATCCCGTCGTAATAGCCTTCTGTTATTCCTCATTAATTCTATTATTATCAGGTAATTAACCTTAAGAGCTCCGTGTAGTACCCTGGGCAATAATGTTATTTCACTAACATGATACTCTTACGCTTGCCGTGGGATATTTGAAATGTTATTAGTAATTTCAACGTTCACGCAGAGTAATGTGCTAAATAATAATCAATTGTTAAATTTTTGTGCAAAAAGCCGCCGCCGGCGTTGTGCGACCCGCGTGCTGGGGCGTTTTTTGATTAACTTAATGATTAATAAAAATTAAATTTCAATCGGCACTGCGAAAATTGGCCTGTTTTATTCGACACAGGTTCAACAAAAGAGAATTGGTTAACAAATTTGCAAATTGTATTGGCGGGGGAGAAATGCTTTTGGTACTTTCCGCCCAGACATTTCGCGATACAAAAAGTGGAGATGAGAATAATTTTCAAATAAATCTCCTGATGCGAAAAAGAATCTTGGTTATCCCGACAGGGGGATGGCCTAAAGAATCGACGAAAGGTTGCCGAATAAAGAGTGACCGTAATAAAGAAGTCGGTGATAGCACGCAGTAAACCCTAAATAATTCGAGTTGCAGAAAGGCGGCAAACCTGGGAATCCCCAGGAGCTTACTCCAGTAAGTAACTGGGGTGAACAGACGAAGCCAACGAAGCAGCAACGTGAAGTATGACGGGTAAAACACCTGACAGACGCATTCACTCCTGCGCTGTATGGGAACCCTTCGGGGATTAAACAGGCTGGCACAGCCAGTAATTATAATGAGCGGAGTATCAACACAATGTCCAACATCACAAAAAAAAGCCTCATTGCAGCCGGTGTTTTAGCTGCACTTATCGCAGGAAGTGCAATGGCTGCAGACGTTCCTGCAGGTGTTAAGCTGGCAGATAAGCAAACCATGATCCGTAACAATGGCGCTGAGCCGCAGTCACTGGATCCGAACAAAATTGAAGGTGTTCCAGAAGCAAACGTGAGCCGTGACCTGTTCGAAGGCCTGCTCATCACGTCCACCAAAGATGGTCACCCGATCCCGGGCGTAGCAGAAAGCTGGGATAACAAAGATTTCAAAGTGTGGACCTTCCATCTGCGTAAAGACGCAAAATGGTCCAACGGCGAGCCGGTAACGGCACAAGATTTCGTTTATAGCTGGCAGCGTCTGGTGGACCCGAAAACCGCGTCCCCGTATGCGAGCTATCCGCAGTACGGTCACATCCTGAATGTTGATGAAATCATCGACGGCAAAAAACCGACCTCCGATCTCGGCGTGAAAGCCATCGACGATCACACTCTGGAAGTCACTCTGAGCGAACCGGTTCCTTATTTCTACAAACTGCTGGTGAACCCGGCGATGTCCCCGGTAAATAAAACCGCCATCGACAAATTCGGTGAGAAGTGGACTCAGCCTGCCAATATCGTCACCAACGGTGCGTATAAACTGAAAGACTGGGTAGTGAACGAGCGCATCGTAATGGAGCGCAATACCAACTACTGGGATAACAAAGATACCGTTATTGACCAGATTACCTATCTGCCAATCTCTTCTGAAGTCACCGACGTAAACCGCTACCGTAGCGGCGAAATCGACATGACCTATAACAACCTGCCGATTGAGCTGTTCCAGAAGCTGAAGAAAGAGATCCCAACCGAAGTTCACGTTGACCCGTACCTGTGCACCTATTACTACGAAATTAACAATCAGAAAGCCCCGTTCACCGATGAGCGTGTACGTACCGCATTGAAACTGGGCCTGGACCGCGACATCATCGTCAACAAAGTGAAAGCGCAGGGTGACCTGCCAGCTTACGGTTACACCCCTCCGTACACTGATGGCGCGAAGCTGACCAAACCAGAGTGGTTTACCTGGACTCAGGAAAAACGTAACGCAGAAGCGAAGAAACTGCTGGCCGAAGCAGGCTACACCGCAGATAAGCCGCTGACCTTCGAACTGTTGTACAACACCTCTGATCTTCACAAAAAACTGGCAATCGCTGCCGCGTCTATCTGGAAGAAAAACCTGGGCGTGAACGTGAAGCTGGTTAACCAGGAGTGGAAAACCTTCCTGGATACCCGTCATCAGGGTACTTACGACGTTGCGCGTGCTGGCTGGTGTGCGGACTACAACGAACCGACGTCCTTCCTGAATACCATGCTGTCTGATAGCTCAATGAACACCGCGCACTATAAGAGCCCGGCGTTTGATGCGATCATGAAGCAGACTCTTCAAGCGACCGACGAAGCACAGCGTGTTGCGCTGTATGACAAAGCTGAACAGCAGCTGGGCAAAGACTCCGCTATCGTTCCGGTCTATTACTATGTGAATGCCCGTCTGGTGAAACCATGGATTGGCGGTTATACCGGTAAAGATCCGATGGACAACATCTACACCAAAGATTTGTACATCATTAAGCATTAATGGCAATACGTGGGGCAACACAGGGTTGCCCCACTGTGTCTTATTTCACGCACTATCACATGACTGCATCAGCCACGCTGAATTGCGACATGTAAAGGCACACGCCAGAAGGTACGGGCAATGTTGAAATTTATATTACGTCGCTGTCTGGAAGCAATTCCGACACTCTTTATCCTGATTACCATTTCCTTCTTTATGATGCGTCTGGCGCCGGGCAGTCCATTTACCGGCGAACGTACGCTGCCGCCAGAAGTCATGGCGAACATTGAAGCCAAATATCACCTGAATGATCCTATCGGGGTCCAGTACTTCAATTATTTGAAGCAGCTGGCACACGGCGATTTTGGACCGTCATTCAAATATAAAGATTATTCTGTGAACGACCTGGTGGTCGCGAGCTTCCCGGTGTCAGCTAAGTTAGGTTTTGCTGCATTCTTCCTCGCCGTAATCCTGGGCGTTAGTGCCGGGGTAATAGCCGCGCTGAATCAAAATACCAAATGGGATTATGCCGTCATGGGGGTGGCGATGACCGGGGTGGTTATCCCGAGCTTCGTGGTCGCGCCATTGCTGGTGATGATATTTGCCATCACGCTGCACTGGTTGCCGGGCGGTGGCTGGAACGGCGGGGCGGTGCAATACATGATCCTGCCGATGGTGGCGCTGTCGCTGGCCTATATCGCTAGTATCGCACGTATCACCCGTGGTTCGATGATTGAAGTCCTGCACTCCAACTTCATTCGTACCGCAAGGGCGAAAGGGTTGCCGATGCGCAGCATTATTCTGCGTCATGCGCTGAAACCGGCGCTGCTGCCAGTGCTTTCGTATATGGGACCAGCGTTTGTGGGCATCATCACCGGTTCGATGGTCATCGAAACCATTTACGGCCTGCCGGGTATCGGTCAGCTGTTCGTGAATGGCGCACTGAACCGCGATTATTCCCTGGTACTGAGCCTGACCATTCTGGTCGGTGCGCTGACCATTCTGTTTAACGCGATCGTCGATGTGCTGTATGCCGTTATCGATCCGAAAATCCGTTACTGACACTGGAGTTCGCCATGATGTTGAGTAAGAAAAACAGCGAGGCGCTGGAACACTTCAGTGAAAAACTGGAAGTTGAAGGTCGCAGCCTTTGGCAGGACGCCCGCCGTCGTTTTATGCATAACCGTGCGGCGGTTGCCAGCCTGATTGTGCTGGTGGTTATCGCCCTGTTCGTAACGCTGGCCCCGATGCTATCGCAGTTCAGCTACTTCGATACCGACTGGGACATGATGTCCAGCGCCCCTGATATGCCTTCTGGGCACTATTTCGGGACCGATTCATCCGGCCGTGATTTATTAGTACGTGTCGCGATTGGTGGTCGAATCTCGCTGATGGTAGGGATCGCCGCGGCGCTGGTCGCCGTAATCCTGGGGACGCTGTACGGCTCACTTTCCGGCTATCTCGGTGGAAAGGTGGATTCCGTCATGATGCGTCTGCTGGAAATCCTGAACTCCTTCCCGTTCATGTTCTTCGTTATTTTGCTGGTGACGTTCTTTGGCCAAAACATCCTGCTTATCTTTGTGGCAATCGGGATGGTTTCCTGGCTGGATATGGCGCGTATCGTACGCGGTCAGACCTTAAGCCTGAAGCGCAAAGAATTTATCGAAGCGGCACAGGTGGGCGGTGTCTCAACCGCAAATATCGTTGTGCGCCATATTGTGCCAAACGTGCTGGGCGTGGTGGTGGTTTACGCTTCACTGCTGGTGCCAAGCATGATCCTGTTTGAATCGTTCCTGAGCTTCCTCGGTCTGGGTACCCAAGAGCCACTCAGCAGCTGGGGCGCATTACTGAGTGATGGCGCCAACTCTATGGAAGTGTCTCCATGGCTGCTGCTGTATCCGGCAGGTTTCCTAGTGGTAACCCTGTTTTGTTTCAACTTTATCGGCGATGGCCTGCGTGATGCCCTCGACCCGAAAGACCGCTAAGGAGTGATGCCATGAGCACGATTGAAATGGTTAACGCCCCGCAGCAGCAACAATCTGGTCTGCTGCTGGACGTGAAAGATTTACGCGTAACGTTTGCCACCGCAGACGGCGACGTGACGGCGGTAAATGATCTGAATTTCAGCCTGAGAGCAGGCGAAACGCTGGGGATCGTCGGTGAATCCGGTTCCGGTAAATCCCAGACCGCGTTTGCGCTGATGGGCTTGCTGGCGAAGAACGGCCGCATTGGCGGCGTCGCGTCTTTTAACGGCCGTCAGATCCTGAATCTACCGGAGAAAGAGCTTAACCGCCTGCGCGCCGAACAGATTTCGATGATTTTCCAGGATCCGATGACGTCCCTGAACCCGTACATGCGGGTAGGCGAGCAGCTGATGGAAGTGCTGATGCTGCACAAAGGCATGGGTAAAGCCGAAGCATTTGAAGAGTCCGTGCGGATGCTGGATGCGGTAAAAATGCCGGAAGCGCGTAAGCGTATGCGCATGTACCCGCACGAGTTTTCTGGTGGTATGCGTCAGCGTGTGATGATCGCCATGGCGCTGCTGTGTCGGCCAAAACTTCTGATTGCGGATGAACCGACAACCGCACTGGACGTGACTGTTCAGGCGCAAATCATGACCCTGCTGAATGAGCTGAAAAGTGAATTCAACACCGCCATCATCATGATCACGCATGATCTTGGCGTTGTGGCCGGGATCTGTGACAAAGTGCTGGTGATGTACGCTGGACGCACCATGGAATATGGCAACGCGCGCGACGTGTTTTATCACCCGGCGCACCCGTATTCAGTAGGGCTGCTTAACGCGGTGCCGCGTCTGGATGCGGAAGGTGAAGCGCTGTTAACCATTCCTGGCAACCCGCCAAACCTGATGCGTCTGCCGAAAGGCTGTCCGTTCCAGCCACGCTGCCCGCATGCGATGGAAATCTGCAATACGGCTCCGCCTCTGGAGGCGTTCGCGCCTGGCCGTTTACGCGCCTGCTTTAAACCGGTGGGGGATCTGGTATGAACGCCGTGACTGAAGATAAAAAAGTTCTGCTCGAAATTGCCGATCTGAAAGTGCACTTTGACATCAAAGACGGCAAACAGTGGTTCTGGCAGCCCTCGAAAACCCTGAAGGCGGTCGATGGCGTAACGCTGCGACTGTATGAAGGCGAAACGCTGGGTGTGGTCGGAGAATCTGGCTGTGGTAAATCGACCTTTGCCCGCGCCATCATCGGTCTGGTGAAAGCCACCGAAGGGCGTGTCGCCTGGCTGGGTAAAGATTTACTGGGCATGAAACCGGACGAATGGCGCGCCGTGCGCAGCGACATTCAGATGATTTTCCAGGATCCGCTGGCTTCCCTGAATCCGCGTATGAATATCGGTGATATCATCGCCGAGCCGCTGCGCACCTATCATCCGAAAATGCCTCGTCAGGAAGTCCGTGACCGCGTGAAGGCGATGATGATGAAAGTAGGCCTGCTGCCGAACCTCATCAACCGTTACCCGCATGAGTTTTCCGGTGGTCAGTGTCAGCGTATCGGCATCGCACGTGCGTTGATTCTTGAGCCAAAACTGATTATCTGTGACGAGCCAGTTTCGGCGTTGGATGTGTCGATCCAGGCGCAGGTGGTAAACCTGCTCCAGCAGCTGCAACGTGAAATGGGCCTGTCGCTTATTTTCATCGCCCATGATCTGGCGGTGGTAAAACACATCTCCGATCGTGTACTGGTAATGTATCTGGGCCACGCGGTAGAGCTGGGCACCTACGATCAGGTTTACCACAATCCGCTGCACCCCTACACCAAAGCGCTGATGTCCGCGGTGCCCATTCCAGACCCGGATCTGGAAAAGAACAAAAAGATACAATTATTGGAAGGTGAGTTACCGTCACCTATCAACCCGCCGTCAGGCTGCGTATTCCGCACCCGTTGCCCGATTGCCGGGCCGGAATGCGCGAAAACGCGACCGGTTCTGGAGGGTAGCTTCCGACATGCCGTTTCCTGTCTGAAGGTGGACCCGCTATAATCTCCCGGGCTGACAAATGTCAGCCCTTTTTATTGTGAGGTTATTGTGCCCGTCGCCCCGGTTTCACTCCGTCAGCGTCTTTACCGCATTCTGTTTGATCAAAGTACCCGCTGCGGACGTCGCGTCGAGGCGTTGTGCGGTTTTTTTGCGCTATTCAGCGTCATGATTATTTTTATCGAATCGGCATTGGATTCTCATTACCATCTGACTTTCGATCAGTGGCACACCTTTGTCTATTTGGAACTGCTCATCACTGCGGTATTTACCGTTGAGTATTTTCTTCGAGTGCTGTGCTGGCCGCAGCCCGCGAAATATGTATTCAGCTTTTGGGGAATAATCGATTTAATCACCGTGCTGCCGATGTATGTTCTTTGGCTATGGCCGGAAATCAGCGTGAATTATGTTTTCGCCTGGCGGGCATTAAGGACCATTCGTATTCTGCGCGTGCTAAAGCTGCTGCGCTATATGTCATCACTGCGGATCTTCTGGGTGGCGATTGTCAGCGCCCGACATCAATTAATGGTGTTCTATTTCTTAATCGCGATTGTGATGGTGGTGTTCGGCTCGCTGATGTACGGCATCGAAGGCCCTGAGAACGGCTTTGTGACCTTAGGGGCGTCGGTGTACTGGGCGGTGGTAACCGCCACTACCGTGGGCTACGGCGATATTGCCCCACACACCGGTGTCGGGCGGTTTGTGGCGTCGCTTCTCATTTTGATTGGTTACTCGGTAATCGCCATTCCAACCGGGTTAATTACCACCCATATGAGTAATGAGTTTCAGAATCGCCGTAGTGCCCGTGTGTGCGCTAAATGTCGGCATACAGGGCATGAAAAAAAAGCGAACTACTGCAGCATTTGTGGCACGCCATTACCGGAAGGGAAATAAAAAAGGCTGCGTAAGCAGCCTTATCTTGTTCATATTCTGCGATTATTCACGCCACAGAATATGGCAAATCTTGTGGTCTTTATCGCGACACAGCAGCACGCGGGCAAAGATATCGTTTAATTCGCCGCCATCGGTATCGGCCAGACCGATAACCACTTCAGCGAAGAAATCAGGGTTCAAATCGAAATCGACATGTTCCTGCCAGTCTTCGGCCGGGTCGAAAAGCTCGGCGCCGCCACGTTCTTCAAACTGCAAATTAAAGATAATGATATCCGCAGGATCGAGGTTATCACCCGCCAGTTCGAGAAAAATATCGTAGGCCTGCTCGAGCGTTTCGTCTTCGGTCAGGCGATTATTTAAATCCATTTCCATGATGACACCTAGATTTTCAGCTAATGGGCACGTTTTACAGCAACGGACTAAAGAAGTAAAACAGTCGCTCGGTGACGCGCTGCCACAGCGGGCGTTTTAACCAGCGCTGAGCATCCAGCAGGCGCGAACGGGAAATATAATCGTCCTGTACCGCTGCCAAATCACCACCAAAACCAGCGTCATCAATCGCCAGAGTGATTTCAAAGTTCAGCCACAGGCTGCGCATATCCAGGTTGACCGTGCCGACCAGGCTCAGCTCGCCGTCGACCAGTACGCTCTTGGTATGCAGCAGGCCGCCTTCGAACTGATAAATCTTAACGCCAGCGGCTAACAGCTCGGTGAAGAAGGCACGGCTCGCCCAACCTACCAGCACCGAATCGTTCTTGCGCGGCATAACAATACTCACGTCCACCCCACGCTGAGCGGCGGTGCAAATTGCGTGCAGCAGGTCGTCGCTTGGCACAAAGTACGGGGTGGTCATTATCAGGTATTCACGTGCAGAATAAGCCGCAGTGAGCAGGGCCTGATGAATTAAGTCTTCGGGGAAACCCGGGCCGGAAGCGATGGTATGGATAGTGTGCCCACTCGCTTCTTCGAACGGCATAATATTGGCGTCCGGGGTAGGGGGCAGAATGCGTTTGCCGGTTTCGATTTCCCAGTCGCAGGAGTAGACAATCCCCATTGAAGTGGCGATTGGACCTTCCATACGAGCCATCAAATCGACCCATTGCCCAACGCCTGCCTCCTGTTTGAAGAAGCGCGGATCGACCATATTCATGCTGCCGGTGTAGGCAATATAATTATCGATCATCACCATTTTACGATGCTGACGCAAGTCCATACGGCGCAGAAATACACGCATCAAATTAACCTTGAGCGCTTCCACCACTTCGATACCGGCGTTACGCATCATCGCCGCCCATGGGCTGCGGAAAAAGTCGACGCTACCGGCGGAATCCAGCATTAACCGGCAGTGCACACCCCGACGCGCGGCGGCCATCAACGATTCCGCAACCTGGTCAGCCATGCCACCCGGGTGCCAGATATAGAAAACCATTTCGATATTGTGACGCGCGAGCTGAATGTCGCGGATCAGCGCCTGCATGACGTCATCCGATTCGGTCAGCAGCTGGAGCTGATTGCCTTTAACTCCGGCAATGCCCTGACGACGTTCGCACAGTTTGAACAGTGAGCTCGCCACCGGGCTGTTAGATTCCGCAAATATATGATTGCAGGCTTTAAGATCGTTGAGCCACTTGGCGGTAGACGGCCACATCGCACGGGCACGTTCGGCACGACGCTTCCCCAGATGCAACTCTCCCACGGAAAGATAGGCGATGATCCCGACCAACGGCAGAATATAAATGATCAGCAACCATGCCATTGCTGAAGGTACCGCGCGTCGTTTCATCAGGATACGTAACGTCACGCCCGCGATTAACAACCAATACCCCAGAATGACCAGCCAACTCACCACGGTGTAGAAGGTTGTCATAAAAAATCCTTTTGAAAGCCTGTCGTTAAGAGTTTACGCGTACGGATTCATCTGGCAAATAAAAACAGGCGGCAAAAGACTGGTCAGCCGGGCGCAAGGGTTTATAATGTTCGCTCTTTCATCTCTGAGATGTTGAAATGAAGCGTAGCAGAAACGAAGTGGGGCGCTGGCGGATGCTGAGACAAGCCAGCCGTCGCAAAGCGCGTTGGCTGGAAGCTCAGTCGCGCCGCAACATGCGTATCCACTCAATCAGAAAATGTTTGGGCGCGCGGCAGCGAAATTCACTGCTCTTCGCAATCTACGAATTTTGATAACAAAAAAAGGCACCGCATGCGGTGCCTCTTGTTTTTTGGGTTTTATCAGAACACTTTCTTGTACGGACGCACTCTCACATTACCGTACACCGCCGCCGCAACGTACGGATCGGCTTCAGCCCAGGCCTGTGCCGCTTCCAGCGACTCAAACTCTGCAATCACCGTCGAACCGCTAAAACCGGCTGCGCCAGGATCGTTACTGTCCACAGCGGGCATTGGGCCTGCGGTCAGCAGACGGCCTTCGTCGTGCAGCAACTGCAGACGGGCAAGATGAGCAGGGCGGACCGACAAACGTTTTTCCAGAGAGTCGGCGACATCTTCAGCATAAATCACGTAAAGCACGGGCACAGTCCTTATCGGTAAATAGTCGAAACACGTTATTTCAAAGCGCTGATGACTGCAATGCAAAGATTCCTGGAGGCTTGGCAGAACGTGATAAGTGTGTTTTTTTTCGCCAACAGTGGCAGAAAGTTGACCGAAGATAAGATGGCTTATTGAATATGATTGCTATTTGCATTTAAAATCGAGGCATCATTTTTCAACTGCAGCGATTATGACTTCAATGACCCTCGATATGCCTCGCCGTTTTCCGTGGCCCACGTTGCTTTCTGTGGTCATTCACGGAGCCTTAGTGGCGGGTTTACTTTATACCTCGGTACATCAGGTTATTGAACTGCCCGCACCCGCGCAGCCTATTACGGTGACGATGGTAGCGCCAGCCGATCTGGAGCCGCCGCAGGCTGTACAACCGCCGCCACAACCGGTGGTTGAACCTGAGCCGGAGCCTGAGCCAGAAGTGGTGCCAGAACCGCCGAAAGAAGCGCCGGTGGTGATTCATAAGCCTGAGCCGAAACCTAAACCTAAACCTAAGCCAAAGCCGAAACCGAAACCGGTGAAAAAGGTGGAACAACCGAAGCCACAGCCGAAACCGGTTGAGCCGCGCCCGGCGTCACCGTTTGAAAATTCGACGACCCAGAGCCGTCCGGCGACCAATACCGCTCCTGCGCCAAGCAAACCAGCCGTAACGGCACCTACCGGCCCACGGGCATTAAGCCGTGGTGAGCCGCAATATCCGGCCCGCGCCCAGGCGTTGCGTATTGAAGGCAAAGTGCGCGTGAAGTTTGACGTTACGGCAGATGGGCGCGTGGATAATCTCGAGATCCTCTCAGCCCAACCGTCGAACATGTTTGAGCGTGAGGTGAAAACTGCGATGCGCAAATGGCGCTACGAACCGGGTAAACCGGGTTCAGGGATTGTCATGAATATCGAATTCCGTCTCAAAGGCGTTTCGATTAACTAACGCAGCAATTAATAAATGAAGCCCCTTTTAATGGGGCTTTTTTTATGCGGCCAGTACGTGATCCAGTGCCTTTTGCGCGTTCACCAGATGCTGCCCACCGAACAGAATGGCGCGGTTAAGCAGCGTGTAGAGCTGGTAAACCGGCTGCCGGTCGAGAAAATCAAGTGGTAGCGGCGAGACCGATTGATAGCCATCATAAATTTGCGGCGGTTGTTCCGGGTGCAGCGGCAGCATCGCTAAATCGCATTCACGGTCCCCCCAATAGCAGGCCGGGTCGAAAATATAGGGGCCAGACGGGCCGAGTGCACAGTTGCCAGACCACAAATCGCCGTGTAGCAACGAAGGCTGGGGCTGGTGCGAACTCAGACGCTGATGGATGTGCTCAACGATGGCATCAATGTTACCGAACGCGAGGCCTTTTTCGGCGGCGAGCTCCAGCTGCCAGCCAATGCGCTGTTCCGCAAAGAAGGTTGACCAGCGTCGCTGCCAGGCATTGGGTTGAGGTGTGGTGGAAAGGTCGTTGTCGAAATCGAGGCCAAACTGCGGTTGCTCGCTCCACTGATGAAGACGAGCCAGCTGCTGGCCGAGCAGGAAGGCGTTGTGCGCATCCAGCGGTCGGGGAGGAAGAAACTCCATCACCACAAAGCTGTAATCCCGGTCACTGCCAACGGCGTACACCTCAGGTACGGCAACGGTTTCGCTGCGCGACAGCAGGTCTAGTTGATCGGCTTCCGCGGTGAAGATGGGCAGCATTTCTCGCTCATCGCATTTGACGAAATAGTCCTGACCGCTAACGCGTAAATGCCATGCGGCGTGGATTTCTCCGCCGGGCAGTTCGTTGCGCAGCTCGATTTCGCCGTCTCCGTGCTCTTTCAACAGGCTACAGATCGCTTGCCACATGCTCTCTCTCCCCATGTTTTCTGCCAGATCATAAGGTTAGCGTATAAATGCGGTGGAAAAACTCGAACTGACGCACAACTGTGCGTTTTAACTTGCCGTATTGGTTGCGTTGCCCTGCAGCCACTGTTCAAAGGTCACAACGCTGACGTCGGGCTGGTGGCCAATTGCGGTTTCCGCCAGGCCGGTGGTCAGGGCTTTGATATCGTCTTCACTTTGCGGACTGACGAGACCAAACGAGTTGGTGCCCAGATCGTGTACTTTACCGCCGTCGTCGCTCATCGTCAGCGTAAATCCGGCGCGGGTCAGATGGTTATTGAGCTCATTTATTTCGGTCAGCGTCTGTTCATGAAAACTGACGGTTACCACGTAACGCGTGATTTCGCCGCTCATCGGAAACCTCGTTGTTAAGCATGGAGTTTTATAGCATAGCCGATTACCGTGATTTTTCGACTCCCGCCGCGGTTACAGCGGGAGTGACGGTCAGCTTCGGCACAAGTAATCGTAAATCGTTTGTGTGTTTTCCAGCGAGCACAAACGGGTGCCCTGGTTGATGGTCGCGGCACTCCCGGCGGCCACGCCGTAACGAACCATTTCTTCGAGCGACGCGCTCTCAGCCAGTTTCAGGGTCATTGCGCCGACCATGCTGTCACCGGCCCCGACGGTGCTTTGGCTTTTAACCGGCGGCGGCACGACCTGCACGCTGCCAGTGGCGTCGGCACCCAAGGCCCCCTGTGGTCCCAATGAGACCACCACGCGTCGCGCTTTTCCGCTGCGGACAATCTCTTCGGCCGCTTTACGCACGTCATCAGGTTGGGTTAATTCCCGCTGCACCAGTGCGCTAAGTTCTTTCTGATTCGGTTTCACCAGCTCAATGCCACCGACGTCGAGCGCGGCGGAAAGTGCGTCGCCGGAGCTGTCCACCACGCAGCGAATGCCGTGCTGCTGGGCCGATTTGATAAGCGCTACCAGCTTCGCCACGCCCACGCCCGGCGGCAGACTGCCGCTGATCACCAAAATAGCGCCGACTTCGATTTGCAGGACTTTCAGCTCAAGCTGGCGGAATTCGTCTTCATTTAGCGCAGCACCAGGCATCACAAAGCGATACTGTTCACCGCTGGTTTCGACATGCACGTGCAGATTTTGACGCGTCCAGTCATGAGCAGAGATCGTTTGCACAGGCACCTGCTCATCAGCGAGCAGGGAAACAAGATGCTCACCGGTGGCGCCACCGACCGGGAAAATCGCCGTGGATTTTCCGCCCAGAAACGTAATGGCGCGGGCAACGTTTATCCCTCCGCCGCCGGGTTCAAACACCGGGGCGCTACAGCGTAATTTGCCTTCAGGATAGATTTGTGGCGTCAGCGTTGCGCTGTCGAGAGAGGGTGCCAGCGTAAGCGTATAGATGTTAACCATTCGATTACCTCCATTTATGACCCAGACGAGTCGCCGATTTTATGGTCAGCGATAAGCCTGGCACCTTAAGGGGGGTTAAGAAAGTGACAAGAATATGATTTTTCGCAAATTTACAATCCCTTATGGCTGCGTTTATATATGAAAAAAAGTGCTATTTGAGATCGTTCTTATTCAAAAAATGAAACAAGAATTCATTGCTATGTTATTCACGCCTTTTTATAATTTGTTACCTTTCTTAGGACCGCCTGTTGTTGATCCTCGCGAAAGTTTCCGGGACCGTAATGGTCTCTTTTTTTGTTGTACGGACTTATAATAAATGAAGCTTTTCAAGACAGTACCCGCAGTAGTTGTTCTGGCGGGGGGCCTTTTTGCGTCACTGCACGCCATGGCCGATAATACCGTTTTTACTGTCATGGACGACCCTTCCACAGCGAAGAAACCGTTTGAAGGTAAAATCAACGGCGGTTACCTGGCACAGTCTGGCAATACTAAAAGTTCTTCTCTGACTGCTGATTCCACACTGACCTGGTACGGCGATACGACAGCATGGTCGCTGTGGGGTAACGCCAGCAACACGTCTTCTAACGATGAACGCTCGTCTGAAACCTATTCAGTCGGCGGCCGTTCGCGTTACAACATTACCGACGCTGACTATCTTTTCGGCCAGGCAAGCTGGTTGACCGACCGTTATAACGGCTATCGTCAGCGCGATGTATTTACGGCCGGTTACGGTCGTCAGATCCTCAACGGGCCGGTCCACAGCCTGCGTTTTGAATTCGGTCCTGGTGTGCGTTACGACGAATACACCAACGGTGAAACCAAAACTCAGCCGCTGGGTTATGCTTCCGGCACCTACGCCTGGCAGATGACCGACACCACCAAATTTACCCAGGGTCTCTCGGTGTTTGGTGCAGATGACACCACCGTCAACTCAGAGACGGCGCTGGACGTTGCCATTAACGACAACTTTGGTCTGAAAGTGGCCTACAACATCACCTGGAACTCCGAGCCGCCATCATCGGCACCGGAGCATACGGACCGCCGCACCATGGTGACCTTAGGTTATAAGATGTAATTTGTCAGGCCGGAGCAATCCGGCCTGATTGTTTCCGTATTACGCAAACAACTCCGCCAGTTGCGGAATGCCAGGGCGCCCGTCTGCCAGTTGCGGATGGACCACTGATAAAATCAGTGGTGCTTTGTATTATTCCCGTGAAGTCCATTTTGTGTCCCTCGTGGTAAAACGAATGAAACAGTGATAAACCGTGAGACCTTAACGAAAGGCTAACAGCCAGGAGATCCTAGAAATGTCCGTTGCGCCATGCATTGATTTAAATAGCGATTTAGGTGAAAGCTACGGCCAGTGGATAATGGGTGATGACGCCGCAATTATGCCGCTGGTGACCAGCGCCAACGTGGCCTGCGGATTTCATGCGGGGTCACCTGCGGGCATTCTCGAAACACTGCGCGCCGCACAGCGCCTGGGTGTAAACGTCGGGGCGCATGTTTCCTACCCTGATTTGGTCGGCTTTGGTCGCCGGAATATGGATATTGCCAGCGATGAATTGACCGCCGACGTGATTTACCAAATTGGCGCTTTGCAGGGCTTAGCGGCAGCGGCGGGTACGCGCGTGCGTTACGTCAAGCCACACGGGGCGCTGTATAACACCATTGCGCATGACAAGCGTCAGGCGATGGCGGTAATCGCCGGTTTGCGGGCAGTAGATGCGTCGTTATCGCTGGTGGCATTGGCGGGTTCGGCGCTGATTGAGTGGGCGCAGGATGCGGGAGTACATACTGTGGCGGAAGCCTTTGCCGATCGCGCTTATCACCAGGATGGCTCGCTGGTTTCCCGACGTGAACCGGGAGGCGTCATTCACGACGCGAATGAGGTCGCTGAAAGAGTAGTGCGGATGATTATCGATGGTGGGGTGATGTCCATTGAAGGCGAGTTCACTGCTATTCATGCGGATTCCATTTGCGTACACGGCGACAGCCCGGGTGCGGTGGAGATGACGCGACAGATACGTCAGCGGCTGGATGTAGAAGGGATTGTCGTCAGAGGATTTAAGCAGGGCGCATAACGCGCCCTGTCGTTGTATCAGCAGACAAGCGCCTGCGGACGAAGGTCGTTTCCGGAAGGGCGCTGATAAATGCGCAGGCCAAACTCTTCAATCACCGCATAAATATGGTCGAAAATATCGGCCTGGATCGCCTCATATTTCAGCCATTCAACGGTATTGGTAAAGGCATATATTTCAAGCGGCAGGCCTTCAGCGCCTGGCGGAAGCTGGCGAACCATCAGCGTCATGTCTTTGCGGATTTTCGGATGCTGATGCAGGTATTCCGTCAGCCAGGCACGGAAAGCACCGATGTTAGTCATGCTTTCGCCATTCAGCACGCTCTGCGCGGCATTGCCGTTCGCCACTTTCTGACTCTGCTCTTTAAGCCACGGCTTCAGCAGATCAACCTGACCCAGACGCTGCAATTCATCGGCTGACATGAAGTGAATGCTGGTGCTGTCAATGAACACGCTACGCTTGATACGACGTCCACCGGAAGCCGACATATAGCTCCAGTTTTTGAAAGCATCAGACACCAGTGCATAGGTCGGGATCGTGGTGATGGTGTTATCCCAGTTCTGTACTTTCACCGTCGTCAGGCCGATATCAATTACCGTGCCGTCTGCGCCGTATTTTGGCATTTCTAGCCAGTCACCCATATGCAGCATGGTATTGGCGGAAAGCTGGATCCCGGCGACCAGGCCGAGCAGCGGGTCTTTAAACACCAACATCAACACTGCCGCCATGGCACCCAGGCCGCTAAACAGAATGGCTGGGGACTTACCAATCAGCAGGGAAATCATCAGGATAGCGACAATCGATGCGGCGACCAGCTTCACACCCTGGAAAATTCCACGCAGCGGTAGTTGCACAGAAAACTTGTACTGGTGTGACAGCTTGAGGATGACGTCCAGCAGCGAGAAAAAGGAGAGCAGGGCGAACAGCAGGATCCACAACTGTACACAGATGTTGAAAAACAGCCCCACGTGGCTGCCGGTTTCGAGATAGAAACTGAGCTGTACGCTGACAAGGATACCCTGCAAAGTCAGCGAAATGCGGTGGAATAACTTATTTTGCGTGAATATTTTCAACCACGGACGGTTACCCTGTTCCGCATGTTTTTCAATTTTTCTTAAAATGAGTCGTAAAATAAAATGCGCCACGAGTGCGGTCAGGAAAATATAACCGAACACAATAAACAGTGAGGAAGGGTTGTTCAGATCGATGCCATATCGTTGCAAGAAGGCCAGTAGGTGACGCATAAACGCTCCGGGCAAAGGCGCGTATGGTGTGGAAAAAGACACGGGCTGGCAATCGGCAGAGTGTTTCAAGTCTTTATTTAAATTTCAATGAAAGCCGGGATTGATGCAGGTATGCCGTATTGCAGAATACTCCTAACGGGATCAAACTTTATTTATGACGTAAGTCAACTAATAAGAAATGCAGTGGAAGAGTACATCCACTACTACAACAATGAGCGAATCAAGCTAAAACTAAATGGCCTGAGCCCGGTACAATACCGAACTCAGGCCATGTCGACCGCCAGGTGAAGTAACGTGTCCAACAAATGGGGTTCACTTCATACGGGCGGTTTTTTATTGCAAACAGGCTGTGATCGCAGCTGCGGTAAAAGCCCATGTTCTTCATTGGCTTTAATAAATAAGCAATGCCGTGTACTATGGTTGCTCGTTATCAGCAAGCGAAGGTATGTACATTTCGAATGATGTACACCTTGATGTACACAGTTTGCAGAGTGAAGCAAATAAAGCCCTCTAACTTGCTGATATGAATAAATAAATTATTTTTGCATGTGCTCTTTCGTGTGGGGCACCACTGTGAATAAGGATATAAAATGCCTGTAATTACTCTTCCTGATGGCAGTCAACGCCAGTTCGATCACGCTGTAAGCCCTATGGATGTTGCTCTGGACATTGGTCCAGGTCTGGCGAAAGCCACCATTGCTGGCCGTGTTAACGGTGAGCTGGTTGATGCTTCCGATCTCATTGAACAAGACGCTACTCTGTCGTTGATTACCGCGAAAGACGCTGACGGTCTGGAGATCATTCGTCACTCATGCGCGCATCTGCTGGGACACGCTATCAAACAGCTGTGGCCGCACACCAAAATGGCTATCGGTCCGGTCGTTGATAACGGTTTCTACTACGACGTTGACCTCGACCACACGCTGACCCAGGAAGATATCGACGCCCTCGAAAAGCGGATGCATGAGCTGGCTGAGAAGAACTACGATGTCATCAAGAAAAAAGTGAGCTGGAGCGAAGCGCGCGAAACATTTGTGAACCGCGGTGAGAGCTATAAAGTATCCATTCTCGATGAAAACATCGCCCAAGATGACAAGCCAGGCTTGTATCATCACGAAGAATACGTCGACATGTGCCGTGGTCCGCACGTGCCGAATATGCGTTTTTGTCATTACTTCAAACTGATGAAAACAGCAGGTGCCTACTGGCGCGGCGACAGCAGCAATAAAATGCTGCAGCGTATCTACGGTACCGCATGGACCGATAAGAAAGCGCTGAACGCTTATCTGCTGCGTCTTGAAGAAGCGGCGAAGCGCGACCACCGTAAAATCGGTAAGCAGCTTGACCTGTATCATATGCAGGAAGAAGCACCGGGTATGGTGTTCTGGCATAACGATGGCTGGACTATCTTCCGTGAACTGGAAACTTTCGTGCGCTCTAAGCTGAAAGAGTACCAGTATCAGGAAGTAAAAGGTCCGTTCATGATGGACCGCGTGCTATGGGAAAGAACCGGGCACTGGGACAACTACAAAGATGCGATGTTCACCACTTCTTCTGAGAACCGTGAATACTGCATCAAGCCGATGAACTGTCCAGGCCACGTGCAGATTTTCAACCAGGGACTCAAATCCTATCGCGATCTGCCGCTGCGTATGGCGGAGTTCGGTAGCTGCCATCGTAACGAGCCATCGGGCGCGCTGCATGGCTTGATGCGCGTTCGTGGGTTTACCCAAGATGATGCACATATCTTCTGTACTGAAGACCAGGTGCGTGATGAAGTCAACGCCTGCATTCGTATGGTCTACGATATGTATAGCACCTTTGGCTTCGAGAAAATCGTCGTCAAGCTGTCTACGCGTCCTGAAAAACGCATTGGTAGCGATGAAACATGGGATCGTGCGGAAGCCGATCTGGCCGTGGCTCTGGAAGAAAACAACATCCCGTTTGAGTATCAACTGGGTGAAGGTGCCTTCTACGGCCCGAAAATTGAATTTACACTGTATGACTGCCTCGATCGTGCATGGCAGTGCGGAACAGTACAGCTGGACTTCTCCCTGCCGCAGCGTCTTAACGCCTCTTATGTAGGCGAAAGTAACGAGCGTCAGGTGCCGGTGATGATTCACCGCGCCATTTTGGGTTCCATCGAACGCTTCATCGGTATTCTTACCGAAGAGTTCGCTGGATTCTTCCCAACCTGGATTGCACCTGTGCAGGTCGTGGTGATGAATATCACTGATTCTCAGGCTGAATACGTCAACGAATTGACTCGTAAACTACAAAATGCGGGCATTCGCGTAAAAGCAGACTTGAGAAATGAGAAGATTGGCTTTAAAATCCGCGAGCACACATTGCGTCGTGTCCCGTATATGCTGGTTTGTGGCGACAAAGAGGTTGAAGCAGGCAAAGTTGCCGTGCGCACCCGTCGCGGAAAAGACCTCGGCACTGTGGACGTAAACGAAGTGATCGAGAAGCTGCTGAACGAAATACGCAGCCGCAGTCTTCAACAACTGGAGGAATAAAGTATTAAAGGCGGAAAACGAGTACAAACGGCACGTCCGAATCGTATAAATGGCGAGATTCGAGTTCAGGAAGTTCGCTTAACAGGTCTGGAAGGCGAACAGCTTGGTATAGTGAGTCTGAGAGAAGCTCTGGAAAAAGCTGAAGAAGCAGGAGTGGATCTGGTAGAGATCAGCCCTAACGCCGAACCGCCAGTTTGCCGAATCATGGACTACGGCAAATTCCTCTATGAAAAAAGCAAATCTTCTAAGGAACAGAAGAAAAAGCAAAAGATTGTTCAGGTTAAGGAAATTAAATTCCGTCCTGGCACCGACGATGGCGATTACCAGGTAAAACTCCGCAGCCTGGTACGCTTTCTCGAAGAGGGCGATAAGGCCAAAATCACTCTGCGTTTCCGCGGACGTGAGATGGCCCACCAACAGATTGGTATGGAAGTGCTTAACCGCGTCCGTGACGATCTGAGTGAACTGGCAGTTGTCGAATCCTTCCCAACAAGGATCGAAGGCCGTCAGATGATCATGGTGCTCGCTCCTAAGAAGAAACAGTAAGGCCTTCAAGTAGCATTGACCGTGGGACCCTCGGGTCTCACAGTCTTTGTTCGCCTACGTTTCATTTTTCAACAATGCGAAGTGGAAGTTATTAAGATGCCAAAAATTAAGACCGTACGCGGTGCTGCTAAGCGCTTCAAAAAAACCGGTAAAGGTGGTTTTAAGCACAAGCACGCTAACCTGCGTCATATTCTGACCAAAAAAGCTACTAAGCGTAAACGTCACCTGCGCCCGAAAGCCATGGTTTCTAAAGGCGATCTGGGTCTGGTAATCGCGTGCCTTCCGTACGCATAAGTCGTTAACGTTTAACTTTTATTAATCAAGAATATAGAACAGGAGAGCTCATATGGCTCGCGTAAAACGTGGTGTAGTTGCCCGTGCACGTCACAAGAAAATTTTGAAACAAGCCAAAGGCTACTACGGTGCGCGTTCACGCGTATACCGCGTTGCCTTCCAGGCAGTTATCAAAGCAGGTCAGTATGCTTACCGTGACCGTCGTCAACGTAAGCGTCAGTTCCGTCAACTGTGGATTGCGCGTATCAACGCAGCAGCACGTCAGAACGGTATTTCTTACAGCAAATTCATCAACGGCCTGAAAAAAGCCTCTGTTGAAATTGACCGTAAGATTCTGGCTGACATCGCAGTATTCGACAAAGTAGCGTTCACCGCTCTGGTCGAAAAAGCGAAATCTGCACTGGCATAAGCCAGTTGAAGAGGGGGGCTTGCCTCCCTCTTCTCTTTCACATTATCGTTAAGAATCAGTAACTCGTTGACTTTTCAGAGTGAAAACTTTTCAATAAGTTCTTCGCTGCCCTTATCAGACAAGGTAACGCAAGCATGAATGCTGCTATTTTCCGCTTCTTTTTTTACTTTAGCACCTGAATCCAGGAGGCTAGCGCGTGAAAGACGAAACGAAAAACAGCGCCAGAAAGCCTCCCCAGGGAGGCTTTTTTCGTATGTAGAATTCAAGAGATTAAGTCCGCAAACGGGTGTTTGCATCGACATTATTGAGGAAAACCATGTCACATCTCGCAGAGCTGGTTGCCAGTGCCAGGGCAGCTATTAATGAAGCTTCAGATGTCGCCGCGCTGGATAACGTGCGTGTCGAATATCTGGGTAAAAAAGGGCATCTGACCCTTCAAATGACAACCCTGCGTGAATTGCCGGCGGAAGAGCGCCCGGCCGCAGGTGCCGTTATCAACGAAGCAAAAGAACAGGTTCAGCAGGCGCTGAATGAGCGTAAAGCCGCTCTCGAGGGGGCAGCCCTTAATGCACGTCTGGCCGCAGAAACCATCGATGTTTCTCTGCCGGGGCGTCGTGTTGAAACCGGTGGTTTGCACCCGGTGACCCGCACCATCGACCGCATTGAAAGTTTCTTCGGTGAGCTCGGCTTTACCGTGGCGACTGGCCCGGAAATCGAAGATGACTATCACAACTTCGATGCGCTGAATATTCCAGGTCACCACCCGGCACGTGCTGACCACGACACTTTTTGGTTCGACGCAACGCGTCTGCTGCGTACCCAGACCTCTGGCGTACAGATCCGCACCATGAAAGACCAGCAGCCGCCTATCCGTATCATTGCGCCGGGCCGCGTCTATCGTAACGATTACGATCAGACCCACACGCCAATGTTCCATCAGATGGAAGGCCTGATTGTTGACACCAACATCAGCTTTACCAACCTGAAAGGCACGCTGCACGACTTCCTGCGTAACTTCTTTGAAGAAGATTTGCAGATTCGTTTCCGTCCGTCCTATTTCCCGTTCACCGAACCGTCTGCAGAAGTTGATGTTATGGGTAAAAACGGCAAATGGCTCGAAGTGCTGGGCTGCGGCATGGTTCACCCGAACGTACTGCGTAATGTCGGCATCGATCCGGAAGTTTACTCCGGCTTCGCTTTCGGCATGGGTATGGAACGTCTGACCATGCTGCGCTACGGCGTCACCGACCTGCGTGCATTCTTCGAAAACGATCTGCGTTTCCTCAAACAGTTTAAATAAGGGCAGGACAGAACAATGAAATTCAGTGAACTGTGGTTACGCGAATGGGTTAACCCGGCGATTGACAGCGAAGCGCTGTCTGGCCAAATCACCATGGCAGGCCTGGAAGTGGACGGTGTTGAGCCGGTTGCAGGCGTATTCAATGGTGTCGTAGTGGGTGAAGTGGTTGAATGCGGGCAGCATCCGAACGCCGATAAACTGCGCGTGACCAAAATTAATGTTGGTGGCGAGCGTCTGCTGGACATCGTCTGCGGGGCTCCAAACTGCCGTCAGGGCCTGAAAGTGGCCGTCGCGACCATCGGGGCCGTTCTGCCTGGCGACTTCAAAATCAAAGCAGCGAAACTGCGCGGCGAACCGTCTGAAGGCATGCTGTGCTCGTTCTCCGAGCTGGGTATTTCCGACGATCATGACGGGATTATCGAACTGCCTGCGGATGCTCCGTTGGGAACTGATATCCGCGAATATTTGAAACTCGATGACAACACCATCGAAATCAGCGTTACCCCGAACCGTGCTGACTGCTTAGGCATCATCGGCGTGGCGCGTGACGTCGCGGTTCTGAACCAGCAGCCGCTGAACGTGCCAGAAATGGCACCCGTTGCCGCAACCATCAATGACACTTTCCCAATCAACGTCGACGCTGCCGACGCGTGCCCACGTTATCTGGGTCGTGTAGTGAAAGGTATCAACGTTAAAGCGCCAACGCCACTATGGATGAAAGAAAAACTGCGTCGCTGTGGTATCCGTTCTATCGATGCAGTCGTTGATGTGACCAACTACGTATTGCTGGAGCTGGGTCAGCCGATGCACGCGTTCGACCTCGACCGCATCGACGGCGGCATCGTGGTGCGTATGGCGAAAGAAGGTGAAACTCTGGTTTTGCTGGACGGCAACGAAGCCAAGCTGAGTACTGATACGCTGGTTATCGCTGACCACAATAAAGCCTTGGCAATGGGCGGCATTTTCGGTGGTGAACATTCTGGCGTGAATGACGAAACCCAAAACGTGCTGCTGGAATGTGCATTCTTCAATCCGCTGTCCATCACTGGTCGCGCGCGTCGTCAGGGTCTGCATACCGATGCTTCCCACCGCTACGAGCGTGGCGTGGATCCGGCGCTGCAATATAAAGCAATGGAACGTGCAACGCGTCTGCTTCTGGACCTTTGCGGCGGTGAAGCGGGACCGGTTATTGACGTGACCAACGAAGCCACTCTGCCGAAGCGTGCCACCATTACGCTGCGTCGTAGCAAACTTGACCGCCTGATTGGACATCACATTGCCGATGAGCAGGTTTGCGATATCTTGCGCCGTCTGGGCTGCGAAGTGACAGAGGGTCAGGACCAGTGGCAGGCCGTCGCGCCAAGCTGGCGTTTCGATATTTCAATCGAAGAAGATCTGGTGGAAGAAGTGGCCCGCGTTTACGGCTACAACAATATCCCGGATGCGCCAGTTCAGGCGGGTCTGATCATGGGTCATCATCATGAAGCTCACTTGTCTCTTAAGCGTGTGAAAACCATGCTGAATGACAAAGGCTACCAGGAAGTAATCACCTACAGCTTCGTCGATCCGAAAGTGCAGCAGGTGATCCACCCGGGCGAAGAAGCGCTGATCCTGCCAAGCCCAATCTCCAGTGAAATGTCCGCTATGCGTCTTTCTCTGTGGACTGGCCTGCTGGGCACCGTGGTCTATAACCAGAACCGTCAACAGAGCCGTGTACGTATTTTCGAAAGCGGTCTGCGTTTCGTACCGGACACTCAGGCCCCGTTGGGCATCCGTCAGGACGTGATGCTGAGCGGCGTTATTTGCGGTAACCGCTATGAAGAACACTGGGATCTGGCGAAAGAGACAGTTGATTTCTATGATATAAAAGGCGACCTCGAATCCGTTCTGGACCTGACAGGCAAGCTGGGCGATATCCAGTTTAAAGCTGAAGCCAATCCAGCGCTGCATCCGGGACAGTCTGCGGCGATTTATCTGAAAGGCGAACGTATTGGTTTCATTGGGGTTGTTCATCCTGAGCTGGAACGTAAACTAGACTTGAACGGTCGCACGATGGTGTTTGAACTGGAGTGGAACAAGCTCGCAGACCGCGTGGTGCCTCAGGCGAAAGAGATTTCTCGCTTCCCTGCGAACCGTCGTGACATCGCTGTGGTCGTGGCCGAAAACGTTCCTGCAGCTGATATTCTCAATGAGTGTAAGAAAGTTGGCGTAAATCAGGTAGTTGGCGTAAACTTGTTTGACGTGTACCGCGGTAAGGGCGTAGAGGAGGGTTTCAAGAGCCTCGCTATTAGCCTGATCCTTCAGGATACCAGCCGTACACTCGAAGAAGAGGAGATTGCCGCTACCGTTGCCAAATGTGTAGTGGCATTAAAAGAGCGATTCCAGGCATCATTGAGGGATTGAACCTATGGCGCTTACAAAAGCTGAAATGTCAGAATATCTGTTTGATAAGCTTGGGCTTAGCAAACGGGATGCCAAAGAACTGGTAGAGTTGTTTTTCGAAGAGATTCGTCGCGCTCTTGAAAACGGTGAGCAGGTAAAACTCTCCGGTTTTGGTAACTTCGATTTGCGCGATAAAAATCAACGCCCCGGGCGCAACCCGAAGACGGGCGAAGATATTCCCATTACAGCCCGGCGCGTGGTGACCTTCAGACCCGGCCAGAAGTTGAAAAGTCGTGTCGAAAACGCTTCGCCCAAAGCAGAATAATTTCTGATTAACCAAAAAGGTCGCTCTTGCGGCCTTTTTTCTTTTCTGCGAGCATCAGGCACAATAAAATCAGACACTTCACTTCATTATCTCAGGACATCATGCAACGACTCGCCCAACGTCAGCAGCAACGAAACCAGCGATGGCTCGGATTCTTGCTGTTGCTTCTTCTGCTCGCGGTGTTCATCAGCCTGTGCGCGGGTGAAGCGTGGATTGCGCCGGGTGAATGGTTTACCGCTCGTGGGGAGCTGTTTGTCTGGCAAATTCGTCTGCCGCGTACCGTGGCCGTGGTGCTAGTGGGCGCGGCGCTGGCGGTGTCCGGGGCAATTATGCAGGCATTATTTGAGAACCCGCTTGCGGAGCCTGGCTTGCTCGGCGTATCTAACGGCGCGGGAGTCGGATTGATTGCCGCCGTATTGCTGGGAAAAGGGCTGCCAAACTGGGCGCTGGGCTTGAGCGCGATTGTCGGGGCGCTGATCATCACCGTGATATTACTGCGTTTTGCACGCCGTCACTTATCGACCAGTCGGCTTCTGCTCGCAGGCGTGGCGCTGGGGATTATTTGCAGCGCGGCAATGACCTGGGCCGTATATTTTTCGACGTCGTTTGACCTGCGCCAGCTGATGTACTGGATGATGGGCGGGTTTGGTGGCGTGGACTGGAATCAGGGCTGGCTAATGCTGGCGCTTGTGCCCGTGATTGGCTGGGCTTGTCTGCAATCGCAGCCGCTGAATTTATTATCGCTCGGCGAAACGTCTGCCCGCCAGCTTGGCTTGCCACTGTGGCTGTGGCGAAGGCTTCTGGTGCTGGCGACGGGCTGGCTGGTAGGCGTCAGCGTGGCGCTCTCTGGTGCCATTGGCTTTATCGGGCTGGTTATTCCCCATATGCTGCGGCTGTGCGGCCTGACCGACCATCGTGTGCTTCTGCCTGCCTGTGTCCTGGCAGGGGGCGCAACGCTGCTGTTCGCCGATATCGTGGCGCGTATGGCGCTGGCTTCGGCAGAATTGCCTATAGGCGTCGTCACCGCGACCTTGGGCGCACCTGTATTTATCTGGCTACTATTAAGGGCTGGCCGCTAAGCGCCGGCTGATAACCCAAGAGGACGCTATGCAACACGATATTCTCAACACCAATGTCACAACCATCGACGGTGAAAACGTCAATCTCGAACAGTTCAAAGGTAACGTACTGCTGGTGGTGAACGTCGCTTCCCAGTGCGGGCTGACATCACAGTACGAGCAGCTGGAAAATATTCATGAAGCCTGGAGCAAAGACGGTTTCGCCGTGCTGGGCTTCCCATGTAACCAGTTCCTCGGCCAAGAGCCGGGCAGTGACGAAGAAATAAAAACTTTCTGCAGTACTACGTACGGCGTGACGTTCCCGATGTTCAGCAAAATCGACGTCAACGGCGAACAGCGTCATCCGCTGTACCAGAAACTGACCTCGGCCGCCCCCGTCGCCGTCGCGCCAGAAAGCAGCGGTTTCTACGAGCGTATGGCCAGCAAAGGCCGAGCGCCGAAGGAGGAAGGCGATATTCTGTGGAATTTCGAAAAATTCCTGATTGGTCGTGAGGGCGAAGTTATTCAGCGTTTCTCCCCGGACATGACGCCTGAAGATCCGATTGTGATGGAATCCATCAAGCTGGCACTGGCGAAGTAATCATGCCGCTGATGCAGTTGCAGGGCGCGGCGGAACTGGGACGATTGCACCCGGTCAGCGCAGACGTCCGTCAGGGCGAAATGGTGCATCTTGTCGGCCCCAACGGCGCAGGAAAAAGCACGTTGCTCGCCAGAATGGCAGGCTTAAGCCAGGGCGTAGGGCAGGTTATGCTAAACGGTAGACCGTTGGCTGACTGGCCTGCACCTGAACTGGCGCGTCATCGGGCGTATCTGACGCAGCATCAGACGCCGCCCTTTGCGATGCCGGTATGGCATTACCTGACGCTGCATCAGCACGACAAAACGCAACATGCATTACAGCAAGAAATCGCCGAAAAGTTGGGTCTGGGGGATAAGCTAGCCCGCCAGGTGAACCAGCTTTCCGGCGGTGAATGGCAGCGTGTCCGTCTCGCGGCGGTGGTGCTGCAAATTCACCCGCGGGGAAATCCGGAAGGGAAGCTGCTGTTGCTGGATGAGCCGATGAACAGCCTGGATGTGGCCCAGCAGAGCGGGCTGGATAAATTGCTGACCGAGCTAAGGCTTGCCGGTGTTACGGTGGTCATGAGCAGCCATGATTTGAATCACACGTTACGCTTTGCCAGTCAGACGTGGTTATTGCGTCGGGGGCGAATGCTGGCCAGCGGTGATACGCCGCACGTTTTGACGATCGAAAATCTGACGGCTGCGTATGATATGCCGTTCAAAAAGCTAAACGCGGATGGCGTACAGATCTTAATTTCTGCGCTGTAACCTCAAGGTTTCTTGCAACTTTGCAAATTCGCAGGCTAAATTATTCTTATAAAAAATATCAGAGGAAACGCCAGGATATGCGTCTCTTATTTATTTTAGTGGCAGCGCTAATTTTAGGCGGGTGCAGCAGCCATCGTGCGCCGCCGCCTAACCCACGGCTTTCGGACTCCATCACAGTTATTGCCAATCTTAATGATCAGTTGGCAAACTGGCGCGGCACGCCATATCGCTATGGGGGAAGTACTCGCGGTGGCGTGGATTGCTCTGCGTTCGTAATGATGACCTTTCGGGACCAGTTTGATTTACAGCTGCCGCGCGATACCAAACAGCAGTCTAAAATCGGCACCGAAATTGATAAAGACGATTTGTTGCCGGGCGACCTGGTATTCTTCAACACCGGGTCGGGCGGAAATGGTCTGCATGTCGGCATCTATGATACGGATAATCAATTTATTCATGCCTCAACCAGCCAGGGGGTCACCCGATCCTCACTGGATAATGTCTACTGGCGAAAGCACTTCTGGCAAGCCAGACGTATTTAGTCGTAAAAACAAAAGGGCCTGATGGCCCTTTTTTGTTGGCAGATAAATATAAAAATGCGCTACGAAATAATTATCAATTGTCATTGCATTCAGCTAATGAATCTCTGGATTGTGCGATTGTACGAATATGGATTACAATCATCCCAATGATAAAGCAAAGGAATTCCTGAATTACAAAGGGACGAATGAAATTAATCTTTTTAAAATCAAAGATTTTGTTTTCAACTGGAACCATGCAGCAGCGACCAGGGAGCTCCCTTGAACAAGGGTGGACGTAATGATTGTTACTCTGGATAAAGCCTGGAAAACCGAATTGTTATTCCTGCCTGCCAGAAATGGTGGGGGGCAACTTGTCGGATTAGAAATAATCGCGAACGTTGTTGGCGTGGATGATGCGGTGCGTACGCCAACCACGCTGGTGATGTCACGCCTGAGCGCTGAACAGGAAGTCATCCTGTTTCGCGAAAAACTCGCGTTACTCGAAACCTGCCAAATCTTTTTTATTCAACAGCAATTAATTGCGTGGATTAATATAACGCCGGCAATAGCTTTTGCGTTGTTAACACAAAACGTGTTGGCGGAACAGGCGGCGCGATTTTCCTTTCTGGAGTTTACGGTTAATGAAAACTTTCCAGAATTGAATACCATCGACAAAAATCATTTGCTGGTTCAACTGGCGAATCTTTTCCCGCTGGTGCAGGCCAATTTTGGTGCCGGAGACGCATCAACCCAGGCTGTTTTCAGCGGGTTGTTCAAACGCGTTATGCTGGATAAAAACTTTATTCAACAGCAGGCGTTATTATTATCGTTTGATCCCTTTATACGGGCGATAATCGCCCAGGTGCAGCCCTGCTGTAGTGCGATTATGGCGGCAGGTGTGGACAACCCACAGATCCTTGAACGTCTGGAGCCTTGGGGCCTGAGCGCATACCAGGGATTACTGTGGCCCACCGTTGATTGCGCATCGCTGACCCGGTTGATGCAGGAATAACCCTGTATCCTGCCCGTATTTATCTGCCCTCACAGGCACTACACTACAGACAGGAGGAACCATGACCCTGTCTTTTACCCATCACTGGCGCGATGAGCTGCCAGGTTTTTATACCGAACTGTCACCGACGCCGCTGGCCAATGCACGCCTGATTTGGCACAACGCGGCGCTGGCGCAGAGTCTCGACTTACCTGAATCGCTGTTCAGGCCAGAAAAAGGCGCGGGTGTGTGGGGCGGCGAAACGCTGCTGCCCGGAATGCTGCCTCTCGCGCAGGTCTACAGCGGCCATCAGTTTGGCGTCTGGGCCGGTCAGCTTGGCGACGGGCGTGGCATCTTGCTCGGCGAACAGCAGTTGGCCGACGGACGTCGTTATGACTGGCACCTCAAAGGCGCAGGACTGACGCCGTATTCCCGAATGGGCGATGGGCGTGCGGTATTGCGTTCCACGTTGCGCGAAAGTCTGGCGTCTGAGGCGATGTTCGCGCTCGGCATTCCGACCACGCGTGCGCTATCGGTGATAACCAGCGACACGCCGGTGTACCGAGAAACGGTTGAGCAGGGTGCCATGCTGATGCGTCTGGCGGAAAGTCATGTGCGTTTCGGCCATTTCGAACACTTCTACTACCGCCGTGAACCTGAAAAGGTGCGTATGCTGGCGGATTATGTGATTCGTCACCATTGGCCGCAGTTGGATTCCGAAGCCGAAAAGTATGCGCTGTGGTTCCGTGACGTTGTCACCAGGACCGCGCGTCTGATTGCCCGCTGGCAAACCGTTGGCTTCTGTCACGGGGTGATGAACACAGATAATATGTCGATTCTGGGTCTGACCATGGACTACGGTCCGTACGGTTTCCTCGATGATTATCAGCCGGGCTTTATCTGTAATCACTCCGACCATCAGGGCCGTTACAGTTTTGATAATCAGCCTGCGGCGGCGCTATGGAACCTGCAACGCCTGGCGCAGTCGCTGTCGCCGTTTATTGCGGTGGATGTGCTCAACGATACGCTGGACGGCTATCAGGAAGCATTGCTGGTGGAATACGGTCAGAGGATGCGCGGCAAGCTCGGTCTGTTCTCGGAGCAAAAGGGCGATAATGAACTACTGAACGGGCTGTTTAGCCTGATGGAGCGGGAGGGCAGCGATTATACCCGCACCTTCCGTATGCTGTGTGTGACGGAACAGCAGAGTGCGAGTTCACCCTTGCGCGATGAGTTTATCGACCGGGCGGCGTTTGATTCGTGGTTCAGCGACTATCGCGCGCGCTTGCAGCAGGATGGGGTGGATGACGCCACGCGCCAGCAAAGTATGAAGCAGGTCAATCCGGCGGTGGTGTTACGTAACTGGCTGGCACAGCGTGCCATCGAGCAGGCTGAACGCGGAGACTATGCCGAGTTTGAGCGTTTGCACGAGGCGTTACGTGACCCATTTGCGGAACGGGATGATGACTATGCCAGTCGTCCGCCTGAGTGGGGCAAACGGCTGGAAGTGAGCTGTTCGAGCTGACGCTACGGGGCTAAAAACACCTGTGGTGCGTGGTTGCCGGGGTGCTGACCGATGTGCACTTCGGCACCGTACCAGCGGCTCAGGGTCTCTGCCTGCAATACCTGTTGCGGGCTGCCCTGGGCCACTATCTCTCCTTCATGAAGCAGGATCAGCCTGTCAGCCCAAAGTGCTGCCAGATTGAGATCGTGCAACACCGCACAGACGTGAAGATTTCCTGCCTGGGTCAGATTTTTCAACAAACGAAGCAAATGTTGCTGGTGATATAAATCCAGTGCCGACGTCGGCTCATCGAGAAATAACCAGCCCTGTGGCGCATCGTTCACCCATAGCTGCGCCAGCGCGCGCGCCAACTGAACCCGCTGTTGCTCCCCTCCTGAAAGCGCATTGTATTTCCGGCCCGACAGCGGGGCACACCCGGTCAGAGCCATGATCTGTTCAACGACTTTTCGGCTATTGCTCTGTTCCCACGGTGCGCGTCCCATGGTAATCACATCTTCAACAGGCCAGTCGAAGCCAAGCTGGTTTTGCTGGCGCATTACCGCCCGCTGGCGAGACAGCGCCTGAGGCGTCCAGGCGGATAACGGTTTATCGTTCAGCAGACAGTGCCCGTTATCCGGCGGCAAATAGCCGGTCAGCACGCGCAGCAACGTCGATTTTCCCGCGCCGTTGGGGCCAATCAGCGCTACCAGTTCGCCGGGTACCAGTGTCAGAGTAATGTCACGTAACACCGGGGAGTAGTACAGATTAACAGTCTGTAAGCGATTAGCCATGTTGGCCTCCACGACGGAAAATCATCCATAAAAACCAGGGGGCGCCGAGCAGGCTGGTCAACAGACCGACCGGCATTTCCGCAGGCGCAACCAGCGTACGCGCCACGGTGTCCGCCACCAGCAGTAAAATGGCACCGACCAGCACCGAACCGGGAATGACCGCACGGTGATCGGCCCCGAGCCACATGCGTAGTAAATGCGGCACCACCAGCCCGATGAAGCCAATCACGCCACTGACCGCTACTGCAGCCGCAACCAGCAGGGCACTGCACATCAATAAACGTCGCTGAATCTGACGCACGTTCACGCCGAGGTAATGCGCTTCTTCATCCCCCAGTTGCAGTAAATTCAGCGGTTTTGCCAGCCGCCAGAGAATGAAAACCGTCGGCAGCATCAGCGAGGCCGTCGCCAGCAGCGTTGACCACTGTGCCTGACCGAGACTGCCCATGCCCCACAGCGAGAGTTGGCGAAGCTGCGCATCGTTGCTGAGCCACGACAGCACGCCGACTGCCGCGCCGCACAGCGCGTTAATAGCGATCCCCACCAACAGCAGGCGCGAGAGCGAATTGTCGTTGCGCTGGCTGAGGACAAAAATCACCATCGTCACTGCCAGGCTGCCGAGAAATGCCGCCAACATCGGGGCGTACAGCATCAGCACCATCGGCAGTGAGAAGGGTAAAACCACCCACATCGCTACCGCCAACGCGGCACCGCTGCTGATCCCGAGCAGGCCTGGGTCCGCCAGCGGATTGCGAAACAAGCCCTGCATCACGCAGCCCGCCAACGCCAGCGAACCGCCGATGGTCAGCGCCAAAAGTACGCGAGGCAAACGGATAGTGAACCAGATTTGACGCAGCGCGCTGTCGCCACGCCAAAGTATATCTAACGGCAGCTTCAGTGCGCCGAAGGTGGTAGCGCACAGCGTTAACATCGTTAGCAGGGCCAGAAGTGACCACAGAGAACGGGAAACCAACGGCGTCATCAGGGAAGCTGCTCCGCTTTATGCCGCAGCTGTTGAATTGCTTCCGGAGTGCGAATGCTGAAGCCTAACAACGCCATGTCATCAATCTGCAGCACCTGTTTATTCCGGCCCGCCGGGGTTTGCGCCAGACCTGGCAACGTCCACAATCCGTTTTCGCCACCCATGCCTTTAACGCCATCGGTTGAGATCACCACCAGATCCGGCTGGCTGGCGATCACACCTTCCTGAGAAAGCGGCTGATAACGATTAAAACCCTGCATTGCATTTTGAAGCCCCGCGGCACGAATAGCCGAATCGGCCCCTGTTTGCTGCCCGGCGGCCATGGCGCTCATGCCACCGTGGCTGAGAATAAACAGCACGCGTTTATTGAGCGTCGTTTTAGGCAACGCATCCAGCGCCTGTTTCATCTGCTGACGGAGCTGCTCGCCTTCGGCGTCTTTATGCAATGCCTCGGAGACGATGCGAATTTTGTCGTCAATCACGGAAATGTCGTTGCTGCCCGGAACCGTCACCACCGTCACACCGTTTTGTTCGACTTGCTTCAGCACAAGCGACGGCTGGGCCTGCACGCTGGCGAGAACGGTCGTCGGGCGCGTGGCGAGAATTCCTTCGGCGTTCAGCTGCCGCAGATAGCCCACGTCAGGCAATTTCAACGCTTCAGTCGGCCACATGCTGGTGCTGTCACGTGCAACGAGGGCGCTCTGCGCCCCCAGTGCATAGACAATCTCCGTCACGTCGCCGCCAAGCGTTACCACTTTTTGAGCTGCCGCCCCTGCCAACAGAGGCAGGGCGGCCATCAACGCGACGACGGTTTTCATGCGGCCAGCCCTTTGGTAATCAGTGCTTCAACCTGTGCACGCCACTGGGTTTGTTCCAGCTCGCCTTCGGTGCGTTGACCATAAAGCTGCGCAATCTGCGTGCCGTCGGCGGCGAACAGCTCAAGGCTGGTAACGTGGCCATCGGCGGTCGGTTTACGCGTCACCCAGGTTTCGGCGATGGTGTCTTCGCGCAGGTGCAGAGTGAAGACTGAATTAAAGATGTTCAGCCAACCTTTCATAGGCACTACTTTTTCGATAGCGCCGGTGAAAATTTGCACGCAGCCACGGTTGCCAACGAAGACCATAATCTCGTTGGCATCCTGATGGGCATTCGCCAGCAGGCGCGCTACCGCATCGTTATCCACCTGACACGCCAGGTCATCGCCCACCAGGCGGAAAGCCTGCTGGCGGCTCAGATTGTGACGCTTAAGCAGGGTGAAAAACTGGTGTACGTCGGTCATCGCACGCCATTCGCCGTCGAGGGTTTTGCCATCGATATCTCCGCTGGTGGTCGGCGCATCAGCTGCTTTCAGTTCAAGCGTCGGGTTATCGGCATGGATAAAGCGGGTCAGAATATCAGCCCATGCAGTCATGTCGGTGGCGTCTGTGGTGTACACCTTCAGCAGCGCGTCGCCCTGATGGTCAAAGAATTGAATGCTCTGACGCTCGCCGCGAGGGCTCATCTCGCTGATGTGGAAAACGCTGGCCCACTGATTGAGGAACAGGCGCAAATCGAGCGCGCGCGGATTGAGCACCAGACCGGCATGGCCGCTGAGGTGCTGATTGGTGAAGCTGCCAACCTGTTCGTGAACGGCGTATTCGTTACGGCAGATGCATTTCACGTCGCCAGCAGCCTCAAGGCCGGTCAGCACGTCGCGCACTTCACCCTGTAGACGCCAGGCATCGTGGCCTACGCGCGCCCAGCTCAATTCCGCTTCGCTGATGTGCATCATCGCGGCGATGTCACGCGCATATTTGCCCGGATTTTCTTCTTTTAATGCCAGCCAGCGTGTGTAGTGATTCATTGTCATATTCCTTCCAGGTGAAATACCCCGGCGAACCGGGGTTGGGTGATTACCACTGATAACTCACGAAAATCTTACCGTTCTGGCCATCCTGCGGGATGCCCTGCGGTGAGTAATATTCTTTGTCGAAGGCGTTGCCGAACACCAGCGAGGTGGTCAGGCCGCTCAGCGCCTGCTGGCCTTTATAGCTCAGGTAGAAATCATTCACGCCATAGCCCGCCTGCGGGGTAGCGCTGATGCTCTTCGTGTCTTCTGCGAAGGTGCCAATCCAGCCCACCGAGAAACCGCTCTGGGCAATCGGAACGTCGAGGCGAGAGGTGACGGTATCCGGGTTGATTGAGGTCAACCAGTCGCCGGTATCGGTGTCTTTGCCGCGAGTACGGTTATACGCCACGTCGAGGCTGAACAGGTCAGTGGTGTATTTGGTTATCACATCCCAACCCCAGATTTTGGCGTTCGGAACGTTGATGGAAGTGGTCGAGGCCGCCGCGAAATCAACAGACGTCGTGATGTAATCTTTGGCGTTAGTGTCGAAGTAGCTGGCTTTAAACTCGAAAGCATCGTTCGCCAGCAATACGTCGTCAAAGCGCAGTCCAAAACCGTACTCCTGCGTTTCATTGGTTTCCGGACGCAGGTTCGGGTTCGGTACCCAATAGTTAGTGTAGAAACTGCCGATGGAGAAATGTTTGGCGTCGTTATACATCTCGCCCATCGTCGGCGCGCGGAAAGCCTGAGCGTAGGAGCCAAACAACATCAGCCAGTCGGTTGGGCTGATGGTCATGCCCGCGCGGGAAGACCATTTGTCAGCATCGACGTCGTCATAGCCGTCACTGGTACCGCGATAGTTGTCGTAGCGCGTACCGCCGAGAATCGTTACCGGCAGGTCGCGTAGGGTGATTTCATCCTGCAACCAGCCAGAGCTGAAGTTAATGCGCGCGTTCGGGAAACCGGTGGTCATGCCGCTCGGATTTTGCTCCTGACGGTAGTATTCGCCGCCGTAGGTCAGCAGGTGCGAGGCAAAGCTGTCGGTGAACAGGCGAGTGCGGTTTTCTACTTTCCCGCCTTTGGTGGTTTGTTTGCGGAACTCGCCGGAGTCGTCGAGGTTCTGCGCGTTGATACGCACTTCTGACCAGTAGCCTTTGACGTCGGCATTCAGCCAGTCGTTGCCTTCCGGCGCGATGTTGTATGTCAACTGCGCGTCGCGCTGAATGGTTGAACGGTCGGTCATCGGGTTACTGCTGTCAGACGCTTGTGGCGTTTGCGGGTTTTTTGGCTCCTGCGCGGCGTTGTTGTAATAACGTAACGAACCGCTCAGCTTCTGCGCCGGATCGATTTTCCAGCTACCTTTGGCAAGGAAGTTGGTAATGCTTTCGTCATTTGGGGCGGTGAAACCGTCGCTCTGCTTCAAATCACCGCGGTCACGACTGGACCAGGAGACAATCCCGTCGAGGGTATCAGTGCGACCAAAAGCGCTGGCACCCATGCCAAGGCTGTTATCGCCAGTGCCGCCGGTGCCGAACACGCGGTAGCCGCTGTTCTGACCCACTCGTAGCAGGTCTGCTGCATCAACGGTGTCATAGGAAATCACGCCGCCCAACGCTCCGCTGCCGTACAGCATCGCGCCGGGGCCACGTACGACTTCGATACGCTTGATAAGCGCCGGGTCGAGAAACGTGCTGTTGAGGTGGCCAGTGTCGGTGCCCTGACGAATGCCATCGACCATTACCAGAACGCCGCGACGGTCGTAGCCGCGCAGGTTGATGTCCTGACCGTTGGTGCGGCCGGTACCGTCAATGGTCAAACCCGGGACCTGGCGCAACATATCTGCGGCGGAGCTGGCGGTCTGGCCTTCAGGGGTGTCGGCGTCGATAACGGTGACCATCATCGGCGCTTCAAACGCGCTGCGTTCGTTGCCGGTGGCGGTGACGGTCATTTGTTCAGAGGCGGCGAAAGCCGGAGTGGTGATTGCGCCGAATACAGCCAGTGCGACCAGCGATGGGCGCAGCGACGCGGAATGCAGGTGTAGCATGCAACTCTCCATGAAAAGTGAAAAGCGCTGGCTGCCTCGGCGAGTCCCTGGGTGGCTGGCGAAATGTTGTGTGTAAGTTTGTTATTTAGTCAGGATCAGTTTTCCGGCATGGGTCTGGCGCAGTAAGTATTGCTGGCCATCATGCTCAATGATGACGCGACCTTCCGCGCCTAGCAGGGTTTTGCTGCTCACGCGACGATCTTCAGCCTGCGGTTGTGGCGTCGGGGATCTTTTACCTGCGATCAGAAATGTATCCGATGATGTCATAGTGTTATAAATAGCAATTAATGTAACAATGATAATCATTATCAACAAATCAAAAAGCTCAGCAACCCCTTTTGTGAAAAATATGTGACTGGATCAAAAAAGATTGTTTCAGTACAGGAGGATATTGTCCGGCGACATACTTGTTTAACCGACGATGGTGGCTGATTTTTGACGAGAGTGAGGAGGGGATTCGGGGGATTTCCGTGCCGGGCAATGCGATTCGCCCGACACGAAAAGTACACTCAGAAGCGGGTATCAATCGCTGCAGAAAGTTTATCCAACAGAATTTCACTGTCTTCCCAGCTCAGACAAGGATCGGTGATCGACTGCCCGTACACCAGCGGCTGTCCGGCCACGATTTTTTGCGTACCTTCGCGCAGGAAGCTTTCCGCCATGATCCCGGCAATCGCCGTCGAACCGTTGCGAATTTGCTGACAAATATCGTCACACACCTCCAGCTGACGGCGGTGCTGCTTCTGGCAGTTGCCGTGGCTGAAATCGACAACCAGCTGTTCCGGCAGGTCGAATTCGTGCAGCGTATCGCAGGCGACCGCAATGTCTGATGCGTGGTAGTTCGGCTTTTTGCCACCGCGCATGATGATGTGACCGTACGGGTTACCGCTGGTCTGATAAATGGTCATCTGGCCGTTTTTGTCCGGCGACAGGAACATATGACTGGCGCGAGCGGCGCGGATTGCATCCACGGCAATGCGGGTATTGCCGTCGGTGCCGTTTTTGAATCCAACCGGGCAAGAGAGCGCGGAGGCCATTTCACGGTGAATTTGGCTTTCCGTCGTGCGAGCGCCAATCGCACCCCAGCTGATTAAATCGGCGATGAACTGACCGGTCACCATATCGAGAAATTCGGTGGCGGTGGGTACCCCCAACTCATTGACCTGCAGCAGCAGCTTGCGCGCCAGTTCGATACCGTGATTAACGCGATAGCTGCCGTTGAGATCCGGATCGGATATCAGGCCTTTCCAGCCCACCACCGTACGCGGTTTTTCGAAATAGGTGCGCATCACGATTTCAAGCCGTGATTGGTGCTTTTCACGTAGTACTTGCAGGCGATGTGCGTAATCCATCGCCGCATCCAGATCATGGATAGAGCAGGGCCCCATCACCACTAACAGACGTTTATCTTCGCCGTTGAGGATTTTTTCGATGCGACGGCGGGAGGCGGTAACATGACCAGCAACCTCGGAAGTGACAGGGTAACGCTTCGCCAGTTCAGCAGGCGTTACCAGACTGTCGATGCGCGCCGAACGCAGTTCATCAGTTTTGTTCATTGGAACTCTCAGAATTTGATGGCTTCTACGGCAGGAATACCGGAAGTGATGCGCATCACGATAAACCAATCTCTGCTGAATTCAAGGTTCAACACTTATTCAGCAACGTGAGGCGCATACATTGCAAAAAGATGATAGCGCATTTTGCAATGCTGTACTAGTGTGTTAGTACATGCGGCGATTGAGTCCCATAATGTCGAGGATTTTGGTGGCGATTTCTTCCACTGAATAGTTAGTGCTATTGATCCACGGGATTTGGTTCTTACGGTACAGCGCTTCGACTTCGGTGACTTCCATGCGGCACTGGCGCATCGATGCATAGCGGCTGTTTTCGCGGCGCTCTTCACGAATCGCGGCCAGACGTTCCGGGTCGATGGTTAGCCCGAATAATTTATGCTGTAACGGTTTCAGCGCGGCGGGCAGCACCAGATTATCCATATCGTCGGCGATAAACGGATAGTTGGCGGCGCGAATACCAAACTGCATCGCGAGGTAAAGGCTGGTTGGCGTTTTGCCGCAGCGTGAGACGCCGAGCAAGATCACCTGTGCTTGATCGAGATTGCGCAGCGAAACACCGTCATCGTGCGCCAATGTGTAGTCAATGGCGGCGATACGGGCGTCATATTTAGTGAGATTCCCCGGTGTCAGGCCGTGGGTGCGATGGGCGATGGGTGTCGGGTCGAGCTTCAGTTCTTCCTGCAATGGTGCAACCAGTGCCTGCACGATGTCCTGACAGAAGCCTTCACTTTGCAGAATGATAGTTCGGATTTCCGGAATGACGATCGAATAGAAGACCAGCGGACGGACGCCAGATTGCTGATAAATCGCGTCAATCTGCTCCTTCACCGCCTTCGCCCGGCTTTCGCTTTCGACAAACGGCAAGGTAATGCTGTTGACCGACACCGGGAATTGCGACATCACCGCGTGCCCGAGCACCTCGGCGGTAATGGCGGTACCGTCAGAAATGTAAAACACATGGCGATCGACATTTATATCCATTTTGACCATCCGGTAAGATTAAGTTAATTCCATGAAGCCTATATTTATTTTAATCACATCCGAGTGGGTTTTGTCTTAAATTTAAAAATGAAACGTGGTTTTTATTTTATTTGAAAAGGGGTGTTCATTTTATGGTAGAGGGGTGGAAACCGTGTTTTTATGTGGGAATCCTCAATAATCATGGAGTTAAAGGTTTTCGAGGAACAGTCTTAAAAAGCAAAAAATTAATTTGCTTGAACGATTCACCTTTTTTCCCGTCACGTTAATTATGGCAGGATAAATAACGACGCCGGATCTGCTCTGGCATTTTTCTTAATTATTCTATCCATAATAATTCGCGCTGCAGGCAGGCGACACGTTAGTGAATCGCAGTGCTGACTTAAGTCAGTGACTGGGGGGAGCGAACGCAGCCCATGCAGCATGAAGAATGAAGGATATAAAAGGAATTGTTTCGATGTCCAACAATAGCTCGTCACCGCTGGTGCTCTGGTATAACCAACTCGGCATGAATGATGTAGATAGCGTTGGAGGCAAAAATGCCTCCCTGGGTGAAATGATTACCAATCTGTCCGATTTGGGCGTTTCCGTACCCAACGGATTTGCTACCACGGCTGATGCTTTCAATCAGTTTCTTGACCAGAGCGGCGTTAACCAGCGTATTTATCAACTGCTGGATGAAACCGACATCGACGACGTCTCCACTCTGGCGAAAGCTGGTGCGCAAATTCGTCAATGGATTATCGATACTCCCTTTACACCTGAGCTGGAACAGGCGATTCATCAGGCCTATAACCAGCTTTCGTCTGACGACGCCGACGCTTCTTTTGCCGTGCGTTCTTCCGCGACTGCCGAAGATATGCCGGATGCCTCCTTCGCCGGTCAGCAGGAAACGTTCCTTAACGTGCAGGGCTACGATGCGGTGCTGGTGGCGGTGAAGCACGTCTTCGCTTCCCTGTTTAATGACCGCGCGATTTCCTACCGTGTGCATCAGGGCTATGACCATCGCGGCGTAGCGCTCTCAGCGGGCGTGCAGCGCATGGTGCGTTCCGACCTCGGTGCCGCAGGCGTAATGTTCTCCATCGATACCGAATCCGGCTTTGATCAGGTGGTGTTCATCACCTCCGCATTCGGCCTCGGCGAAATGGTTGTGCAGGGCGCGGTGAACCCGGACGAGTTCTATGTCCACAAACCGACGCTGGAAAAAGGCCGTCCGTCCATCGTGCGCCGCACCATGGGCTCGAAAAAAATTCGGATGGTGTATGCCCCAACCCAGGAACACGGGAAGCAGGTGCGCATCGAAGATGTGCCGCAGGCTGACCGCGACCGCTTCTCGTTGACCGACGACGAAATTCAGGAACTGGCGAAACAGGCGGTACAGATTGAGAAACACTACGGTCGCCCGATGGACATCGAGTGGGCCAAAGATGGTCACACCGGCAAACTGTATATCGTGCAGGCGCGTCCGGAAACCGTGCGGTCTCGCGGCCAGGTGACAGAGCGTTATACGCTGCATTCGCAGGGTAAAATCATTGCCGAAGGTCGTGCCATTGGGCATCGCATCGGCGCAGGTCCGGTGAAAGTCATTCACGACATCAGTGAAATGAACCGCATTCAGCCGGGTGATGTATTAGTTACCGACATGACCGACCCGGACTGGGAACCGATCATGAAAAAGGCGGCGGCGATTGTTACCAACCGTGGCGGACGGACCTGTCACGCAGCAATTATCGCCCGTGAATTGGGCATTCCGGCAGTCGTCGGCTGTGGCGATGCGACCGAACGCATGAAGGATGACGAGAAAGTTACCGTGTCCTGTGCTGAAGGCGACACCGGTTACGTTTACGCTGAAATGCTCGATTTCAGCGTGAAAAGTTCAACCGTCGACACCATGCCGGATCTGCCGCTGAAAATTATGATGAACGTCGGCAACCCGGATCGTGCGTTTGACTTTGCCTGCCTGCCGAACGAAGGTGTCGGTCTGGCGCGTCTGGAATTCATCATCAACCGCATGATCGGCGTGCACCCGCGCGCGCTGCTGGAATTTGACGATCAGGACGCGAAGCTGCAAAACGAAATTCGCGAAATGATGAAAGGCTATGACTCGCCAAAAGAGTTCTATGTTGGCCGTCTGACCGAAGGGATCGCTACGCTCGGCGCGGCCTTCTACCCGAAACGCGTGATTGTGCGACTCTCTGACTTTAAATCCAACGAATACGCCAACCTGGTGGGCGGCAAGCGTTACGAGCCGGAAGAAGAGAACCCAATGCTGGGCTTCCGTGGTGCGGGTCGCTACGTGGCTGACAGCTTCCGCGATTGCTTCGCGCTGGAGTGCGACGCGGTGAAACGGGTGCGAAACGACATGGACCTCACCAACGTGGAAATCATGATCCCGTTCGTGCGCACCGTGGACCAGGCGAAAGCGGTCATCGATGAGCTGGCGCGCCAGGGTCTGAAGCGTGGCGAAAACGGTCTCAAAATCATCATGATGTGTGAGATCCCATCCAACGCGCTGCTGGCGGAACAGTTCCTCGAGTATTTCGACGGCTTCTCTATCGGCTCGAACGACATGACTCAACTGGCGTTGGGTCTGGACCGTGACTCCGGGGTGGTGTCTGAACTGTTCGATGAACGCAACGAGGCGGTGAAAGCGCTGCTGTCGATGTCGATTCGCGCGGCGAAGAAGCAGGGTAAATACGTCGGCATCTGCGGTCAGGGTCCGTCTGACCATGAGGATTTCGCCGCCTGGCTGATGGAAGAGGGGATCGACAGCCTGTCGCTGAACCCGGACACCGTGGTACAGACCTGGCTGAGCCTCGCCGAACTGCGTAAGTAATTGCTCAATCAACGCCCCGGCAGCTTGCGCTGTCGGGGCTTTTTTATGCACGACACAGTTTGTCGAGCGCCTTCACAGAATTGAAACAAAACGAAAAATCATAACTTCGCTGTTAATTTCGACAATTGTCGCCCTTCGCTCGGTTCTGAATACTGCTTCTCAACCAGATAAACCTTAACGGAGGGGAAGTTGATGACCGCACTGTATAAGGATGCGCAGCGTCCAGTCGCTGAACGCGTTGCCGATTTGCTGGCGAGAATGACGCCGGAAGAGAAGTTTGCCCAGATGCACGCCTATTGGCTGGTGCTGAGTGAAACCGGCGATCACCGCGAACGCAGCGACATGAGTGATGAATTTGCCGGGGTATCTGCTCAGGCTTCGTTGAATGAGCGGCTGAAGCTCGGCGTCGGGCAAATCACCCGTCCAATGGGGACGCACATTGTCGATGCCCGAACCGGGGTGCGCGCCGCAAATCGTTTGCAAAAAATGCTGGTGGAGGAGACGCGGCTCGGTATTCCGGCGCTGTTCCATGAAGAGTGCCTGGTCGGCCTGCTGTGCAAAGACGCGACGCTGTTTCCGTCGCCGCTGAACTACGGTTCGACCTGGGACCCGCAACTCATTCGCCACGCCGCCGCCTGTATTGGCGATGAGGCCCGTGCAACGGGGTGCCATCAGGGGCTGGCACCGGTACTGGATGTCTCTCGCGACGTGCGCTGGGGCCGCACCGAAGAAACCTTTGGCGAAGATCCGTGGCTGGTTGGCGTCATGGCCAGCGCCTACGTCGAAGGTTTACAGGGCGAAAAACGCGACCTGCTGGCGACGCTCAAACATTATGTCGGACATTCATTCAGCGAAGGCGCACGGAACCATGCTCCGGTGCATCTGGGTTTTTGTGAACTCAACGACACCTTCCTGCTGCCGTTTGAAATGGCGGTCAAACTCGCCAACGCCGGGTCGGTGATGCCCGCCTATCACGACATTGATAACCAGCCGGGCCACAGCGACGCCTTCCTGATGACACACATCTTGCGTGAGCAGTGGGGGTTTGACGGCATTATCGTCGCCGATTACGGCGGAATCAGTCTGCTGCATCAGCATCACGGCGTATCTCATGACGCGGCTGAATCCGCGGCGCTGGCGTTTAACGCCGGGCTGGACGTCGAGCTGCCAAAAGATGACTGCGCGCGACATCTGGCAGAGGCCGTGGAGCGAGGGCTGATTTCAATGAGCAAAGTCGATGAAATCGTGACCCGAACCTTGACGGAGAAATTCCGCCTCGGGCTGTTTGAACAGCCTTACACCGATGAAAATGCGGTTGAACTGCAAAGTGCGCAAACGCGGCAGGCAGCGCGGGACGTGGCAACGCGCTCACTGACGCTGCTGGAAAACAACGGCGTGCTGCCATTTACCGGGAATCCGAACGTGGCGGTTATTGGCCCAACGGCGGACGATCCGTTGGCATTGCTCAGCGGCTACAGCTTCCCGGTCCATCTGATTATCAGCGATATGCTGGAACAAACGTCGCAGGTGACCACGCCGCTGGACGCGCTGCGCCAGACGCTCGGCGAGCAGCAGGTTCGCTATGCCAAAGGCTGCCACATTATCGAAAAACGCATGGCGGGCGCACCAGTATTCCCGGGGGACAGCAGCGGAAAACCTATCCAGCAATCACCGGTGTCTTTGGATACGTCACTCATTGCAAACGCGGTACGTGTGGCTGAGGAGTCCGAGGTCGTTGTGGCCTGCGTGGGGGATTTGGCTGGACTGTTCCAGAGCGGGACCGTTGGCGAAGGCTCCGATACCGACTCACTCAATCTACCCGGCGTCCAGCAACAGCTTCTTGAAGCCTTGGTGGCAACCGGCAAACCGGTGGTGGTAGTGATGACCGGCGGGCGGCCATATAACCTGCAAGGGCTGGAAGATAAGGTGGCGGCGCTAATAATGGCTTGGGCACCCGGGCAAGAAGGTGGCTGGGCTATTGCCGACGTCCTGACCGGACGCGCAGAACCGCAAGGGCGGCTGGTGGTCAGCGTGCCGAAAAGTGCCGGGGCGATGCCGTATTACTACAACCACAAACTGAAAAGCGGCGGCACGCCATTTGCCTTCCATTTCGGTAGCCGTTATCCGTTTGGCTACGGTAAAAGTTGGACACAGTTCCAATGGAGCGAGCTGACGCTTATCACACCTGAAGTGGCTATCGACGGAGAGATTGCGGTGCAGGTCACGCTGACCAACATCGGGGAACGTCGCGGCAGCGAAGTGGTCCAGCTTTATGTACGCGATAACGTGGCGTCGATGGTGCGTCCGGTGAAAGAGTTGAAAGCGTTCCAGCGCGTGGAGCTGACACCGAATCAGTCGGCGACGCTGACCTTCCATGTGCCTGTCGACATGCTGAACTTTACCGACCGTAACGGGAAACGTATCGTCGAACCGGGTGAATTTACGCTGATGGCAGGTTCATCATCAGTAGATATTCATGGCAACGCGATCGTTAACGTCAGCGGAACCACGCGAGAATTAGCGAAAAACTGGCAGATGCTGAGCCGCTGTGAGGTGAAATAAAGGATAAAAAAAAGCCCATCGTGGGAGATGGGCAAAGACTACACACAGCAATTCGTTGTTTCACTCAGGGGATTTCCATGCTTATAAATCAAGGTGTTGATTTATAACCGTGAGCTAATAGTAGGCATGCAGATTTTTTGCGTCGATCAGATTGGTCTTAATCGTTAAAAAAAGGTAAAGGATTTGAGTGGCCTGAATGGGTGTTAGCGGTAATTCTGAGCAGAATAACGGTGCGACGGGGTCACAACGATAAGTAATACTTAAGTATCAGACCCGGTGCAAAGGCGCATCCGGGCCACGTTTTATCAATTGCCGAGCTTGTCGTGGCTGGCTTCCAAAGCCTCAAGTTCTTCAAGCACTTCTTCAGCATCGTCTGACGGTGGCGGCACTTCGCGCACCCAGGCATCAAACAAACGCCAGGACACCGCCAGCAGTACCGGGCCGATGAACAGGCCAATCATGCCAAACGCAATCAGGCCGCCGATAACGCCGGTAAGGATGAGTATCATCGGCAGGTCTGCGCCCATACGAATCAACATAGGACGAATGAAGTTATCCATGGTACCGACCACGCAGCTCCACACCAGCAGCACGGTGCCCCAGGTGGTATCGCCGGTCCAGTACAGCCAGATGATAGACGGAATAAGCACCACCAAGGGACCAAGCTGAACCAGACAGGAGAAAATCATCACCACGGTTAGCAGCGTCGCGTAAGGCACGCCGGAAATTGCCAGGCCGATACCGCCCAGAACCGCCTGTACCAGTGCGGTGACGACCACGCCAAGCGCCACGGCGCGAATGGCTTGACCCGCCAGCAGCACCGCCGCATCGCCACGTTTAGCCGCCAGACGGGTGGCAAAATAGCGTACGCCGAACGCCACTTTTTCCCCCTGCCAGTACAGCAGCGCACTGAACAACAGCATCAGACCGCAGTGCATCATAAAGCGGCCAATATGCGCGGCCTGTCCAACGAACCAGGTGGTGGTGGTGCCGATGTATGGGCGAACCTTCGCCATAATAGCCGAGCCGCCCATGTCCAGCAGGCTGTGCCAGCCAGTGTACAGTTTGCTGCCAACAAGCGGAATGCTGTTCAGCCACCCGAGATCGGGCAGGGCAATATTACCCGTGGTGATGGCATGAACCAGCGGACCACTGCCATCGACAAGGCTGTTAACCAGCAGTGCAATCGGAATAACGAACAGTAAAAACAGCAGCAGCGTCATCACCAACACCGCAAGTGAGCGGCGGCCAAACAGCAAACGCTGGAGTTTTAGCAACAGCGGCCAGGTAGCGATAACGATTGTCGCGGCCCACGCAAACCCCAGAACGAAGGGTCGTACTATCCATAAACAGGCCACGATCATGAGCGCTAAAAACAGCACCGACAGCAGAATTTGCGGTATATCACGGGGCCGATGAAGGGTTGTCATACGTTTTGTACCTTAGTAGTTGCGCCCTAAAGAGGCGCAGATGATATACCCGTCATACTTCAAGTTACAGATGTGTTGGCTTTCCTCGTTCACCTCATTTACTTACTTGTGTAAGCTCCTGGGGATTCACTGTGTCGCCGTCTGCCTGTAACGTGAACAATTTTGGGTATAAATCCATTTACTGATAATAATATCAACAATTTCGTTTCCATGTTCGGCCCGAAAACCAATAAGCTGATCCGTGAAAAATGTGATACAACGTTTAGGCAATACGCAAACGATAAACATACCCTTCATACTTCAAGCTGCATCGGTGTTGGCTGCGTTCACTTTCCCGAATCACTTACTTATGTAAGCTCATCGGGCTAGCTCTGTTGCCGCCTGGATGCAACTCGAATTCTTTTGGGTAAAAACCGTCCAACACAACTTAGTCAGGCAGGGTCAAGCGTCATGATCCCACAGATTTCTCAGGCACCCGGCGTTGTTCAGCTGGTGCTGAATTTTTTGCAGGCACTGGAGCAACAAGGTTTTACCGGCGATACTGCCACCCGTTATGCCGACAGGCTGACGATGGCGACCGATAACAGCATATATCAGCTCCTCCCCGATGCCGTGGTTTTCCCCCGTTCAACCGCAGATGTCGCGCTGCTTTCACGCATTGCCGATGAAGAGCGTTTCCGCTCGCTGGTCTTCACGCCTCGCGGTGGCGGGACGGGTACCAACGGCCAGTCGCTGAACCAGGGCATTGTCATTGATATGTCCCGCTATATGAATCGCATCATTGAAATCAATCCCGAAGAGGGTTGGGTGCGGGTAGAAGCGGGCGTCATCAAAGATCAACTTAATCAGTTTCTGAAACCTTACGGGTATTTTTTCGCACCTGAACTGTCAACCAGCAATCGCGCCACGCTTGGCGGGATGATCAACACCGATGCGTCCGGGCAAGGGTCAATGGTGTATGGCAAAACCTCTGACCACGTGCTGGGCGTGCGGGCGGTGTTACTGGGTGGCGATATTCTTGATACACAGCCGGTGCCGGTGCTGCTGGCGGAAACACTGGCCAAAGAGCAGTCGGCGAGCGGGCGCATTTACCGCACGGTGTATGAGCGCTGCAAAGAAAATCGTCAGCTGATTATCGACAGCTTCCCAAAACTGAACCGCTTCCTCACCGGTTACGATTTGCGTCATGTCTTCAATGACGACATGACCGAGTTTGACCTGACCCGCGTGTTGACCGGGTCGGAAGGCACGCTGGCATTCATCACCGAAGCACGCCTGGATATCACGCGCCTGCCAAAAGTGCGTCGTCTGGTGAACGTCAAATATGATTCCTTCGATTCGGCGCTGCGTAATGCGCCGTTTATGGTCGATGCGCGCGCGATGTCGGTGGAAACCGTCGATTCGAAAGTGCTGAATCTGGCGCGGGAAGATATCGTCTGGCACTCCGTCAACGAACTCATTACCGACGTGCCGGAAAAAGAGATGCTCGGCCTGAATATCGTGGAATTTGCCGGTGATGATGAAGAACTGATCGCAGGCCAGGTGAGTGCGCTGTGTCAGCGTCTTGATGCGCTGATCGCCGCAGGCGAGGGTGGCGTAATCGGCTGGCAGCTTTGCAATGAACTGGACGGTATCGAGCGAATTTATGCGATGCGTAAAAAAGCGGTTGGCCTGCTTGGCAATGCCAAAGGCGCTGCCAAACCGATTCCGTTTGCCGAAGACACCTGCGTGCCGCCGGAGCATCTGGCGGATTACATCGTCGAATTCCGTGCGTTGCTCGATGGGCATGGCCTCAGCTACGGTATGTTTGGTCACGTTGATGCGGGCGTGCTGCACGTGCGCCCGGCACTGGACATGTGCGACCCGCAGCAGGAAATCCTGATGAAGCAGATTTCCGATGACGTCGTCGCGCTGACGGCAAAATACGGAGGTCTGCTGTGGGGTGAACACGGCAAAGGTTTCCGCGCGGAATATAGCCCGGCATTCTTTGGCGACAGTCTGTACGGCGAGCTGCGCAAAGTAAAGGCGGCATTCGACCCGAATAACCGTCTTAATCCAGGGAAAATATGTCCGCCGGAAGGGGTGGATGCGCCGATGATGCAAGTCGATGCGGTCAAACGCGGTACCTTCGACCGTCAAATCCCGATTTCGGTGCGTACCTCCTGGCGCGGTGCGATGGAGTGTAACGGCAACGGCTTGTGCTTTAACTTCGATGTGAACAGCCCGATGTGCCCGTCGATGAAAATCACCAGTAACCGAATGCATTCGCCAAAAGGGCGCGCCACGCTGGTGCGTGAATGGCTGCGTTTGTTGGCGGATCGCGGTATTGATCCGCTCAAGCTTGAAAAAGAGCTGCCGGAAAAACGCGCCAGCCTGCGGGGCCTGATAGAGCGGACGCGCAACAGCTGGCATGCCAATAAAGGCGAATACGATTTCTCGCACGAAGTGAAAGAGGCGATGTCCGGCTGTCTGGCCTGCAAAGCTTGTTCAACGCAGTGCCCGATCAAAATTGACGTGCCGGATTTCCGTTCGCGCTTCCTGCAGCTGTATCACACCCGCTATTTGCGCCCGATGCGCGATCACGTGGTCGCCACGGTCGAAAGCTATGCGCCATTGATGGCGCGCGCGCCGAAAACGTTCAACTTCTTTATCAGCCAGCCGTGGGTGAAAAGTTTGTCGAAGAAGCACATCGGCATGATTGATCTGCCGCTGCTGTCGACGCCGTCGCTGCAGCAGCAAATGGTGGGACATCGCTCGGCGAATCTGACTCTCGAACAGCTTGAAGCGTTGAGCCAGGAACAAAAAGCGAAAATGGTGCTGGTGGTGCAGGATCCGTTCACCAGCTACTACGACGCGCAGGTGGTGGCAGATTTCGTCCGGCTGGTGGAACGCGTCGGCTATCAGCCGGTGGTACTGCCGTTCTCACCGAACGGTAAAGCGCAGCATATTAAAGGCTTCCTGGCGCGTTTTGCGAAAACGGCGCAGAAAACGGCCGATTTCCTCAACCGTGTGGCGCAGCTCGAGATGCCGATGGTGGGCGTCGATCCGGCGCTGGTGCTGTGCTATCGCGACGAATACAAGCAAACGCTCGGCGAAAAACGCGGGGATTTCCAGGTTCAGCTGGTGCATGAGTGGTTGCCGAAAGCGCTGGAAAACACCGAAATGCGTGACGTCAGCGGTGAGGCCTGGTATCTGTTCGGTCATTGCACTGAAGTGACCGCCTTGCCGATGGCACCCAAACAGTGGGCGTCTATTTTCGCGCGTTTTGGCGCAAAGCTGGAAAGCGTCAACGTGGGCTGCTGTGGCATGGCCGGAACCTATGGTCATGAAGTGAAGAATCACACTAACTCATTGGGCATTTATGCGCTGTCGTGGCAACAGGCGATGCAACGCCTGCCTCGCAACCGCTGTCTGGCCACGGGATATTCCTGTCGCAGCCAAGTGAAGCGCGTTGAGGGCAGCGGCGTGCGCCATCCGTTGCAGGCTTTACTGGAGATTATGGGATGATCTGGAAACGTAGCACGACGCTGGAGGCGCTCAATGCGATGGGCGAGGGCAACATGGTTGGCCTGCTGGATATTCGCTTTGAGCGTCTGACCGACGATAGCCTGGAAGCCACCATGCCGGTGGACAGCCGAACGCATCAACCCTTTGGCCTGCTGCACGGTGGTGCGTCGGTGGTGCTGGCCGAAACGCTGGGATCTGTGGCGGGTTATCTTTGTACTGAAGGCGATGAGAAAGTGGTAGGGGTAGAGGTTAACGCCAATCACCTGCGCGCCGTGCGGAGCGGAAGGGTGCGCGGCGTCTGTAAAGCGCTGCATGCCGGACGGCGTCATCAGGTCTGGCAGATAGAGATCTTCGATGAGTACGGCAAATTGTGCTGCTCTTCCCGACTCACCACCGCGGTGGTTTAGAATTATTGAACGAAAAGCGAGCAGAAAAGCACTCAGTCCCGGTGCTTTTCTGCCTTATTTCTGGCGAATTGATTCAATAACCGACACTCTTCGAATTAATGATAAGAATTGCTGACGTTTATTGTGCTCAACCATAAGAATGGTCCCGTTTTATTCCTGCGCAGTTAACTGTAGCTTCAGATTAATTCACTATCTTTTTCCAGACAGATGTTGCATCCTCATCGGAGCACTTCGCCTGCACCCCACGGAAGCCACTTTTGTCTCTATTCTGGATTCACTTTGCAAAGAGACTTTTGGCGCTTCGGTTAAAACTGGCTTTTAATCGACGTGAAAATTCACAACGTATCGCCTAAAGATTGATGATTTTCTTCGTTTTTTCCTTATGCGTTACTGGTTCACATGCTTACAGGAATTAACGATGGCAAAAGCCTTCGACAAAACGCTACTGCACCCTCGCAACGGGTTAACCTGGTTTGGTTTAGGTGTGCTGTGGCTGCTAGTCCAACTTCCCTATCCGCTGCTGTATATTATCGGGTCTTCTCTCGGCCGCGCCGCGCGTCCATTTTTGAAAAGAAGAGAAAAGATTGCGTCAACAAATTTAACACTTTGTTTCCCGGATATGACCGCCGAAGCAAAAGAGAAATTAATTGAGCAGAACTTTATTTCTCTCGGAATGGGTTTAATTGAAACCGGTATGGCCTGGTTCTGGAGCGATGCCCGGGTAAAAAAATGGTTTGATGTAGAAGGCTACGAAAACCTGACCAAAGCGCTTGAAAACAAAAAAGGGGTTATGGTGGTCGGCGTGCATTTCATGTCGCTGGAGCTTGGTGGCAGAACGATGGGTCTGTGCCGTCCAATGATGGCAACCTACCGTCCACATAACAGCAAATTGATGGAGTGGGTGCAGACCAAAGGGCGCCTGCGTTCCAATAAAGCGATGATCGACCGCCGTAATCTGCGTGGACTGGTGAGCGCGCTGAAAGCCGGGGAAGCGGTCTGGTTCGCCCCGGATCAGGATTACGGCCCGAAAGGCAGCACCTTCGCGCCGTTCTTTAACGTCCCGGAGGCGGCGACCACCAACGGTACGTTTGTGCTTCAACGCTTATCAGGTTCCGCTCTGCTGACCATCACCATGGTGCGTAAAGCCAATAACCGGGGTTACAGTCTTTACATCAGTGAAGCACTGACCGATTACCCGACTGAAGACGAATTCAAGGCCGCGAGCTATATGAACAAGGTTATCGAGAAAGAGATCCTGCGCGCGCCAGAGCAGTATTTATGGGTGCATCGTCGCTTCAAAACGCGCCCGGTCGGACAGGCGTCGCTCTACTAACGAACCTATTTTTTATGACAGCCCCGTGTGCATTTGCCACGGGGCTTTTTTATTGTCGCCGCAGACAGCAATTCCTATCTCATAAATAGGTATTTTCTTTACATCTTTTCATTGCCGCAATTTTTCTCCGCCGTTGAAGTTAAAGCATTTATTTTTCAATGCATTGAACATTTCCCGATAGCCCTGTCCAGTCTGCGCACAGGGTCTATGCTTAGTAAAAGCCCTCTGTTGGAGGCATTCTGCTGAAAGCCCCTGCTGACAAGGGGTTGAAGTGATAATCATTATCACTAACATGGAGGGATGCCCTGATGGCTTCAACGTATAAGGTGGACCTATGGAATTGCATTCAGAAACCTTCAACCCGGCTGATTTTTCCTGGCGCGGAATCAGTATGACGCCCGCTGCGGCGGCGCATGTGTGCGATCTGGCAATCAAGCAGGGCGTACAGGGGATCCGTTTGGGAGTGAAAACCTCCGGCTGTGCGGGTTTTGCTTACGTACTGGATACCGTCACCGAACCGAAAGCGGACGATCTACTGTTCGAGTCTGACGGCGCGAAGCTGTGGGTGTCGTTACAGGCGATGCCTTTTATCGACGGCACGGAAGTGGATTATGTGCGCGAAGGCTTAAATCAGATCTTTAAGTTTCACAACCCGAAAGCCCAGCATGAATGTGGCTGTGGTGAAAGTTTTGGGGTTCAGGCGGAGTAATTATGTCACGTAATATTGAAGCAACTGACGATGTCAAAACCTGGGCCGGTGGTCAGCTCAATTATAAAGAAGGGTTCTTTACCCACCTGCAGACCGACGAACTGGCGAAAGGGATCAGCGAAGAGGTAGTGCGGGCCATTTCTTCTAAACGCAACGAGCCAGAGTGGATGCTCGAATTTCGGCTGAACGCGTTTCGTGCGTGGCTCGAAATGGAAGAGCCGCACTGGCTGAAAGCGCATTACGACAAACTGAACTATCAGGATTACAGCTACTACTCAGCACCCTCCTGCGGTAACTGCGATGAAACCTGTGTCTCAGAACCGGGTGCGGTTCAGCAAACCGGGGCCAATGCGTTCCTGAGTCAGGAAGTCGAAGATGCGTTTAGCCTGCTCGGTGTGCCGGTACGTGAAGGTCGTGAGGTAGCGGTTGATGCGATCTTCGACTCCGTCTCTGTCGCCACTACCTACCGCGAAAAACTGGGCGAGCAGGGCATTATTTTCTGTTCGTTCGGCGAGGCTATCCATGACTATCCCGAACTGGTGCAGAAATATCTCGGCACCGTGGTGCCAGGTAACGATAACTTCTTTGCCGCGCTGAACGCCGCGGTCGCCTCTGATGGCACTTTTATTTATGTGCCGAAAGGCGTGCGCTGTCCGATGGAATTGTCGACCTATTTCCGCATAAACGCCGAAAAAACTGGCCAGTTCGAGCGCACAATTTTGGTGGCCGATGAAGGCAGCTACGTGAGCTATATCGAAGGCTGCTCGGCCCCGGTGCGCGACAGCTACCAGCTACACGCCGCAGTGGTGGAAGTGATTATCCACAAAGATGCGGAAGTGAAATATTCCACAGTGCAGAACTGGTTCCCGGGCGATAACAACACCGGCGGCATTCTGAACTTCGTTACCAAACGTGCGCTGTGCGAAGGTGAAAATAGCAAAATGTCATGGACCCAGTCAGAAACCGGCTCGGCCATTACCTGGAAATACCCTAGCTGTATTTTGCGCGGGGATAATTCCATCGGTGAGTTCTTCTCGGTGGCGCTGACCGCAGGACATCAGCAGGCCGACACCGGCACCAAGATGATTCACATCGGCAAAAACACCAAATCGACCATCATCTCGAAAGGGATCTCTGCCGGACACAGCCAGAACAGCTATCGCGGTTTGGTCAAAATCATGCCGACGGCGACCAACGCGCGTAACTTCACCCAGTGTGACTCGATGCTGATTGGCCCGGACAGCGGAGCGCATACCTTCCCGTACGTCGAATGTCGCAACAACACCGCTCAGCTTGAGCACGAGGCCACGACCTCGCGCATTGGTGAAGATCAGCTTTTCTACTGCTTGCAACGCGGTATCAGCGAAGACGACGCGATTTCAATGATCGTTAACGGTTTCTGTAAGGACGTTTTCTCAGAGCTGCCGCTGGAGTTTGCGGTCGAAGCACAAAAATTGCTGGCGATAAGCCTCGAACACAGCGTCGGTTAAGGATTAAGGGACACCCATGTTAAGCATTAAAGATTTACAGGTAGCGGTAGAAGATAAAGAGATCCTGCGCGGGCTTAATCTGGAAATTCGCCCGGGCGAAGTGCATGCCATCATGGGGCCGAACGGCTCCGGGAAAAGTACGCTGTCGGCGACGCTCGCCGGGCGTGAAGATTACGAAGTGACTGGCGGAACGGTTGAATTCAAAGGCAAAGATTTGCTGGAGTTAGCCCCGGAAGATCGCGCCGGAGAAGGCATCTTCATGGCCTTCCAGTATCCGGTGGAAATCCCCGGCGTCAGTAATCAGTTCTTTCTGCAAACGGCGCTCAACGCAGTGCGGGGATATCGCGGCCAGGAATCACTCGACCGCTTTGATTTTCAGGATCTGATGGAAGAGAAAATCAAATTGTTGAAAATGCCTGAAGATTTGCTGACGCGTTCGGTCAACGTCGGTTTCTCCGGCGGTGAGAAAAAGCGTAACGACATTCTGCAAATGGCGGTGCTTGAGCCGGAATTGTGCATTCTTGATGAATCGGATTCAGGGCTGGACATTGATGCGTTGAAAATTGTCTCCGACGGCGTCAATGCGCTGCGTGACGGCAAACGGGCGTTTATTATCGTCACCCACTACCAGCGTATTCTCGACTATATCAAACCGGACTTTGTGCATGTGTTGTATCAGGGCCGTATCGTTAAATCCGGCGATTTCACGCTGGTTAAACAGCTGGAGGAGCAGGGCTATGGCTGGCTTACCGAACAGCAGTAACGCGCTGCAGCAATGGCATCATCTGTTCGAGGCGCAAAGCACCGCGCACACGGCACATTCGGAACAGCACCTGCAGCAGATGCTGCGTCTCGGCCTGCCAACGCGTAAACAAGAAAACTGGAAATACACGCCGCTGGATGGACTGCTGAACAGCCAGTTTGTCAGCGCCGATGCGACGATCGATGCGCAACAGCGTGACGCGCTGGCGCTGCCAATTGATGCGCTGCGAATGGTGTTTGTGAACGGTCGATTTATCCGCGAACTGAGCGACTCGCTGACAGAGAGTGGTTTCCAGGTCACGGTTGATAACGCGCGTGAGACGCTGCCTGCGGCGGTGCAGCCGGACGTGTTCCTGCACCTCACGGAAAGCCTGGCGCAGACGGTGACGCATATTCAGGTGGCGCGTAATCAGCGTCCTGCCAGACCGCTGCTGTTGATGCATATCACTCAGGGTGCCGAAGGTGAGGAGATGAACACCGCGCATTATCGCCATCATCTGGAACTGGCGCAGGGTGCGGAAGCTACGGTGATTGAACATTACGTCAGTCTGAATACCGCGCGACACTTTACCGGTTCGCGCCTGACGATGCAGGTCGCGGACAACGCGCATTTGCAGCATATCAAGCTCGCATTTGAAAACCCGACCAGCTATCACTTCGGTCATAACGACATTCAGCTTGGTCAGGATGCCAGCGCGGCGAGCCACAGTTTCCTGCTCGGCGGCGTGGTGCTGCGGCATAACACCAGCACTCAGCTCAACGGCGAAAACACCACGCTGCGCATTAACAGCCTGGCGATGCCGGTGAACAACGAAGTGTGCGACACCCGCACCTGGCTTGAGCATAACAAAGGTTATTGCAACAGCCGTCAGCTGCATAAAACCATTGTTAGCGATAAAGGCCGGGCGGTATTTAACGGGCTTATCAATGTTGCACAGCACGCGATTAAAACCGACGGGCAGATGACCAACAATAATCTGCTGCTCGGAAAACTGTCAGAAGTGGACACCAAGCCGCAGCTGGAAATCTATGCCGATGACGTAAAGTGCAGCCACGGCGCGACCATTGGGCGTATCGACGACGAACAGTTGTTCTATCTGCGTTCGCGCGGAATTAAACAGCAGGCCGCCCAGCAGATGATCATGTATGCGTTTGCCGCTGAGCTGACTGAAGCCATTAGCGATGAGACCATCAGACATGAAGTGCTGGCGCGGATTGGCCAGCGCTTGCCGGGAGGAAGAGCATGACATTTTCCATTGAACGGGTGCGGGCCGATTTCCCGCTGCTGACCCGTGAAGTCAATGGCCAGCCGCTGGCGTATCTGGACAGCGCGGCCAGCGCGCAAAAACCTAACGCGGTAATCGACGCTGAAGCGGAGTTTTATCGTCACGGTTATGCGGCGGTGCATCGTGGTATTCACACCCTCAGCGCTGAAGCCACGACCCGAATGGAGCAGGTGCGTCAGCAGGCTGCCACCTTCCTCAATGCCCGTTCGGCTGAAGAACTGGTGTTCGTGCGCGGCACCACCGAAGGCATCAACCTGGTGGCGAACAGCTGGGGCGACAGTCATGTCGCTCAGGGCGATAACATCGTTATCAGCCAGATGGAACACCACGCCAACATCGTGCCATGGCAGATGCTCTGTACGCGCGTTGGCGCTGAACTGCGTGTCATCCCACTTAACGCTGACGGCACGCTGCAGCTGGATGTAATACCCGGTCTGTTTGACGAACGCACGAAGCTGCTGGCGGTAACTCAGGTGTCGAATGTGCTCGGCACAGAAAACCCCGTGAAGGCGCTGACCGACCTGGCACATCAGCACGGCGCAAAAGTGTTGATCGACGGGGCACAGGCGGTGATGCATCACGCCGTGGATGTGCAAAACCTGGACTGCGACTTTTATGTTTTCTCAGCGCACAAGCTGTATGGCCCGACCGGCATCGGCGTACTGTACGCGAAAGATGAAATTTTGCAGGATATGCCGCCGTGGGAAGGCGGGGGCTCAATGATTGCCACCGTCAGTCTGACGGAAGGCACCACGTGGGCGAAAGCGCCGTGGCGTTTTGAAGCGGGCACGCCTAACACGGGCGGGATTATCGCGCTCGGGGCGGCGCTGGAGTATATCAGCGGGCTGGGTCTGGACAATATTGCCGATTACGAACACACCTTAATGCATTATGCGTTGGCGGAGCTGGCAACGGTACCAGAACTCACGCTGTACGGTCCGCAAAATCGACTCGGTGTTATCGCGTTCAATCTCGGTAAACATCACGCCTATGATGTCGGCAGTTTCCTTGATAATTACGGTATTGCAGTGCGTACCGGACACCATTGCGCCATGCCGCTAATGGCGTTCTATAACGTGCCTGCTATGTGTCGCGCATCGCTTGCGATGTACAACACGGTTGAAGAGGTAGACCGTCTGGTGGCAGGATTGAAACGTATACATCGTCTACTGGGCTGACAGGGAGGCTCTATGGCCGCATTGCCGGACAAAGATAAGCTGTTGCGTAACTTCAGTCGTTGCGCCAACTGGGAAGAGAAATATCTGTATATCATTGAGCTGGGCCAGCGTTTAGCCCCGCTGAGTGAGGATGCGCATAACCCGGAAAACATTATTCAGGGCTGCCAGAGTCAGGTGTGGATTGTGATGAAACGCAGCGCCGACGGGCGGATAGAGCTGCACGGCGACAGCGACGCAGCTATCGTTAAGGGTCTGATCGCCGTCGTTTTTATTCTCTACCATCAGATGACTGCCCAGGACATTCTGGCCTTCGATGTACGCCCGTGGTTTGAGAAAATGGCGCTCACCCAACACCTTACGCCCTCGCGTTCGCAGGGGCTCGAAGCGATGATCCGCGCAATTCGCGCGCAGGCTCTGAGTTTTAGCTAAACTAATCTTAAAATACAGCTTTCATTCTGTAACGCGAGGTGGGGATTCCACCTCGCGGGTGGTTCAGCTTTCTGGCGTTCTGTCAGTGAATAAAAGGGAAACTCAGTATGAAACGCGCATCTCTCATCTCGTTAATGCTCTTAGGTGCTCTCGGCGCGTCTCAGGCCGCCAGAGCGGTTGAATACACCTTACCGGCTAACGGTAGCCGTCTTGTTGGACAAAACCAAACCTACACGGTGCAGGAAGGCGACAATAGCCTGCAAACCATTGCCCGGCGCTTTGATACCGCCGCGATGATAATCCTTGAAGCGAATAACACCATTGCGCCGGTGCCGAAACCGGGAACGCAGGTGATCATTCCGCTTCAATTGCTACTGCCTGACGTACCGCGGGAAGGCATTGTGGTCAATCTGGCTGAGCTCCGGCTCTATTATTTCCCACCAGGCGGTAATACGGTGCAGGTGTATCCGTTAGGCATTGGCCAGCTTGGGCTTGAAACGCCTGAAATGACCACTCGCGTCGGTCAGAAAATCCCTAATCCGACCTGGACGCCCACAGCGGGCATCCGCCAGCGCTCACTGGAAAAAGGCATTACGCTGCCCCCAGTGGTACCCGCTGGGCCTAATAATCCGCTGGGGCGCTTCGCATTGCGTCTGGCGTACGGTAACGGTGAGTATCTGATCCACGGGACCAATGCGCAGAGCAGCGTCGGGCTACGCGTCAGTTCCGGCTGTATGCGGATGTTTACCGATGACATCAAAGCGCTGTTCGCACAGGTACGGGTCGGGACGCCGGTGCAGGTGATTAACCAGCCAGTGAAATATTCGATTGAGCCGAACGGTACGCGTTATATGGAAGTTCACCGTCCACTGACGCAGGATGAAACCCAGAACCCACAGACCATGACCTACGTGCTCCCTGCGGGCTATTCGCAGTTCGCCACCGATAAAGGCACCGATAAGGTGATGGCGGATAAAGCGATGTACCGGCGGGCGGGGATCCCTGTTGTTGTCTCTTCAGGCGTAACGCCGGTGGCGACAGGGCAGAATCAGGTCATTTCCGTTCAGAATGGAACGCCTTCAACGGCGAATGAAACGCGGATAATGCAATAACGTGGAAAGGTGATTAACAGGTAAAAAAAATGGCGCACAATGTGCGCCATTTTTATTACAGGTACTCTTACTTACGGTAAGAGTGAGCCTGGTTGTCCAGACGCTGGTTAGCGCGTGCTGCGTCGTCTTTAGCAGCTTGAACGTCAGAACGCATTGCGTTCACGTCGTTGCTCAGCTGGTCAACTTTAGCGTTCAGAGTCTGAACGTCAGAAGACAGCTGATCGATTTTAGCGTTAGAAGAACAACCTGCCAGCATAGTAGAAGCCAGGATTACCGCGCCCAGTACCAGTTTAGTACGATTCATTATTAATACCCTCTAGATTGAGTTAATCTCCATGTAGCGTTACAAGTATTACACAAAGTTTTTTATGTTGAGAATATTTTTTTGATGGGAATACGCTTATTTTTGATCGTTCGCTCAAAGAAGCATCTAATGGATGTACAAAATGCAAAAGTTGTGTGAAAACAGTACGATTTCATTGGATTAATCTTAGATAATCAAAATTTAAATAGTGAAATCCGATTTGCAATTTTATTAAATAAGTCTATCAAAGGAATAAAAAAAGCGCCGCGAGGGCGCTTTTATGCAAATTAAGTCGACTGAACCGAAATTACAGTACGTGAACGGATGCAGTATTGGTGGTTCCGCTTGGTACCAGCGCACCAGAAACCATCACCACAACGTCACCTTTCTGAGCCAGACCGCTCTGCAGTGCAACTTCTTTACCCAGACGGTAGAAATCATCAGTAGAAGAGATTTCTTTAACCAGCTGCGCGTTAACGCCTTTAGACAGCACCAGCTGACGCGCAGTCAGTTCGTTGGTGGTCAGCGCCAGGATGGTGGCATCCGGGAAGTATTTACGGATAGCACGCGCAGATTTACCGCCCTGGGTCGCAACAACAATCAATGGCGCTTCCAGTTTCTCAGCAGTTTCTACTGCACCACGGCAAACCGCTTCGGTGATGCGCAGCTTACGGCTGTCATTGTTGAAATCCAGACGGCTGCTCATTACACGGTCAGTACGTTCGCAGATGGTGGCCATGATGGTCACAGCTTCCAGCGGGTATTTACCTTTTGCAGACTCACCGGACAGCATTACTGCATCGGTACCGTCGAGGATGGCGTTAGCAACGTCACCGGCTTCTGCGCGGGTTGGACGTGGGTTCTTGATCATAGAATCCAGCATCTGGGTCGCGGTGATCACCACTTTACGAGCGCGTACGCATTTTTCGATGATCATCTTCTGTGCGAAGATAACTTCTTCAACCGGGATTTCAACGCCCATATCGCCACGAGCAACCATGATGCCGTCAGATGCTTCGAGGATTTCGTCGAAGTTGTTCAGGCCTTCCTGGTTTTCGATTTTGGAGATGATCTGGATGTTTTCGCCGCCGTGGGCTTTCAGGTGCTCACGGATTTCCAGCACGTCAGAACGCTTACGGATAAAGGAAGCTGCAACGAAGTCAACGCCCTGTTCGCAACCGAAGATCAGGTCCTGTTTGTCTTTCTCAGCCAGAGCTGGCAGAGCGATGGAAACGCCTGGCAGGTTAACGCCTTTGTTTTCGCCCAGGTCGCCGTTGTTCAGCACTTTACAAACAACCTTGTTGCCTTCGATAGCGGTAACTTCCATACCGATCAAGCCGTCATCAACCAGAATGGTGTTGCCGACGCTCAGATCGCTGGTGAAACCTTCGTAGGTGACAGCCACAGTCTCGGTGTTACCGACAACGGTTTTATCCGTGGTGAATGTGAAGGTCTGGCCTGCTTTCAGGGAGACGTCGTTGCCGCCTTCCAGTTTGATGGTGCGGATTTCAGGGCCTTTGGTATCCAGCAGGATTGCCGCTGATTTACCGGTTTTGCTCACCACGTTGCGCAGGTTCTTGATGCGCTGGCCGTGTTCAGCATAGTCGCCGTGAGAAAAGTTCAGACGCATCACGTTCATGCCGGCGTCCAGCATTTTGGTCAGCATCTCTTCGGATTCGGTTTTTGGACCGATGGTGCAAACAATTTTGGTCTTTTTCATGACAGTCTTAGTCTTTAAGTTGAGAGAGAAGGAATAGGAAAATTTGGATCGTGGGCGCACTGCCACGAAACGAAACCTGTATTACGAAAGTCGCGATGCCACGAGATAAGGATAGGTGACATCAAAAAAGCGTGCAGAGGAAAGTGAGCCTGGTTTTCAGCTACGAAGGTTGGATGAAGTTTTACGTTATTTTTTATGCAGTCCAATGCGCTGAAACCATTCAAGAAAGAATCGGTGCGTATTATACGAGGTTACGGTTGAAAAGGAAAATGAAAACACCGTTTCAGAACAAGACGATAGCGCTTAACAAAATCATTACGAGGCGATCTTTACTTTGTAACAGAATCTAATGGCGAAAGTTACCCAGAAAGACGCTATCATCAGTAATGAATTGAAAATTAATGAGTTAGCAGGAGTTAGAGATGGGCAATCAAGGTAAAGATGAAGCGCTGTATCAGGAGATGTGCCGGGTGGTCGGCAAGGTCGTACTGGAGATGCGCGACCTGGGACAAGAGCCCAAACACATTGTAATTGCTGGCGTATTGCGCACATCGCTTGCTAACCAGAAAATCAAACGCAACGAACAGACCCGCGAGGCGATGGAACGCGTCATCACCGCGCTGGCGGGTCAATAATCAGGCAATGACAAAGCGCAAGACAGCTTTCACTGCAATTTCTGAGTGATGCGCCACCAGTTGCGGGTCGTCAATTTCCGGCAGGGGGCCTTCCAGATAAAGGCTATTAAAGGTGTAAAAATTTGACACCTGGTAGAAACTGAAGCTGCTGATCAGACGATGTACGTCCCGGGCCTCAACGCCTTGCTGGAAAATGTCCTGTTGCTGACCGCGATCGAGAATATTTTCCAGAATCGACAGGGCGCTTTTGTTTAGCGGTTTCAACAAACCTGACGCATTCAGCCACTTCCCACGCTGCATGTTCTCCATGCAAATGATCCGCATATAATCCGCATGGCTTGCGTGGTACGCCACGCTCCATTTCACCAACTGTACCAGCGCTTCGACCGGCGGTAAGTTTTCTAGCCCCAGCTGCTGCTCGTTTTCACGAATGCGGGCATACACGTGTTCCAGTACCGCCTGATACAGCTGTTCCTTGGTTTTGAAGTAATAAACCACCATCCGTTTGGTGGTTTGCGCCTCTCCGGCTATCTGTTCCATTCTCGCCCCGGCCAGGCCGTGCTCGGCGAAAACCGCGATGGCAGCGGCAAAAATCTTCTCTTTCAGGCTCTGGGCTTCATCGTGAACAACAACAGACATAGCAACTCCAGCTTCTAGTAAGAACAAAAAATACACACAATGATCACAAATTAGCAACGAATTATGGCGCAGATGAACCAAATGATTCATATTCAGCTTTCCCGTGGATCATGACAGGTGACACTATGCTGCGCTCCATCGCAACCGTCTCGATATCAGGCACCTTACCGGAAAAACTGAGCGCCATTGCCGATGCAGGCTATCAGGGCGTTGAAATTTTTGAAAATGATCTGCTCTATTATACCGGTTCGCCGGCGGATATCCGACAGATGGCCGCCGATCTCGGTTTGCAGATCACGCTTTTTCAGCCCTTTCGTGATTTCGAAGGTGCCAGTCGCCCGCAATTTGCCGCCAATCTCGAACGCGCCAGACGTAAATTTGAGCTAATGCATCAACTCGGCTGCGACACGTTGCTGTTATGCAGCAGCGTAGCGCCGGACACCAGCCCGGATATTGACCTGCAAATCAGCGACCTGCGTGCGCTGGCGGAACTGGCCGAACGTGAAAAAATCAATGTCGGGTACGAAGCGCTAGCCTGGGGAACTCAGGTGAATCGCTGGCATCAGGCGTGGCAGCGCGTAAAAGCGGTGGACAGCCCGGCGATGGGGATTGTGCTCGACAGTTTCCACGTACTGGCGTTGGGTGACACGTTGGCCCGGCTGGACGAAGTGCCGGTCGATAAAATCACCTTCCTCCAACTGGCGGATGCGCCGGTGATGAAAATGGACGTACTCGAGTGGAGCCGCCATTTCCGCTGCTTCCCGGGGCAGGGCGAGCTTCCGGTGGTGGAATTTGCCACCGATTTAACCCGGCGGGGCTATCGCGGTCCGTGGTCGCTGGAGGTGTTCAACGATGGTTTTCGCGCCTCGCCAAACGGCGCAACCGCGAAGGACGGTTATCGTTCTCTGCTGTGGCTGGAAGAACAAACCCGTCAACAGTTACCAGAAACCGAAGCAGAACTCTGCTCGCTGCCCGCGCTGCCGGAATATCAGGGGCCGGAATTTATTGAATTTGCCGCCAGTCCCGCTGAAGCAAAAAAACTCGGTACCAGCCTAAGCCAAATGGGCTTCCAGCAGCAGGGAATGCACCGCAGTAAAAAAGTAAGCCTGTGGCAAAACGGCGGCGCACGGGTGATTGTCAATCACCAGCCGCACAGCTGGGCCGATCACTTCTGGCAGCGGCACGGCGTTTCTCTGTGCGCTATGGCGCTGCGCGTTAGCCGCAGTGAGCCGATTATTTCCCGGGCAAAAGCTTACGGCTACGCCACCTGGCAAGGGGAAGTGGGGCCGAATGAAAGCACTATCCCGGCGGTTTGCGCCCCGGACGGTAGCCTGATTTATCTGGTGGAAGAGGGTGATGATATCTACGCCCGCGACTTTGAACTCAATGTGCCGGTCTCGACTTCTGGCCTGCAAGGCATCGATCATCTGGCGTTAGGGATGGAAGCCGACAGCCGCGATAACTGGGTGATGTTCTTCCGCACCGTCTTTGGTTTTACGCTTGAGCATGAGCAGACGATGCCCGATCCTTACGGGCTGGTACGCAGCCTGGCGGTACACAGCCCACAGGGCAATATTCGCCTGGCGCTAAATATTTCCCAAAGTCGCGCCACGCAGATTGCGCGCTCGGTAGCCTGCTATCAAGGTGCGGGCCTGCAGCATGCGGCATTTTCCTGCGCGGATTTACCCGCAGTGCTTGAAACCTTACCCGGCGGGCTGCCTTCTGCGCTGCCTATTCCAGCCAACTATTATGAGGATTTGCGGGCGCGGTTTGGCGACAGTGAACAGGTCGACATTCTGCAACAGCAGCAGATCCTGTACGATCGTGACGGCAGCGGCGGCGAGTTTTTACATCTGTATACTCTCCCATTCAGCGCCGGACGCTTTTTCTTTGAGTTAACCGAACGACGTAACGGCTATGCACAATACGGTGCGGTCAATGCGGCGGTCCGTCTTTCGGCCATGCAGTACAGTGAGTAAATCAGACTGAACCAAAAGGTTCGGCTGGTGGAGTGAAAATAACAACATTCATCTGCACCCTACAAAGACAGGAAACACTATGAGCACTTACAGCCATGACCACGCAGTGGCCGCGGAGGCGGTCACCGCTGTGCGCCGCACCCGGCGTCGGATCGGTATTCTGGCCCTGCTGGCAGTGGGCACAATGATCAACTATCTCGATCGTACGGTGCTGGGCATCGCTGCGCCGGCACTGACCCAAGAGTTGGGCATCAACGCAGCGATAATGGGCCTGGTGTTCTCGGCGTTTGCCTGGACCTACGCCCTGGCACAGATTCCTGGCGGCCTGTTCCTCGACCGCTTCGGCAACAAAATCACCTATTTCCTTTCCCTCACGCTGTGGTCGCTGTTCACGCTGTTTCACGGCATGGCGGTGGGTATCAAATCCTTGTTACTGTGCCGCTTTGGGCTTGGGATCAGCGAAGCGCCGTGCTTCCCTGTGAATAGCCGGGTGGTCAGCGCCTGGTTTCCACAGCAGGAGAGGGCGAAAGCCACGGCGGTGTACACCGTCGGGGAATATCTTGGCCTCGCCTGCTTCTCTCCTGTGCTGTTCTGGATTATGGGCAGCTTTGGCTGGCGCGCACTGTTTATCACCGTTGGCGTAGTCGGCATATTATTCGCGATAGCCTGGTGGCGTCTGTACCGTGAGCCGCACGAAGACAGCCGTCTGAGCGAGCAAGAACGTGAATACATTGAAGCTGGCGGCGGGATCCATTCCGCAACGGCGACAAAAACGCAATTCAGCTGGCCGCTGGTGCGCCAGTTGCTGAGCAAACGTCAGATTGTCGGAGCGAGTATTGGGCAGTTTGCCGGTAACACGGTGCTGGTGTTCTTCCTGACCTGGTTCCCGACTTGGCTCGCCACCGAGCGTCACATGCCATGGTTGAAGGTCGGTTTCTTCGCCATTCTGCCGTTTCTCGCGGCAGCGGGGGGGGTAATGTTCGGCGGCTGGGTATCGGACAAACTGCTGAAAGCTACTGGCTCCGCCAACCTTGGGCGCAAGCTGCCGATTATTGTCGGCCTGCTGATGGCGAGCTGCATCATCACTGCCAACTGGTTGCATAGTGACACCGCGGTTATCCTGGTGATGTCGTTCGCCTTCTTCGGCCAGGGAATGGTTGGCCTCGGCTGGACGCTGATTTCCGACATGGCACCCAACGGACTCGGTGGTCTGACTGCCGGACTGTTTAACTTCTGCGCCAACCTGGCGGGGATCCTCACGCCGCTGGTGATTGGCTTTATCGTCGCCGCCTCCGGCAGTTTCTTCTACGCGCTCATTTACATCGGCGCTGCGGCGTTGCTCGGTGTGGTGGCGTATGTCTTTATTCTTGGCGATGTCAAACGCATCGAACTCACGGAACAGCAGGATTAGGGAGCACGCATGATCATTACCGGAAACACCAGACTGATTGCGCATCTGGGCTGGCCTACGGAAAGTTTCAAAGCACCGATGATTTACAACCCGTGGTTTGCGGCGCAAAACGTGGATGTCAAAGTGGTGCCGATGGGCGTGCGTCCGGAGGCCTTTGCCACGTTCGTGCCAGCGCTGTTTCAGATGACTAATCTGGTCGGCGCGCTGGTGACGATGCCGCATAAAGTCGTCACCGCCGGGTTGGTGCAACAACTCAGCCCGACGGCGGCGATTGCCGGAGCCTGCAATGCCATTCGGCGTGAAGAGGACGGCTCGCTCACCGGTGATATGTTCGACGGCGATGGTTTCGTGCAGGGCATTCAGCGTAAAGGTTTTTGTACGGACAATGCCCGGGCATTAGTGGTGGGCTGCGGCGGTGTGGGATCGGCGATTGCTGCCTCCCTCGCTGCGGCGGGCGTGCCATCGCTCACGTTGTTTGATACCCGTGAGCAAACCGCTCAGGCGCTGGCCATGCGCCTGCTACGTCATTATCCGACACTTGACATCAGGCTGATGCAAAAGGATCCGCAGGGCCATTCGCTGGTGGTAAACGCGACACCGATGGGAATGAAACCGGGCGACCCGCTGCCGCTGGATGCTGACCGCCTGACACCCGGCACGTACGTCGGCGAAGTGGTCATGAGCCAGATGTGGACGCCGTTCTTGCAGGCGGCAATGGCCCGCGATTGTCAGGTGCAGCGTGGCACCGACATGTTGTTTGAAATGATCCCCGCCTATCTGAAGTTCTTTGGCCTCCCGGTCGCTACCCCTGAACAGCTGCGTGAGCGGGCTGAGATCAGGGAATAAGCGGATTCGACTGGCGTTCCCTGTTTGCCCGGCTAAGATAATCGCTTTCGAACCGGGCAAAGATTTCACACTGATGACCACAACCCTTCACGTACTCGCCGCAGGCAGCCTCAAGCGGGCATTTATTCCGCTGTGTCAGCATTTCAGCCAACAAACCGGTATTCTTGTTCATGTCGATTTTGGCCCAGCAGGCCTGCTGCGGGAGCGCATCGAAGCCGGTCAGCGCTGTGACCTGTTCGCCTCCGCGAACACCCGGCATCCGCAAATGCTGCTGGCGAGCGGACGCGCGCAGGCGGCGACTACCTTTGCGTTTAATCGCCTGAACCTCACGGCCCGTAAAACCGCGCAAACGGAAAATGCCGACTGGCTCAGCCTGCTGTCGAATCCGGCGCTGCGGTTGGGGACGTCGACGCCCGGATGTGACCCTTCTGGCGATTACACTTTTGAGCTGTTTGCCCGAATTGAGGCGCAGTATCCGGATATCAAGCTGTCTACCCGGGCACAGCAGCTGGTGGGTGGCAGAGCGTCGTTAATCGTTCCTGCGGGGGAAATTGCCAGTGCGTGGCTGATACGTCAGAATTTGACCGACCTGTTTGTCGGTTATGCGCACTATGCTCAGGCGCTGGAAAACTCGGACGATTTGCGCATTCTGGCGCTGCCGGATACGTATCAGACGCGCTGTGAATATCAGCTGGCGCGGCTCAGTGACGAAGCGCACCTGCTGGAACAGTTTATTGTGGCATCAGAAGGCCAGGCGTTTTTACGTGAGGCCGCTTTTTTAACGCTCGATGGCAAATAATGGGGCAATGACCTGACGCGGATAGTCATCCAGCGTCAGCGTCCTGACTGGCACGCCATACGCCTGGTGTAGATGGCGGTCCGTTACTACATCTTCAGTTTTACCCGCCAGCCATTTCCTGTCCGGCAACAGCATCAGCGTATGGCTCGCCACCTGTAACGCGTGGGTCGGATCGTGCGTCGTAAACAGCACGCTGCGCTGCTGGCGATGTGCCAGGTCGCTTATCAATTGCAGCACCACCTGTTGATTAGCCAGATCCAGCGCGGAGCAGGGCTCATCAAGCAAAATATTCTGACTGCCGCTGACAAGCGCCCGGGCAATCATCACCAGCTGCTGCTGACCACCTGAGAGCGTGCCGACGTTGTGCTGCGCCAGTGCGGAAATGTTCAGCTGCGCCAGCGCGCTCTCGACCTGCTGTCGGTCATCGGTTGACGGTTGTGAAAACAGCCCCACGTGGCGAGCGCGGCCCATCAGCACTACGTCATGCACCTGCCAGGCGAAGGCCGGGCGAAAAGCCTGCGGCACCACGCTGACGCCGCCATCAACCGAAAACTGGCCGCCGAGAGCGGGCAACACTCCGGTCAGCGTATCCAGTAAGGTACTTTTCCCGCGTCCGTTCGCGCCGAGTACGGCCCAGATATCCCCCGGCTGACACCTAAAACTGAGCGGCGAAAACAGTGGCTGGCCGTGACCGTACAGCAGTTCGCTGACGGATAACGAAGTCGTAATCATTGGGCACTCCGGCGTTGGCTGTAAATCAGCAAAAAGGTGAAGACCGGCGCGCCGACCAGGGCGGTGATAATACCGACAGGAATTTCGGCGTTAGTCAGGGTACGGGCGAGATCGTCGACCACAATCATAAACCCGCCGCCGAGCCAGAACGCGGTCGGTAACAGGCGTCGATGGTCGGCCCCAACTAACAGCCGCGCCAGATGCGGAATCACCAGTCCGACCCAGGCGATGCTGCCGCTGACTGCCACTTGGGCAGCAACCAGAAGCGCACAGCTGACCAGCACCCCGCGACGCAGCGGTTTCACCGATACGCCGAGCGCTCGCGCATCTTTCTCATCCAGTGACAGCAAATTAATGCGCCAGCGCAGGGCGAACAGCACCGCACCCGCCAGCAGTACCGGCCCGGCGACCAGTATCACTTTGTGCCAGTTGGCGGTGGCAAAACTGCCGAGCAGCCAGAATACGATGTTGGGCAACACCTCTTCGGTGTCGGCGAGGTACTGCATCAGGCTGACCAGTGCGGCGAAAAATCCGCTGAGGATAATACCCGACAGAATAAGCACCAGTGTACTTTCGCGCCCTTGTAAGGTCGCAATCAGATACACCAGTCCAAGTGCGGCCAGGCCAAAGCTAAAGGTCGAGCCCATCATTAAAAGCGGACTTAATCCGAGCAGAATCGCCAGCGTGCCGCCAAACGCGGCGCCAGAAGTCACGCCGATGATGTGGGGGTCGACCAGCGGATTGCGGAACACGCCCTGTAGCGTGGCGCCACTCAAACCGAGCGCCGCGCCGCAGAGAAAGGTCATCACCACGCGAGGTAAACGCACCGTCCACACCACCTGTCCGGCGTTATCGTTCGTCGTATCAAGATGGAGAAGATGAGTGACAACGTCACTAATTGGCAAATGATATTGGCCGAGGCACAACGAAACCAGCGCCAGCAGCAGAGTTGAGGCCATTAACCCCACTTGCAGCGCGCGATACCGGGCTTCAGAGGGCATTTGATTTCCAACTCACGCGGTAAAAGTGCTGATAGTAATCTTGCGCCAGGGCATCCACGTCGACGTTTTTATAGCGTTCCGGATAGAGTTTTTTCGCCATCCACAGCTCACCAATCGCCATCGCTTCCGGCATCGGATAGCCCCAGGCTTTGGCATATTCCGGCATCAGCCATACGCGATGATTTTTCACGGCGTCAATTGCCTGCCACTGCGGATCGCTTTCGATGGCTTTCAGCACCTGCGGGTAGCGGTCCTGCACAAAAATAACCTGAGGATCCCACTGTAAAACCTGCTCCAGCGACACCTGACGCGCACCTTTAACGGTTGCCGCCGCCACGTTCAGTGCACCTGCATGTTCCATCATCAGCCCGGTATATTTACCTGAGCCGTAGGTGTTGAGATCCGGGTTTGCCATATACACGCGGACTTTTTTAGCCTCAGGAATATCGGCCACTGGAGCGTTAGCGTTGGCGCGTGCGCTGAAGGTGTAGTCGATTAACGCCTCGGCTTCTTTCGGCCGTTCCACTACGTCGCCAATCAGGCGAATGCCCTGTTTCAATCCCTCGTTATAGGCCTGTTCTTCGTTGGCCATCGTCGGGTTCATTTTATTTTTCTCACCGGCGGCATCCTCGCGCAATGAAATCGCCACCACCGGAATACCGGCATTCTGAATCTGCTGGATCATGTCGGTCGGCGCATAGTTCGCCGCGAAAACCACCTGCGGATGCAGCGCCAGCAGGCTTTCAATATTGACCTGTGTCAGGTCGCCTGGCATTGGCAGCGTGGTGATTTTCGGCATAAAGCGTGCAAACTGTGGCCCGAGCTGTTTTTTCCAGCTGCTCATCACGCCGACGATGTCGTCCTGCGCATTCAGCTGTACCAGCAGATTCAGCGTCTGATGCTGAAGTACCACCACGCGATTGACGTGATCGGGCAGCGTAACCTGACGACCCAACTGGTCAGTAACGGTTCGGTCAGCCTGTGCGGCCGTGGCGGTAAGAAGGGCGCTGCAGGCAAGGGCAGTGCACAGATAAAGGTGATGTAGTCTGGGCATGATTCACTCTGAGAAGGGAAAAAATCGCTATGCATTAGATTATATAGCGATGCGGGTTGCAAACCTTTCGTGCCGATTATCTCAACGGTTCATGGGAAAGGCCGTTATAACCGAATGTAATATCCCGCCTCGCGTGTTGCATATGCCAGACAAGTTATGTATTTTTATGCATATTAAATGCATAAAAAGGTAATGATATGATCAGCAAATGGATGAAGGGATTTTGTTTAACAGCGGCGCTGGCGGCCAGTGCCCATGTTGCAGCTCAAACGTATATCGTCGGTTCGGGTGGCACTTATCGCCCGTTTGAATTTGAAAACAGCCAGAAACAGCTGGAAGGTTTTGATATCGATGTGATTAAGGCTATCGCCAAAGCCGAGAACTTCGATATCAAACTGATCAACACGCCGTGGGAAGGCATCTTCGCCACCCTCAATTCCGGCGACCGTGACATCATCATTTCCGGCATCACCATTACCGACAAACGTAAGCAGATGATCGATTTCTCCGCGCCGTACTTCCCGGCGGAACAGTCGATTGTGGTGCCGAAGGATTCTAAAGTCAGTTCGCTGGCAGCGCTGAAAGGCGAGAAGGTTGGCGTGGTGAACTCCAGCACCGGGGATATCGTGGTATCTGACGTGCTCGGTAAAAACAGTACTGCCATCAAGCGGTTCGACAACACTCCGCTGATGCTGCAAGAACTGTTTGAAGATGGCGTGAGCGCAGCGGTAGGCGATGTTGGTGTGGTGAAGTACTACATCAAACAGCACCCGGAAAAACAGTTCAAACTGGTCCCGGATGCCAAATTTGAACGTCAGTATTTCGGTATTGCGGTAGCGAAAGGCAACACCGAACTGCTCGGCAAAATTAACGCCGGACTGAAAAAGATCGTCGCCGACGGCACCTACGCCAAAATTTATCAAACCTGGTTTGACGCAGACGTTCCTACGTTGCCAGCTCAGTAATATCTTCTTTTTATTTTCACGGCGATCGCCACTGCTGACGATCGCCGTTTTTTTCAGGGAAAAGCTATGACGGGATTCCGTTGGGAAATTATCGAGGAGTACGGCCCGCTGTTTATCGACGGCGCGATAATGACCCTCAAATGCACCATTATTTGTGTGATCCTCGGCACTCTGTGGGGCCTGACGCTCGGTCTGGGCCGGATGGCGAAGGCCGAACACGGACCGTGGAAATATGTTCTGCGTTACCTGGTGCAGTTCCCGGTGCGCTTTTATGTCAGCGCCTTTCGCGGCACACCGCTTTTCGTGCAGATCATGGTGGTCCATTTTGCGTTGGTACCGCTGTTCATTAACCCACGCGATGGTCTGCTGGTGACTCACGGTGTGATGAGCAGTGATTTCGCCCGCGAATTGCGTTCAAACTACGGCGCGTTTTTATCCTGCATTGTGGCGATTACGCTCAACGCCGGGGCCTACGTGTCGGAGATTTTCCGCGCAGGCATTCAGTCGATTGATAAAGGCCAGATGGAAGCCTCCCGCGCGCTGGGTATGCCGTGGTGGAAAACCATGCGCAAGGTGATTTTACCGCAGGCGTTTCGCCGTATTCTGCCGCCGCTCGGCAATAACGCCATCGCGATTGTGAAAGACTCCTCGCTGGCGTCGGCGATTGGTCTGGCGGACCTGGCGTACGCCGCGCGCACCGTTTCCGGGGCATATGCCACTTATTGGGAACCGTACCTGACCATTTCGGTTGTGTATTGGGTCATTACTTTCGTGCTGGCGCAGCTGGTTAACCGTCTGGAAAAGAGGTTTGGCAAAAGTGATTCACATTAAAAATCTGCATAAGCACTTCGGTGCGAGTCACGTTCTGCGCGGCATCGACTGTGATATTCAGCCTCAGGAAGTGGTCTGCGTGATTGGACCTTCCGGCTCCGGGAAAAGCACTTTTTTACGCTGCATGAACGCGCTGGAATCGGTGAGCGAAGGCGAAGTGGTGGTCAACGGCTTCCCGGTGCACGATAAGAAGACCGATCTCAATAAACTGCGCGAGAGCGTGGGCATGGTCTTCCAGCGCTTTAACCTCTTCCCGCACATTACGGTGTTGGAAAACCTGCTGATGGCGCCGATGTCGCTGCGCGGGATGTCCCGTGCCGAGGCGGTGACCTATGCCGAAGGGCTGCTGTCGAAAGTCGGGCTGAGCGATAAGCGCGATGCCTGGCCGTCCAGTCTGTCCGGCGGGCAGCAGCAGCGCGTGGCAATTGCTCGGGCATTAGCGATGCAACCGTCGATCATGCTGTTCGATGAGCCGACATCCGCACTTGACCCGGAACTGGTCGGCGACGTACTGGAAGTGATGAAAAAACTGGCCACGGAAGGGATGACGATGGTTATCGTGACCCACGAAATGGGCTTTGCCCGCGAAGTGGCGGATCGGGTGATTTTCATCGACCAGGGCATTATTCAGGAGCAGGGCACGCCGGAGCAGATTTTCAGCGCGCCGCAGAACCCTCGCACCGCGTCGTTTCTCAGTAAGGTGTTGTAATTAATCGTTGCCAGCGATGCCAGCCGACTTGTCGGAAAGGCATCGCTGGATTACGGTTAAAGGCTACGACATTTGAATGACAGAACCTCATGGCCTATTTTTCCCGTTTACTGGCAGACATCCCCGGCGTTCGCCACGCCTTACTCGACGTGCATGAATCCGCGGTGTTTGATAAATCCACCCTCGTGGATATCAAGCAAGTTCATGGCACGGACATCCTCAATTACGTCGCACCTCCTACAGAACGTCCTCATGCGGATGGCATTTTTACGCAAATTTCAGGCCAGCAGATCGGGGTCTACACCGCAGATTGTTTACCGTTGTTGATGGCGTCGCGTGACGGACACTTTATTGCCTGCATTCATGCCGGATGGCGCGGTACCGCAGAAGGCATCGTGCGGCAAAGCGTGGCGCAGTTTAGCGCAGCGGGGGTTAGTCTTGAGGATATTATCGTTGCTATCGGCCCGCATATTCGCCCGTGCTGTTATGAGGTATCGCCCTCATTTTATGACGCGTTATTACAAACACCTGCCACAGAACAGGTGCGCCTGCACCGGCAGCGTTTGTTCTCTGTGGCCCCGCGAGGGCCAAATGTGCGCAGTGCAACAGCACGTGAAGAAAACAGTCTGTGGTTTGATTTACCGGCATTTTGCGAGATTCATCTGCTGGATGCAGGCGTGCGTCAGGAAAACATCGACTGTCTGGCACACTGTACCTACTGTACGCCCGAAAGCTTAGGGTCGTATCGTCGACGGACGCACGTTCCGGCAACGAAAACCCAGCAGGTATCGTGGATTGTGCGGGATTAACGCGCAGGCTGACAGGGTGTGCTGCAAAGAGAAAAGCGCTACAGCGGCGTAACATCACACTGTAGCGCGATAAACATGAAAGAATGCCGTCTAGTTTTCGATGCGCGCGGTGTAGGCCGCAGACACGCGGGGGGCAACCTTACGTGCCGTAAGCGGCATGACATCTACCTTCGCAATATAGCCGTCAGGATCTACCGCCCAGCCGTGTTGCTCCGCTGCGGCGACGATCTCGTCATCCCAGTAGATCGTTTTGCGCTGATCGCCGCGACTGGTCAGCGTCACTTCACACTCACCGTCCAGTGCACGGTACTGCCGCCAGCAATTTTCCGGAACAGAAATGACCGAGCGCTCCGGGGCGGTGAGGACGACCTCTTCACCCTGGTGATTGAACGTCACTTCCAGCGTACCTTTAAAGACCATGATCACCTGAACCTGCTCACAACGGTGACGGCCAAGCTGGCCGCCAGCAGGCAGTTTCAACCATTCCACTGAAAAACCATGAGGACGGATAATTTTCGGCAGGCTGTTTCGATCCTGGCTGATACCAAACCCGATAACCGGCGCAATTTGCGCACCGTGGCCGGGGAGGATAGCATCCAGCAATCCCTGCGAGGACCACTGGCGTTGTTCGCCCGTCACCGCAAATTCTGCCATTTGCTGCGGCGTATAGTGGGTGAGACTCTCGATTTCGGCTTGTGCCAGTTCCGGCATCAGCGCGGAATCGTCCGGAATCGCATCTCCTTTTTCAACATCGATCAGCATGTTCTCGCGGCTGAGGTATAACCCGTATTCTTTCGCCGCCTGCATAACGGAAGGGTGCCAGATAATACCGCCGGTGTTATCGCCGCCCAGGACGGTGAAGACCCAGCCATCGGTGTCCGTTGCTGAAGCGTTGGTAAAACCACGGAAGATCCACGTCGGGATCGACAAAATTGCCGGTGCGCTGAATGTCGCTTCGTTTTCGCCGTTTGCACCCCAGCGAAAGCGCCAGCTCCCTTCATGGATCAGGAACACTTCAGCGGTAAAATGAAGATGAAGATTATTGGTGACGCCTTTCGGCATCGCGGCGGCGCCAATATTGAAACCGTGAGGCAGCGGAATATTGATGACTTGCTCGCTGGATTGCGTGACGCCAGGCCCGATAAATGAGTAATTTTGCTTAAGATGAGATCCGGGTAATTTGCAGTCAATAAACGCCACGCTGCATGACACCATATCTTCTGGCGTAATCAGACGCTTACGGGCTTCTTCGTGGGTCAGAGTCGTGTTTTTCATACCATCTCCATTAATAACCGGAACCTGAACGGGCCGGAGGAACGTCGCCGCGAGCGCGAGCAACCGCTTCGCGACCAGCCTGAGAGAGTTGCATAACATCATTTGCTGGCGTCACCAGGGTGAAGCCTTGTGCGATACGGTCAGCCGCGGCCTGGCCCGAGGTGCAGAAAATTCCGGCGATTTTTTGCGCCGCTTGAGTGCGTTTGAGAACATGATCGACCGCCGCCAGCATTTCCGGGTGCTGAGACTCTGCGCTGGCCGTACCGGTCAGCGTCAGGGAAAGGTCGTTAGGCCCAATGAAAATGCCGTCTAGACCTTCAACATCGAGGATCGCATCCAGATTTTTTAAGCCATCACGGGTTTCGATCATCGCCAGGGTCAGGATTTGCTCGTTGGCATGTTGAGGATAATCTTTGCCGCCATACAGCAGGGCGCGCGCGGGTCCGAATGAGCGGTTACCCAGAGGCGGATATCGGCAGGCTGAGACGAAACGGCGCGCTTCATCGGCTGTGGAAACCATTGGACAGATAATGCCGTAAGCGCCTGCATCAAGCAGTTGCATAATGAGCGCGCCGTCATTGTGCGAGACTCGAGCAATGGGTGTTGCAGGAGTCGATGACAGTGCCTGCAACATGCTCAGCGCGGAGGCGAAATCGATCATACCGTGCTGCATATCGACCGTGACCGAGTCATACCCCTGGTGGCCGACGATTTCGGCACTGTAACTGCTCGGAATGGCCAGCCAGCCATTGATTATCGGTTGCTGGCGTTGTTTTAGTGGGTTAAGTCGCATAGCAGGACCTCGTTTAACCATGAATGAAGGGCTTTTGCTGTTAAGTGCGGCGCTTCGAGCGGCACAAAGTGACCGACGCCAGGCAGAGTTTGCCAGTCTGCGGACGGCGCGGCGTGATGTACGGCGCGATGATGCTCCGCCGTGCAAATCGGGTCTTCTTCGCCGTTCATCAGCAAAACCGGTACGGCGAGTTTTGTCATTGCATCCCGACGATCGATGCGGCTGATAGCAATTTCTGTCTGTCTGGCGAAGACCTCATGACCGCAATTTTGCGCCATGGCGATAATGTTTTGGCGCAAAGCGTCATCATTTTGGCGCTGAGCCGCGACATAGCGTGGCCAGAGTTGTTGTGTAATAAACGCCTCAAATCCAAGCGCCCGAGCGTGTTCTACAGCCGCCCGACGTGGTTGCGCATTTTGCGGCAAATCGGCGAACGGATTAACCGAAATCAGCGCCAGTCCCGCGATGCGTTGCGGTGCGATGGCCTGCAACTGTAATGCGACAATCGCACCCAATGAAAATCCGCACACACAGAACCTTGCAGGTAGCTGCGCCAGCAGACGCTCTGCGGCGGCTTGTGCGCACTCTTCGTCTTGCAGCGTCAGACACTGCACATGACTGACAGAGAGTGTATCCAGCATCGGTTGCCATAGCTGCTCGTCGCACAGGGTGCCGCCGAGCAGAATTAACGGAACGTCTTCGTTTTTGATCGGTTTCATCTTCATGCCGGTACGGTTTCAGGTTCACGACGGGCTTCAACCATGCGGATCACATGATGGATGAGCACAATCGAAAGGATGGAAATCAGGCCGACCACCAGGAATCCCTGTTTCATGGCGAAGTAGTATTTGATGTAGCCGACCAGCACCGGGCCGAAGAAAATCCCGGCGGAGTAGATACTCTGATAAAGCCCGACGCGGGTGGACTGCTGCCAGACCGGGGTATGGGTGATGATCAGAGAATTCAGTACGGTGAAAATCATACCGAAGGACACGCCAGCCAGCGCCTGCAGGCCATAGAGCACCAGAATATTCGGCGCATAAGGCATTGCGATGGCGATCACCCCTTGCATCACCCCGCCAATCACAGCGGTTTTGGCGAGGCCGAGTCGACGATAGAAGACGGGGGCGCACAGAGCGGTAGAGAGAGCATAAAAGAACAGGTGAATGCTGCTTAATGTTGCCAGTGAGCCCGCCGCCATGCCGAACCCTTCCGCCAGCAGCGGCGTGAGAGTATCGCGGGTGGCAAAAGGCACCATCATCACTGCGGCACAGAGTCCGCCGAGAAACCAGACAGATTTATCGCTAAGCTGGCTGCGCACGGCAGATATGGCGGCTTCTTCACGCGAACGCTCAGGACGGCGTTCACGAATGAAGAACGTCAGCAGCAGGGCGAGGCTCGCCGCCGTGGAGGCGACGAGAAAGCTCGACTGTGGACCGAAATGACGCGCCATAAAACCCGCCAGTGAGATGCCAATAAAGGTGCCTACCGGAGAGGTGACGCTGAGCAATGCCACGGCGGCTGCGGCTTCAAGAGGCGGGAAGAAGGCGACAAACATCACGTTGTAGATCACCCATGTCGCGCTGGTCACGCCATCAGCCAGCTTGGCAATAAACAAGGTTTCCGGTGTCGGATGCAAAAACACTATCGGCCAGGAAAGAATGGTAAACAGCAAACCTACCTGAATAATGCGTTTACGGTTATGAAAACGGTCGGAAAGTATGCCTGTCGGGAAACGCAGCAGCATTGACGCCAGCCCCGTCGCACCAATAATAATGCCCATCGTTCGGGCCTCGACATTGAGTGAAGTAATGTAAGGCGCGAGAAACGGATCGAAAGCATGAATGCTGACGAAAAACAGCAGGCTGATAATGAAGAACAGCAGGACATCACGACGCAGTAATTGCACAGACATAATAACCTCCAGATTCAGGATGCGGTCCAGCCACCATCAACCATTAACGCAGTGCCCGTGATCAAGGCTGCTGCTGGTGACACCAGAAACACCACCGGTCCCATCACATCTTCCAGTTGCCCTAAACGCCCGAGTTTAATGTTACTCAGAACCTGCTGATGAAATTGCGGGTCGGCCAGTGAGCTTTTCGACAGTTCGGTTTCAATAAACGTCGGGCACAAGGTGTTGACGCGGATCCCGAAGGGGCCTAATTCAATGGCCATCGCCCGAGTAAGGCCTTCCAGTGCAAATTTCGATGCGCAGTAAACGCTGCGCATCGGTCCGCCGACATGCCCCATTTGCGATGAAATATGCACAATCGATCCGTGAATACCGGCACTTTTCATCCGCCGTACCACCTGCTGGGACAGGAAGAATGTTGCCCGCACGTTGATGTCCATAACGGCGTCATAGTTCTCCTGGCTGACATCGGTAAAATGCTGATGCCGTGCCAGTCCGGCGCTGTTAATCAAAATATCCATTTGAGGAAGGTGTTCGATAACGTGCTGAACGTCCTCAGGCCGGGTGATGTCGACCTGCACTGGATTGAGTTTCAGGCCTGCCTCGCAGGCCATCTCTGCCGCGATATTTAGCCGGGAAGCGTCACGGGCGGCAATCCATACCTCCGCACCGGCCTCGGCCAGCGCCAGTCCCGCAGCATATCCGATGCCGCGAGAGCCTCCTGTAACCAGCGCACGTTTTCCATCCAGACGAAAACTGGGGGTTTTGGGCAACGTCATCATTACATCCTTATTCAACAATGCCGGCGTAGGGCACATTTTTGTGTCCATAGCGGCGTACGCGAATGTTTGCTTGCTCACCGTGACCTGCAAATCCTTCAAGCGCACACAGGCGAGAGCAATATTCGCCAACATGGGTTGAAGCTTCATCGGTAAGGACTTTTTGGTAAGAACACGTTTTGAGGAATTTACCTACCCATAATCCACCGGTATATCGTGCGGCCTGTTTGGTCGGCAGAGTATGGTTGGTGCCGATAACTTTATCCCCATAGGCGACGTTGGTGCGAGGTCCGAGGAACAGTGCGCCAAAATTACGCAGATTCTGCAAGAACCAGTCAGGATTACGGGTCATCACCTGGACATGCTCGAAAGCCAGCTTATCGGCGATATCCCGCATTTCTTCGTCGCTGTCGGCGACAATCACTTCGCCAAATTTGTCCCATGACTGACGAGCGATATGCGCCGTGGGTAAAATCTCTAACAAGCGCTCGATTTCAGCAAGTGTTTCAATAGCCAGTTTTTCAGAGGTCGTTAGCAAAATTGCCGGAGAGTCCGGGCCATGCTCAGCCTGACCAAGCAGATCGGTGGCACACAGCTCACCATCAACGCTGTCATCAGCAATTACCAGTGTTTCGGTTGGGCCCGCAAACAGGTCGATGCCCACGCGACCGAAAAGTTGCCTTTTCGCTTCGGCGACAAAGGCATTGCCCGGACCGACCAACATATCGACGGGGGAGATAGTTTCTGTGCCAATCGCCATCGCAGCAACGGCCTGGATCCCGCCGAGGCAATATATTTCATCCGCCCCGGCCATGTGCTGCGCAACGACAATTGCCGGAGCTGGTTTGCCATTGAAGGGTGGGGCGCAAGTGATGATGCGGGGAACGCCTGCCACTTTTGCGGTGATCACCGACATGTGCGCGGAGGCCAGGAGAGGGTATTTTCCGCCCGGAACATAACAACCCGCCGCGCTGACCGGAATGTTTTTATGACCCAGGATCACGCCCGGCAGCGTTTCAACCTCAACATCATGCATGCTGTCACGCTGATGCTGGGCAAAATTGCGCACCTGCTCCTGGGCAAAAGCGATATCAGCAATATCTCGCTCGGACAATTGCTCATAGCAAGTGGCAATTTCTTCAACGGTTAAACGATAGCTTTCGCGATCCAGATTGTCGAAGCGAATGGAAAGCTCCCGCACCGCCGCGTCTCCTCGTTCCGCGATATCCGCCAGAATACTTTCGACTGTTTCCCGAACCTTACGGTCTGCGGATTTAAGTGCCTCAGCTTCAGCGCCGTGTTTCAGCCATTTTGCCATGATCGTCTACTCTCCAGTGTCTCTTATGCAGGTGTGTGACTTCGAATGCATTCAATAGTAGTCATGAAATAAATCGGAAAGAAACTTTTATTGCATTCGAATGCAATGGAGATCGCAAAAATTATGATTCAGGGGTGTAATCCTCCATAATGTCTGCCACGGTATTTCTTTTTGAAGGGAGCTCTCAATGGTCGAACGTATCCGCCGTCCCGTGACAAGCTATGAAGTGGCAAAGCTTGCAGGCGTTTCACAATCTGCGGTATCAAGGGCCTTTACCGAAGGGGGCAAGGTCTCTGATGCGACGAGGGAGAAAGTCAAACTCGCCGCAGCACACCTGGGTTACCGGCCGAGTTTTGTCGCCCGTTCACTGATAACCCGTCGCTCTAATCTGATTGGCGTAGTGGTGCCTGGTTTGATGAATCCTTTCTATGCCAGTCTGGTAGACGAACTGTCGCACGCCTTCAACGAAATAGGATATCGCGTGCTGCTATTCTCAATGCAGGGCGATGGCGATACTGATCCGATTCTGGAAGAGATACTGCGGCATCGCGTCGAGGCGCTGATCTTAGTGTCCACCATTCTTTCATCCCATTTTGCTGAAGAGTGTCAACAGAATGGCTTGCCGGTATTACTGCTGAACCGAAAAAATGACAGCAAAAGCGTTTCAAGTGTGACCAGTGACAACCTCGCAGGCGGCGCACAAATTGCCGATTTTCTGGTGGCGGGTGGGCACCAACGTCTGGCATTTATGGCCGGGCTCGACAGTTCATCGACCAGCCGGGATCGCGAGAAAGGTTTCTGTGATCGCCTGCGTGCGCAGGGTATTGCACCACCGCTGCGTGTTCAGGGTCTATACAATCTTGAAATGGCTATGGAGGCGACCCGCCAGTTGCTGAAAGGTAAAGATCGTCCGGAGGGTATTTTCTGCGCCAACGATATTATGGCGATAGGCGCATTGAATGTCGTGGTTGGTGAGTTGGGGCTCGTGGCGGGTCAGGATATCTCTGTTGTGGGGTTCGATAACATTGCCATGGGGGCCTGGCCTTTATTCAGCCTGACGACCTATGTTCAGCCGGTTAACGACATGGTGACTTCCGCGGTGCGGATCATTACTCAGCAATTCGACGATGCTGACTCACCGGCAGTCCAGCAAGTGTTGTCGGGAAAACTGGTGGTACGAAACAGTGCACGCAAACCGACCCAGACTGAAATTTGAGGCACGATAAGAAGGACGAAAGCGCTTCATTGCCTGAATATTGTTGCGTGGACAGCTTTTAAGAATAAAGGAAAGAGGGAGAGATATTTTACAGAATGGTGCGTCCGAGTGGACTCGAACCACCGACCCCCACCATGTCAAGGTGGTGCTCTAACCAACTGAGCTACGGACGCATAAAAGAGAAATGGTGCGTTTAATTGGACTCGAACCAACGACCCCCACCATGTCAAGGTGGTGCTCTAACCAACTGAGCTATAAACGCAATGGTGCGTCCGAGTGGACTCGAACCACCGACCCCCACCATGTCAAGGTGGTGCTCTAACCAACTGAGCTACGGACGCACAACGGGGACGAATATTAGCGGCAGGAAGGAGAAGTGGCAAGAGGCAAATGCCACTTTTCTTCCAGATTTCACGCGATTGCGGAAACACTGCACAAACTGTCGAGAAAGCAGCCGCCCTGAGGCGACTGTCAGACACTTATCGGGATGCACGAGCCAGAATAATTGTTGACGGCTGACGCTGGAGGAAACGCATTCTCAACATCATCAGGATTGCAGCAGAGGTCAGGCCGATGATAAAGCCTATCCAAAAGCCCGCCGGACCCATACGCGGCACGACGATATCGGTTAACGCCAGCACATATCCGCTTGGCAGACCGAGCACCCAATAGGCGGTGAACGTAATAAAGAAGATTGAGCGCGTATCTTTATAACCGCGAAGTATACCGCTGCCGATAACCTGAATGGAGTCTGAAATCTGATATACCGCAGCGAGCAACATCAGGTGCGAGGCAAGGGTCACGACTTCAGGATTATCGTTATAAAGCAGCGCAATATACTCACGCATCGTCACGGTAAAAATCGCTGTCAATACCGCCATGCAGACACCGACGCCAAGTCCGGTACGGGCCGCGGTTTGAGCATCCAGCGTGGAACCTTGGCCCAGACGAAAACCAACGCGGATAGTGACCGCCGCCGCCAGAGACATTGGCATGACGAACATCAGCGAGCTGAAGTTAAGCGCAATCTGGTGTCCGGCCACATCAACAATCCCCAATGGCGATACCAGAAGTGCGACTACCGCAAACAGCGTCACTTCGAAAAACAGCGCTAACGCGATAGGCAACCCGAGCTGCACCAGACGTTTCATGATCGCGTAGTCAGGCTTCCCGAATCCTTCGTAGGTGCGAATATCTCGCATTGAACGGGCGCGTTTCACGTAGGAAACCATCGCGAAGAACATAACCCAGTAAACGGAAGCCGTCGCCACACCGCAGCCAACGCCGCCGAGTTCTGGCATACCAAAATGACCATAAATGAAGATGTAGTTCACTGGAATATTCACCAGCAGACCGATAAAGCCCATTACCATGCCCGGTTTGGTTTTCGCCAGACCTTCACACTGATTGCGGCATACCTGGAAGAACAAATACCCTGGAACGCCCCACAGCAATGCGCGCAGGTAGCCGACGGCTTTATCCGCCAGAACCGGGTCAATATTATGCATGGCGTGAATGATATAACCGGCATTCCACAGCACAACCATCACCAGGATGGAGACAAAACCGGCGAGCCAGAACCCCTGGCGAATCTGATGGCCGATGCGGTCGCGACGACCGGAACCGTTCAGTTGAGCCACCACCGGCGTCAGGGCCAACAGCAGGCCGTGACCAAATAAAATTGCCGGGAGCCAGATAGAGGTGCCGATCGCCACCGCGGCCATATCGGTGGCGCTGTAACCACCGGCCATGACCGTATCAACGAAACCCATTGCGGTTTGGGCCACCTGCGCAATGATGACCGGGATTGCCAGCGCGAGAAGCTGGCGCGCTTCAATAACGTACTTTTGCACGGGAGGTACCTTTTATTGTTTGTTATTGTTGAAAAGACTAAAAAAGCCGCCGGCACTGGCAGCAAAAAGAAAGAGCTGGGGAATTTTCGAATATATTGTAGCGAGTAATGGGTATTAAGCCAGTCAAAAAATGGCAGTGAGCACAGCCTGACTGGCAAGGCTGGATGGCAACTGGTATTGTGCGGGGTATAAAAGGCGGTGATGATTCCGTCCTCGTAAGATACAGGAGTTATTGGCATGTTTACTGGTATCGTTCAGGGCACTGCAAAAATTGTGTCCATCGATGAAAAACCTAACTTCCGCACGCATGTCGTTGAAATGCCAGTGCATATGCTCGACGGCATTGAAACTGGTGCCTCTGTTGCCCACAACGGTTGCTGCCTGACGGTGACGGAAATTAACGGCAATCACATCAGTTTTGACTTGATGAAAGAGACGCTGCGCATCACCAATCTTGGCGAGCTGAAAGCTGGCGACGTGGTTAACGTGGAACGTGCCGCGCGTTTTAGCGATGAGATTGGCGGCCATTTAATGTCGGGCCATATTATGACCACTGCCGACGTATCAAAAATCCTGACCTCTGAAAATAACCGCCAGATATGGTTCAAGGTTCAGGATCCGACGCTGATGAAATATATCTTGTATAAAGGTTTTATCGGCATTGACGGTATTAGCCTGACAGTCGGAGAAGTCACACCGACGCGCTTCTGCGTGCATCTGATCCCGGAAACGCTGGAGCGCACGACGCTCGGTAAGAAAAAGCTCGGTGAGAAGGTGAACATTGAGATTGATCCGCAGACGCAGGCGGTGGTGGATACGGTAGAACGTGTCATGGCCGCAAAGGAAGCGGCAACCAAAACGTTCAGCGCAGATGAGTAAAAACAAACCCCGGCTTGCCGGGGTTTGTTTTATCGGGCGACGCGTAAACCACCTTCGGCACCGCGGGTGAATACCACCTGCCAGAGTTGGATATCGCGAGCACGAAATGCCCCGGCACAAGCATTCAGATAATATGAGAACATCCTTCTGAAACGCTCTGAATAGTTGTCAGCAATTTCTGGCCAGCTATGCAGAAAACGCGTATGCCAGGCCATCAGAGTCGTGTCGTAATCAGCGCCAAAGTTATGCCAGTCTTCCATTACAAAGTGCGGTTCACTGGCGTTGGCAATTTGACGCACGGAAGGCAGGCAGCCATTCGGGAAGATGTATTTGTCTATCCACGGATCCACACTGTTATCCGTTTTCTTCGACCCGATGGTGTGCAGCAAAAACAGGCCGTCAGGTGTCAGGTTACGATCCACTACGTCGAAATAGGTGGTGTAGTTTTTTGGCCCGACGTGCTCGAACATTCCGACAGATACAATACGGTCGAACTGATCCTGCAAATCTCGATAATCCTGCAACAGGATTTGCACGTCCAGCCCTTCGCAGCGCGCCTGGGCCATCTTCTGCTGTTCAGCCGAAATGGTCACACCGACGACGCTCACGTCGTAGTTTTTCGCCATAAATTGCGCCAGCCCACCCCAGCCGCAGCCGATATCCAGAACCCGCATGCCGCGCTGCAAATGCAGTTTCTGACAAATGAGGTCCAGTTTCGCCTGTTGTGCCTGTTCCAGCGTTTCCGCATCTTTCCAGTACGCGCAGGAATATTGCATAAAGGGGTCAAGCATCCGACTGAATAAATCGTTGCCCAAATCGTAATGCTCTTTACCCACTATCCAGGCGCGTTTTTTACTTTGAAGATTGAGCAGACGGGCACCTGCGACACGAAGCGTGTCTTTAAGATGGTGGGGGAGTTGGCTTTCCAGACCGGCACGAAGCACATTATGAAAAAATACATCGAGCCGTTCGCATTCCCACCAGCCGTCCATATAGCTTTCGCCTAATCCCAGTGACCCTTCCTGCAGCACACGTTTAAAGAACAGGGGATTATTGACCCGGATATCTGAGGGAGCAGAACCATTAACCCTGACGCCGGCACGACTCAGTAATTCATTAACAATGCGGTACCAGTCATCATCAGGCACATTTACTTCTTCTATACACGATGAACTCATAGCTTCTCCATCACGCGGCTTGTGATCAGAACCTTAAAACAGCGTAGACGCTTTTTTGGTTGTGTGAGAACTCTCACGGAATATCCGTGAGTCTGCTATCCGACGTAGAACAGAGGAAGGGAGATAACCCTTGCCGAAAGGCCTTCCGTGGTTAATCGGGGGAGATCCGTTCCCCCGTTAATCGCTAATATTTATCGTATTTATGTGTTACCGAACCAGTATAGGCCGCAAAAATGAGTGATTCAATAAAAAATTCTTAGCAAACTAATGACTGAATTGTTACATAGTCGCTAACGATACTATGCGTGTGATTCTTCAGTTGGACCCGCGTTTTCATCACGTTGTGCAACAAACTGCATCCGGTAACCCCAGCCTGCCAGAACCACGGTGGCCAGCATCACGCTGGTGGTGGTCAGGAGTGGAGTAGAAATCAGGGTGGAAACCACCAGGCTTGCCAGGAAACACAAACCCAACTGCAACGTGTTTTGCATCGCAGCTGCCCGACCCGTAGCGTGTGGGAACGGGCGCAGTGCCTGAGCCACAACGATTGGGTAAATCGCGCCGTTGGCCATCGCCATCAGACAGAAAGGGATCAGCAGGGTGGTCAGTGAGCTGCCTGCGGTCAAACCGACAGCAAAGGTGCCCGCTACGCTCACGGCAAAGGCCAGCAGCAGCCATGGCAGCATCTGTTGTCCTTCCCATTTTTGCAGGGCGGCACGACAGCCGTAGCCCCCAATAAGGAAAGCGATGGTCTGCGGCACGTAGCTCAGGCCAATCACCGTCGGGCCGTAACCCATGGCGCTCAGAATAAACGGCGAGCCGGTCAGCCACGCAAAGAAGCTGGCGGAGCAGGCGGCGTAAATCAGTACGTTGCCGCGATAATCTTTCGAGCGCAAAAGTGTCAGGAAGGTCAGCGGCTGTTCTTCTTTATGCACGGTTCGCACGGGTTTTTGCAGACGTAGCGCAGGCAGCATCAGCAGCAGCGTAATGCCGAACAGGGTGGCAAAAATTGCCTGCCATTCGAAATGATGCAGGATCCAGCTGCCGAGCAGCGGTGCCAGCGCTGGGGAAAGTCCAACCAGCGGCATGATAGTCGCGAAGATACGATTGGTGCGTTGGGCCGGATAATAATCGGTGACCATCGCCTGCCAGGTGACGGTAGCGGCGCAAACGCCGACCGCCTGAACGAAGCGGAGCACCAGCAGCAGGGTTGCATCACGGACCCACAGCATCCCCAGACAGCCAAAGGCGAATATCGCCAAGCCGGTCAGCAGAATAGGTTTACGACCGTAACGGTCAGACAGCGGACCCCACATCAGCTGTGCGAGGGCAAAACCGGCCAGGAACAGGCTCAGGCTGGCGCTGACGGCAGCAGCAGGGGTTTGTAAATCAGTTTGAATGGCGGCAAATGCGGGCAGATACATATCGGTTGCCAGAAAACCGAGTACGCTCAGGCCAGCCAGCCAGCACAAAAATCCTTTCCCAGGTTGCTTATTCATTTTCTTTCTCGTTGCAGGTGTCGATGGCAGCAGAGTGTAGGGAGTGCAACTTCTCTTGTGAAACGCTAATATTTGTCTGGTGAGTTCAAATTTTTTGCAGGCAGCCTATGTGGTCAGAATATTCTCTAGAAGTCGTGGACGCCGTAGCGCGTAACGGGAGCTTCAGCGCAGCCGCGCAGGAGTTGCACCGTGTGCCTTCTGCGATCAGCTATACCGTACGTCAGCTGGAAGAATGGCTGGCGGTACCGCTGTTTGAACGACGCCATCGCGACGTAGAATTAACCCCCGCAGGTGCCTGGTTTTTGAAAGAGGGTCGCTCTGTTATCAAAAAAATGCAGATCACCCGCCAGCAGTGTCAGCAAATTGCCAACGGCTGGCGTGGCAATTTGGCCATCGCGGTGGATAATATTGTGCGCCCGGAACGTACCCGGCAGATGATTGTCGATTTCTATCGCCACTTTAAGGATGTCGAACTGTGCGTTTTCCAGGAAGTATTCAACGGCGTGTGGGATGCGTTATCCGACGGGCGTGTAGAGCTGGCGATTGGCGCCACACAGGCGATCCCGGTCGGTGGGCGTTACGCATTTCGTGATATGGGGATGCTGAGCTGGAACTGCGTGGTGTCGAGTCAACATCCGCTGGCGCAGATGCCCGGCCCGCTCAGCGATGATGTGTTGCGCAACTGGCCGGCGCTGGTACGGGAAGATACCTCGCGATCGCTGCCGAAACGTATCACCTGGTTGCTGGATAATCAAAAACGGATTGTGGTGCCGGACTGGGAATCTTCCGCGACCTGTCTTTCCGCTGGTCTGTGTGCCGGAATGGTGCCCACGCATTTTGCCCGTCCGTATATCGACAGTGGTGAATGGGTGGCGCTGGAGCTGGAAAATCCGTTCCCTGATGCAGCGTGCTGCCTGACCTGGCAACAAAATGACATGTCACCGGCGCTGAGCTGGCTGCTGGAGTATTTGGGGGACAGTGAAACGTTGAATAAAGAGTGGTTACAGGAGCCGGAATAACCGGCTCCTGAGAGGTCATTAACGGCGGTAGTCGCGGAATGGGCCGTCGGCCACCGAGCGGCGCTCGATCAGGCGAGGATGCACTTCAATAGACTGCGACTCTTCACGCTTATTGACGATGCGATCCAGCAGCATATCGAAGGCCGCTTCACCCAGCGAATCCTTAGGCTGGTGGATAGTGGTCAGGGCAGGGGTAAAGAAGCGCGCGTTGCGCACGTTATCGTAACCAATGACTGAAATATCCTGTGGAACACGCAGACCCATTTCGTCTGCGGCACACAACGCACCCATCGCCATAATGTCACCGCCGCAGAACACGGCGGTTGGGCGTGGCTGTTGTGCAAGAATTTGCTGCATGGCGCGATAGCCGGATTCCGGCTCAAAATCACCCTGAACAATCCAGTTTTCAGGCACGTTGATTTGCGCTTCTTCCATGGCTTTCATGAAGCCCGCCAGACGTCCGGCGCCGGTGTTACGCTCCATCGGGCCAGGAATGACGCCGATTTCACGATGACCGCGTTCGACCAGATAGCGTCCGGCAATATAGCCCCCCTGGAAAGCGTTATCATTCACCGAGTCGGTAAAATCAGCTTTAGATTCGCCCCAGTCCATCACCACCATCGGGATGTGACGGTACTCTTCCAGCATCTCGAGCACCGACTGCGGGTATTCGGAACACATCACCAGTAGGCCATCGACGCGCTTTTGCGCCATCATTGAAAGATAGGCGCGCTGTTTTTCAAGGTTGTTCCAGGCATTACCCAAGATCAGGGTATAGCCTTTCTCGAAGCAGTTTTTCTCAACGGCTTCAATGATTTCAGCAAAATAGGCAGCTTCACTGCTGGTTGCCAGCAGGCCGATTGTTTTGGTGTGATTCACCTTCAGGCTGCGTGCCACGGCGCTTGGGGAGTAGTGCAGCTCTTTAATGGCCGCCCATACCGCGTTACGGGTATCTTCTGCCACGAAACGCGTCTTGTTAATTACATGTGATACAGTTGTAGTGGAAACGTTTGCGCGTTTCGCTACATCTTTAATAGTTGCCATTCGTTCTCACTCCAGACCCTTTCCTTACGCCTGATTACCGACACGAAAACGTTTGCCTTTACACACCCTTAACACAATTCAACTGAATTGCAGTACGCCGGGAGACAGACAGGACGACGGGAGGGGGTCAATGGCTGGTACGCTTTTAAATTAGCGTGGAATTTTGTCTGATTCTGAGGCAAAGGGAAAGAGAAAAATCGCTATGAGCCTAAAACCTGGAAGATTTTTGCGTATATTTGTGCAAAAATGAGCAAGCTCACTTTTGTTGTGGGGATTAAAAGGAGAAAAATTGATGAGTACCGACCTGAAGCTCTCTCTGATGACCACCGTTATCGCTTTGGCGCTGATCGTTGCTGCCGCGCTGACTGCTGTACTGCACTGATTTATCCGGAGGGAGAGCTCTCTTCCTCCTTCTCATTTTCCTTCCTGATTGTTATCAAATTCGCAAAAAACTTTTGCCATTTTGTTTACTTTTGTTTTTTTGTGATTGATGTCATGCTTTTGGCTTCTGCTTTCGCACTGTCTCAATGAGATGGCTTACCGGAGTCGTTACATGAAAATCAATTTCCCCCTGCTGGCACTGGCTGTTGGGGCATTTGGCATAGGTACCACTGAGTTTTCGCCAATGGGCCTGCTGCCTGTCATCGCCAAAGGTGTGGACGTGTCGATTCCCGCGGCCGGAATGCTGATCAGCGCCTATGCCATTGGCGTGATGGTCGGTGCCCCGCTGATGACGCTGCTGCTTTCACATCGCGCGCGCCGTAATGCGCTTATTTTCCTGATGGCAATTTTCACGCTCGGCAATGTGCTGTCGGCTATCGCGCCGGATTACACTACGCTGCTGTTGTCGCGCATTATCACCAGTCTTAATCATGGCGCTTTCTTCGGCCTCGGCTCGGTTGTGGCTGCAAGCGTAGTGCCTAAGCACAAGCAAGCCAGCGCGGTGGCGACCATGTTTATGGGGCTGACGATTGCCAATATCGGCGGCGTTCCGGCGGCCACTTGGCTTGGTGAAACCATCGGCTGGCGAATGTCGTTCCTTGCGACGGCCGGACTTGGCCTGGTGGCGATGGTCAGCCTGTGGTTCTCGTTACCGAAGGGCAGCAGCGGTGAACGCCCGGACGTAAAAAAAGAGCTGTCGGTTCTGATGCGCCCACAGGTGCTGACGGCGCTGTTGACGACCGTGCTCGGGGCCGGGGCGATGTTCACGCTCTACACCTATATTTCGCCAGTGCTGCATACCATTACGCATGCGTCACCGCTGTTCGTTACCGCCATGCTGGTACTGATTGGCATCGGCTTCTCTATCGGTAACTATCTCGGTGGCAAGTTTGCTGACCGCTCCGTGACTGCCACGCTGAAAGGTTTCCTGACGCTACTTATCATTATCATGGCGTTCATCCCGTGGCTTGCGCAAAACGAAATCGGTGCGGCGGTGAGCATGGTTATCTGGGGGGCGGCGACCTTCGCGGTAGTTCCTCCGCTACAAATGCGCGTGATGCGTGTAGCACATGAAGCACCAGGTCTGTCGTCATCGGTCAATATTGGGGCGTTCAACCTGGGTAATGCGCTGGGCGCGGCCGCGGGCGGGGCAGTGATTTCCGGCGGTCTGGGTTACACCTTCGTGCCAGTAATGGGTGCGATTATCGCTGGGGTTGCGTTACTGGTTGTGCTGATGACTGGGCGTCGTCAGCCAGAAGAAGTGTATTCCAGCCATTGATAATATGCCCGGCGGGTGATGTTTCTCGCCGGGCAATAGATTATGCCGCCAGGTTCTTCGCGACAAATTCCCAGTTTACCAGCGCCCAGAAATGCTCGAGATAGTTCGGGCGGGCGTTACGGTAGTCAATGTAGTAGGCATGTTCCCACACATCCACGGTCAGCAGCGGTTTGGCGTCAGTCGTTAACGGGGTACCCGCGTTAGACGTAGAAACGATAGCCAGTTTGCCGTCTGTATTTTTCACAAGCCAGGTCCAGCCAGCGCCGAAATTCTTAACAGCGGCATCGGTGAACTGTGCTTTAAAGTCAGCAAAGCTGCCGAAGCTCGTGTTAATAGCGGCTGCGACGTCACCGTTTGGCTCGCCACCGGCGTTGGGTGCCAGGCAGTTCCAGTAAAACGTGTGGTTCCATACCTGTGCAGCATTGTTGAAAACGCCCGCTTCGGAAGTGCGAACGATCTCTTCCAGCGTTTTGCCCTCAAACGCAGTGCCTTTGATCAGGTTGTTGAGGTTGGTGACATACGTCTGGTGATGTTTGCCGTAGTGGTATTCCAGCGTTTCTACGGAGATGTGTGGCGCCAGGGCGTCTTTTGCATACGGTAATGCAGGTAATTCGAATGACATTGCTTATTCTCCCTATTATTTTATTACTCAATAACCATGCATTGAGTATGGATAGGGTAGCAAATTAAAAGATGTGGCTAAAGAAGAACTTACCCTATCGATATATCGACAGGGCAGGGATCAGCGAATTGTTTTAGGCGTCATCACGCGTCGTGCGCCAACGTAGTGGTTCGCCCAGTAATCTTCGCTCAGAGAGGTAATCTGGATATCGCGGCCGGTGCGCGGGGACTGAATAAATTTGCCATTGCCGACGTAAACGCCTACGTGATCGGCAGTGCCACGACCGCGGGTACGGAAGAACACCAAATCGCCGCTTTGCAGCTCACCCCGGTTAACAGCGCGCGCATCACGCAAGTGATACATTTCATTCGCGGTGCGAGGAATACGGAATTTCACCAGATCTTTATACGCGTAATAAACCAGACCGCTGCAATCGAAACCGGTGCGTGGCGAAGTGCCACCCCAACGGTATGGTTTGCCAATCTGGCCCATCAATTTATTCATCGCCGTTTTTTGTGCTTTCTGCACGCGTGCTTTATGTGCATCCGCAATGGTTAACGGTTTTACGTCTTCGCTAAGGCATTTCTTTTTATGGCCTTTACGTACGCTGCATTTCTGCGCCATTTTGACGGAAGCGGTTTTCAGTGCGGGGCTATGTATTTTGCGGGTGGAGGCGGTTTTATTGACGGCGGATGTTTTTTTACTTTTGGCGGTCGTTGTTTGCTTAAGAGTACTGGTTTTCTTTTTGCTTGAAGTTTTCGTCGTCGATTTTGTTTTGTTGCCCGTCGTTTTCTTTTTACGGTCTGCTTTCGCTTGATGGGACTTTTGCGACGCAGAAGCACGCGCCTGCTCCGATGCGTGGGACAAAGGCGTAATGGACAACGATGTAAACAGCAAAGCACAGAGCGTGATCGAGACTTTATTTATCCGCGCCACTGAGCATTCCTCTGTTAGGCAGGCAAACGGTCATGCCTGGGTATGATTGACAAAACGAATCGATTCTAAAGCATAAAAACATTAATTGTTAATAGTGTTTTTGTATCTGCTGCACAGTTTCGTTAGCGACTGCAAAAAAATGCGTCAAAGTGGACATAACATGCTCGGAAAATGCGCATGTTTAGGCAGGGGAGGCCGATAAAGGCATATTTTTAAGGCAACTTCAAAAGGTCAGAGGTAAAATGCATTATCGTGAACAAAATGTTATTTTCTGACAGCCGTCGTTGACGTTACACTTAGCGACTACAGCCATAAAAAGAAGTTTAAGGAAGCAAGATATGAGTACGACTCTTGAGAAAATCCAGACCCAAATCGCCGAGAATCCAATCCTCCTGTATATGAAGGGATCCCCGAAACTGCCAAGCTGTGGTTTCTCTGCTCAGGCGGTTCAGGCACTGTCTGCCTGTGGCGAACGTTTTGCTTACGTTGATATTCTGCAAAACCCGGATATCCGCGCTGAGCTGCCAAAATACGCAAACTGGCCGACCTTCCCACAGCTGTGGATTGACGGTGAGCTGGTTGGCGGCTGTGACATCCTGATTGAGATGTACCAGCGTGGCGAACTGCAGCAGCTGATCAAAGAGACGGCTGCAAAGTACAAAGACGACGAGCAGAGCAGCGCTGAGTAAGTTTTTGACTGGTAATAAAAAAGCGACCCGATGGTCGCTTTTTTTATTCTTCGCTTTCGCTTTCTGGCAATGGTAGCGGCCAGCCGCCCAAACGTTTCCAGCGGTTGACGATTTCACAAAACAGCTGCGCCGTCTGTTCGGTGTCATACAGCGCAGAGTGTGCCTTGTTGCCGTCAAATTCCATTCCTGCGGCCAGGCAGGCTTTCGACAACACGGTTTGCCCCAGTGCCAGCCCGCTCAGCGCGGCGGTATCAAAAGTCACAAACGGGTGGAAGGGATTGCGTTTCAGCCCGGCGCGTTCAGAAGCGGCCATTATAAAGCTGTGATCGAATGTAGCGTTGTGCGCCACCATGATTGCCCGATTGCACTCCTGATCCTTCATGCCTTTACGTATTTCTTTATAGATAGCGTGCAGGGCGTCGTATTCGCTGACGGCACCACGTTCAGGGTCATTAGGATCAATACCATTAAACGCCAGCGCTTCCGGGACCAGATTCGCACCTTCAAACGGTTCAACATGGAAATGCAGTGTACTGTCCGGCATCAACCAGCCGTCTTCGTCCATTTTTAACGTCACGGCGGCGACTTCCAGCAGCGCATCTGTTTTGGCGTTAAAGCCCGCTGTTTCTACGTCTATTACTACAGGATAAAAACCACGGAAGCGGTCGCACAGTGCATTACGTTGAGCGTTGTCGGACATCAGGATCTCTTAGGCTTACAAAAAGTAGCGCGCATTATGGCAAATTTTGCCAGCAGTTGCAGCAGAGGCAGGAGCAAAAAAATGGGTGCCGTAGCACCCAGGGAGTCTTAATGACCAAGACCTTTACCGGCGTCTTTGGCTTCAATCAGTTCGATTTTATATCCATCTGGATCTTCGACAAAGGCGATAACGGTGGAGCCGCCTTTTACCGGACCGGCTTCGCGGGTTACGTTGCCGCCGTTATTGCGGATGCGCTCACAGGCTTCTGCGGCATTATCTACGCTCAGTGCGATATGGCCGTAAGCGGTGCCGAGATCGTAGCTTTCAACGTCCCAGTTATAGGTCAGTTCGATGACCGCTTCTTCACTCTCCGGGCCGTAGCCGACGAAGGCGAGGGAATATTTGTATTCCGGGTTTTCGCTGGTGCGCAGCAGCTTCATGCCCAGCACGTTGGTGTAAAATTCGATGGAACGTTGCAGATTGCCAACACGCAGCATGGTGTGAAGTAGGCGCATAGTCTTCCCCTTATCGTATTGTTTATAAAGCAGGACAATCAGTATAGCGGCGGATGCCCGCCGCTATCAATGCGGGGATTAGAGTGTAGGGTAGTCGGTATAACCTTCTGCGCCGCCGCCGTAGAAGGTTTCCGGGCGCTGTGGGTTCAGTTCTGCTTTACGTTCCAGACGTGCAACCAGGTCGGGGTTTGCGATGTATGCGCGACCAAATGCCACGGCATCAATCAGACCTTTAGCAATCAGATCTTCTGCTTTTTCCGGAGTGTACGCCCCGGCCCCGATAATTGGGCCGTGGAAACGTTCGCGTACTTTACGACGGAATTCTTCGGTATAAGGCTGACCGCCGGCCCAGTCTGGCTCAGACATGTGCAGGTATGCAATACCGCGTTTGCCCAGTCCTTCAATCAGATACAGCGCATCCGCTTCTTCGTTCGGGCCGTTGTCGGTGTTCTGGAACGAACCAATCGGCGAAACACGGATCCCGATGCGATCGGCGCTCCACTCTTTACTGACGGCATCTACCACTTCCAGCACCAGACGGGCGCGGTTTTCAATGCTACCGCCGTACTGATCGGTACGCTGGTTTGCTGATGGAGACAGGAACTGGTGCAGCAGGTAGCCGTGCGCGGAGTGCAGTTCAACGAGGTCGAAACCGGCTTCACGAGCGTTAGCCACCGCCTGGCGGAAATCGTCAACGATACCCGGGATTTCTTCCAGTTCCAGCGCGCGCGGTACAGACGTGTCTTCGCGAGTGGCGTGGCCGTTAGCATCACGCAGGGAAGTACGGGTGCCCGCGCTCAGCGCAGATGGGGCAACCGGTGACTGGCCGTCTGGCTGGAGGCTGTTATGCGAAATACGGCCGGTGTGCCACAGCTGAACGGCGATGTGACCGTTTTCAGCATGTACGCCTGCAGTGATTTTTTTCCACGCGGCAATTTGTTCTGGGCTGTGCAGACCGGGTGCGCCCGCGTAGCCTTTCGCTTGGGCAGAAATCTGCGTCGCTTCAGAGATAATCAGTCCGGAGCTTGCGCGCTGGCGATAGTATTCACCCATCAGTGGTGTAGGGATGTCACCGGGCTCGATGCTGCGAAGACGCGTCAACGGGGCCATCAGTACGCGGTTAGGCAGCGTAACAGCGCCAGCCTTGAGCGGGGTAAACAGTTTGTGTTGTGACATAGTGCATGACTCCTGAATAGACCGGTCGTCTAGTAAATCGTAAAATAAAAACGCCTGTTATTGGCCAGGCGCGGCAATCATGGTCTTCGCATGTTCGAGCGCGCTTTCGAGGGGCGTCGCACTGCGAGAAATTTTGGCCTGAAGATTGGCCCCCAACCAGAGCGAATACAGCACTTCGGCCTGGGTATGAGCATCACCGTAAATGGTAAGGCTTTTCTCTTTACGTCCTTCTTCAAGCGCGTGGGAGAGCAAAACAATAATCTGGCTGGCCCCTTTGTTCATTTCCGTGCGCATGACTTCCGAGAGGTCACACACTTCGGCAGACAGCTTTACCGTCAGACAACCGCTGATAATACCTTGCTGACAAAACTGATTCAGCGTGTGCTGGTAATAGGCCAGCAGGCGGTCGCGGTAGTTGCCGTCGCCATGGGCAAAATGCTCAGAGAGACGATGGTGATAGTCTGCGTAGTGGCGTTCGAGCATCGCGACACCAAACGCTTCTTTAGAGCGGAAATAGTGATAAAACGAGCCTTTTGGCACTTCTGCCGTTTTCAGCAGCTCGCTGAGCCCCATTCCGGTAAAGCCGCGGTGCATACATAAACGCTCGCCAGTAGCGAGGATATGTTCGCGAGTGTCGTGTTCAGCATGTTTGTTCATGGGGTTCAATGTAGTAGACCGATCGGTCTAATGCAAGAGATAAATGATTGCTGGTTGCAGGATGCGCATTATCAGGCTTCAATGAGAGTAGGCAGATAACAGGGGGCGGCGTGGCAGAACAACTGGAGTTTTTCCCGGTACAGAGTCCGTGCCGGGGGATTTGTCAGTCCGATGAACGCGGCTACTGCCGGGGTTGTATGCGCAGCCGCGACGAGCGATTCAACTGGCAAAATTTCAATGATGCTCAAAAGCAGGAGGTGTTACGACTCTGCCGTCAACGTCTGCTGCGTAAAATCCGCGCAAACAAATCCGCTTTACCTGAAGAACCTGATCAGCCTTCACTGTTTTAACGCTAAATATGCGTATACTCGATGAAATTTTTCAGTTGAGGAAGCTCGTATGGTTCAGCGTATTACTCTCGCGCCAAATGGCCCAGAATTCTCCCGCTTCGTAATGGGGTACTGGCGTCTGATGGACTGGAACATGTCCCCGCAGCAGCTGGTCAGCTTTATTGAAGAGCATCTCGACCTCGGTATTACCACCGTCGACCATGCCGATATCTATGGCGGTTATCTGTGCGAAGCCGCGTTTGGCGAAGCCTTAAAACTGGCTCCGCAGCTGCGTTCGCGTATGGAAGTGGTCAGCAAATGCGGAATTGCGACCACCGCGAAACCTGAACACGCTATCGGGCACTATATCACCGATAAATCTCACATCGTTCGCAGCGCTGAGCAGTCCCTGACCAATCTGGCCACCGACTATCTGGACCTGCTGCTGATCCATCGTCCGGATCCGCTGATGGATGCAGACGAAGTGGCTGAAGCCTTCACCGAGCTGCATCAGAGTGGCAAAGTGCGCCATTTTGGCGTGTCTAACTTTACCCCGGCGCAGTTCTCGCTGCTGCAATCACGTCTGCCATTTACCCTGGCGACTAACCAGGTCGAACTTTCTCCGGTTCACCAGCCGCTGCTGTTGGACGGCACGCTCGATCAGCTGCAACAGTTGCGCGTGCGTCCGATGGCATGGTCGTGCCTGGGGGGCGGTAGCCTGTTCAATGACGACAAATTCGGCCCGCTGCGCGAAGAGCTGGCCAACGTCGCGAAAGAACTGAACGCGGAAAGCATCGAACAGGTGGTTTACGCCTGGGTGATGCGTCTACCGTCTCAGCCACTGCCGATTATCGGCTCCGGCAAAATCGAACGCGTGCGTTCTGCGATTGCTGCCGAGCACCTCGAAATGACCCGTCAGCAGTGGTTCCGCATCCGTAAAGCCGCGCTGGGTTACGACGTACCGTAATCACGTTTTGCGCTGACGTTCCGTCCAAAAAGGTGTTCCTGGTTTAGACTTACCAGGGACACTTTTTTTTTGGAGGTACTATGAAGCGCATCACGCTCACGTTACTGACTCTTGCCATTTCAAGCGGCGCATACGCGGCCAGCACGGAAGTGGAAATGAATCTTGTCACCCCGCAAGCCGTCGGACAGTCCATTGGTGAGGTAAAAATCACCGAAACCGATAAAGGCCTCGAATTTTCTCCTGACCTCAAAGCGTTGCCTCCTGGCGAACACGGTTTCCACGTACATGCCAACGGCAGCTGCCAGCCTGCGATTAAAGAGGGCAAAGCCAATGCAGCCGAAGCTGCTGGCGGTCATCTGGACCCGGATCATACCGGTAAACACGAAGGACCCGCCGGACTGGGGCACTTAGGTGATTTGCCAGTGCTGGTGGTGGATAAAGAGGGGAAAGCGACGCAGCCCGTCCTGGCGCCGCGTCTGAAAAAACTTGATGAAGTGAAAGGCAAAGCACTGATGATCCACGTAGGCGGAGATAACATGTCCGATCAGCCGAAACCGCTCGGCGGTGGTGGCGTGCGCTATGCTTGTGGGGTTATCAAGTAGTTCTTTCTGTTATGGTGCCCGCTATCGGAGCCTGTTCGAGCTGTAACAGAGAGCAGTAAAGCCGCCATACTATCGCCGCCAGTTCACCGGCGGCAGGCTGGTGGTGATGGCCCAAGGTTTCGTAAATCCGTTTTAACTCGCTCAGCGTGGATGCCAGCGGGCGTTGCTGGACGCCGCGTTCGCTCATTACATCCCGCAGCAGGCTGATGCACATGTCCCGGACCTGAACCAGCGGATCAGAACGCGTTTCCCAATCACGCAACTGCCAGACCACGTGGGAACAGTTGAGCAATACCACGCCCCAGCGCAGCAGCCAGCGGCGGGAGAAGGCATCCTGGCTGTTACTGAGCTGGCTGATATAGTGATAAACCAACGATTCAAATTCATGCTCATTTTGCTGAGGATGACGACTCAGTTGATCAATAAAGTGACGACGTAACGACTGAATATGACGCCGGCTTTTACGCGCGTCAGAGCCCGGTTTCAGCACCGCAAAGGCCAGCCATGCCATTCCTACGCCGATAATTTTTGCCAGATTATCATTGAGAAACCCTGCAAAATCATACACTGGCGGATTGGTGACCGAAATAAAAGAACCCATAAACACCACCAACTGTCCCCATAGCCCCGCGTATTTCGGCATCTGTAATTTGAACAGTTGCATGGTGATCAGTAGAGGGAACAGAAACAGCAGGAATTGCCAGAGGTCACTGATTTGCACCATCAGGCCAAACTTCACGGCAAAGCTGAACAGCGACAGCCAAAGCAGCGTGCGTAGCAGCAAAGCCAGAGAATTGAATGGTGAGGGCGATGTCGAAAACAGTACACAGCAAATCGCCGCCAGGGTCAGCGCCGCAGGGCCGGATGTCCATTGGGTATTGATGGTCCATGCCCCGACCATGATCAGCGCGAAAAAGGTGCGCAGTCCGTTCCACAGCGCTTCAGCGTGGTCGGTTCGCCGGGTCAATGCAGGCGCTGTTGGTACGTCAAATTCGGTGATCGCTGAGGCATTTTCCAGCCGTTGCAGCCAACGACTGGAGGTCAAATAAAGACGGCAGAAATAGCGCAGACGCTGCCAGAATGCCTGATGGCGGTAATCCATCGGGTTGCGTGGGGCCAGCGGCGCGATTATCCGGGCCACGGAATACGCGTTTGCGTCAGTTCTGGCGAGCTCGGCAAATAATTTTTCGAGCACTTCGCGGGTATTGGCGGGGGATTCAGGCCAGTTAATCAACATCCGGCGCAGGCTGGAAATCACGCTGGTCAGTCGCAATTGCTGGTGTAACAAATAGTTCAGCAGGCTGTTCTGGCGTCGGAAACGATAATGGCTCCAGAACGCCTGAATGCGAAGCAGGTTCATGGTCAGGATCTGACCGATAACGCTCTCATGCGCGGTACGAATCGCATCAGTGGTTTCCGGCTGCCAAAGCAGACTGGCGTGCTCCAGAATACGCGCATGCATGTTTTTCAGGGCGGTCAGAAGCGTAGTGCCATCTGAGGTGCTTGGCAGGATCATCATCATCAGCGCGCCGCACAAAATCCCGAGAACAACTTCACAGACACGGGCCTGCGCGATATCCCACAGATGGGTGGTATCCACCAGATTGACCATTGGGAAGGCGATGATGGCGCAGGTGTAGCCCGCCAACTGGAACGCATACGCGGCGTTATTCATGTACATCGCGCAGGTCCAGGTGCAAAAGGCTATCCACGCAGATAGCCCCAGCAGGAAAAGCCAGGGGTCGGTCATGGTGTGCCCGACAATCAGGATTGCAGCGACGGCGCCGAGCAGGCTTCCGGCGATTCGGCCAAGGCTTTTACTGATAACACCGCCGACGGTGGGGAAACTCACCACTGCGGCGGAGGTCATTGCCCAGTAGGGCTGGTCGAGATTGATGTAATACGCAAAGCTCAGGGCCAGACACATGGCGATGCCGTTGCGTAGCGCATATCGCCATTGCGGGCGGGTCGCTTTAATCCACGGCAGCGACCGCCAGTTGAGCACCTGGAGGTTCATTACAGAGATCCAATCGACACGGTGCAGGTGGTGCCGGACACCAGAATAATATCGTCCGGCAACTTATCAAATTCGATACGTACCGGCACTCGCTGGGCCAGGCGCACCCACGGAATGGTTGGTTTGACATCGGCAATCAGGCTACCTTCCGCGCCAACGCTCTGATCAGAGATGGCGCGTCCAATGCTGGCGACGTGACCCTGTAACGCTTGCCCATTACTGTACAGCACCACGCTGGCACTGACACCTGGTTTGATGTGACGAAGTTTGGTTTCTTCGAAGTAGCCCACGACGTAGAAGGAATGGCTGTCTACGAGGGCGAATACAGGGTGGCCGACGGCGGCGTAATCGCCAGTGCGAGTGGACACGTTGGTTACCCAGCCGTCAACCGGGGCTTTGACCTCGGTTTGCGACAGCTGCCAGTTGGCATGTTCCAGCGCGGCGTTAGCGGCATCAGCACTGGCTTTGGCGGCGGCAACGCTGGCTTTAGCGGCTTCAGTATTGGCTTTAGCGGTTTGTAGCGCGATGTTAACCGTGTCGAGATCTTCTGCGGAGATGAAGTTTTTTGGCAAATTGCGACGGCGAGTGGCCTCACGTCTTGCCTTGTCCATATCCGACTGTGACCTGTCCATATCCGATTTCGCTTTTGCCATATCAGACAAAGCCTTAGCATGTTGTGCCTGGGCATTCATCACCGCAATGTGAAACGGCGTGGCATCGAGGCGAAACAGCACATCACCAGCTTTAACCTGCTGGTTATCCTTCACATTCAGTTCCATGATACTGCCCGAAACCTGCGGCGTGATGCTGACCTGCTCGGCACGGATTTTGCCGTCACGGGTCCACGGCGACTGCATGTAGTAATTCCAGACCAGCCACACGGCTATCAGTGCCAGGGCCGCGACCAGCAGCGTGGAGAAATATTTTAGTTTTTTCATTTAGTTAGTTACCACGCCACAATCAAAACCAACGCCAGGCATACCGCCAGCGCGAACAGGGAAAGATCCATTAACAACGGATGCCAGACGTCACCGGCGTACATCCAGTCACGCAGTTGGCGATGGGCTAGCAGCCAGATGAGGAAACCCAGGATAACCGCTTTGAACAGCGGGGGAAAATAAATAGAGGCCCCGACGATGAGGTCCTGGAGGGGAAGTCCCGAAGTATTGAGCGTCAGCTTCACGAGCAAAAATCCTTTGCAAATGCATCGTTGCGGGTCGAGGGCCGTAACGATGCGCCATCATAATTATCAGTGTAAATCATTGTGTCAGCCTGCGGGGACAAGGCAATACATTTGTTTTGGGCATTTAAATGCTGCACACTATTCTAAAATCAGTATAATAACTTAGCAAGCTAATTATAAGGAGATGAAATTGGAATCGCCACTGGGTTCTGATCTGGCACGGCTGGTGCGTATCTGGCGTGCTTTGATTGACCATCGCCTGAAACCTCTGGAATTAACGCAGACTCACTGGGTCACGCTGCATAACATTCATCAGCTGCCGCCTGAACAGTCGCAAATTCAACTGGCTAAAGCGATTGGGATTGAGCAACCTTCACTGGTTCGTACATTGGATCAGCTAGAAGAGAAGGGCCTGATTACGCGTCAGACCTGTGCTAATGACCGTCGTGCTAAACGCATTAAACTGACAGAAAAAGCCGAACCGTTGATTGAAGATATGGAGACGGTGATTCGCAAGACGCGGGGTGAAATCCTTGCGGGCATTTCTCCTGAGGAACTGGATTTACTGCTTGGGCTTATTCGTAAGCTAGAGCAAAATATCAACGAACTGCAGTCCATAGACTGAGTTTCTCGCCGATAGTGACAAAAAGGCCCTGATATCAGGGCCTTTTTTTATGCCCGCCAGGTCACCATCCGGTGACCTCCAGCTGGCCTGATAATTAGCGTGGGGAAACGGTCACTTGGCTGCCGTTGCTGGCCATTACAACGCGCTGGCCTGAGACAAATTGCGTATCACCCTGTTTCTGCACAACCATAATGGTGTTGCCGTCGTCTTTGCGGATTTCCAGCTCAACGCCCTGGGTTTTGTTCATTGCCCCCTGAACGCCCTGGCCCGCTACGCCACCTGCAACAGCACCTGCTGCGGTCGCGAGTGAACGACCCGAACCACCGCCGACGGTATTCCCGAGGAAGCCACCGAGAACCGCACCACCGATTGCGCCAATAACGTTAGAATCGTTGCCACCCTGGATCTGTACCGGACGCGTGTGGACGATGGTCCCGTAGGTCACATTCTGAACCTGTTTGGCTTCGGATGCGGAATAAACGTCCCCGGAGAGGCCGCTGCTATTAACACAACCAGCAAGCGATAAACCAATCATTGAAACGGCCAATACACGTAACATCATTTATGAATCTCCTGTTCACCAAGAAACGCTCTTGAGAGCATCCTTACACCGCAATTATATGGCATTTATGCGCCACGGGTCATATGTTCTACGAGGATCTCTGCAAAATTATAATCTCTTTGTGCTTAACCAAGCGTAAACGGCCGTTACGTTGCCACTCTGATTCAGGCCGTATCGCGCCCACGCACAGGTTTGTTAAATTTTGTTATTGGATCATGGTATTAAGAAAGACTTTATGTTTCAGTGTGGCTCTCTGTCATGAACTAAGGAAGGCGTATGAATTCGGGTCGCTATATTGGTGTGATGTCGGGTACCAGCCTTGATGGCGTGGACGTAGTGCTTGCGGCCATGGACGATAACATGGTGGCGCAGCAGGCCAGCTTGTCGTATCCCATTCCCATTGCGCTGAAGGAAGACATCCTCGCGATTTGCCAAGGTCAGCAACTGACTCTGTCGATGTACGGTCAGCTCGATACACGCTTGGGTCGTCTGTTTGCCGATGCGGTGTTGGCGCTGATGGCGCAGGAAAAACTGTCTGCCGATGATATCGTTGCCATTGGCTGTCATGGCCAGACCGTCTGGCATGAACCGGACGGAGACGCCCCGCATACGCTGCAAATTGGTGACAACAATATTATTGCCGCGCGCACCGGCGTGACGGTGATTGGCGATTTCCGCCGTCGCGATATCGCGCTTGGTGGCCAAGGTGCGCCGCTGGTGCCTGCGTTCCATCACGCGTTGCTGGCTAATCCGCATGAGCGTCGTATCGTGCTGAACATCGGCGGGATTGCGAATCTGTCGATGCTTTGTCCTGGTTTGCCGGTAAAAGGGCACGACACCGGGCCGGGCAATATGCTGATGGACGCGTGGATCTGGCGTCAGTGCAGTAAACCGTACGATAAAGACGCCGAGTGGGCGAACTCCGGCAAAGTTATCCTGCCACTGTTGCAGGAAATGCTGAGTGACCCGTGGTTTGCGCTACCGGCACCGAAAAGTACCGGTCGCGAATATTTTAATTACGGCTGGCTGGAACGGCAGTTGGCGAAGCATCCGGGTTTAGCGGCGAAAGATGTCATGGCCACACTGACTGAATTAACCGCAGTTACCATCAGCGAGCAGGTGTTGCTGAGCGGCGGCTGTGAACGGTTACTGGTGTGCGGCGGCGGGAGCCGTAATCCGCTGTTGATGGCACGTCTGGCTGCACTGCTGTCTGGCACCGAAGTCTCGACCACCGATGATGCTGGCGTCAGCGGAGACGATATGGAAGGCCTGGCTTTCGCATGGCTCGCGTGGCGTACCCTTGCAGGGCTACCGGGTAATTTACCGTCGGTCACTGGTGCCAGTGAGCCTACTATTTTAGGGGCTATTTTCCCTGCAAATCCGCGGCAGAATCAGAGTTAACTGACTGAGGCGCGTGCCCATTGACGATAGAATAGAAGGGTTAAGGGAGGGCATCTGCCCTCCGGGACCGGGACAGTCTTAAGGCAAGCCAATGAAAAAAATTCTTCTCGCTGTAGTACCACTGATAGCCCCCCTGATGCTCTCCGGTTGTAGCTACTACAACCAGTTCGTTGAGCGAATGAACACCGACACCCTGCAATACCAGTGCGATGAAAAACCGCTGACCGTTCACCTCAATAACACCCGTCAGCAGGTGGATTTCATCTATGACAATCAGCAGCAAACGTTAACCCAGGGCATCTCCGCCTCTGGCACGCGTTACACCGACGGTATTTACGTCTTCTGGTCGCAAGGCGACAGCGCCACGGTCTACAAACGTGACCGTATCGTGCTGAATAACTGTCAGTTACAAAACCCGAAGCGTTGAGATTTTGCTGATGGCGGCGCACAATAGCGCCACCTGAAGACAACTATCCTAAACGCCATGTCTGACAACGACTCCCTGCAGCAAATCGCGCATCTGCGCCGTGAGTACACCCGTGGCGGCCTGCGCCGTCGCGACCTTCCTGCTGAACCCCTGGCGCTGTTTGAGCGCTGGCTGGGTCAGGCCTGTGAGGCCCGACTCGCCGATCCTACCGCGATGGTTGTGGCAACCGTGGACGAAAACGGTCAACCGTATCAGCGTATCGTTTTGTTGAAGCATTACGACGAAAAAGGGCTGGTGTTCTATACCAACCTCGGTAGTCGGAAGGCGCACCACCTCGAGCAGAATCCGCATATCAGCCTGCTTTTCCCGTGGCACACGCTGGAGCGTCAGGTGATGGTCACCGGTAAAGCCGAACGTCTTTCTACCCTTGAAGTGGTGAAATACTTCCACAGTCGTCCAAGGGACAGCCAGATTGGCGCCTGGGTCTCCAAACAGTCCAGCCGTATTTCGGCGCGCGGGATCCTCGAAAGCAAATTCCTCGAGCTCAAACAGAAGTTCCAGCAGGGCGAAGTACCGCTGCCGAGTTTCTGGGGTGGCTACCGCATCAATATTGAGTCGATGGAGTTCTGGCAGGGTGGTGAACACCGTCTGCACGATCGTTTTTTATACCAGCGTGAAAACGACGCATGGAAAATCGACCGCCTCGCGCCGTAATCGCGCATTTTGTTGTTTTAAGCGCTGGCACAACACGGGCTGGCGTTTTATTCTATTGACCATTTCGCAAACGGCGAAACGTCGTGTACCGACTAAGGTGCAGTCTGTTTTATACATGGAGACTTTGATGGCGAGCAGTAACTTGATTAAACAATTGCAAGAGCGGGGCCTTGTGGCTCAGGTGACGGATGAGGAAGCGTTAGCAGAGCGACTGGCGCAGGGCCCGATCGCGCTCTATTGCGGCTTCGATCCGACCGCTGACAGCTTGCATTTGGGGCATCTCGTTCCCCTGTTATGCCTGAAACGCTTCCAGGAAGCAGGTCACAAGCCTGTGGCGCTGGTGGGCGGAGCGACCGGTCTTATCGGCGATCCAAGCTTTAAAGCGGCTGAGCGTAAATTAAACACCGAAGATACAGTGCAGGAGTGGGTGGATAAAATCCGCAAACAGGTTGCGCCGTTCCTCGATTTTGACTGCGGCAGCAACTCTGCCATCGCGGCTAACAACTACGACTGGTTCGGCGGCATGAACGTGCTGACCTTCCTGCGTGACATCGGTAAACACTTCTCTGTAAACCAGATGATCAACAAGGAAGCGGTGAAACAGCGTCTGAATCGTGACGATCAGGGTATCTCGTTCACCGAGTTCTCCTACAACCTGTTGCAGGGTTATGACTTCGCTTGCCTGAACAAACTGCACGGTGTGGCGCTGCAGATTGGCGGCTCCGATCAGTGGGGAAACATCACTTCAGGTATCGACCTGACCCGTCGTCTGCACCAGAACCAGGTCTTCGGCCTGACCGTTCCGCTGATAACCAAATCAGACGGCACCAAATTTGGTAAGACCGAAGGCGGTGCTGTGTGGTTGGATCCGAAGAAAACCAGCCCGTACAAATTCTACCAGTTCTGGATCAACACCGCGGATGCGGACGTTTACCGCTTCCTGAAATTCTTCACCTTTATGGACATTGCTGAAATCAATGCGCTGGAAGAAGAAGACAAAAACAGCGGCAAAGCGCCACGCGCCCAGTACGTTCTGGCCGAGCAGGTGACCCGTCTGGTGCATGGTGAAGAAGGCCTGGTGGCTGCAAAACGCATCACCGAAAGCCTATTCAACGGCACTTTGAGCGCGTTAAGCGAAGCTGATTTCGAACAGCTGGCGCAGGATGGCGTTCCGATGGTCGAAATGGAAAAAGGTGCTGACCTGATCCAGGCGCTGGTGGATTCCGAACTGCAGCCGTCCCGCGGTCAGGCGCGTAAAACTATCGCCTCTAATGCGGTCACTATCAACGGCGAGAAGCAGATTGATCCGGAATACACCTTCGCTGAAATCGATCGTCTGTTCGGACGCTACACGCTGCTGCGTCGCGGTAAGAAAAACTACTGCCTGGTGTGCTGGAAATAATTCCCGCAGACAGCAAAAGAAAAGGCCGCATATGCGGCCTTTTTTATTGCCCGATGGCGCTAGCGCTTATCGGTCCTGTGTTTTGGTGTCACTCAGCCAGACTTGCCCGCCGGGTTAGCTCAGACCTTCCGCTTCCATCGCCGCCGTCACGCCAGGACGGGCCGCCACACGCGCCATGTAGGCTTCAATATTCTTCAGTCCGCTCATATCCAGTTTCACCGCACGTGCCCAGCGCAGAACGGTAAACAGATAGCCATCGGCAATCGTAAAGCGGCTACCGCAAATCCACTCGTTATCACGCAGAGCATCATTCACGTAGTGCAGTTTTTTCTCCAGCAGCGCACGGACGGTTGGCTTGTAGTCTTCCGGGGTGTCGGGACGGAACAGTGGCGTAAAGCCCTTATGCAGCTCAGTGGCGATGTAATTCAGCCATTCCAGCGTCCTGTAGCGCGCAATGCTACCAGCCGGGGCCAGCAGCTGACGATCGGCTTTTGTATCGGCGATGTACTGCATAATCGCCACCCCTTCAGTCAGCAGGGTGTTGTCATCCAGAAGCAGGGCGGGCACCTGGCCTTTTGGGTTCACTTGCCAATAATCTTCCCCGTTTTCCAGCTGCTTTTGCGCGAGGTCAACCCCGACCAGCGAAAAATCCATCCCGCTCTCTTGCAACGCAATGTGGGAAGCAAGGGAACAGGCACCGGGTTTGTAGAACAATTTCATGACGAACTCCTTTGGACACAGATGTGTTCCTTATCCTAGAGTGCGAACAGATAAAAAAAAAGCCGCTGAATGTATCAGCGGCTTAATTAATTCGTTTTCCGGAAAAGTTATGCGGAAGCGGCTTCGCGCGCTTTTGCGATATCCGCTTCGTCATCCTGAGTCATGCGATTCAGTTTCGGCGCGGTCAGCATCATCAGTGCAGCGATAACAGCGGTCGCAATACCAATCTTCATGAACACATCACCGTAGACGTGCAGAGACAGCAGAGGGTCAGTTACGTTTTCTGGAACCGCCATCAGGTTGGCCACGTTACCTGCGATGATTGCAGCACCGGCGGTAGTCAGGAACCAGCTACCCATGATGAAGCCCATCAGACGTTGTGGAACCAGCTGTGCAACCATTGCCAGACCCAGACCGGAGATCATCAGCTCACCGATAGACTGCAGCGCGTAGCTCAGAATCAACCAGTTTACAGAGACGATACCTGCGTCAGATGCGAATTTCGCACCCACTGGCAGCACCAGGAAGGCCAGAGAACACAGCACCATACCGAAGGCAAATTTGTTCGGCATTGGCATACGATCGCCCATCTTGTTGTAGATGGCAGCCAGAATTGGGCTACCAATCATGATCCAGAATGGGTTGAGTGCCTGGAACTGTTCTGGTTCAAACGCGATACCCAGAATGGAATGCTCAACGTTACGGATAGCGAAGAAGTTCAGAGAAGTTGGCATCTGGCTGTACAGCACGAAGAACACGATAGCTTCAACCATCAGGATGAAAGCAACGAGCATCTTACGGCGTGCAGCACCCTGCATGGCGAAGGTTTCTTTCGCGAAGATGCAGATGATACCCAGAGCAACAACACCCAGAACCAAGCGTGCGATACCCTGGTTGTGCAGCAGCCAGGTGGCGATAGCAACCAGAATCACAACACCGACGATCGTTGCCAGCAGTTTGCCGACGTGTACCGGCGCAAAGTCAGGCTTGGAACCGTAGCTTTTCACCCATTTCTGGCAGAACGCGAAGTTCACCACGGTGATACACATACCGACTACGCTCAGCGCAAACGCAGTGCTCCAGCCGTATTTCGCCGCCAGCCATGGAGTGGCCAGCATAGAGAAGAAGGAACCGATGTTGATGGACATGTAGTACATGGTGAATGCACCGTCCAGACGCGGATCCTCTTTGTCGTAGCAGGTAGAAAGCAGGGAAGACGGGTTCGCTTTAAACAAGCCGTTACCGACCGCGATGGCCGCCATACCCATATAAACGACAGCTGCATCATGACCTGAGAAGGCGACCAGGGCGTAACCGATCGCCAGAACGATGGCGCCCAGCATGATAACGCGTTTGGTACCCAGAACTTTATCACCCAGCCAGCCGCCTACAGCGACGAGGCCATATACCAGCGCACTGAAAGAGGAGAACAACGTGATGGAGTCCGATTCGGACATACCCAGCTGTTTCACCAGGTAGACGGCCATGATGCCCTGAAGGCCGTAATAGCCAAAACGTTCCCAAAGTTCGATAGAGAATATGAGATAGAACGCTTTTGGTTGCTTGAAGGCGTTGAGACTTACGCTTTCTTCAGTTGGTTTATTGTTTGCAGTAGACACATATACCTCTTTTTTTACATCCCATATTAACGGGGGTGGTGGGCGTGACGTTCGTTTTGACATCCGCCTTATAATTATTCTTGGAGGGGAAAACGGGAGGTAATGTTCACTATCCTGAACGTTCACACAAGGGGTTTGTAATACTCTGTTACACATAACGAGATCGTTATAATCGTCCGTTCATCTAAATGTTATTCAGCGTTTAACACCGCCGTTTCGATTCCGCTAGATTTTTTCACTAAAACAGAGCCCGATTCGCGCCCTAAAGGCGAGATGTTCTGCTGTTTTGCTTTGCATCCAGTGATATGGTCCATTAATCCGAAAAATAGTGGTGATATGTCTGGCTAAAAAACAGTTAACTACTGCATCGGCAAAGGCTTGCGAGCATTTTTATAACATTGATGTAACGTGATGTTATCGAAGTGATCTGGATCACATTTGTATAGAAATTTTAGTTGAGAAAAAAACGATTAACCTGCCAGAGCGATAAATGACCGGATCATGCGTTAGATTTGGGCTGGTGAGAGAGTGAATCAGAAGGCAGGAAAGCCGTGTGGCAACACGGCGTTAAAACGGGATCAGCAATCGACTTTTTCTTTAAATTCGCACAGGTCTTCAATCAGGCAGGAGCCACAGCGAGGCTTACGCGCGATGCAGGTATAGCGACCGTGCAGAATCAGCCAGTGGTGGCAGTCTACTTTAAATTCGGCAGGCACCACTTTCAGCAGTTTCTCTTCTACCTGTTCGACGTTTTTGCCAGGCGCGAAGTGAGTGCGGTTACAGACCCGGAATATGTGGGTGTCGACGGCGATAGTTGGCCAGCCAAAGGCGGTGTTCAGTACAACATTCGCAGTTTTGCGTCCTACGCCGGGTAAGGCTTCCAGTGCGGCCCGGTCCTCCGGTACCACGCTGCCGTGCTGTTCAATCAGAATACGGCAAGTCTTAATCACATTCTCGGCCTTGCTGTTAAACAGGCCGATAGTCTTGATGTAATCTTTCACTCCGTCGACGCCAAGCGCCAGCATCGCTTCCGGGGTGTTCGCCACCGGATACAGTTTCGCCGTGGCCTTATTGACGCTGACGTCCGTCGCCTGAGCGGAAAGCAGCACCGAAATCAGTAACTCGAACGGGCTGGTGAAATTAAGTTCTGTGGTCGGGTGCGGGTCGTTGTCCCGTAACCGGCTGAGGATCTCAAGACGCTTCTCTTTATTCATCAGGCTTTCCCTGTCGTGACTTTCACTTCCGGTGCAACTTCGCAATGATTACGCAAGCTTGTGGCCTTCTGCTTCATGCGCTGGTCGATGACGTACTTTCCTGCTAGCAGCATACCGAGTCCAATAAACGCGCCCGGCGGCAGCATCGCCAGCAGGAACGGCGTGTCGGTGTGGAATACTTCAATGCGTAGCACTTTAGCCCAACTGCCCAGCAGGCCATCTGCGCCGTCAAACAGCGTACCGTTGCCGAGAATTTCACGGATGGATCCCAGCACAAACATCGCACAGGTGGCACCCATCCCGATGGCGAATCCGTCCAGCGCGGACAGCATCGGACCTTGCTTTGCAGCGAAGGCTTCGGCGCGGCCAACGACAATACAGTTGGTCACAATCAGTGGGATGAAAATGCCCAACGACTGATACAGGCCGAATGCGTAGGCGTTGATCAGCATCTGCACTGAGCTCACCACCGAAGCGATGATCATCACGTAAATCGGAATACGAATTTCAGGCGGAGTCCAGCGGCGAAGCAAGGAGACAAACAGGTTGGTCAGCGTCAGCACCAGCGTGGTCGCCAGCCCCAGGCCAAGGGCGTTGGTTGCCGTGGAGGTCACCGCCAGCAGCGGGCACAGCCCTAACAGCTGCACCAGCGAGGAGTTATTTTTCCACAATCCCTGAACAATAACGTCTTTGATTTCACTCATGATTTACTCTTCACAGGGGCTAAGTTCGTTGATCTGCTGCGGCAGCGTCTCGGCAAAAAGTCCGGCGCGTTTTACTGCATTCACCACCGCACGAGGCGTAATGGTGGCCCCGGTAAACTGATCGAATTCGCCGCCATCTTTCTTCACCGCCCACTGACTGTCATTATCGCCGTGAATGATTTTACCGGCAAAACGGGTGATCCAGTCGGAATGGCGCATCTCGATTTTATCACCCAGGCCCGGTGTTTCATGGTGCTGGGTCACACGAGAACCGAGTACGGTTCCGCTAAAATCGGCCCCAACCAGAAGCTGAATGGCACCGGAATACCCGTCTGGCGCAGTGGCTTCCATCACCACAGCGACCGGCACGTCATCTTTACGGGCGATATAAATCATGTGGCTGCCTTTACCTAACGCTGGAGCGTCCAACACATAACAGCTTTTCAGCAGGTCGTTATTATAGCTTCCCTGCGGCACCACCTGATCGAACAGCGCCATTTGCTGCTTGGCCGCCTGGATATCAATGGTGCTTTTGGTCATCTGATTAATGATGGCCGTCGTTCCTGTGGCGCCCGCAGCGAAAAGCGCCAGCGTGATGCCGTGTTTGCGAATCGTCGTCAGCATGGTCGTTCTCAGCGGTGTCCATAAACGCGCGGGCGCGTGTAATAGTCGATTAGTGGCACGGTAATGTTGGCCAACAGCGTCGCGAAGGCCACACCGTCTGGATAACCGCCGAAGTTACGAATCAGCCACACCAGCACACCAGCCAGTGCGCCGTAGAGCAGGCGACCACGATTGGTGGTGGAGGCGGTCACCGGGTCGGTCAGAATAAAGAAGGCACCGAGCATCGTCGCCCCGGACAAAATATGCAGCTGCGGTGAAGCCAACGATTCTGGCGAGAATGCCCAGCCGAGCGTAGCGCAGACGGCGAGTGTCGCCAGGAAACTCACCGGGATATGCCAGCGAATGGCACGTTGCCACAGCAGGAATAAGCCGCCCGCCAGATACGCAACGTTCACCCACTGCCAGCCAATGCCTGCCAGCGCGCCGTGATAAATCGTGGAATGAAGAATGTCATTAACGCTGTGGCCCGCGTGCAGCGAGGTTTTGAAAGTGTCCAGCGGTGTCGCCTGGCTAATGCCGTCAACACCCATTTGCAGTGCGTTGATATCTGTTCCAGTGACGGTATGTCCGCTGAGGATAATCTGCAGCGTATCCATCAGGTTCGGTGTATTAATCGCGATTTCCTGTGGCGGCAACCATGATGTCATCTGCACAGGGAAGGAAATCAGCAGCACCACGTAACCAATCATCGCCGGGTTAAACGGGTTATTGCCCAAGCCGCCATACAGTTGTTTGGCGATAATCACCGCGAAGGCCGTGCCGAGTACCACCATCCACCACGGCGCCATTGATGGAATACTGATAGCCAGCAGTAGCCCGGTGAGTAGGGCGGAGTTATCGCCCAACGTTTTACCAATTTCTTGTTTGCGCAGACGCAGAATAGCGGCTTCCGCGACCCAGGCCGTGACGCTCGCGATAAGGATTTGCACCAGCGTGCCCCAGCCGAAAAACCAGGTCTGAACGGCTATCCCCGGAACGGTCGCCAACAGAACCAGCAGCATAATGCGCGAGGTCTGGCGATGGTTGTGGGTGTATGGGGAGCTTGCGATTTTAAAGACCATTTATTCCTCGTTTACTGCCTGTTTTTCTGCTTTGCGTGCTTTCGCACGGGCGATAGCCGCTTCAACGGCGGCTTTACGCGGATCAATGGTTTCAGCCTCAGACTCGTTGGCTGCCTGCTGTGCCGCTTTGCGTGCTTTCGCGCGGGCAATCGCCGCTTCAACGGCAACTTTGCGCGGGTCGACTGCTTCGGCGACAGGCGTTTCAGCGGATTGCGATTCGGCTTTACGGGCTTTAGCACGGGCAATCGCGGCTTCAACGGCGGCTTTACGCGGGTCGACTGCTTCCGCAGCAGGCGTTTCAGCGGATTGCGATTCGGCTTTACGGGCTTTAGCACGGGCAATCGCGGCTTCAACGGCGGCTTTACGCGGGTCGACGGCTTCCGCAGCAGGCGTTTCAGCGGATTGCGATTCAGCTTTACGGGCTTTAGCACGGGCAATGGCGGCTTCAACCGCAGCTTTGCGTGGGTCGGCTGCGTCATTCACCGTGTCACTGTCGCTGTCGGTCCGGCGCTTTTCTGCCTGAGCAGCGCGCGCCAAGGCCTTGCGAGCTTCGCGTGCAGCAATCACTGCGCTGTTATCGGGCTGCGTACCGGCCTGTACAACCACAGGCTGCGTCGCCTGTTTTTGCTTATCACGCACACGATTCAGGGCGGCGTTAATCGCATCCTGATCCTGGGCGGCAGGCTGTGCTGCAGATTGTTTATGGCGCTCAAGGCGGGCGGCTTTATCACGCGCGAGTCGTGCGGCACGCGCTTCGAAGCGGGCTTTGGCCTCGGCCGCACGCTTTTCTTCCTGCTGGATGGTCGAGATTTCAGCCTTTTCCTGACGGAAATACTGCACCAGAGGGATATTGCTCGGACACACCCACGCACAGGCGCCGCATTCGATGCAGTCGGCCAAATTGTGCGCGGTGGCTTTGTCGTGCTGCTGGCCTTTGCTAAACCAGTACAGCTGCTGAGGCAGCAAATCTGCCGGGCAGGAATCGGCACAGGCGCTACAGCGAATACAGCTCTGTTCTTCTTCCGGTTCACCCATCTCGCGTGGGGAAGGCGCCAGCAGACAGTTGGTGATTTTAACCACCGGCACATCGAGCCAAGGCAGGGTAAAGCCCATCAGCGGGCCGCCCATAATCACCATTTGCTCCGGGCTTGGGCAGAAACCGGCGTCTTCCAGTAGATGACGCACCGGCGTACCCAATCGAGCCCAGACGTTACCCGGTCGGGAAACGGATTCACCGGTCAGGGTCACGACGCGTTCGGTCAGCGGTTCACCATCGATAACGGCGCGTTTAACCGCAAAGGCCGTGCCGACGTTTTGCATCAGTACGCCAATATCCGACGAACGACCGCCGTGCGGAACCTGTTTGCCGGTAAGAATCTGCGTCAGCTGTTTTGCACCGCCGGACGGATATTTGGTTGGGATCACCCGCAGGCTGATGCCATGCGCATCGGCCAGCACCGCACGCAACATCGAAATAGCCTGCGGTTTATTGTCTTCGACGCCGATCAGCACTTCTTTCGGCTGCAGAATACGCGCCAGAATGCGAATGCCGTCGACGATTTGCGCCGCGCAATCCTGCATCAGGCGGTCGTCGGCGGTAATATACGGCTCGCATTCAGCGGCGTTGATGATCAGCGTGTCGATTTTATCGCCGCCGCCTTTTAGCTTGATGCTGGTCGGGAAACCTGCGCCGCCGAGTCCGGCAACGCCGAAATCATGAATGCGCTCGATAAGTTCTTCGCGGCTGCGATTCTGCCAGTCGTTCCAGCCATCGCGATCAATCCAGCAGTCGTCGCCGTCGGCTTCGATAATGACGCTCATTTCGGCTAACGCGGATGGATGTGCGGTGGAGTGGGGCGCAATGGCGATAACGGTACCTGAGGTTGGTGCGTGCACCGGCAGCATACGGCCCCAGCCGCGGGTCAGCTGTTGGCCTCGCAGAACGCGATCGCCCGTGCTCACGGCCAGCTCGCCTTCGGCACCGATATGTTGTTTCAGCGGAATGACGTAGCGTTGCGCCAGAGGAACCTGGCGCAGCGGCGTGCCATTAGACTGGCTCTTCATTTCCGGAGGATGAATGCCCCCGTCGAAGTCCCAGATTTTGTCCTTTCTGAACGCGGAAAATAACTTAAGCATGGTGTTCCACTGGAATAATACGGACTGGAATGGTTTGCAGATCCCACTTCCAGCTCTCGGTCGTCTCTGCGACCGGAATTAATTCGATACATTGCGTCGGGCAAGGAGCGACGCAGAGATTACAGCCGGTGCACAGGTCGGTGACCACGGTGTGCATGGCGCGGGTGGCGCCAACGATGGCATCTACCGGGCAGGCCTGAATACATTTGGTGCAGCCGATACAGTTCGGTTCGTCGATAACCGCAATCAAGCGCACTGGCTCCACGGCTTGTTCGTCGCCGTCGATAGGCTGCGGTTCTACGTTAAGCAGAGTAGCGATTTTAAGCATCACCGCTTCGCCGCCTGGCGCACAGCGGTTGATTTTCTCGCCCTGGGCACCTACGGCTTCTGCGTAGGGGCGACAGCCGGGATACCCGCACTGGCCGCACTGGCTTTGTGGCAGGATTTCATCAATTTTTTCCACCACCGGATCATCCTCGACCGCAAAACGGCGCGAAGCGTATCCGAGAATGCCGCCAAAAATCAGGCCTAACAGGCTGAGGGCAGCGATGGCAATCCACACTAACGTCATTACACCTTCACCAAACCACTAAAGCCCATAAAGGCCAACGACATCAGCCCAGCGGTGATCAGCGCAATGGCGTTCCCGCGAAAGGGAGCAGGCACATTGGCCACCACGAGGCGTTCACGAATCGCCGCGAATAGCACCATGACCAGCGAAAAACCGACCGCCGCAGAGAAACCATACAGCGCCGATTGCAGGAAATTATGCCCAAGATTGATATTCAACAGCGCCACGCCGAGCACCGCACAGTTGGTGGTTATCAGCGGCAGAAAAATCCCGAGCAAACGATAAAGCGCCGGGCTGGTTTTACGCACCACCATTTCGGTGAACTGCACTACCACGGCGATGACCAGAATAAAGGCCAGTGTGCGCAGGTAAATCAGATTAAGCGGAATGAGGATCCAGGTATCAATCAGCCACGCGCAAACTGACGCAAGCGTCAACACGAAGGTGGTGGCGAGACCCATCCCCATGGCCGTTTCCAGTTTTTTGGAAACGCCCATAAACGGACACAGCCCAAGGAACTTCACCAAAACGAAGTTATTAACAAGGACGGTGCCGATAAAGAGCAGCAGGTAATCAGTCATATTGGACCTGGAACGAAAAAAAGCCGCCTATTATCGGTCAAACCGCAGCAGGCGACAACAGATTATCTGTAGGGTTATTACGGCTTGATGAAGGTCCGCTTCACGCGCTCTGAACGCTTGAAATACGGAACCAGCAGCGCGGTGGCCAGTAACGGGAAGAGCAGCTGGCGTAATGCGAGGGCATCGGACACCGGCGCGAAGGCAAAGGCTTTCACTGCAAGCAGTACTGAAATCAGCAGCCAGATAATGTAATGCTTAGGCACCAGCTTTCGGCGTTTAAAGAATGCCGCGGTTAGCCACAGGGTGTAACACCACATGCCGACTGCAAAAACCAGAGACAGTAGCCACAAACTTAAATTGGTCGTTGTTAATGCGGCCAGATTCGAACGTGCGGCAGGCGACAACAGCACACCTGCGTACAACAGGACAGCCAGCGAAGCGCTGAGTAAGGCCACAATGAGCCAGGCGAGCGGGGCGAGCAGCCAGCCACCAATACGTTCTTCTGTCGGTTCAGCGGACATTACTTCTCCAGAATCAGCGTCAGTCAAAAATGCAGGGCGAGAAGTATAAGCAACTGACGCGTGAGAAAACAGTCTTTATTGCACGTAGCGCCAGACGCTCTTCGGCACCTGGCCTACGTCGTAGAGACGCCCGCCGGAAACCAGTTCTGCGCGACGATGATCGGCCGCGCGATACATATTGACGATTTCTTGGGTATCGGTCAGCGAGTAATTAAGATGATCAAAAAGTTTTTCCAGACTTTCAAGAGAACTGATCTTTCGGAATTTTAATAAATAATCCTGAACGGTCATATTAGCGATCTTCCATTTTATAATGTTGTATTTATTAGGTAAAAATAACCTGGTGAGGGCAATCTTCGCCAGTCAGGGTAAGGGGATCAGGCGATAAGATTTGCATGGATTATTTAGGCTAAAAATGCCAAAAACAAGCACAGAAGGTGATTCTGTTGCTGTAAAATTTAAATTAAGAATTTTCCAAGCTGGATATCAGGCGCCGGACGGCGCCTGGTGAGGAAGACTAACGCTGTTCACCATGAGTGGCAATCACGTTTTGATACCAGAAGAAGCTCTTTTTACGCTTACGGGCCAGGTTTTGTTGGTGATCGACATAAACAAAACCGTACTGTTTTTTGTATCCGTTCAGCCAGCTCAATAAATCGATAAATGACCACGGATAATATCCGCGAACGTCAGCGCCTTGCGCTATAGCTTTTTCCATTGCGTCGATATGCATGCGCAAATAGTCGATTCGGGGCTCGTCGACAATTTCCCCGTCAATGATCGGGTCTTTTGCGCCAAGGCCATTTTCAGTGATATACATCGGAATATCGCCGTAGCGTTCTTTGATCATCATGATGCCGTCAGTTAACCCCTGCGGCCAGATTTCCCAATCCCAGTCGGTATAAACCCCCTCCGGATTACGGACGAATTTAAACAAGTCTTTGAAGCCGAATTCCGTGCCGCTGTTTGGCTCACCGTTGTGATTATGGGTAGTTTTCGTTTCATCTGGGTTGGCGACCACGGTTTCACGGCGATAGTAGTTCAAGCCGATAAAGTCACAGAGGTTGTTGCGCAGTAATTCGTCATCGCCCGGCTCAAAGCGGGGTACGTCCCACAGCGCCTGAGTTTGTGCCAGTAATGCTTCCGGGTAATGGCCTTTCAATACCGGGTCGTACAACCAGTGGGTGTGAATAGCATCGGCAATTTCTGTGGCAATTCGGTCTTCCGGGCTGTTGGTCAGCGCAGTGTGCGGTTGCAGCACGTTCACAAAACCGATATCGCCCTGAACGTTCATTTCGCGGAAGGCTTTCACCGCCAGCGCATGAGCGATAAAGACCTGGTGGCAGGCCTGAACGGCTCTGGCCGGGTCACGCACGGAAGGCGGATGGCTGCCGGTAATGTAGCCATGACCGATAAATACGATGGTTTCGTTGAAGGTCGCCCACAGCTTAACGCGGTCGCCGTAGCGCGAATAACACAGGCGCGCGTACTCTTCGAAGGCGTGTGCCGTCGAGCGAACTTCCCAGCCGCCTTCATCCTGCAAGGCCTGCGGCAGATCCCAGTGGTAAAGGGTAATCATTGGCACAATGTTGTGCGCCAGCAGGGTGTCTATCAAATCACTGTAAAACTTGACCCCGGCTTCGTTGACGGTACCACGCCCGTTGGGCAGCAGGCGAGGCCAGGAGATGGAAAATCGGTAGCTTTGCAGGCCCATTTCGGCCATTAGCGCCACGTCTTCTTGCATACGGTGGTAGTGATCTACGGCGACGTCGCCATTTGTATCCTGATAGGTCGTACCGGGGAGATGAGAGAATACGTCCCAGATGGAAAGTCCCTTACCATCTTCGTTATGCGCGCCTTCAACCTGATACGCGGCGGTTGCAGCGCCCCAGAGAAAGTCTTTCGGAAATGCGGCCATTACACGCTCCTTATCGATGAGATAAGTCCAGTGTAAGGAGTGAAGATATGAGTCTGCAACCGGTTTCAGAAACCGGTTACATAGTTGCGATCGAGGTCACTTTCTGGCGCTTACTTATGCGGCTGGGCCGCAACAGGCTGCTCTGGTGGCTGGTAATTATCAATATGATGCGCGGCAACGAGCAGCAAAACGCACACCCCAAGCACTATCCAGCCCACCAACTCGACAATGCGATTAAATACCATAGTCATAACAATCAATGTCCAAAATTATCCAGGGGCGAAATATTACCAGGAACACGGGTTTCGGGCCAGGGCGTTGCGGAACAATCTTGCGGTTTTTTTCACCAGTAGCTGAAAGTCACAGTGCTCGTAATGATGGAAGGGGGATAATGTTAATAATTGGTTGTGAGCATCCTGCATATGTTGTGAAATGGCAGACATCTACAGATGAGGGCGATAAAATGAGTGACACTATCCGGGTCGGATTAATAGGCTATGGCTACGCGAGTAAAACCTTCCACGCGCCGCTGATCAGCGGTACGCCTGGCATGGAGCTGGCGGCTGTTTCCAGTAGCGATGAAGCGAAGGTAAAAGTGGACTGGCCGGGGGTAAAAGTCGTCTCTGAGCCCAGGCATCTTTTCAACGATCCCAGCATCGATTTGATTGTCATTCCTACACCTAACGACACCCATTTCCCGCTGGCTAAAGCCGCGCTGGAAGCGGGCAAACATGTGGTAGTGGACAAACCGTTTACCGTGACGTTGTCACAAGCACGTGAGCTGGATGCACTAGCCCGTAGCCTGGGTCGACTGCTTTCCGTGTTCCACAACCGCCGCTGGGACAGTGATTTTCTGACCATGAAGGCATTAATTGCCGACGGTACGCTTGGGGAAGTGACCTTCTTTGAATCGCATTTCGATCGCTATCGTCCGGAAGTGCGTAACCGCTGGCGCGAACAGGGCGGTCCAGGCAGTGGCATCTGGTACGATCTGGCTCCGCATCTGCTCGACCAGGCGGTAAATCTGTTCGGCCTACCGGTCAGCCTGACGGTCGATCTGGCGCAGCTGCGTCCGGGCGCACAGTCCACGGATTATTTCCATGCTGTCCTGACTTATCCACAGCGTCGTGTGGTTTTGCACGGCACGCTGCTGGCTGCAGCGGAGTCTGCGCGTTATATCGTGCACGGCACGCGCGCAAGCTATGTGAAGTACGGTCTCGACCCGCAGGAAGAACGCCTGAAAAATGGCGAACGTCTGCCGCAAGAGGACTGGGGATACGACATGCGCGATGGTGTAGTAACGCGTGTGGATGGTGACGAGCGTACGGAAGAAACGTGGTTGACGGTGCCGGGCAACTATCCGGCGTACTACGCGGGTATTCGCGATGCGCTGAACGGCAGCGGTGAGAACCCGGTTCCGGCCAGCCAGGCGATTCAGATTATGGAATTGATTGAGCTGGGGATTGAATCAGCGAAACATCGTTCGACGCTGAGTTTGACCTGATTCTCATCGTCAATGCCTGACGGCGCGACTCCGGCTGGCCTACATTTTGCGTGTAGGCATGTAGGTATCGCGCCGCCGGGCGTTTTTTTAAGCTGCTTTTACTTTATCAATTAACGCCTGTTTCTCCTGCGCCGACAGGAACGCAATTTCCAGGCCGTTAATCTGCGCCTGACGAATCTGCGCCACCGAAAGGCCCGCAGCCGGGGCCGCAACTTCATACTCGTGAATAATGTCAATTCCCTGAACCGCCGGGTCGTCGGTGTTCAGTGACGCCAGCACGCCGTGTTCCAGGAAAACCTTCAGAGGATGACGCTCAAGTGACGGCACGGTGCTGGTCTGAATATTGGAGGTCAGGCAGGATTCAATGCCGATGCGCTGCTCTGCGAGGAAATCCATCAGGGCGCGATCTTCTACCGCCTTCACCCCGTGGCCGATACGCTCCGCGCCCAGCTCACGAATTGCCTGCCAGATGCTTTCCGGACCGGCCGCTTCGCCCGCATGGACGGTGATATGCAAGCCCGCGTCACGCGCGCGGTTGAAATGGTTGAGGAACAGGCTGCCCGGGAAGCCCAGTTCATCACCGGCCAAATCTAGCGCGGTGATACTGTCGCGATGGGTGAGCAGGGCGTTGAGCTCTTGTTCGCAGGCAGTTTCGCCGAAGGTGCGACTCATAATGCCAATCAGGTTCGCCTGAACCGGGAAGTCACGGCAGCCCTGTTTCACCCCGGCGATCACCGCCTCGACCACGCCCGCTACCGGCAGGTTGTGCGTCATCGCCATATAGCCCGGGGAAAAACGCAGTTCAACGTAGTGCAGGCCGTTACGTGCGGCATCTTCAATATTTTCGTAGGCGACGCGACGACAGGCGTCGAGATCCGCCAGCACCTTCACGCCCCAGTCGAGTTTGCTGAGGAAGCTGACGAGATCAGGCTCAAGGCTGATGACCTGCACATGCGGGCGCAGAGCGTCCAGAGTGGAAGCAGGAAGCGCAATATTATGTTGGCGACCGAGTTCAAGGATGGTTTGTGCGCGAATGTTGCCGTCAAGGTGGCGGTGAATGTCTGTCAGGGGCAGGTCTTTATTAATCATGGTCGCACTCTTTTTTTAGTTAAAGTGCGGCGTATTATAGAGTCAAAGCGGATGAAAAAGCCATTTTGCGCAACGAAAATCTCCGTTGCGCAACGGATTCAGCGGACGGCGTGAATGGCGTTGATCAAACCCTGAAGGCCACGCTCAAGTTTACTGCGCGGGCAGCCTGCATTCAGACGGACAAAACCATTGCCTTCTTCACCATAGGTATAACCCGGCATGATGGCCACTTTTTGCTGCTCAATCAGGACTTTTTGCAGCAGTTTGTCGTCAATATGCAGCGGGCGTAAATCAATCCACGCCAGATAGGTGGATTCTGGCGGCTGCCAGTTCAGTTCCGGAAACGCGGCGTTCAGCTCGCTGGCAATAAAGCCCATATTACCCTGCAAATAATCGCGCAGTGCATCCAGCCAAGGAGCACCTTGCTGATAGGCTGCAATGTGCGCGACCACTGCGGGAATCGATGGGGAAGAGAGTCCATCGCGACCTTTTAGCGCGTTGAGGTAAGCGTTGCGTGAGGTTTCATTGCCAATCAGGCCATACGCACCGGTGAGCGCCGGAATGTTGAAACTCTTGGAGCCAGAAGTGAACAGAGCCCAGTCGTTCTGCGCCACCTCGCACCACGGAATATGCCGATGTCCGTCCCACGTCATATCCATATGGATTTCATCACTGATCACTTTCACGTTGTGCTTCTGACACAGTGCCGCGATGGTGGTCAGCTCTTCACGCGTCCACACTTTCCCGGTCGGGTTATGCGGGCTGCACAGCAACAGCACTTTGTTCCGCGGCGCGGCGAGCACGCTTTCCAGCAGGGCCATATCGCAGGCCCAGCCTTCGGCCGTCTGGTGCAGTGGCACGGCGGCGATAGTACGCTGATTGCCTTCAATCGCTTTATAGAATGCGTCATAGGCCGGTGTTTGCACCACGATGCCATCTCCCACCTCTGACCATTGGCGGATCAGCTGGGAAACCATATAGATAACTGACGGTCCATACACCAGGTGTTCCGTGTTAATCGCGCTGTCAAAACGCGTCTGGAACCAGTGCTGAATGGCACCGAGAAACTCGTCATTTTTCCAGCGGCTGTAGCCGAGGACACCGTGGCTCAGGCGCTTGTTGATAGCCTCGAGCACGCAAGGCGCGGTCGGGAAATCCATATCCGAAATAGTGAAAGGCAGCAAATCGGCAACGCCGAAGCGGTCTGCGACGTAATCCCACTGAGTGCACCAGGTGCCGTGGCGGTCGACGACCGTTGAGAAATCAAACATCGGAAACTCCATTTCGGTAAAACGGGTGAGGAAACATTGTCCCCCTTCAGGGCGAAGGGGGAAAGGGGATTTACGCCTCGACGCTGTGCATCAGTGTCGCCATTTCATCTTTCACCGACTGCACCTGCGGGCCAATCACGACCTGCAGACTGTGCTGGTTCAGCTGGACCACGCCGATGGCACGGTTCGCTTTTAACGCTTCAACGTCGACCTTGGTCATGTCATCAACCGACAGACGAAGACGGGTCAGACAGTTATCGAGGTTAGTGATGTTATCTGCGCCGCCGAGTGCCGCCAGAATAGCCGGAACGTTGTAGCCCGATTTACCGATAGTACCTGTCATCGCTTTTTCCACACTGGATGCGGTTTCGATATCACGACCCGGCGTTTTGAGGTTAAAGCGGGTGATAGCGAAGCGGAAGATAGCGTAGTAGGCCACGAACCAGATGATTGCCACCACCGGCACCAGATACCACTTGGTCGCCAGGCCGTGCAGGATCCCGAATACCACGAAGTCGATGATGTTACCGTCGGTGTTACCGATGGTCACACCCAGTACCGCCATCACGGTGAAACCAAGGCCGGTCAGCAGGGCGTGGATAACATACAGTACCGGAGCCACGAACAGGAACAGGAATTCCAGTGGTTCAGTGGTGCCGCCCACAACGCAGGCAACCACGCCGGAGATCAGCAGGCCTTTAATTTTATGACGGTTTTCCGGACGTGCGCAGTGGTACATCGCCAGCGCAGCACCCGGCAGACCGCCGAGGAAGGCTGGCATTTTGCCCTGTGACAGGAAGCGGGTTGCGCTTTCGGAGAAGCCTTGCGTGGTCGGGCAGCTCAGCTGCGCCTGGAAGATAGTCAGTGCGCCGCTCACCGAATGACCGCAAACGTCCATGGTGCCACCGGCTTCAGAGAAGCGAATCAGTGCAACAAGGATGTGATGCAGGCCGAATGGCAGCAGTAGACGTTCACCGGTGCCGAAGATCATCGGACCAAACTCACCGGCTTCGTTAATCACGTAACCGAGGGCATTGATGCCTTTAGCAAAGACCGGCCAAATCAGCGGAATAACCAGTCCTACCAGACCGAGCACCACGGTGGTGATGATCGGCACGAAGCGAGTGCCGCCGAAGAATGCCAGCGCATCCGGCAGGCGAATGGTATGGAAACGCTCGTGCAGCATCCAGACGATAACGCCGCAGATAACCGCGCCGAGAATACCGGTATCAATCGACTGAATACCAATCACGTTCTGGATGTTGTTGGCTTTCAGAATGGCGGCATCCGTTGTCGGCAGAATGCCTTGTGCCGTCAGCCAGAAGTTGACGCCCAGGTTCATTACCGCGAAACCAACAAAGCCGGCAAAAGCGGCCACGCCTTTGTTGTCACGTGCCAGCCCCAGTGGGATAGCGATACAGAACATCACAGGCAGGAAGCTGAAGGCAAACGAGCCGACTTTACCCATCCAGATGAAAATGGCCTGCAGTAAAGGGGTGTCCAGCCACGGTAGCAGCGTAGTGACGTCATGGCTGCTCAGCGAGCTGCCGATCCCCATCATGATCCCGCAGAAAGAGAGTAGTGCCACTGGCAGCATGAAGGTTTTACCCAATTGCTGGAAAAATTCCCAGAAGGTGATTTTTGGTGCTGCTTTCGCCGTCATATAACGACTCCTTGTCCTGAGATTTCTGTTGGTGTTGTAGAATCCAGCAGAAAGATAAAACGTTTTACCACTTTTTATTGCGAGGTAAATCACACAATCCAACTCTGATAAGGTTTATAAATATAACCCATTGATAAAACGTTTTATCGCTACACAGGAGTGGCAAGCGGCGCATGGCCATTGCAAAAAAAGTCACCATTAACGATGTCGCGCATGCTGCTGGGGTGTCGGTCGCCACCGTTTCGCTGGTATTAAGTGGTAAAGGGCGTATTTCTACTGCCACGGGCGAGCGTGTCATTCAGGCGATTGAACATCTCGGATTTGTACGTAATCGCCAGGCGGCATCGTTGCGCGGCGGTCAAACGGGTGTTATCGGACTGATTGTCGGCGATCTCAGTTCACCCTTTTACGCAGAGCTGGCCGCTGGGCTTATCGAAGCCCTCGAATCGCAGGGCAAAATGGTGTTTCTCACTCAGGGTGGGAAGACGGGCGAGCACATGCTTCAGCGCTTCGATACTCTGGTGTCGCAGGGTGTGGACGGCGTGGTGATTGCCGGCTCGGTTGATCAGGGCATTGAACTGCGTGACAAAGCCGATGAAAGCGGGGTCCCGCTGGTATTTGCCTCGCGAGCAAGCTATCTCGATGACGTCGATTTAATCCGTCCCGACAACATGCAAGCGGCGCAAATGATAACCGAACATCTTATCCGACGTGGACACCAGCGCATCGCCTGGCTCGGTGGGTTGAGTGCGTCGTTGACTCGTGCGGAGCGCGTCGGTGGCTATTGTTCCACGCTGTTAAAATTTGGTTTACCGTTCCACAGCGAATGGGTCGTTGAGTGCGAAACCAGCCAGAAACAGGCGTCACAGGCGCTGACGCAGCTCCTTCGGCACAATCCGACCATCACCGCGGTAGTATGTTACAACAACGTGGTAGCGATGGGCGCGTGGCTGGGGTTGATGCGTGCGGGGTGGCAGAGTGGCGAGCATGCAGTCGATTACTACGATAAACGAGTCGCGCTGGCGGCGTTTGCTGATGTTCCGGAAAAAGATCTCGATGACGCACCGATGAGTTGGGTGATAACCCCGGCCCGGGAAATGGGAAAAAGCGTGGCGGAAAGAATGCTACAGCGAATCGAAGACAGAAAGAGCACGGCGCGTAATCAGATTATGCCGCCGCGGCTGGTCAAACAGCAGTAAAACCGGCAGCAGGGCTGCCGGTTCTTTTATCAGTTTGGCGCGATGGCCGGGGCTGCGTCTTCCGGCGCAGGTACAACTTGACCCTGTGGCGCAGTGGATGGTGCGTCACTCTGCGGGGCTGGAATAGCAACATCCGGCACGCCGAACATTCCGACAAAATCAGCCAGTGGCATTTTCTTTCCGTTCAGAGAGACCTGACCGTTCGAATATTGCAGGCTGGACTGAATATTGTTGTCCTGCTGGGTGGTGATGCGGAACATCTGACCCATCGCCGCCAGGCCTTTCACCTGCTGACTTGCCAGCTTCTCGGCATCGGCCTGCTGATAACCTTCCAGACGCGCTACCTGAGTCATAAACTCGGTCGCCATATCCATTGGGATAACCAGTTTGCTGTCGAGCGACTTAACGCTGCGATCGACTTCCTGCGCCAGTGTTTGCGGGGCGATGGTCGCCTGGGAAGGATCTTTCAGGAACAGTGACAGATTAAAGGTGGTTTCGCCCTTGCTGTTTTTCCAGCTCAGCGGTGCCACGGTAATCACCGGCTCGCCTTTCAGCAGGAGCGGCAGGGCGCCGAAGAACGCTTCGGTCACTTTCTGCTGATACACTTCCGGATTATCCATCACGCCAGGCTGCGCAAGCAGGGCCTGAACCTGGCCGTTGTACTGCTGGCTGAACTGGTGCCACGCCTGGCCGTCAATCTGACCAATTTTCAGCGCCAGTTTGCTGCTGCCCATGTCCTGGCCCTGAAGCTTCAGGCTGTTGAGCGCGTAGTCCAGCGTTGCGTCGATGGTTTTACCGTCTTTCGACAGGTTGGATTTACCGTCGATGGTCATGCCGTCGAGAAGCGCCAACTCTTTGCCTTCCACGGAAATCGCCATTTTATCCAGTGTCACTTTCTGATTGCCAATGCGTTCTGCGAAGCTGGTGAGCTTGCTGTCGCCGCTGGTTTTCAGGTTGTTGAAAGTGACCTGTACTTTCTGGTTGTATTCGTTAACCGCGTTAATCACGCCGCTTTCCATGTCACCGTTCAGAGCGAAAGCGTTGCCATCGCGGTCTGCATCAAGCTGGAATTCACCGCCGCTGAAAGCGACTTTCTCTTCGCCTTTTTCATAATTTAACGGTTTAAGGCTGATGTCGGAGCGGGTGTCACCGGCATAGCTGATGCGGGTGCTGATATCAAATGGAGACTGGCCTTTCGCCAGTTCGAACAGTTGTTTACTGGCCTCGTTATTCACCAGTTTTGACTCAACGGTCGCCATCGCCGGAGCGAGATTAAAGGTTTTTAGCGACGCCAGAGGGAACGGACCGTGAGAAACGTTTTCATCCAGTACGATGGTCTGACCGGGTTTCAGCCAGCTGCTTTTCGCGCCGTCTACCGGTTTAACCACCATCTGAAGATGGCTGCTGAACACGCCGCGCTGGTAGTTTTGATAGGCCAGCTGAATACCGGCTTCCGGCGCGGTGCTTGCGAGCTGCGCATTGGCCTGCGCAACCATATCGGTCAGACGGCCTTCCAGCTGTTTACCGGTGTACCAGGAGCCCCCGGTCCACACCACTCCTAAAGCCACAATAATTCCAACTGCAACCAGCGATTTTTTCATAGCGTTTGTCCATAAAATAAAAACAGGCGGAATCGTCCGCCTGTGAGGTCGTTAGGCTGCCTCAAGCTTAGCAAGAGTTGCCCCGATCTTCAGTATTTACTTGAGCTTATTAAAAACCCGTGCGACACGGCCGACACCGCTCAGATTAACCGGTGATTCGTTGGCGGAGACAAAAGCGGACTCACCAGGCTTCAGCACCAACTGCTGTTCACCTTTACGCAATACCGCTTCGCCTTCAACACAAAACAGGATCGCAGCGCTCTGCTGAGCAACGTCGGCACCCGCCGTGCTTAGGTCGTGCAAAGAGAAAGCAAAATCATCGACCGGAATTGGGAAATCAAGCTCAGAACCGTTTTTAGCCGGCTGCGTCAGCAGTTCGGCCGCCGGTTTCGGCGTGAATTTCACGTTCGCCACCAGCTCTGGAATGTCGATATACTTCGGCGTCAGACCCGCACGAAGTACGTTATCGGAGTTCGCCATCACTTCCAGCGCCACACCCTGCAAGTAAGCATGTGGGGTTTCTGCGAACAGGAACATTGCGTCGCCTGGATTGAGTTTCACCACGTTCAGCAGCAGCGGCGAGAACAGACCGCTGTCGTCCGGGTAGAACTGAGCGATAAAGCGAATGGTTTCCCACGGCTCGCCCTGCTGGCTGTTGAGTGCGGCTTTGAGTACGGCCAGCGCCCGGGATTTTTCCTCTCCCTGCATATTCAGCAGGCTGGCGAACAGTTGACTCAGTCGCTCGGCGCTCGGGTCTTGCAGGAAATGGGCGATAGCGGTGTGCGCCCCAGAAACCGGCTGCAGCAGAGAGACGATGTCGGAAAACTCGCGGAAAGCGTTCATCGCCAGGAACGGGGTGAGGGCGAATACCAGTTCCGGTTTGTGGTTCGGATCTTTGTAGTTACGCTCGGCTGCGTCCAGCGGAATACCCGCGGCGTTCTCTTTGGCAAAGCCGTCTTCGGACGCTTTCTTATTCGGGTGAACCTGAATAGAGAGCGGGTTATCGGCGCACAGCACTTTAAACAAGAACGGCAATTCACCGAAACGGTCGGCAACGTTTTTGCCCAGCAGTGCGGCTTTATCGGCGTCGATAACGTCACGCAGACTGCGGACCTGGCCGCTGGTGTCGGTTATCTTCGAGCTGCTCTTCGGATGCGCACCCATCCAGAGTTCTGCCATTGGCAGGTTATCCGGGTTGGCGATACCGTAGAGTTCCGTTAACGCAGTTTTACTACCCCAGGCATAGTTCTGCACTGAGTTGATGAGTTTTTGCATTATCAAGCCCTGTATTCATAAGGAAATTATCTGTTCGTATTAAACCAATAAACCGCACAGAAGTAACCTTCTCAGGGAAAAAGTCGTACTAGTCTCAGTTTTTGTTAAAAAGTTGTGTAGGATATGCGGACTCGCTTTTCCCAGGGTCTATGGAAAACTGACCCGTGAACTAATCAGCCAACGTCGTAAGTGAGAGTACAATGTCGAACAAACCCTTTATCTATCAGGATCCTTTTCCTCTGAAAAAGGATGACACCGAATATTATCTCCTCAGTAAAGACCACGTCTCTGTTACCGAATTTGAAGGCCAGGAAATCCTTAAAGTAGACCCGCAGGCGCTCACGCTGCTGGCCAAACACGCCTTCCACGATGCCTCCTTTATGCTGCGCCCGGCGCATCAGCAGCAGGTCGCCGATATCCTGAATGATCCGGAAGCCAGCGAAAACGATAAATACGTAGCGCTACAGTTTCTGCGCAACTCTGATATCGCGGCGAAGGGTATTCTGCCGACCTGTCAGGACACCGGCACGGCGATCATCGTCGGTAAAAAAGGCCAGTGCGTCTGGACCGGCGGCGGCGATGACGCGGCACTGGCCCGCGGCGTGTATGACACCTACATCGAAGATAACCTGCGCTATTCACAGAACGCGCCGCTGGACATGTATAAAGAGGTCAACACGGGGACCAATCTGCCTGCGCAGATTGACCTCTACAGCGTCGACGGCGAAGAGTACAAGTTCCTGTGCATCGCCAAGGGTGGCGGTTCCGCCAACAAAACCTATCTGTATCAGGAAACCAAAGCGCTGATCACCCCGGCGAAGCTGAAAGGTTATCTGGTCGAGAAAATGCGTACGCTCGGTACCGCTGCGTGCCCGCCGTATCACATCGCGTTTGTGATTGGCGGTACGTCCGCAGAAGCGACGCTGAAAACGGTTAAACTGGCGTCGACTAAATACTATGACGGCCTTCCGACCGCTGGTAACGAGCACGGCCAGGCGTTCCGTGACATTCAGCTTGAGCAGGAATTACTGCTTGAAGCGCAAAACCTCGGCCTCGGTGCGCAATTCGGCGGTAAATACTTCGCCCATGACATTCGCGTGGTGCGCTTGCCGCGTCACGGTGCGTCGTGTCCGGTGGGAATGGGCGTATCCTGTTCCGCAGACCGCAACATCAAAGCGAAAATCAACCGCGAAGGCGTGTGGATTGAGAAGCTGGAACACAATCCGGGCAAGTATATTCCTGAAGAAATGCGCAACGCCGGAGAAGGCGAAGCGGTAAAAATCGACCTCAACCGTCCGATGAAAGAGATCCTTGCCCAGCTTTCTGACTTCCCGGTTTCCACTCGTCTGTCGCTGAACGGCACCATTATTGTGGCTCGCGATATCGCCCATGCGAAACTCAAAGAGCGCATGGACAACGGAGAAGGTCTGCCGCAGTACGTGAAAGATCACCCGATTTACTACGCAGGCCCGGCCAAAACGCCGGAAGGGTATGCGTCGGGCTCTCTCGGCCCAACCACCGCCGGGCGTATGGATTCCTACGTCGACCAGTTACAGGCGGAAGGCGGCAGCATGATCATGCTCGCCAAAGGCAACCGCAGTCAGCAGGTGACTGACGCGTGTCACAAACACGGCGGGTTCTACCTCGGCAGCATTGGCGGCCCGGCAGCCGTCCTGGCGCAAGGCAGCATCAAAAGCCTCGAGTGCATCGAATACCCGGAGCTGGGGATGGAAGCCATCTGGAAAATCGAAGTTGAAGATTTCCCCGCGTTTATCCTGGTGGACGATAAAGGTAACGATTTCTTCCAGCAGATTCAGTCGTCGCAGTGCGACCGCTGCGTGAAGTGATAACAGGCCGCTCCTCGGGGCGGCTTTTTTTTGGCACATTGCGATAAAACAAAAGTTAAAAAGCTTCAATACTTAACGTTCTGGACGGCATGTGAGCTTCGTCGAAACCCTTCACTTTGATTTCAAGGAGAAAGACATGACAACGTTACGCCGCGAGAGCGACTCCATGGGCGCGATTGAGGTTCCTGCAGACAAGCTGTGGGGCGCACAAACCCAGCGCTCGCTGGAACATTTCCGCATATCCACCGAAAAAATGCCGGTCTCGCTGATTGCCGCGCTGGCGCTGACCAAACGCGCGGCCGCCAAGGTCAATCAGGATTTGCAGCTACTTCCGGCTGAGAAAGCCAATGCTATTGTCAGCGCTGCCGACGAAGTGCTGGCCGGCAAACATGCAGACCAATTTCCCCTCGCCATCTGGCAAACTGGCTCTGGTACGCAGAGCAACATGAATATGAACGAGGTGCTGGCCAACCGCGCCAGTGAGCTTCTCGGCGGCGTGCGCGGCATGGAGCGGAAAGTTCACCCTAATGACGATGTGAACAAAAGCCAGAGCTCGAACGACGTATTCCCGACCGCCATGCACGTTGCGGCGGTGATCGCGATTCGCGAAAACCTGATCCCGCAGTTACAGGTACTGAAAAAGACGCTGAGCGGCAAATCCCACGCCTTCGCTGATATCGTCAAAATTGGCCGTACGCATTTGCAGGACGCCACGCCGCTGACGCTCGGGCAGGAGATTTCAGGCTGGGTGGCGATGCTGGAACATAATCTAAAACATATCGATTTAACGCTGCCGCACTTGAGCGAGCTGGCGCTGGGTGGCACGGCGGTTGGTACCGGCCTGAACACCCATCCGGAATACGCCAGGCGTGTGGCGGATGAACTGGCGGCAATCACCAAACAGACGTTTATCACCGCGCCGAACAAATTCGAAGCGTTAGGAACCTGCGATGCGTTGGTTCACGCCCACGGTGCGCTGAAAGGGCTGGCAGCGTCGCTAATGAAAATCGCCAACGATGTGCGCTGGCTGGCATCTGGCCCGCGCTGTGGTATTGGTGAGCTGTCGATCCCTGAGAATGAACCTGGCAGTTCGATAATGCCAGGCAAAGTGAACCCGACGCAGTGCGAAGCGATAACCATGCTGTGCTGTCAGGTTATGGGTAATGATGTGGCGGTGAATATGGGCGGTGCGTCGGGCAATTTCGAGCTGAATGTGTATCGCCCGATGGTGATTCATAACTTCCTGCAATCGGTGCGCCTGCTGGCGGATGGAATGGAAAGTTTCAACGAGCACTGTGCGGTGGGGATTGAACCAAACCGCACCCGTATCGATCAGCTGCTGAATGAATCGCTAATGCTGGTAACCGCGCTCAATACCCATATTGGCTACGATAAAGCGGCTGAAATTGCCAAAAAAGCCCATAAAGAGGGGCTGACTCTGAAGGCCTCTGCTTTGAAACTCGGCTATCTGACCGACGCCGAGTTTGACGAGTGGGTACGTCCGGAAGCGATGGTCGGCAGCATGAAAATCAGTCGCTAGCCAGATACAGGTGCAGTCGGGGGATGATGAGCTCCAGTAACTGCGCCTCAGGCTTATAGCGATACTGCACGGTATTTTCATCGTAATTCAGTAACTCTCCAATCTCCGGTACGCTAACGCCTTGAGTGCCGGAGATTAATGCGATCATCGGCCCAGGACAGGCGTACTGCACCTGCTTTTGCTTTCCTGCATACCACACGCGGGCAATCGGCTGGACTTTCACCGGACGCTTAATCTTCAGTTTTGCCTTCTGCGGCAGCGCCGCGATGTCCTGATACTCACGCTCCAGTTTGGCCTGCCACTGTTCACGAGTGAAAGGTGGCACGGAACGCGGCGAGCGCAGGCTGTTTTCCAGCTGTTTTAGCACTTCGTCACGGGTCATATTCTTGATGATGTGCTTATTGGCCCAGCCAAAGCGGATGGTAGCCGGGTCGCGCAACAACGTCAGGGAGCGGTAGGCTTTGAGAGTAATTAACCCCGGTAAATGGTGATGCACCCACTCAAAACGAGCTGCGGAGGGCAAACCAGACTCGACGGTGACAATGGTTTCGAACGCCGCTTTTAGCGCGTTAATGGTGCTGATTTTGTCATGCAGCACCTGCAACTGCTCTGGCTCCGGATGCAGACAAATCACCCCGGGTAGACGCACCGCCGCTTTACTGCTGCGGTTTTCCGACTGTTGCTGAATAAACAGGTGACTATAGTGGTTCAGCGCTTTCAGCCGCGCCGCATCGCCCAGATGCGGCGCAACCGAAATGGCAGAGAGCGGGTCGTGCTCATGCTCTTTGCTCACCTCCGGTAGTTCAAACACCCGCGCGGCGAGCAGGCGACAGTCCGCTAGCATTTGCTGCAACTCAAGCAGTTCGTGCTCCATCTGGCGGAAGGTCGCGGTTAAACGCTCAATCATGTCGTAATCGGCCATAACACTCACTTTAGTTACAACATACTCATTGATTTTTACTATAAGCCGAGTGGTGGCATTGTGCAATGTTCAGTCAGGCAGGGGCGCCAGGGTTTTGCGAAACGTTTACCGGCCAGCTGAAACAGAAACGTGCGCCGCCAATCGGGCTGGCATCGCAGGTCACTTCCCCTGACATCGCATGGCCAATGGAATGCACGATAGCCAGGCCCAGCCCGCAGCCTCCGGTGGCGCGGTCGCGGCTTGGGTCGAGGCGCACAAATGGCTCGAACACGCGTTCACGTTCGTCAGGTGCAATGCCTGGACCATCGTCATCAACCAACAGCGTCGCGCGCCCGGCGTTCAGCGTCAGGCTGACCTGAATCTGCTGGCAGCTGTAGCGCATCGCATTGTTCACGAGGTTATCCAGCACGCGTTCCATCAGACGCATATCCAGCGCGCCATAGTGACCCGGCGTCAATTTCACAAGCGACACATCGCGTTGAGGATTTACTGCTTGAATATCCTCGACATGGGCGCTTATCCACGCAGGGAGGTCAGGTGTGGTGAGGATCAATTCGTTCTGCGGGCGATCGAGGCGCGCGTAGGTCAGCAGTTCATCGATAAGCCCTTCGAGCTGGCCGATATCCCGGTTTAGCGCCTGAGATTCTGCGTCGGTTAACTTCTCGCTCATCTCGAGACGGTAGCGCAAACGCACCAGCGGGGTACGCAGTTCGTGAGCTATCCCGTCGGTGAGCTGCTTTTTACTGGCAATTAGCGTATTGATGTTGTCCGCCATCTGGTTGAACACCACCCCAAGCCGCTCAAAGCTCGACATACTGTCAAAATGGATGCGCTCAGCAAGATGACCCTCACCAAAGCGCTGGGCCGCTGTTTCCAGACGTAGCATGTCCTGCCAGTGCGGTCGCATCCAGATAAACACCGGGAAGGCCAGCGAGACGGCGATGAATGCCAGCAGGGCCACGTCCAGCAATCTCATTTCATGCAGGTAATAGAGATACGGCACCGGACCGACGGCCAAAACGTAGTGGCTGCGCGGAATGCGCTGAATAAACGTGTACTGATCGTCGAGAGCGACGATATCGCCACGGCGTAAATGCTCCATTGAGCTTTCTGCCAGCTGGAACTTATTCAGCGGCTCAATGCGTAAATCGAAAGAGAGATTGAGATCGAGTTCTTTAAGGGTCTTACTCCAGTCCCGGGGCGGGATTTCACGCAGTTCGCTGCGCATCAGATAAAGCGAACTTTTCATCAGGTCGTCGAGGGACTGTCGGCCCGCGCGTTCGGCGGTGAATTTATACACCAGCCCGACCAGCATGGTCATCACCAGAAAGCAGACAAACAGCAGCAGGTAAAACTGCACGAACAACTTTTTCATTTCTGGCCCCGGAAGTACGGAAAATTAGTTATCCCAGGCGTGGGGCGCGAAAAGATAGCCCTTATTACGCACGGTTTTAATACGGTACGGCTCGGTAGCGCTGTCGAGCAGCTTTTTACGCAGGCGAGAAATTGCCACGTCCACGCTGCGGTCCATCCCGTCATAGGTCACGCCGCGCAGGTTTTTCAGCAGCGCATCGCGGTCCATAATTTGCCCTGCATGGGTTGCAAGTTCCCACAACAGGTCAAAATCGGCGGTCGACAGGGTGACATTAACGCCGCTGAGCAATACCTGCCGATTAACCGGGTCGATAGACAGGGTGCCAAAGCGGATCGCTTTATGCGGCGTGAGTCCGGTTACCGGTTTTTCTCCTGTCGGGTTCGCAATGTGCTGACGTAAATGCAGACGCAGACGAGCCAAAAGCACCGCAGGCGGGGTGGTTTTGAGGATATAGTCGCTGGCGCCCATTTCCAGAGACAGAATATGGTTCATGTCGCTGTCGAGCGAGGTCAGCAGAACGATCGGGCCTTGCCACTGCGCGCGCAAATCGCGGCAAATGGTCATCCCATCTTTGCCGGGCAGCATGATGTCGAGCAGGACCAAGTCGGGTTTTTCACGCAGAACCACTTCTTCAGCGCGGTCACCGCGCGGTTCAACGATAACGTCCATATCATGCTTGCCAAGGTAGGCGGCGATGAGCGATCCGACTTCCGGATCATCTTCCACAAAAACGATCTTATTCATATCAACTGTGCGAGGCGAAAAAAACTAAAATACACCGCCAATCTGTGGGGTGCTATTAATCTTTCATAAACAATGTAACTTCCGCTATCCTCGATTCATTCATTAGGTGAATTGCAGGCTGGAAGATGGCTTTACTGATAAAAGCGGCGCTGGGTGCGCTGGTGGTATTATTGATTGGTGTGCTGGCGAAAACGAAAAATTATTATATTGCCGGGCTTATTCCGCTGTTTCCGACGTTCGCCCTGATTGCGCATTATATCGTCGCCAGCGAGCGGGGCACCGAGGCGCTGCGCACCACCATCGTGTTTGGTATGTGGTCGATCATTCCCTATTTTTTCTATCTTCTTTCGCTGTGGTATTTCACCGGTTTTCTTCGCCTGCCGTTGGCGCTGGCAGGCGCAGTCGCGTGCTGGAGTCTAAGCGCTTGGCTGTTAATCGCCATCTGGAGTCGCGTGCATTAACGCAGCGGGCGACCGCCGTCGACGCCGAACGACCGTCCGGTGACGTAACAACTGGTCAGCAGATAATCCACCAGGTCGATAATTTCTTTTTCGCCAGGCGCGACTTTCATCAGCGACTTATTCAGCGCTTGCTGGCGATATTCCGCATCATCACTTTCATTAAACAAAATCAGCGCCGGGGCGATGGCGTTGACCTTCACTTCCGGTGCAAGCTTGCGGGCAAATGAGCGGGTCATATTGTCGAGCGCGGCTTTACTGGCGGCGTAGGCGATATGTTTGTCGCTGCCTTTTTCCACCACGTAATCGGTGAAATGAATGATATCGCTGGCCGCGTGGCCGTGACCACACAGCAGTGCTTCCAGCGCATGATTCAGTAAGTAGGGTGCATTAACATGAATTTGCATCATCTTTTGCATCACGTCGCTCAATGAAACGCCGGGCTTTTCGGCCTGCCAGCTGCTGGCATTGTGAATGACTGCCCGCAGGCTATCGGTATGGGACTTCACGGTTTCAGCGAAAGATAAGATACCGTCATCACTGGAGAAATCGGCGGCGATGCACAGCGCCCCGGCGCGTTCCAGCACACCGATAGCGTCATAGCGCGTGCGGTAGCTGACGATCACCGGCTGTTGTTGATTCAGAAAATGATGGGCAAGGGCGAGGCCGATACGGCGGCCTCCACCAGTAATCAGAACGGGGCGGGAAGGACTTTCTCCCATCGTTTTCTCCTTAGGGTCGCGATGGGGTAAGCGCATTACCCCACTAACATCCACATTGCCGGTACGGCGGCAACCAGTAATAAGCCAATCAGCGCCATTTCACGGCGCTTAAGCGTGTCACTCAACGCGTGCGTCCGGCGAGCATACATAAACACCAGCAGGCCCGGCGCGTACAGCACAACCGACAGCAGCAGGTGCATCGGTCCGGAAGCATACAGTAACCATAAGCCATAAATGCAGGCACCGATACCCACAGCGGTATGCAGCGGACGCGTTGCCATCTTCAGCAAGAACGCGCCGACGAGGAAATAAGGCACCAGAATCATCTCTGAGGCGATGGTCAGCAACGTATTATAGTCAGAGCCGGTAATACCAATCAGGATGAGACACACTTGCACACTGATGTTGGTTAACCACAGCGAGGACGACGGCGCGTTATTTTTATTCTGACGGGCAAAAATTCGAGGGAATGCCTTATGCGTCGCCGCCAGATACGGCACTTCCGCCGCCATAATGGTCCAGCTCAGGTATGCGCCGCACACGGAGACAATCAGTCCGGCGGCAATCACCACCTCGCCCCAGGAACCCATCAGGCGAACCATAAGACCAGCCATCGACGGATTACGCATCTCAGCGAGTTCAGGACGCGGTACGACGCCCATCGACAGCAGGGTGACCAGCAAATACACACTCAATGCTGAAAGCACCGCCAGCAGAGTGGCGCGGCCTACGTCTTGCTTATTACGCGCGCGGGCAGAAACCACCACCGCGCCTTCTACGCCGATGAACACCCACAGGGTAATGAGCATGGTACCTTTAACCTGTTCCCACACCGGCACGCCCAGCGCCACGCCGCTGAAATCCAGGCTGAAGGTGTCGCTGCTGAAGGCCATCGCCGCCAGCACGATAAACAGGCCGAGCGGCACCAGCTTCGCAAGCGTAGCCACTATGTTGATGCTGGCTGCGGTCTGCACGCCGCGTAGCACCAGGAAATGCACCACCCACAGCAGAACTGAGGCTCCGATCATCGCCTGCCAGGTATTACCGTCGCCAAACAGGCGCAATTCTGGCGTATCGGTAAAGAAACTCAGGGCTGAAAACACGATGACCAAATAGGAGACGTTGGCGATTACTGCACAGAGCCAGTAACCCCAGGCGGAGCAGAAGCCAATCAGCTCGCCGAAGCCTTCACGGGCGTAAGTGAAAATGCCGCCATCCAGATCCGGACGAATGCGGGTCAGCAGTAACATGGCGAAAGCGAGGAACAAAATGCCCACGCCGGTAATGGCCCACCCAATAAGCAGTGCGGAAGGACTGGCCACTTCGGCCATGTTTTGCGGCAAACTGAATACACCTGCACCCAGCATTGAGCTGAGTACCAGGGCCGTCAAGGCACTAAGGCCGAGTTTCTTTTCCATGGGCATCCTGTCGAAGGAAGAACAAAAGCCAGAATATTTATTTGGCTAAAACGCATAAAAATGGAAGATTACGCTACGGCGCGCGATTTTACGGAGAGAGTAGGTGGCATGCAATGGCGTAAGCCAGAAAAAAATAAAAAAGGCAGCCGAAGCTGCCTTATCTGTCAGGAAAAGCAATTACTTATAGAGGTCGGCGCTGATAGTCATGTTACCACCACGTTCCTGCCACTGGCGGGTAACGTGGTAATACTTAGCCCCTTTCTTAGCCGCACGCTTAGCGACCTGATAAGAGATTTCAGTCATATTGCCGTAGTTGCCGGTGAACTGAACGCTATCAAACGGCACCATCTGGGCGGCAGTAACTTTGTTCAGTTCTTCAATCTTAGTACCGTCTGGCAGAGTTACACTGTAACGTCCGCCTTTGGTAGACTGCGTTTCGAAGAACAGACCTACGCCTGCCGCTGAAGTCGAGCCCACGGTGGAGGATGTCGCCACGCCTGGGATTTCAACTTTCTTGGCGGCTTCACCACCTTCCACTAATGCCGCACGTCCTGCATCAGAATCTGCCGGGATAGCGTCGGGGCTCTGAACAAGGCGCTTCTTCGCATCGGCTTTATAGATATAAGCGGTGACACGCTGGTTACCGCCGCCGTTTGCATCCACTTGACGAACAATAAAGAACGACGCAGCGCCTTTCTCTTTGGCGGCTTTCGCAATGGCGGAGTTAACATCAGGCTGGCTGCGGTAAAAACCCTGCACGGTGACGGTGTCGAATGGCTCAATCAGGGCAGCCTGGTCTTTCGGCAGTTCAGTCACGCCATCAATTACGCGGTTTTTAGGTGCGTCGGCTTTAGCGGCATCGTCTTTATATAAGTCTGCGGTAACACGCCAGTTGCCACTGCTGGAAAAATCGGACGTATCGACGACGTAAAAAGAGGCTGCGCCTGCTTTGTCGGCTTTACGGGAAACAGCATCAACGGCGTCACCAATAGCATTAAAACGACCGGTGATAACGATACGATCGTACGGCTTGTGGGCTGCCGCTTGCTCCGGTGTTAACTCAGTTGCTGCACTGGCAGAAAAAGCCGCTGCAGACAGGAGAGCGGACGCCAGGAGGGTGTACTTAAGCTTCATAAAAATAATCCTTCGCCTTGCGCAAACCAGGTACTGGTAGTTGTTAGTGACTAAAACGTCACAGATTATTGCATTTAAATTGCTTCACTGTCTGCGTGATTTTGCTCATCTTGTGCGACCCCGTTAACAGGGCGCGATAACTTTTCACGATATGTTGTGGAAATGGACGGTTGACCAGCAAAAGCGATAATCATTATGACTTTTATAGGTTAATGTGATGTTAATTTCCGGTAACAGTGACGCGAATAATCATGTTTTAGCGCTTCGCTTAAGCGAAATATCAGGCTCGCCAGACAAAAAAAGGTAAATATTGCTGCCTGAGGCCTGCATAAGTGCCATATTCCCGAATAAAATCAAAATTACTGTTTTCTGACGGTGGATCACAACCGTTATTTTCAGTAGGTTATATACCCGTCATACTTCAAACAGCAGGGGCGTTGGCTGCACTCGCTCACCTCAGCCACTTACTCAAGTAAGCTCCTGAGGATTCACTTTTTTGCCGCCTTCCTGCTGTTCGATTTATTGAGGGTATAGAAAGTTTGTGAATGTTTTATTTTGCGGGTGATTCGCCTCTACGTCAGCGCAGGCTGCTGGGACGGAACCCGATGAGACAACAAACCATCATTACAATCGATGGAAGGGAAAACTATGCGTATTGCAGTACCTAAAGAGACGCTGGCCCTGGAAACCCGTGTTGCAGCGACACCGAAAACGGTTGAACAGCTGCTCAAACTCGGTTTTACAGTGGCAGTTGAAAGCGGTGCCGGTAAGCTTGCAAGCTTCGATGATCGTGCTTTTACCGATGCGGGCGCTGAAGTTGTCAGCACAGAAACCGTCTGGCAGTCTGACATCATTCTAAAGGTGAATGCCCCAACGGACGCGGAAATCGCGTTGCTTAATCCGGGCACCACGCTGATTAGCTTTATTTGGCCGGCACAAAACCCGGAGCTGATAGCAAAATTAGCCGCGCGACAGGTCAACGTGATGGCGATGGATTCCGTGCCGCGTATTTCACGCGCGCAGTCTCTCGATGCCCTGAGTTCGATGGCGAACATCGCGGGTTATCGCGCGATTGTCGAAGCCGCTCACGAATTTGGCCGCTTCTTCACCGGGCAAATCACTGCCGCCGGTAAAGTGCCACCGGCTAAAGTCATGGTGATCGGTGCGGGCGTTGCGGGTCTGGCCGCCATTGGCGCGGCAAACAGCCTCGGCGCTATCGTGCGTGCTTTCGATACCCGTCCGGAAGTGAAGGAACAGGTCCAGAGTATGGGCGCTGAATTCCTCGAACTGGATTTCGAGGAAGAAGCGGGCAGCGGCGACGGCTATGCCAAAGTAATGTCCGAAGCCTTTATCAAAGCGGAAATGGAACTGTTCGCCGCCCAGGCGAAAGACGTCGATATTATCGTCACCACCGCGCTGATCCCTGGCAAGCCAGCCCCGAAACTGATCACCCGTGAAATGGTGGATTCGATGAATCCAGGCAGTGTGGTGGTTGATCTGGCGGCACAAAACGGCGGCAACTGCGAATACACCGTTCCGGGGGAAGTGTTCACCACGGCCAACGGCGTGAAGGTGATTGGCTATACCGATTTAGCCAGCCGCCTGTCGACCCAGTCTTCACAGCTTTACGGCACCAACCTGGTCAACTTGCTTAAACTGCTGTGCAAAGAAAAAGACGGCAACATCAATATTGATTTTGAAGACGTGGTTATTCGCGGCGTGACCGTGGTTCGCGAAGGCGAAGTGACCTGGCCTGCGCCGCCGATTCAGGTTTCTGCTCAGCCGAAAGCGGCAGCAAAAGTTGAAGCGGCACCTGCGGAGCCGGAGAAACCGGCATCGCCGTGGCGCAAATACGCGCTGATGGCGCTGGCGATTATTTTGTTTGGCTGGCTCGCAGACGTTGCACCCAAAGAGTTCCTCGGACACTTCACCGTGTTCGCGCTCTCCTGCGTGGTCGGTTATTATGTTGTGTGGAACGTGTCTCATGCGCTGCACACGCCGCTGATGTCGGTAACGAACGCCATTTCCGGGATCATCGTGGTCGGTGCGCTGCTGCAAATTGGTCACGGTGGCTGGGTTAGTTTCCTCAGTTTTATTGCCGTGCTGATTGCCAGCATCAATATTTTCGGTGGTTTCACCGTAACTCAGCGCATGCTGAAAATGTTCCGCAAAGGGTAAGGGGTAGCACATGTCTGGAGGATTAGTTACAGCTGCATACATTGTTGCCGCGATCCTGTTTATTTTCAGTCTGGCAGGGCTTTCGAAACACGAAACGTCACAGCAGGGCAACTATTACGGCATCGCCGGGATGGCCATTGCGCTGATTGCCACCATTTTTGGGCCGGAAACGGGCAACGTGGCATGGATTTTAGTCGCGATGATCATCGGCGGGGCAATTGGTATTCGTCTGGCAAAACGCGTCGAAATGACCGAAATGCCAGAGCTGGTGGCGGTGCTCCACAGCTTTGTGGGCCTGGCAGCGGTTCTGGTCGGTTTTAACAGCTACCTGTATCACGAACCGGGTCTCGAGCCGATCCTGGTCAATATTCACCTGACCGAAGTGTTCCTTGGCATCTTTATTGGTGCGGTGACCTTCACCGGTTCAATCGTTGCATTCGGTAAACTGCGCGGCAAAATTTCGTCCAAGCCGCTGATGCTGCCGAACCGTCACAAAATGAACCTGGCCGCGCTGGTGGTTTCATTCCTGATGCTGGTGGTATTCGTTCGCACCGAAAGCGTTGGCCTGCAGGTACTGGCCCTGCTCATCATGACCGTTATCGCGCTGGCCTTTGGCTGGCACCTGGTGGCGTCCATCGGTGGGGCTGACATGCCGGTTGTGGTGTCGATGCTGAACTCCTATTCTGGATGGGCGGCGGCGGCGGCGGGCTTCATGCTCAGCAACGATCTGCTGATCGTGACCGGTGCGCTGGTTGGTTCTTCCGGTGCGATCCTGTCTTACATCATGTGTAAAGCGATGAACCGTTCGTTCTTCAGCGTTATTGCGGGTGGCTTCGGCACCGACGGTTCGTCTACCGGCGCTGACGACGAAGTGGGTGAACACCGCGAAATCAACGCGGAAGACACCGCTGATATGCTGAAAAACTCGCAGACGGTCATCATCACTCCAGGCTACGGCATGGCGGTGGCGCAGGCGCAGTATCCGGTGGCTGAAATCACTGAAAGACTGCGCGCGCGCGGTATCAAAGTGCGTTTCGGTATTCACCCTGTGGCGGGCCGTTTGCCAGGGCACATGAACGTGCTGCTGGCTGAGGCGAAAGTACCGTATGACATCGTGCTGGAAATGGACGAAATCAACGATGACTTCCGCGACACTGATACCGTGCTGGTCATTGGCGCCAACGACACCGTTAACCCGGCTGCGCTGGACGATCCAAAAAGTCCAATCGCCGGTATGCCGGTGCTGGAAGTGTGGAAAGCGCAGAACGTTATTGTCTTCAAACGTTCGATGAACACCGGCTACGCTGGCGTACAAAACCCGCTGTTCTTCAAAGAGAATACCCACATGTTGTTTGGCGATGCAAAAGCCAGTGTGGATGCGATCCTTAAAGCGCTGTAATTCCCTGCTATAAATCTGTGCTTAAAGCCGTCTTCCGGTAAAAGGAAGGCGGCTTTTTTGTTATGATGGCCGTCACATTTTTAATCAGTAGCAGTGAAGGGAGATCAACGTGTTTGCGGATTTTGGTGTACTGAATTACTGGACTTACCTGGTTGGCGCGATATTTATCATTCTGGTGCCAGGGCCTAATACCTTTTTTGTGCTCAAAACCGGGGCCGCTTACGGCATCCGCACTGGCTATCTGGCCGCGCTGGCGGTGTTTATCGGCGATGCGGTGCTGATGTTCCTCTCCTATGCGGGCGTCGCCACGCTGATTAAAACCACCCCGGTGCTGTTTAACATCGTCCGTTATTTGGGCGCGCTGTATCTGCTATATCTCGGGCTGAAAATGCTGTGGGCAGTTATCAAACAGAAGGGTGGCGAGCACACGCACACCGCTGACCAGCGCAGCACTATTTTCAAACGCGCGCTGACGTTGAGCCTGACTAACCCGAAAGCGATTCTGTTCTACGTCTCTTTCTTCGTGCAGTTCATCGACGTGAACTCCACTACGCCGGGTCTGGCATTCCTGATCCTCGGCGTTACGCTGGAAATCGTCAGCTTTGCCTATCTCAGCTTCCTGATTGTCTCCGGTTCGCTGGTGACCCGTTTCGTCGGCAGCCGTAAAAAGCTGGTGAAGCTTGGCAACAGCCTGATTGGCTTGGTGTTCGTCGGTTTTGCCGCACGACTGGCATCGTTACAGTCTTAAAATTTTCGGCAATATGACCACATGTAAAATCACGTCTCCGGGCGTGGTTTCTTATTCCCGACGCCCATCAATACAGCATGAAATGCAGTTGGCGACAGGGTTTATACGTGTTTTAGAACCTCACTTTTGTGGGGTTTTTGCTTTTTGTGAGTGGGTTGGTTAGCATTCCTCATCAAAAGGGGAAACTAATGAAAAAAGCAATCTTAGCCATATCTGTAATTCTCATCGCTGGATGTACATCTAAGTCTGAACAAAACCCAGAACCTGGCCTCTCAAATCCTGCTTCTATTTACTGCATCAAGCAGGGCGGCAAATTGAGCATTGTTAACTCTGGCAATGGCGAAGTTGGCTACTGCAATCTGCCTAATAAAGAGCGGGTAGAGGAGTGGGAGCTATATCGCCGAATGGGACATTGATATTATTTTTGCCTAACGAATTGTTTATAAATAAACAGTCCATTTACACGCGACTTGAAAATCCAGCATTTAAAGCTAAATTTAGGTTGTGTTTTTGTTGCATCTTTGCGGCGAATTTAACCTCAGGGAGCGTGTTATGGATTTTTTAAAGAGAACCAAAGCTGAAGCGCGAAACTATGGCGTCGCATTATGGGCCGGTTTTTTAGGTGGAAACTTATCGAGTTTCGTAAAGTGGGGGACAGAAAATCCTATGCCTCCACGGACTGCAGACAGAGCTATCCCACCGGCAGAAATGCTTCAGGACGTTGGGTTTCAGGTGAATGAAATGATCTATCACTATTCCGGTCACGTCGTGAACTGGGGAGTGGCAGGTATCCATCATATGTTCTCTATCGTTTTTGCTATGTTTTATTGCCTCGTTGCAGAAGTATTCCCGGCAATTAAACTATGGCAGGGCGCTGCTTTTGCCATACTCGTTACCATTGGGTTTCATGGTGTAATGTTGCCAGTATTTCATTGGGCTCCGCCATTATGGCAATTGCCTTTTGATGAGCTTCTCTCGGAGACGCTCGGGCATATCCTTTGGATGTGGGCAATTGAGATTGTTCGACGTGACATCCGTAATCGAATAACGAAAAAACCAGATCCCGAGTTTCAGTGATTAGCTGTTAATCACCGTAATACTTATGAGATCATTCTATAATGGCTCGCTTTGGCGAGCCTTTTTTATGAGTTTTTTGATGCAGGCACCCAATTCCCGCGCCGCTATTGGGTTGTGTATGCTGAACGGGAGTCCGCGGTTGATAAATCGCGTCGGTAGCAGGTATTCAATGAAGCGCTTTTTTCTTGATTCGTTTCATAATACTACCAATAACCTTGCACTTTAGGAGGATACTTGTGGACGAGGGATGCCCAAAAATCTAAAAATAAACAATAAGAAGATTGAATTTGGTGGGCATATGAACTGGTTGTATTACCTCGAGCATTGGTGGCGGGTTGTGAAGTTTGAAGAGAATAAGGTATTCATTCTTTTTCCAGAATTCGGAGCGTCTTCTCTGATGGTCTCAGAGTTGACGCTGCGCAATATTATGAAGTCCTACTGGGGCTTTAAATCTACACGTGTTTAATTGAGGAACTGGAGATTTAAACCGAAGAAAATCTGCCAGCGAGGTTGGCCTGGACCGTGGTCTGCAACCGAACCTTGAGGCTCAACAAATACGTTGTAGACGGTTTTCTCCTGTTTGATGACCTGTCCAATACCTACTCCCAGAGGAACACTGTAGCTATCATTCTGGAAGTTGTAGACCCAAATAGGTGCTGCTCTTAGGTAAGTGCCGCCGCCTAACTGATAGAATAAAAATGGCTGAAATGTGCCAAGATTTACGTCGCTGCGGTCATCTTCTCCCGCAAAACTGTGTTGCCATGAAGCCAAATAACCGTACTGGAATTTTGGCGAACTGGCATTGAAAAGAACGTTGACCAGACCAGCGGACCACTTTTCGGTCCCGAGAGCATTTTCAGTTGCTGTTGGGGCCGTGATTTGTGGGCCAAAACCAAAACTCACCGCGGGATTTCCGGTATCAATGAGCCATGAGGCAAATAAATTGAGATCGCCTAAACCTGTTTTATGTCCGCCTGATGGCGCGACAGGATAGGTATTAACGGGTAATGAACCGCGTAACAGCCACTTGCTATCGCCTAATGAAAAAGGCTGTGCATAACGGAACCAGAATTGATTCGCATCTTTGTCAGTACCGCTGACATCTCCGATGTAATAGTTTTGCATATTAAATGCAGTCATATTCGCCAGAGGATTATTGGCTTGTGCCGCATCGGGGGCATGATCTTCAGCCGCAGAAACATAAGCTGAAGCAAGGCATAAAATACAAGGCAAAATTGTGTGTCGAATCCGCATATGATCACCTGAAGTTACATCCCAGCGGCGCGGAAGCTGCCGGGAAATTATTTTATGGCGCAACGGTGTTGAACCAAAACTCAAATTTATCCATATAGTCCAGCGCACCCTCCAACGTCGAACCACTGCCATAATCTTCACATCTGCTTGTTTTCAGAAATGTTTTTTAAATATAACCAAAGAGTTACATTTTTCCATGTAAGGACAAATTTTATTTTTGGTTTCATTTTTTTATCGATTGATAAGCCTGTTATTGATAGTTAAAAACAATTAACGCACCCTGTTTCAAGTCACGAAATTGGCTTTGCCATTTCAATTAAGAGTTCAGATAACCTTATAAAAGTTAATGTATACAGACAGATGTTAAAAAAGTTACTATACCCCCCTACAGTATAAGAGGGCCTATGCCGCATTCACCTGAAGATAAAAAGCGCGCTCTGACGCGCGTGCGTCGTATTCGCGGGCAAGTCGATGCACTTGAGCGGGCGCTGGAGTCCGGCGAACCGTGCCTGAGCATCCTGCAACAGATTGCCGCCGTGCGTGGGGCCGCCAACGGCTTGATGGGCGAAATGATCGAAATGCATCTTAAAGACGAGTTGGTGACGGGCGAAACCACCGCCGATCAGCGCGCCGCTCGCATGGCGGAAGTCGGTCATCTGCTACGATCGTATTTAAAATAACTGACAACAAGGTAAGAGACGGAATGAAATCACGTGCTGCAGTTGCGTTTGGTCCAGGCCAGCCGCTGAAAATTGTCGAAATTGACGTGGCGCCGCCGAAGAAGGGCGAAGTATTGGTCAAAATTACCCATACCGGCGTATGCCACACCGATGCGTTCACGCTGTCGGGTGACGATCCGGAAGGCGTCTTCCCGGCGGTGCTCGGGCATGAAGGTGGCGGTGTAGTGGTTGAAGTCGGTGAAGGCGTAAGCAGCCTGAAGCCGGGCGACCACGTTATCCCGCTGTACACCGCGGAATGTCGCGAGTGTAAGTTCTGTAAATCCGGTAAAACCAACCTTTGCCAGGCCGTTCGCGCCACGCAGGGTAAAGGTCTGATGCCTGATGGCACCACGCGTTTCTCTTATAACGGCGAACCGATTTACCACTACATGGGCACCAGCACCTTCAGCGAGTACACGGTAGTGGCTGAAATCTCGCTGGCGAAAGTAAACCCGCAGGCGCCGCTGGATAAAGTATGTCTGCTGGGCTGCGGCGTGACCACCGGTATCGGCGCGGTGCATAACACGGCGAAAGTGAAAGAAGGCGACACCGTGGCGGTATTTGGCCTTGGTGGTATCGGTCTGGCGGTTATTCAGGGCGCGGTTCAGGCAAAGGCCGGGCGCATTATTGCGGTTGACACCAACCCAGAGAAATTCAAACTGGCTGGTGAAATGGGCGCGACTGATTTCATCAATCCGAATGACAGTGACAAACCGGTGCAGGACGTTATCGTCGAACTGACCGACGGTGGTGTGGATTTTAGCTTCGAGTGCATCGGCAACGTGAACGTGATGCGTGCGGCGCTGGAATGCTGCCACAAAGGCTGGGGCGAAAGCGTGATTATCGGCGTGGCCGGTGCAGGTCAGGAAATCAAAACCCGACCGTTCCAGCTGGTGACCGGTCGCGTGTGGCGCGGTTCGGCGTTTGGCGGCGTGAAAGGGCGTACCCAACTGCCGGGCATGGTTGAAGATGCGATGGTTGGTAAAATTAATCTCGACCCGTTCATCACCCACCGTATGCCGCTGGACCAGATCAACGAAGCGTTTGATCTGATGCATGAAGGCAAGTCAATCCGCACCGTTATCCATTTCGGCGACAACTGATGCGCAAGCCAGCGGAGCCATTCCGCTGGCTTTTCCCCGCTTAATTTCCAAAGTGTGACCGATGTGGCGCTTTTACCCGTAAGCAATCTCCCCGCCAGGCCGATGACAATCTAACGGGCGTTTTGGTACGCCTCTTACAATAAGAGAGTCGATAAGCCATGGACAAATCAGCCGCAGGGCAAAAGTCGCAAACAGTCAGTTTCTTACATCACATCCGTCTCGTTCCACTGTTCTCCTCCATTTTGGGCGGCATCCTGCTGCTGTTCGCATTAAGCTCGGGTCTTGCGGGCTATTTCCTGTTGCAGGCCGATAGAGACCAGAGCGACGTCACGCAAGAGTTAGAAGTCCGAATGGGGCTCTCGAACAGCTCAAACCACCTGCGTACTGCGCGTATCAACCTGATCCACGCTGGGGCTGCTAGTCGTATTGCCGAGATGGATGATATGAAACGCAATATTTCCGAGGCTGAACTGCGAATCAAACAGTCACAGGAAGGGTTTAAGCAGTACGTGAGCCGTGACGTGAAAACACCTGCGGACGAAGCGCTGGATGGCGAAATCAACGCCCGTTACAACGCTTATATCGACGGCATGAAACCGATGCTGAAATATGCCAAAAACGGCATGTTTGAAGCGATCATTAACCATGAAAACGAGCACGCTCGCCTGCTGGATTCGGCCTATAACGATGTGCTGTTGAAAGCGATTAAAATCCGTAGCGACCGCGCGCGTCATCTCTCTGAATCGGCCCATAGCCGCACCCAGCTCGGCCTGGTCTTTATGGTCGGTGCGTTTGCGCTGGCGCTGGTGTTGACGCTGCTGACTTTCGTTGCGCTGCGCCGCACTGTTATCAACCCGCTTCGCCGTGCGCTGCATCGCATCGAACAGATTGCCGATGGCGATTTAACTCTGGCGGATGAAGCCACCGGACGAAGTGAAATCGGCAAGCTCAGCCACGATTTGCAGAAAATGCAGCACGCGCTGTCGCAAACGGTCGGTACCGTACGTCAAGGTGCTGAGGAAATTTACCGCGGTACCAGCGAAATTTCGGCTGGTAACACCGATCTCTCATCCCGCACCGAGCAGCAGGCAGCGGCAATTGAAGAAACGGCAGCCAGCATGGAACAGCTGACTGCAACGGTGAAACAGAACGCCGACAACGCGCATCACGCCACCAAACTGGCGGAAGATGCCTCCGGGAAAGCCACTCGCGGCGGGCAGATTGTGTCGGGCGTAGTATCGACGATGGGTAATATTTCCAGCAGCTCGAAGAAAATTTCTGAAATTACCGCCGTGATTAACAGCATCGCGTTCCAGACCAATATTTTGGCGCTCAACGCGGCGGTAGAAGCAGCGCGCGCCGGTGAACAAGGACGCGGATTCGCCGTGGTTGCCAGCGAAGTGCGAACGCTGGCGAGCCGTAGCGCACAGGCGGCGAAAGAGATTGAAGGGTTGATCAGCGAATCCGTGACGCTGATTGAACGCGGATCTGGCGAAGTGGTTGCGGCAGGCAGCACCATGAGTGAAATCGTTGATGCGGTGAAGCGCGTGACCGACATTATGCTGGAAATTGCGGCGGCGTCCGACGAACAGAGCCGTGGTATTTTGCAGGTCAGCCAGGCCATCACCGAAATGGATAATGTCACCCAGCAAAATGCCTCGCTGGTGGAAGAAGCGTCTGCGGCGGCAGGGTCACTGGAAGAGCAGGCCGCTCGCTTGACCGAGGCCGTGGGCGCGTTCCGCTTGCAGCACGCGGGCGTAGTACGTCAGCCGAAACCCACTTCCGGTCCGAACTATGTCCCGCAGCGTCCAGCACTGGCGAGCGGGGATAACTGGGAAACGTTTTGATTGCGCGAAATGCCCGGAGGCTTCGCTTACTGGCCTACATTCGAATGTAATATCAGCGTAGGTCTGGCAAGCCTGCGCCGCCGGACACAACAACGAATATAAAAAAGGGACCTTTTGGTCCCTTTTTCGTTACTGCATGAAGATTATTCCTTGTCTGGCAGCGCGTAGGCGATGATGTAATCGCCACGGTCCGGAGACTGACGCGCGCCGCCCGCGTTAATGATGATGTACTGCTTCCCGGTTTTCGGTGACACGTAGGTCATAGGGCCGGACTGACTGCCCACCGGCAGACGGGATTTCCAGATTTCTTTTCCGTTCGCGGTATCGAACGCGCGGAGGTAGAAATCTTGCGTGCCCGCGAAGAACAGCAGACCAGACTGCGTTGACAGCGATGCTCCCAGCGTCGGCATCCCGATCGGGATCGGCAGGTGCATACGAATACCCAGCGGACCGGTGTCTTCTACCGTACCGACCGGAACCTGCCACACCAACTTGCCACTTTTCAGGTCAACGGCGGACATCGTTCCGAACGGTGGTTTCTGGCACGGAATGCCGAGCGGGGACAGGAAGCGTTCACGCATTGCGCCGAACGGCGTACCGTCCATCGGCACAATACCCATCTCGATGCCGCTGGCATTTTTCGCCACGTTGGCGCGCGGTACCATATAGTTCGCCAGGCCCAGACGCATATCGTTCACGAACATCAGGCCGTTGTTCGGATCCACCGACGCGCTACCCCAGTTCATCCCGCCGAGCGAGCCTGGGAACTGCAGCGAACGGTCGAGGCCAGGGGGAGTGAAGACGCCCTGATGACGCATCTCTTTAAACTGAATGCGGCACAGCAGCAGGTCAATGGGTGTAGCGCCCCACATGTCGGACTCTTTCAGGGTTTGATTGCCGATCATCGGCATCCCTACAGAGTACGGCTGTGTTGGGGAATAACGTTCACCTTTTATATCCCCCGCAGGCACCGGACGCTCCTCCACTTTGGCGACAGGTTTACCCGTTGCGCGGTTGAGCATAAAGATCATGCCCTGTTTGGAGGTTTGTACCAGGACTGGCGTACTGCCGCCTTTACCGTCTGGCAAATCGTACAGCAGAGGCTGCGAGGGCAGGTCAAAGTCCCAAAGGTCGTGATGGGTGGTTTGATAATGCCAGCGCACCTGACCGGTGGTTGCGTCAACGGCGACGATAGATGAGCTGTATTTATCGTCAAGCGCCGTGCGATGACCGCCGAAGAAGTCAGGGGTTGCGTTGCCGGTTGGCAGATAAATCAGGTTCAGCTTCGCGTCATAAGACATCGCTGACCAGACGTTCGGCGTACCGCGGGTATAGGTTGTGCCTTCAGGCGGAACACCGGTCAGGTTCGGATTGCCCGGATCCCACGCCCACGCCAGTTTGCCAGTGTGAACGTCATACGCGCGCACCACGCCCGGTGGTTCACCGGTCGAGAAGTTATCCGCGACGCGACCGCCGACCACCACAACATTCCCGGCGACCAATGGAGTCGAGGTTTGCTGGTAGTAACCGGGTTTGATTTCGCCCATGCCAACGCTCAAATCCACCACTCCGTTCGTGCCAAAGTCTTCACAAAGTTTGCCGGTGTCGGCGTTAATGGCGATCAGACGGGCGTCAGTGGTTGGCAAAAACAGGCGACGCGGGCAGGCAGCAGGCTGCGAATCTGCTGCTGGCGTTGCGTTAGCCGCAGGTGTTGCAGCGGCCTGATCGTAATAGCCGAGACCACGGCAGCGCTGCCAGTTTGGCGCAGTGGCTTTTGAATCATAGCGCCACTTCTCTTTGCCGGAGTCAACGTCCAGCGCCAACACTTTGCTGTAAGGCGTGCAGACAAACAGCGTGTCGCCCACTTGCAGCGGCGTATTCTGATCTTCCGCGCCGGAACCATTGCTCAGCGGAATATCTCCAGTATGTGCGGTCCACGCTACCTGAAGCTGGCTGACGTTTTGTTTATTGATTTGATCAAGGGCGGCAAAGCGGTCGCCGTGGGTGGTATTGCCCCAGTGCTCCCAGTTTTTTTGCGCTTCGCCAGGTGCGACCGGTTTCACCGGAACGGGTTCGTCGGCAGTCACGAGCATTTGTGGACGGAACATGCCGCCTGCGCTGGCCAGTAAAATAACAACCAGCACCGCGGCGATGCCAAAGGCCGGTGCTTTACATGTGGCGGTCTGTTGGCCGAGGAAAGGCCAGAGCAGGATAGCCAGTAACGCCAGTACGCCGAAGGTGAACAGGCGTGAGAACAGCGGCCAGAACTCCCAGCCTGCATCGCTAATTGCCCAGACAATAGAAGCAATGAACAACACAGCATAAAGCACAAGACCGCTGCGACGGTTTTTAGCGATAAACCATGCTGAAATCAGCATCACGATACCGGCGATGACGAAGTACAAGCTCCCGCCTACGCTCGCGAGTTTGGCTCCGAGGCCACCTACGGCGAGGCCGATCACGGTCATAAGCACCACTAAAAGCCACTGCAGGATCCGAGGTAATCCGCGTGGCGAACTGCCAGTTGCCATTTCTGTCTCCTTAACGACACCCATACACACATGTTATGAACCATACGTAACGCTTAAATGCGAATGGGTTTTTGAATGAAGCAATAAATACCTTCAGAGAGGCGCAATAATCACTTTTATGAGTTTCATATGAACCATTTGGTGAATGGTGAGCATAATAGATCTGTTAAATTGCATTGCGCAATTGTTAATAAATAATTTCGCATTATTTGCTCAGCAGAGGCGTGGCCGAAAACGAGGATAGCCGATGAAAATTCTGCAGGGTCTAAACTGTGATCGGGACTGATAAATTCTTTGCCAGCGTCGATCAACATCACAATTCACGCCGTGAACGCTGGGCGTATTTTGCTCATCATGATTAAAGCTATATCTATAATAGAAACAAAAAAGGCGATGATGAACGATGAACAGAACAGAGACGCTGCAGGCGGTATCGACCGCAGCTGAAATTCCAGTGTCGCGTAAGCTACGCAAGGTGCTGCTTGCCACCGGCGTGGGGCATTTCGTCGAATGGTTCGATTTCGGATTGTACGGCACGCTGGCGGCAATTATCGGTATGCAGTTTTTCCACGCCGACAGTCCGGGCGTGGCGCTGCTGTCATCGTTCGCTGTTTTTGGTGCCGGGTTTATCATGCGCCCATTAGGTGGGCTGTATTTCGGCTCGCTTGGCGATCGGGTGGGGCGGCAGAAGGTACTGGCGACGGTGATTTTGCTGACCTCTGGTGCGACGTTTGTTATGGGCTTGTTGCCCACATTCCATCAGATTGGCGTCACGGCGACGGTGCTATTGGTGATTACCCGTTTGGTTCAGGGTTTTGCCGCGGGCGGTGAAAGCTCTGGCGCCACCACCTATCTGGCAGAGTATGCCCCGAACGAACGGCGCGGCTATTTTACCTGCTGGATAGACAACTTTGGCTTTATGGCTTTTGTCGCCGGTTCGGGGCTGGTATTTATGCTCACGGCGTCGTTGGGCGAAAGCGCGATGAACGACTGGGGCTGGCGGATCCCGTTCCTGGTGGCCGGGCCACTGGGTTGGGTGGGGCTATATCTGCGCCAGCATCTGGAGGATTCACCGGAATTCAAGGCCGTAGTGCAAAGCGGTAAAACCGAAAGCAAGCCGCTGCGGGCTGCGGTGACGAAAGCTTGGGGCGCGCTGCTGTTTTGCATGGGATTCGTGGTGCTCAAAGCGGTTGGGCACTGGACGCTACAAACCTTTATGCCGGGCTATCTCTCCACCGAACTGCATTTCTCAAAGCTCAACGCTTACGCGATCACTACTATCGGCCTGTTTGGCATTGCGGTTCTGGTGCCGTTTATGGGCTGGCTTTCGGATAAATACGGCCGCAAGCCGCTAATGCTGGCCGGATGCGCCGGGTTTATTCTGTTCAGCTACCCGGCGATGGTGGTTATGGCGCAGGGGAATATGCTTTCGGCGGTGCTGGCGATGTTGCTGCTCGGTGCGTTTATTGCCGCGTTTGATGGGGCGTGCAGCGCGGCCATGGCCGAGCTGTTCCCGACCAGCGTGCGCTACGGCGGTTTATCCATCGCCTATAACTTTGCGGTGGCGTTCTTTGGCGGCATCACACCGTGGTTCTCGGTATGGCTGATTGGGGCCACCGGCGATCGATTTTCCCCGGCGTATTACGTGATGGGTGCGGCATTGATCACCTTCCTTACCGTGCTGAAAGCTAAAGAAACTGCAGGAAAACCGCTTAAAAGATGAGGTTTATATTCATGCCAGTGTTGCTTTTGGTCAAAAAACAATCAAGACCAAGTGCTATACTGAATCGGTTTTCAACGTAAAAGAGGATGTCATGGATACCGAATTAAACCCTAAGCAGCTGGCCGTCGAATTTCTGCGTCGCGATACAAACCCGTTAACCCCTGCGCAATATCTGAAACGCGTTAAACAGTTGGAGCTGGAGTTTGCCGACCTGATGGCGCTTTCTTCCCTCGAACTGAAAGAAGAGATCGACTACGCCTGGCGCATGGGTATCCATTGATCCTGACGTCAGCTATAAAAAAACCCGGTGAGTGTCCTCATCGGGTTTTTTATTAGCGGCTAACGCTTAATCGTCGTCTTCATCGTCCAGTTCGACCGGCGTCTGATACTGATCCGGTTTCAGTGCCAGCAAATCGCAGCGCAGATGGTCAATCACTTGTTCTGCCGTATTGCCGAGGAACGCCGCAGACAATCCGGTGCGTCCTACGGTGCCGAGCACCACAATCCCCGCTTGCAAATGCTCCGCCAAATCCGGGATAACTTCCTCCGGCAGGCCTTTTTCGACGTGGGTCATCTCTTCCGAAATACTGTATTTCTGACGTAATGACTTCATTGCCAGCAGATGTTGGCCGCGAATCGCGTCGTTATACACGCTCGGGTCAAAATCAGGCAGCTCGATTGCAATATTGATAGGGGTAACCGGATACGCGCCAACCAGATGCACTTCGGTGTGGTTAATCTGATCGGCGAGCTGGAGGGTTTCACGAACCAGCTTATCGTTGAGGGCGTTGTGATATTCCTCTTCGCTGGCGAGATTAACCGCCACAATCGCTCTACCACCTTCCGGCCACGGTTGGTCTTTCACCATCCAGACCGGACACGGGCATTTTCTCAGCAGATGCCAGTCGGTTGGGGTGAAAATCACCGCTTCCAGTTTGTCGTGCTGATGCGCCATCTTGAGCAACAAATCGTGCCCGTTGCTCATGATTTCCTGAATGATGGCTTCAAAAGGACGGTTATGCCAGACGACCTTAATGTCAATCGGTACACCGGCATCCAGGTAAAATTTTGCCTGCTCGCGGATCCAGGCGGTTCGTTGGCTGATGACGCCCTGACGCATCGCGGTACGCTCGTCAGGCGACAGAAGGGTGGTCATCTCGTAGGAAAAATCATAGATCGGCAAAAAGGCTTTAATCGATCCACCAATCCGTTGATGAAGGTAAACAGCGCGCCGTAATGCGGGTTGATCGTCCTGGTTAGGATCGATGGCTACCAACATATTTTGATACTTTGCCATACAGGGTCTCCTTACAACTGTCACCACAGTCTGTAACTAAAAGATAACCCATCCGGAGTGATTGAAACAGGGGAGAACCTTCGCCAGATCAATAAATCAGGAAAATTTAACGATCCGGCGAAAGGAAAGAGAAGAATCAGGCGACGTTACGGGCGTGGCCAGCGAGGACCGCCAGCGCATCGCTATTTTCGATGGTAATGTACTTCCCTTTAACGGCCAGCATGCCGCTTTTCTGGAAACGACCCAGCAGACGGCTGATGGTTTCCACCGTCAAACCGAGATAGTTACCGATGTCGCCACGGGTCATGGTCAGACGGAATTCACGCGGCGAGAAACCCCGTTCGGCGAAACGACGGGAGAGGTTATAGATAAACGCTGCCAGGCGCTCTTCCGCGTTTTTCTTAGACAGCAGCAGGATCATGTCCTGGTCGCCTTTGATTTCGCCGCTCATCAGACGCATCATCTGCTGACGCAGGTTTGGCATCTTACCGGAGAGGTCATCCAGTGTTTCAAACGGGATTTCGCAAACCATAGAGGTTTCCAGCGCCTGAGCAAAGCTCGGGTGATGGCCGGTACCAATGGCGTCAAAACCTACTAAATCGCCCGCCAGATGGAAGCCGGTGATTTGCTCATCACCTTGTTCGGTGATGGTGTAGCTTTTGATGGTCCCGGAGCGGATGGCATACAGAGATTTCAGCTCGTCGCCCGCTTTGAACAGGGTCTGCCCCTTCTGGATGGGCTTCTTGCGCTCGATGATATTATCAAGCTGATCGAGCTCATGTTCATTCAGAGTGAACGGAATACAGAGCTGGCTGATGCTGCAATCCTGGCAGTGGATAGCACAACCGCCAGACTGGATGCGTCGAATAATTCGCTTTTCCGGGATCATAGATTTGCTCAGGCTTTAATTGATATTGGTCAATTTTAACATCTTTTTGTTGAGCAGGTAAGTCTCGAAAACCCTATTCACGCAATATAAGCAAGGGAAATAGTCTGAAGATTATATCTCTCTGAAATCTATGGGTTTAAACTGGAGCGATTTATTAATAAATTGCGCAATCACTCCAGAAAAGCACTAAAAATCAAAGCAGCAGATAGCCTTCATGGCGCAGAAGCCATTCTTTGCGCTGCACACCACCGGCATATCCGGTCAGGGTGCCGTTACGGCCAATCACACGGTGACAGGGCACCACAATACTGACTGGATTTGAACCATTAGCCGCGCCCACCGCGCGTGCCGCACCAGGTCGGCCAAGCTGTTCGGCCAGCTCACCGTAGTGCATGACCTGGCCGCAGGGAATGGAACGTAGCGCCTGCCACACTTCTCGCTGAAAAGGCGTGCCCGCAGTCGCGCTTGGCAGGTCATCAATCACGCTGAGATCGCCCTCGAAGTAGGTCTGCATCTTTTTGCTTAAACCGTTGGGATTACTGGACGCTACGCGCTCATAGCCCTCGGCGTGGTAATGAAGATCAAGCAGATAGCCCATACGGTCGCTGTGTTCGTCCCACTCGACGGCCCGCAGGTTGAACTGCTCATCACACAGGATCCACAGTGCCCCGAGCGGCGTCGTGATCTTATCTTCCAGCAATCTCAGCATCATGTTTCCTTAGTTTAGCCGCGAGAAAATCCCGAGCGCAATGGGAGGACGATACCATGCCAGTCGTCTGCGCAACCATCTCCAAAAACAGACGCGTTCTCCATTAACAATGAGAAGAGGTTTTTACGCGTAAAAAGTAATCGAAAAATTCCGTGGTTATTTATCGGAGAGGTTATTTCAGTGCGTGAGGGGAAATGCAATCGGATGCTATAAAAATATATTCTTAAGTGATGAGGGTTATTATTTAAGCATCGTTTCAAAATAGATAAAACGCAGCGGTTTATTCTGAATGAACAGACTTTGATGACTGCCGCGGACCATGGTGGAAAGCGCGTGTCAACACGTGTACGGCGAAATGGTTAACCCGAGCAGGTACTTATTTTGCTAATGAATTTATGACGTTAATGGTGTCGGTAATTATTTCAAAGGTGACTGTTGTCGCCGCAATAAAAAAACAGGATCTGCCGACATCCGCCAGATCCCACAGTATACACAGCAATATTTCCATAACGTGTTCCTGCAATTGGCTCCCCTATGCAGGTATTATAGTTATAGCGAATTTAAATTAAATTACCAGTACTTTTAGGTGATAGATTTCACGATTTTTTAACATTGTTGTTTCATTGTACCGCGCGTTAATACTATTTAAGTGGGGGTTAAGTATCCCTATTCCCCATTCGGTTAACGTTCACCTCTGAATATATTCTTTCAGCAATCAGTTTCCAGAATCCCAAAACGCGTTGAGCACGGGGCTGGGCGCGGCTATAGTAGCTTTTCAGCCGTCGCAGCACTGGGAGGAGGTGAAGATGAACCCTGACGACAAATTTCTGTTTCTTGACGCCATGGAAGATGTTCAGCCGCTGAAGCACAATGATGACGTGCACTGGCAGCCCAGCCGCAACACCCGCACGCCGCAGCATTTCGATACGCTCCAGCACGATAATTTCCTGACCACCGGTTTCCTCGATCTCGTGCCGCTCGGCATACCGCTGGAGTTCAAGCGCGACGGGCTACAAACAGGCGTTCTGGATAAATTGCGCTTAGGAAAATACAGCCAACAGGCGAGCCTGACGCTATTGCGCCAGCCGGTCGAGCAGTGTCGACAGCAGCTGTTTGCGTTTATCCGTCAGGCGCATAAAGACGGACTGAGAAACGTGCTGATTATTCATGGCAAAGGTAAAGCGGACAACTCCCACGCCAATGTGATTCGGAGCTATCTGGCGCGCTGGTTGACAGAATTTGACGACGTTCAGGCGTTTTGTAGCGCACTGCCACATCACGGCGGCAGCGGGGCGTGTTATGTGGCATTAAAGAAATCCGAACAGGCGAAGCAGGAAAACTGGGAACGTCACGCCAAACGCAGCCGCTAACGCAGCAACAGCGTTAATTCCTTCGCCGCTTTCTGCAGTTCTGGCAACACCCGAGCGACCATTTCATTGGCAGAAACCTGGCCTGCATGGACCCCGACGTTCAGTGCCGCAACACAATGTCCCTGCGGGTTAAACAGCGGCACCGCCAGCGATCGTAACCCCATTTCCAGCTCCTGATCATTCAGCGCGTAGCCCTGTTGGCGCACGCGCTTCAGCTCTGTGCGGAGTTTGCTCACTGAATCCACCGTTTGCGGCGTGTAACGGATCATCGTTACCCGCGCCAGCATATCGTTCAGTTTCTCTTCCGGTTGGTGGCTCAACAGCACGCGCCCCATTGACGTCGCCCAGGCGGGCAAGCGACTGCCGATATCCAAATCGATAGTCATGATTCGGGAACTCGATGCCCGCGCAATATAAAGAATATCGTCGCCGTCGAGCGTGGCGATGGAGCAGGATTCGTTCAGCATTTCACTCAGATGTTTTAACACCGGCTGCGCGGAGCGGGCTAGCGGTGTAGAGGCCAGCCAGGCGTGCCCGAGCGACAGAATGCGAGGACGCAGCTGGAAATTTTTTCCGTCCTCGGCGTACACAAACCCCAGCTTTCCGAGGGTGTACAGGCAGCGTCGTACCGCCGCCCGCGGAATGCCGGTTTTCTGGCTGATTTGCGAAATCGACAGCACCGGGCGCTGCGGGGTAAATGCCTGAATCACTTCCAGACCACGCGCCAGCGAAGCCATATAATTCGGGTCACCCTTGAACGGATCGCTTTCACCGTTCAGCACATCGTCAGGATGTTTGGTCATATTGTTGTCTCCGGATTTGCCACTGATCACATTCTGAAAACAAACATACAGGATGTTCGATAATCGCACCATATTTCGATTATCGCCCTTGACCAACATCGTTAAGCGGGTCACATTTTGTGCGAACAACGCATATAAGTGCGATAACCGCACAACAAGGAGCGACCTGATGATTGATAAAAGCGTCCCGACGCCGGAACAGGCCATCGCCGGGATCCCCGATGGTGCCACCATCATGATTGGCGGTTTTGGCCCCGCCGGACAGCCTACCTTTCTGATTGATGCCCTGATAGAACAGGGCGCCCGCGACCTCACCATCATTAATAACAACGCCGGAAACGGTGAAGTAGGCTTGGCTGCGCTACTGAAAGCCGGGCGGGTGCGCAAAATGATCTGCTCCTTCCCGCGCCAGGTGGATTCGCAGATTTTTGATGATCTTTATCGCCGTGGGAAAGTAGAGCTGGAACTGGTGCCGCAGGGCAATCTGGCGGCGCGCATTCAGGCTGCTGGGGCCGGGCTTGGCGCGGTGTTTACGCCAACCGGTTACGGTACGCCGCTGGCGGAAGGCAAAGAGACGCGTGAAATCGACGGCCGTCATTATGTGCTCGAATATCCGATCCACGCGGATTTCGCGTTGATCAAAGCCCATCAGGCGGATCGCTGGGGCAATCTGATTTATCGCAAAGCGGCGCGCAACTTTGGGCCGATCATGGCGACCGCGGCAAAAATCACCGTGGCGGAAGTGTCGGACATTGTGCCGCTTGGTGAACTTGACCCGGAAAACGTGGTAACGCCGGGGATCTTCGTTCAGCGCGTGTTTTCGCTGGCTAACCTGACCGCGGCAAAAAGCGCCTGAGGAGAACCTGATGCAAAAATTGACCCGTGACGAAATGGCGAAACGCGTGGCCCAAGATATTCCTGAAGGCGCGTATGTGAATCTGGGTATCGGCCTGCCGACCCGCATCGCCAACTATCTTCCGGCGGATAAAGAGATCTTCCTGCACAGCGAAAATGGGCTGCTTGGTATGGGGCCAAAGCCGCAGAAAGGGGAAGAGGATCCGGAACTGATCAACGCCGGGAAGGAGTACGTCACGCTGTTGCCCGGTGGTTGCTATTTCCATCACGGTGACTCGTTCGCGATGATGCGCGGCGGTCATCTCGATATCTGCGTGCTGGGTGCGTATCAGGTTTCTGCCAGCGGCGATCTCGCTAACTGGAGCACCGGTGCCCCGGATGCGATCCCGGCAGTCGGCGGGGCGATGGATCTTGCCATTGGCGCACGCCAGGTGTTCGTGATGATGGATCACCTGACTCGCGATGGCGAGTGCAAACTGGTGAATAGCTGCAGTTATCCGCTGACCGGTATTGGCTGCGTCAGTCGCATTTATACTGACCTGGCGGTGATTGATATCACACCTGACGGCCCGGTGGTGCGTGAAATTTTCAACGGCCTCTCGTTTGAAGAGTTGCAGCGACTCACGCCGGTGAAACTGACCTTCAGCCAACTGGCGCAGAGCGCGTAAGGAATGACGATGAATCAGGCATTTATCTGCGACGCAGTGCGCACACCCTTTGGTCGCTTTGGTGGTACGCTCTCAACGGTGCGAGCTGACGATTTAGCTGCACTGCCGCTGAAAGCGCTGCTGGAACGCAATCCGGGGCTGGATCCGGCGCGTATCGACGACGTGATTTACGGCTGTGCCAACCAGGCCGGGGAAGACAATCGCAACGTGGCGCGCATGGCACTGCTGCTGGCTGGCCTACCGGAAAGCGTGCCGGGCAGCACCGTAAACCGCCTTTGCGGTTCGAGCCTGGATGCGATAGGCATAGCGGCGCGCGCTATTAAAAGTGGGGAAACGCAGCTGATGGTAGCCGGTGGCGTGGAAAGCATGTCCCGCGCGCCGTTTGTGATGGGCAAAGCCGAAAGCGCGTTTAGCCGCAGCATGAAAATGGAAGATACCACCCTCGGCTGGCGTTTTATCAACCCGTTGATGAAAGCGTTGTACGGTGTAGATTCGATGCCGGAAACGGCGGAAAACGTGGCGGATGAGTTCGGTATTTCTCGTGCTGATCAGGATGCGTTTGCGCTCCGTAGTCAGCAGCGAACCGCACTGGCGCAGGAAAAAGGCCTGTTTGACGACGAACTCATCGCCGTATCGGTGCCGCAGCGTAAAGGCGATGCGCTGAATTTTGCGCGCGATGAGCACCCGCGCAGCACCTCGCTGGAATCACTGGCTAAACTGAAAGGGGTGGTGCGGGCTGACGGCAGCGTCACGGCGGGTAATGCTTCCGGTGTGAACGACGGGGCATGTGCGTTGCTGCTGGCAAGCGAACAGGCGTTAATTGCCTATGATTTACAGCCACTGGCGCGCGTAGTTGGCGTGGCGACGGCGGGCCTGGCACCACGAATAATGGGGTTTGGCCCGTCTCCGGCTGTACACAAAGTGCTGGCACAGACCGGATTGACGCTCGACCAGATGGATGTGATAGAACTGAATGAAGCCTTTGCCGCCCAGGCGTTAGCGGTGACGCGTTCGCTGGGGCTGGCGGACGATGCGGCCCACGTCAACCCGAACGGTGGGGCGATTGCGCTGGGACATCCGCTCGGTGCGTCCGGTGGACGACTGGCGATGACCGCCGCGTATCAGCTGAAACGCACCGGTGGGCGCTACGCGCTGTGCACCATGTGTATCGGCGTTGGGCAGGGGATTGCGCTGATTATTGAACGGGTTTAAGGAGCCGGAATGGATGTGTTGACCCCGTTGTTGCGCGGCAGTGCGCTGACGGCCATGTTTAGCGATGCGAACACCGTGCAGGGGATGCTCGATTTTGAAGCCGCACTGGCGCGGGCTGAAGCGCGCTGCGGCGTTATCCCGCAGGAGGCGGTGGCGGCCATTGAAGCCGCCTGTCAGGTAAAGAATATTGACCTGCTGGCATTGGCTGATGCTGCTGCCAGCGCGGGCAATCTGGCAATCCCGCTGGTCAAACAGCTCACCGCACAGGTGAAGATGCGTGATGAAAATGCGGCCCGCTACGTGCACTGGGGCGCAACCAGCCAGGATGCCATCGACACCGGTTTTGTGCTGCAACTGCGTAATGCGTTGCGTGAAACGGACGCGATGCTGACGCGGCTGTTGTCGACGCTGGCCGAACAAACTGAAATCCATCGCCAGACGGTGATGCCGGGCCGCACCTGGATGCAGCACGCGTTGCCTGTCACTTTTGGTCTCAAACTCGCCGGAACGCTGGATGCGCTACTACGCTGGCAGCGGCGCCTGCGTGAAATGCAGTCTCGCGTTTTGACGCTTCAGTTTGGCGGCGCGGCGGGCACTCTGGCCTCACTCAACGAGCGCGGTCCGGCGGTGGCGCAGGCGTTAGCGCAGGAATTACACCTCACGCAGCCGGATACACCGTGGCACAGTCAACGTGATCGGTTCCTCGAGGTGGGGCACGGGTACGCGGGCGTGTGCGGCACGCTCGGTAAATTCGCCAACGATTTTTCACTGCTGATGCAAACCGAAGTGGCGGAAGTCTGCGAGCCGACGGCCCCAGGGCGCGGCGGATCGTCGACTATGCCGCACAAACGTAATCCGATTGGCTGCGCAGCTATTCTCACCGCCGCCCAGCGAACGCCGGGCCTGATGGCAACGCTGTACGCCGGTCTTATTCAGCAGCATGAAAGGGCGCTCGGCGGCTGGCAGGCGGAATGGGAAGTGCTGCCCGAATTGCTGATGCTGACCGGCGCGGCTATCGTTCAGAGCGAACAGCTGGTGCGTGGGATGCAGGTGGACGCCGCCAAAATGCGCGCCGACCTGGATATCACTCACGGGCTGATTATGGCGGAATCGGTAACTCTGGCGCTGGCGAAACATCTGGGCAAACAGGACGCGCACCATCTCGTGGAGACACTTTGTCACGCGGCGCTGGACCAAAAACGCCCGCTGTTGCAGCTGCTGGAAGCCGATTCGCGTATCACCGCCTGGTTCACCTCCACTGAATTACATACGCTACTGGACCCGTCGCGGGCCACCGGCAGCGCCGATCATTTTGTGCGTCAGGTTCTGACGCGATATCAGGAGCAACGTCATGACGCTTCACTATCAGATTGATGGCCCGGAAAACGCGCCGGTTCTGGTGCTCTCGAACTCGATGGGCACGTCGCTGTCGCTGTGGCAGCCGCAGATTCAGGCGCTGAGCGCACATTTTCGCGTGCTGCGCTATGACACCCACGGCCATGGGCAAACCACCAAGCGCGGTAAAGTGACGCTTGCGCAGCTGGGCGAGAATGTGATTGCGCTGCTCGATCACCTGAATATCGACAAGGCCTGCTTCTGCGGGATTTCTGTCGGTGGCCTGACAGGGCTGTGGCTGGCACGTTTTGCGCCGGAACGTTTTTATGGTTTTGCCGTGGCGAACACGGCGGCAAAAATCGGCGATCAAGCCAGCTGGCTTGCGCGTGCGCGCGCCGTGCGTCAGGAAGGCATGGACGTTGTGGCAGCAGGTACGGCTGACCGCTGGTTCACCCCGGCGTTTCGCCAGCATTCTCCGGAAGTAGTGGAGCAACTGGTACACGAGCTGACGCACATGGATCCGGAAGGCTACGCTGAAGGTTGCGAGGCGCTGGCCGCGGCAGATTTACGCGCTGAAGTCAGCGCCATTACCGCGCCGGTGCTGATTATCGCCGGGGAATATGATCCGGTGACCACGCTGGTAGATGCCGATTTCCTGCATAAAAATATCGCCGGTAGCCAGTGCGTGACGCTGCCCGCATCGCATCTTTCTAACGTTGAAGCCGCAGATGAGTTTGCCTCTGTGGTGTTGAGCTATTTCCGGGGGTAATGCATGGACGATGAAGCACGTTATCAGCAGGGTATGGATGTGCGTCGCAAGGTGCTTGGTGACGCGCACGTAGATCGCACGCTGGATAACCTGTCGCCGCTGAACGAAGAGTTTCAGAATTTTATTACCCGCTATGCGTGGGGCGAAACCTGGACCCGTCCGGGCTTGAGCCACCACACGCGCAGCATGATTACCATCGCGATGCTCATTGCGCTCAACCGCGAGGCCGAGCTGAAAATGCACTTGCGTGCGGCATTCAATAACGGCGTTACGCGTGATGAACTCAAAGAGCTCATCATGCATTCGGCGCTGTATTGCGGTCTTCCGGCGGCCAACGCGACGCTGCACCTGGCACAACAGGTGTTTGAAGAGATGGATGCGTAAAATGCCCGGCGGCCCGGCGTTTGTACGGGCTAACGTTGGGTTCTGCGGTGTACTTAGGTTCGATCTGTGTTGGCCCGATAAGCATTGCGCCATCGGGCACTCGCATTACGACGGGATCGTTTCGTCTTTACGCAGGGTCAGTACTTCATAACCGTCAGCGGTCACGGCGATGGTGTGCTCCCACTGCGCCGATAATTTTTTGTCGCGAGTGATAACCGTCCAACCGTCCTTTTTGGTTTTGATTTTGCTGTCGCCCTGGTTAATCATCGGTTCGATGGTAAACACCATTCCCTCACGCAGCACCTCGCCCGTACCGGGTTTACCGTAGTGCAGCACCTGCGGCTCTTCGTGCATCTCTTTGCCAATGCCATGCCCACAGTATTCCCGCACCACGCTATAACCGTTGCTTTCCGCATACGTCTGAATGGCGTGCCCAATATCGCCCAGCGTCGCACCGGGCTTCACTGCTTTGATGCCTTTCCACATCGCTTCGTAGGTTTTGTTCACCAGCCGACGGGCCAGCGGCGAAACGTCACCAATCAGGTACATTTTGCTGGAGTCCGCGATCATGCCGTCTTTTTCCAGAGTGATATCGACGTTCACGATAGCGCCGGATTTCAGGTGTTCCGACTCTTTCGGGATCCCGTGACACACCACTTCATTCACCGAGGTATTCAGCACGTACGGGAAATCGTATTGTCCTTTACTGGCCGGCCGGGATTGCAGTTGATTGACGATAAAATCTTCGGTGCGATTATTGATATCCATGGTGCTAATGCCGGGCTGAATAAAGTCATCCAGCATGGCAAACACAGAGGCTAACAGCTCGCCCGCATGACGCTGGCGTGCGAGTTCATCGGCAGTTTTAATGAGAATTGATGGCATTGATCACCTCCAGTAGTCGATCGGATCCAGATTTCAGCATCATCATTTTGATTTGCTGGTAGTTAAGATCCGGGTACAGCTCGCTCATCATCCCGAGACGGATCCAGTATTCGGCCTGCGCATTCACCGACCGTGACATGGCCTTGCTGGCATCACGGATGTCTTCATGCAGCAGGTCGGAGATTTTAACGATACCCATAAAGCGACACTCTATATATGAAACATATACAAAGCGTATATGAATCGTAGCCTGCTGTCACCTTGCGGTTGCGGCCGTAGAGCTGCGTTATCAGCGGATCCTGCTTGATCTTTGTCATCAACATATAATACTGTATATATATACAGTTATCATTGATGGTGATTATTATGCAGTTTTTCACACCTGGCGAATTGCGCCAAATTGTGGCGTTACCTCTCTTTGGAGACCACGTCCCATGCGGCTTTCCCAGCCCGGCACAGGATTACGTTGAGCAGCGTATCGACCTGAATGAATTGATGATTCAGCACCCGAGCGCGACCTATTTTGTGAAATCATCTGGTGATTCAATGATGGATGCCGGGATCGGCGAGGGTGATTTGCTGGTGGTGGACAGCTCTCGTAAGGCCGAACACGGTGACATCGTCATCGCTGCGGTCGACGGCGAATTTACGGTGAAGCGCCTGCAGCTGCATCCCATCGTCATGCTCAAACCGGAGAATGCCGCCTACCGACCGATTATGATTGGCAGCGAAGACTGCCTGGAAGTGTTCGGTGTCGTCACCTACATCGTGAAGTCTGCGTGCTGACATGTTTGCGCTGTGTGATGTGAATTCATTTTATGCTTCCTGTGAGACCGTATTTCGCCCGGATCTGAAGGGAAAGCCGGTGGTCGTTTTATCCAACAATGACGGCTGCGTGATTGCACGCTCTGCCGAAGCCAAACCCTTTGTAAAAATGGGTGAACCGTATTTCAAACAAAAAGACGCGTTCAGGCGCCACGGCGTGGTGTGCTTTAGCAGTAACTATGAGCTTTACGCGGACATGTCCAACCGGGTGATGAGCACTCTCGAGGAGATGCTACCGCGCTGCGAAATCTATTCCATTGATGAGGTATTTTGTGACCTGACCGGGGTGCGAAATTGCCGCGACCTGACCGAATTTGGCCGTGAAATCAGAGCGACGGTTTTGCAGCGCACGCATCTGACCGTTGGGGTGGGGATTGCTCAAACCAAGACGCTAGCCTTATACAGTGATCAACTTTTTTGTGATTTTTTTTGAATGATGAGAACTTTCACATGAGCTAGTAGCATATGTAGATAGCTTGAGAATGATGTGTCTTAACCTTTTCTTGGTGTCTATGGGAGGGTGTATATCCCCACCTCATGGCAAGCATTGTCAGATAAAGATCCTCCACAGGCTGACTGACCCTATCATCCGCGCGCCGGTATTGAGAATACCGACGGCTTTGTTGAATAAATCAGATTTGAGGCGAGTTTCCCCTGTAACAGCTCCGGCTCTCAGCCGATACGTACACTTTCTGGCATACCTGCCTTCGTCATTTTGTTCAGCGCACGCACCATGGCCAAA